>NHCZ02000004.1 GCA_002167345.2 bacterium TMED46 | reverse complement strand
TTCAAACTCTTTTCGTTGAAACCAATCTACTCTGTCTGACTTTCTGTCTTTTGCAGTTGCAGCTTCGTTGATGTAAACAATCATCTCAAACTTACGATAAGTTTTTGTATCAACGCCAGGTTCTGAGAATTTTGGATCTGCACCAATCTTTCCAAGGCCTGGATCAAACATTCTCTCACGATATTCAATCATCAACTTAGGTGCAGAATCGCCAGGAAATGTGATTCCCATTCCAGGCACCTTTGTCTTCTCAATCTTGTAATTTGACAACTTCACGCCAGGAATCATCTTCTGTAAACCACTTGCAAGTGATCTTGGAAACTTATTAATATTTTTTACAATGTTGTAATCAGGCATACTATAGTCACCAGATTTACCACCACCTTTTACATACCTTCGTTTTGCATCACCCTTTTCAATCTCTCTTTGTTTTTTCATCGCTCTGTCAAAGGTCTTCTTGAATCCTGCGACTTGTTTTGCACCTTGTTTTCCTGTTCCAGGCTCAATCTTTGTAATCTTACCACCACCTTTCATAAACCTGTCAATTGCAGCTTGATTGGGAGAAGGCGCTTCTGTTAGTTCAACTTCTTCTTTCATCTTGTCAATGTGTTTCTTGATTTTCTTCGACTGACCAAGATGTTTTTTTGATGCACCTTCAAGTTCTTTTGCAATCTTCTCCAAGTCCTCATCTTCTTGAACACTCTCAATATACATATTAAGTTCAAATCTTTTGTTGTCAAGATTTGCTACTTGAACGTGAAGATTCTGTTTCTTATCTGTTCCAAGAATGTAACGATTTGTTTTTCCCTTAGATGGTTTTCTTGGACCAGTTGCAACCTTGTTGTCAATATCATCTTTGTCTACAACATATCCTCTTTTCTTTGCAACTGCATATGCATGCTGCATTGCACCTGAGAATGTCTTGTGATAGAGATCGTAATCAGAATGTTTTTTCTCATCAATTTCAACTTCTTCTCTAATTCTAACTAAATCATCATATGTATCACCCTTATATTTCTTACCGACTTTTTGTTTTTTATTGGTCTTCATAATTCTTACTGAAACATAATTATGACCATAACTCTTTCTAAGTTCTTTATCAGCTTTCTTCGCACCGGCAATCGCTTGTCTCTTCGTATCATAGATTGCATAAACCATATCCAAAATAGGTGAGTCATCTGACGTATCAACAACTACAAATTTTTCTGGAGCCTCATCAAGTTCAGTATCTTCCTTCATCGTCTTCTTGATGTAATTGTCAATAGAAGGTGAGAGTCCTTTGAATGCAAGAAGAATCTCATCTCCAACAATTCCTGCCATCATTGAGAGAACTTTATCTCTTGGGTCTGTGTCACTTGGAATGTCACTCTTGTCTGGTAACATTCCCTTCTTTGCGATTGTTGCGACTTTCATAAAATCGTCTTTGTCAATTCCACCACTCTTCTTCGCATACTTCTCTAACTCAACTCCGAACTTCTTGACGTTCTTGAGAAGTTCTGGTGTAAGACGAATACCCTTATGCATTTTTTCTTCTAACCCTACTTCAACATCTTCTGGAATTCCTAATCTTTTTCTCAGAGCGGCTCGTCTTGCAATATTATCTCTCTTCGCTTCCGCTCCAGATAATTTTTTTCTTCCATCTTCTTTATCTTTGAAGATTTCTCTGCCTTTAATGATTGCTCTTCCTTCATCTGCACCATCCTTGAAAGTTCCTTTTACAAACTTCGTATACTGGTCAAAGTCAAGTCCTGCTTTCTTTGCACGTTTTGCAAAATCAGTCAATACCTTATCGGGAAAAGGAATGAGATTTGAATAGTCCCTTCTACGTTCATCCAACCCTTCAATCTCTTCTGCCATTTCCTTCATTGCTTTGGAAATCGCTTTTCTTTTCTTGTGAAGATACTCATCCGAACTATCTACATCTCCATCATTGTCAATGTCTTTGTCTTTGCGATTTTTGAACTTCTTTTTGACTGCATCCTTGTTCACAGGGTCAAGAGCTTCGTCTGTCTGCCCAGGAGTCATTTCTTTATATTCTTGAGTTAGTTCGTCTGTTCCTTCTTCTTTGGGTTTTCTTGACTGTTTCAAACCCTCTCTAATGGAACGAATAAAAGCGGTATCAATCATTTTGAATCCTTATACCTTTTGGTAAGCCTCTTGAGTTGTTCTTTTCTGCGCTGTATGTCACGATTTTCTCTATCGTCAATGCGCTCGTCTATGTATTGTTGAAAAGTTTTCATATTAATATTTATAAATTATCTGTACCCGATTTTACGTAATTCTCTGATGGTATTCGAAGCAGATGTATGAACAATACCCAACCCACCCGCTTTTTTGAACGCATCAATGTTTTTTGCATGGTCATCTATCAGTAGGTTAGGTCTTCCGTCCTTACCATCCTTCGCAAAGTTTGCTTTGTTTTTACGCATAACTGCATAAACTCTTGCATCATTTACACCAAAATGTTTCTTCATCCATCGTTTCTTATCCTCTGCTGCACGTTCTGATATTGGTCCTCTTCCACCTCTAGGAATAGCAGTCAGGATATTTGGATTGTATCTTCCAATAAACCTCCACAATTGTTTTGCATCAGGCATTGGTGGGAGTTGATAAAACATATCTGGTGGTAAGTCGTGCCAATTTTCATCGGTAAACTTCTGTCCCAGATGTTCTCTGGTAAACTTCTGGAAATCAGCAAGGACACCATCCATGTCACAATAGATGGTTGGTGCATCAAACTCTACCAGATAATCCCTAAACTTTTTCATGACTCCCTTGTGATGGAATAAACTTTCTCTATCTGTTTTTCTAATATGGGTGTTCGATTTGGCCAGTAGATGTACTCTTTGTCTGGATTCTTCATCAATCCCCTTAACATTGGAATCACTAATGATTCCAATTCTTTCAATCTCGTTGCAAATTTTTCATTAAGTTCGTCTTTACGTTCTTCAACTTCATCAATGACTGCACGAATTGAACTACCCTGTTCACTTAATGCGCTTGCAATTTGCGTTGACTCAATCTCTAAAATCTTGTCAACCTTTTCTTCTAAACGAGAAATCTTTTCTCCTGTCTCATCAAATAAACTTGTATCTTCTTTATCTCCAAGTGCTTGTATCAAACTTGAGATTGAGTCCATTTTCTTTTTGAGTTCGTCAAACTCATCAGACGAAACTGCTGATGGTTGAACTTCTGTTGTTGTCTGGGTCTTTTGAAACTCTTCAGTTGATACTGCACTAAACCCAAAATCAAAATCGTCTGCCATATTATTATACCTTTAACTTTTGATTACTTGTCTTAAAATCTTTTTTTCTCATCACTGTTTTCGCCACCATATCCAACATACCATCACGATCACGCTGAAGTACAAAAGGCATATTAACATCAGTTTCCATGTCATGTATTACCGCCTGTGCATCTGGACCCATTTTTGGAATCTTTTTACCATGTTTTTTATACGTGAGCCTAAAAAGACGTATAAGTTCTGCCGTATTAATTGGTTTCTTGTTTCGCTCATCATTAACCCTATCCAGAAAATGACGAGTAAACTCAACATCAATACCAACAGCAGCGAATAACTTGTCTGCATATTTCTCTATCTGGTCAAGGTCTGAACGAGAGACATCCTCTGAGATTTTTCGTATTTCTAATTCTTTTGCGAACAATATGTCGCCCCATTCTTCTTCCGTGAATGATTCTGTCTCTATGTAATCCTTGAACTTTTTCATTTCTTGTTTCTTTTCTTTGTGATTTCTTTCATTTTATTAATGTATGCACGATACACCGCTGCGGCACCTTTTTTTCCCATCACTCTTGCTCGTTGTTCCATTGCGATTGCAGCTTGAATTTTGTGTGCGTGTTTTTTTCCACTATTCTCAATCTTCCTCACACTTGCTTCTGCATCTTTGACAGTTGCAAACTTTAGACCATGTATCGTTCCTTTTGGATTCTCATCTGTGTAAAGGTCAGAGTGTTTGTCACTACCAGCAGGTTGTCCCTTCTTTCTGGGAATCCTTGGTGCCTCTGAAAACTGTTTAAACGTTTGCAACCGAATCTCCTACCTTGCCCGTCTTATTTGCAATCGATACATGAAACACTCTCTTCGGGTCTGGGTCTGATTGTAACAAATCTGTAACATAGTCCTTGAGTTGTCTTTGTTGTTTGACTTTCATATACCAAGAAACCTTACCAGATGATTCTACTTTTTTTGGTTCTTCAAACTCCAATTGAAAATTTGGATCATCGAATTTTACATCCTTGAATTTTGAACTTATCTTTTTCCACCCAGCTCCTCCTGCAAGTGTAACGTGTAACTTGTCATCTCCTATCGGTTTCATATCGGGATTCTTCTTAATCAACTTATGTCTGACTGATCTAATATACTTGACTTCTCTAGGATTAGGATAATATTTTAAAATACTTTCTACCTCTACCTGTTCCTCTAAAAAATTTTTAAAACCCAACACTACTGTCCACCTCTTATTTCGGTCAAATATTTGTGATCTACATCCGATATGAACTCTTTGATGTATCCTTGCAATTCTGTTGCTTCTTCATCATCTTTTATTTGATTGATTTTACCCTTGATCGACATTAAACTGTCTTCTATTTTTTTACACTCTTCATATGTAATAATTACTTGTGATTCTAAATCCACATGACAAGCAAATAATTCATCCTCTTTTCTCTCTGCCTTACTTGAACACCAGTAAGTGTAGAAGGGAGAATGTGACCATCGTGAATAACTCATTTAGCATTCCTCAATTTGATTTTAGTTACTAGTTCATCTGTCAATCTCATCTGCTCGAGTTTCCTCGCAATCCTAGCAGATTTTGAATTTTCCTCCCTACTTTTTTCTTTTGCAGCTGCATTTTCATATTCTTTCCACAAAACATCACTATGTTTTCTATACAAATCGTCTTCATGTTCCCATTCTATTTTTAATATTCTTCTCAAGTCCTCATAAGCATAATATTCAATCAAGACCTCATGCGCTGGTCTGTATTTCTCGTATACTGTTTCCATGTGTTATCATGCAGGACCACCATACTTTTTTGATTTGATTTTTTTACCTTTGTACTCTCCACCTGTCCTTGCAACCTTTCCTTTTGCTTTACAAGATGCTTTGCAAGAAAAACCTTTTGGGTTTTTGCAGTCACAATGACTCATGTCCTTCTCTTCAAGATAATACTCAACAAATCGTTTCATTTATAATACTCATTCTTTGGGTCTGCATCACCTGACTCATCTAGCCACCATTCTAATTCATACTTCTCACCATCTGTAAACATTTTCCTCATTCCAAGAATACGTTTCTCATACTCTTTCTTGGATGGTTTGACTCTCTCCGCAACAACATCAAGAACATAGTTGAGAGTTGTAGCGTTTGCAGTAATAGAACCACACCTTGCACCAACTTCACCTTTGAGAAAATCTATGAGTATACTTCCACTTGAATCTGCAAGAGGTTTTGCAAACTTCTCAGGAACTTGTAAGTCAATGTAACAGTAAATGAAATCATAATGTGGTGCTGGTGAACCATGTAAAATATATTCATCCTTCACCACTATTCTCTTAAACCCATCCTTCGCAAACCAACACAACTGACTATTGGTCATCTCATCTGGTTTACCAAATGTTTTTTCCAGATGTTTTGAATACTCAACTGGTTCTTCGTTTTCCCAATTGTTATATGACTCTGTGATAAAGGACTTGAATGTTTTCACAACTTACCCTTCCCAAAGTTTGAGACATTAATTGGTTTGCCTTTTCTGTCTGGATCTTTGTCATACTTTCTTTTTGCACGAACCGCAGCTGCACGTTGTTTCTTTGTTAATTGACGAATCTTTTTGTTTGACATACATTTGGGTTTTGGTCCATCTGGGTCACCATCACCATCTTTATCTGGTCTTGCACACGGACCCAAAACAGAACCATCAGTTCCTATTCGTTTCCATCCACCTTGAGGGTCTTTCTTATCAAACCACTTTCGTAGGTCTTCAGAAAACTCTCTAAATCGTTTCACTCTGACCTCCAAGTTCCACCTTTGGACTTGTACCATTTTGCTGCCCATCCGTTTGCATAAGCTGACGGATAAACATCAAACTTCTGTTTTGCAAGTGCTTTTGCCCTAGACCAAAGTTTTGGATTGGTTGGAACATTCTTCTCTGTAATAAACTCTTTAAAATTTTTCATTAGTTGTCCACCTTTGCTGATGCTCTCCATTGATAACAACTCCAATACCTTGCTTTGTATTTGGGGCCTGGGTCTGAGCAGTTATGTCTTGCACGAAATGACTTTCTCCTTGCAGGGTCATCTCGTTTGATTTCCATGTTTGGATCTCCAAAATTTACTTTGACTACATTGCCTTTTTCATTCTTTACGTAAACTGAAAATTTCTTTGGACCTTTAGGAGTACGAAAAGGGTTGTTGAGTTCAACTTTTCTTCCTTGGTATTCCGCTTCAGTAATCACATGGTCAAACTGTTCATCACATTCATCACAACATTTTTCAGAAAACTCTTTGAAGGATTTCATTTTTTAACTCTCCAAATGTCATTGATACATTGTACTTTGTCATAAACTTGCAAGTGCTGTAACATTGAATTTACTGGTGTAACATCTTCTCCAAGTTTGTGAGAAAGTGCAAGTAAGTCACTTGGTTTCTTTTTAAGGGTTGATAATATTTTTTCCTCAAAAGAGGAATACTCGTTAAACTTTTTCATCTGATTCTTTCGATTTTCTAACTGGCCAATTGGTACAGTATGGGTGTTTTGGATCGTGTTGTTTTATCATAGTAACTCCAACATACTCTTCTCTCCCAACTGGTTCATCCCACTCATCACCACATACATCAACTCCATGATCTACTTGAGGGAGCGGACTCTTATTAGCCAACCTTTTTCTCCTTTAGAAGTGTTATAAGTGTAAATTGTTTCGAGTTCAAAGTCCTTGTTTTTCTTTGTAGTCATTTATTGCTGCCTTAATTGCATCCTCTGCCAAAACCGAACAATGGATCTTGACAGGTGGGAGTGAAAGTTCTTCAACGATATCCACATTACTGAGTTCTTCCGCCTCACTAATAGATTTACCCCTAACCCAATCAGTAGCAAGGGAAGAAGCAGCAATTGCACTACCACAACCAAAGGTCTTGAACTTAGCATCTGAAATAATACCTGTTTCATCATCTACCTTTATTTGAAGTTTCATTACATCACCACATTCAGGCGCTCCAACAAGACCAGTACCAACGCTATCGTCAGCGGAATCAAGAGAACCCACATTCCTTGGTTTTTCATAGTGCTCTATTACCTTATCTGAATAAGCCATTATTTCTTTTTGTCTAGTGTTTCATAAATTGGATCAGTCGTATGATGGTCTGTGCTTTTTAAAAGTGCTTTAGAAGATGCAAGACGATCAAGATTTTCGGGTGTTTGTGGAAACTCAATCACCTTTCCCATTTCTACACCCGATAAAATCTGTAATCTTTTCTTTATCCACTTTATCATTTCTTAATTGCTTTTAATAAAGATGATGCGATACCTACCTTTGATTGATTTTTTTCCGAATCGATGTATTTTTCTAACAAATCAACCAATGCACCTTTATCTTTCATTGACCATGAATCTGCTTCACCAACTTGTGTGCCCCACATTGCAATCAACTTATCACAATCCTGTTTGTATTTGTTTGGATCTTGACCATCGCTCTTATCGTATTTGTCATTATTCCAAACAAAGAAACACTCCTTGTAATTCTTACCATCAGTAAAAAGTTTTGCAAATCCACTCGGCACATGAAGTTGTGAATTTCCAATCTTCTTTGGTCTGTTGTTCCAATATGCAATCGTGATATTTTCTAAACGACCATACTTGACCGCCATCTCACGTTCATGTTTCTCCAACGCAATAAACTTGTACCGATTTGCAAATGGAGTTTGTGGAACAATGTTCGCCATTGAGTATGTTGCTTTCTGATGTTTCTTATCCCAATCATGAGATGCATCAGAAGCTCCAAAGTGACCTCTATCATAACCAGTATTTGTATAATCTTTTGATGTTGTCCTGAACTCCTTCTTCACTCGTTTGTCAGTAAAGAAAGGTGGACGTTTATCAATATCTTTTTCAACTGATTCACCTGTCACTTCTACATAAACAGCAGTAGGTGATTTCCTGTCGTGGTTGTAACAAATGGTGAAAGTGTCAATCAAAAT
>NHCZ02000003.1 GCA_002167345.2 bacterium TMED46 | reverse complement strand
TGATACTCTCGGAGGCGTTGTACAAGGCTCAGAAGGAGTCTGGCAGGGTGCTCCTCATGGTGTGGTTGTCGCACCTGATGGACATGTATGGATAAATATCAATGGTGGTCAAGGACGTATGGAAGTTCTGGCAAATGGTGACACAGTTCACTATAGAGGAATCTATGTATTAGATCCAGCAACAGGCCAACATGCAGATTTCTCACCAATTGAAATTTTAACATTTCCTGATGGGACTTCAGACTCTCTTACAGCAGAGAGTGCGAACTCAGGTGGTGGACGTGGTATCGCTCTGGACGCTGATGGGCATATCCTAAGCTCGCATTACAAAACACTTTACAAAATCAACTATATGACTGGTGAAGGTGCTGCAATGTGGATAGGTGAGGGATCACTTTCAGAAGCAGCGGCTGATGACAATGGTAATGTTTTTGTCAGTTATGTACTAGCAGCTGAACTACCTGTCGTGACCCTAGATACTGACCTCAACTACGTTGGTAATGCGATCGATACAGTAGGACATATTAACCGCACAATTGTTGTAACAGGAAGCGGGGAAGATATGCTACTTGGATCAACCTGGAACGGTCATGGTTTTACTCATTGGAACAGTTCTGTTCCTGGTGTGATTCAGCATACATTTGTTGATACATTTGGTGTATACTATGATGTTGATGCTAACTATGAACACATTGGTAGTGCAATGGGCGCAGATTCAGCCTATGTTGTTGACCTTTATGATTATTACTATGCAGATACATTATTTGACACAACTGCTCTCTGGGTAAGTGCGCTTGATCTTTCTCCAGATGAAGACTATCTTGTAGTTGGAGCACTTACAGCTGGCTGGGGTGGACCTCTTGGAGGTACAAACTGGTTATTTGACATGGAAGATTTAAGTTTTCCATTCGGTCTTGTGGGTAATAGGCACAACCTTGATGGTTCTGGTGAAGGAGTCACAGATGGTCCACGTGGTGCATCATGGGATGCCGATGGAAACATATACTTAGCTGACTTTTACACTAATGCTATTTTCCATTATGCAGCAGATATGTCATCTATCTCTGATGATGACCCAAAAACTGTAGTAGCTAGTGGTTATGTTCTAAAACAGAACTATCCTAATCCATTCAATCCTGATACTAGAATTGATTTTACCATTCCTGCTAATGAGCATGTAAACCTTGCTGTTTACAATCTTGAAGGTAGATTGGTCAAGACACTTGTCAATCAAGCGATGAACTCAGGGCAGCATATTGCGAATTGGGATGGAACAAATGAGATAGGTGCTAAGGTATCTACAGGTATGTATATATACCAGTTAAGGACAAATTCAATTCTGCTGAATCGTAGAATGACCTTTGTTAAATAAATAAGAATATTTAAATATTCTAGTACTAAAAAGGGGCATTTAAAGCCCCTTTTTAGTTTATAGACCAATGAAGTTTAACATAGTCCTTTTTCTTTTTTTTAGTATCCTAAATGCTCAGCGTGTTGTAGGTTATTACCCTTACTGGGTTCAGGATGCATTTCCACCACAGGATCTTGATCTGGAAACCTTCACTCATATCAATCATTCCTTTGCCTGGCCAGATGAAGAAGGAGGGATCGAATCCCCTGCTGGATTTTTTGACCCTTCAATTGCAGATCATATTCATAATAATAATAGTAAGTTTATCCTTGCCTTAGGTGGTTGGGGCCATACGGAAGGTTTTGTATCCTCTACCTCAACGTATGAATTGAGAGCTGAATTTATTTCTAGTATCATAGATAAGATAATTGCTTTTGGTTACGATGGAGTAGATATTGATTGGGAATTCCCACAAACCATCGAACAAAAGAATAATCTTACATACTTTATTGAAGAACTTGATTCTGTATTTTATAGTTTTGATCCTCAATTACTGATCACTATGGCCGTTCCAATATCAAATTGGTCGGGGCAATGGCTTAATATGAGCGCTTTAAGACCTCATGTAGATTTTTTCAATGCTATGACATATGACATTCACGGAGGTTGGAGTTCCCATGCTGGTCATAATTCCCCTTTATATCAATCACCACCAGGTGATGCAGATGGTTCGATAGAGACAGGAATTAACTACCTAGTTAATACAAGGGGGTTACCTGAAAATAAGATTAATATGGGGATTCCATTCTGGGGTAAAAAATACAATGCATCTACAATCAACGGGTCTTTTACAGGGTCTGTTATTGATATGTATTATAGTGAAATATTACCTCTTATAGGAAATGGTTGGACCTACGAATGGGATAATATTGCCAAATGTCCCTATCTTGTCAAAGAAGACCAATCGAAGATCATCACATTTGATGATCCAATATCTATTCAACACAAATGTGAATTTGCTCAAAGCAGGAACCTCGGCGGTGTGATGGTTTGGGCATTAGGATATGATGATATGAACTCAGAAGAGTCATTGACCGAATCCATTAATTCTCATTGGCTGAATTCTGAAAAAAATATAAAAAATACCTTACCTAGCGGAATAGAGCTATGCACCTATCCTAATCCGTTTAATCCAATGATGAAGATCAATTTCTATTTACCTGTAAGAGATAATGTTGATTTGAAATTATTTGACATGAGAGGTAGACTGATTGAATCTATAGTGAGTGGGGAGTATAGGGAAGGGAACCACTTGCTTAGTTGGTCACCTAGCTCAACTAATTTCCATTTATCAAATGGTATTTATATTCTTGAATTAAATACTCCAAGTCAAAGAATAAATAAAAAAGTTTTATATCTAAAATAATTCTTTAATTGTATAAATGGTAACTTGCTGATTTTACAGAAAACTTTTTCCTGTCTTCATCAAGGGTCTTTAATAATTCGGGTGGTGATTTGATCAATTTCCCTTTATCATTCTTTAGTTTACCCCTAAGTAAAAGGAATAATTGATTGGTACCAAATAATTTATTTAATCTCCCTTGTTTAAAACGAAAGTGCTCTGTAAATAATCCAAAGGTTATGTAAATACTTTGGATCGCAACCTCTACTGATCGAAATTTATTTCTATCAGTTATCTCGAATTTTTGTCCCCAGCAACGTTGGTTTTCAAATTTTGGTTTTTCTGCCTTTCCGGGAATATTCTTTGGTTTGAATTTTGCGTATTTAAAGTCGATTCCTTCAAAACTTAGATCTCTCATTTCTTTCGCAATCGTATAAGTCATCCAAGGAGCCCCCATTTGCTTGAACGGATTATTTGTTCCTCGCCCCTCAGATACATTAGTGGCTTCATATAAACACATCCCAGGATATATGATCGCTGTTTCTAAGTCTGGAATATTAGGTGAGGGTGGAATCCAAGGTAGATTTGTATCATCATAAAACATTTTTCGTTTCCAGCCATCCATTTTCACTATGGTAAGGTTAGGTGGATTTGAAGTTAACCAACCCTCTTTTACTGCCATTTGGCTCAACTCACCAACGGTCAATGCATATCGTATAGGTATAGGGTAGTATCCTACAAATGATTTAAAGGCTGTATCAAGAATAGCCCCCTCAATTATCTCTCCTCCAATAGGATTTGGTCTATCTAAGACCATCACATCAATACCATATTCTCCTGCTGCCTCCATGACAATACCAAGTGTGGATATATAAGTGTAGAACCTGGCTCCTACATCCTGTATATCATAGATAATAAGGTCGATTCCATCTAGCATCTCTTTTGTTGGCTTTCTTGTTTTACCATAGAGTGAGATTATTTCAGGTCCTGAAGTGTTTTTACCATCATAGTCCACCTTATCCCCTGCACTTGCTTCTCCATAGAACCCATGTTCTGGAGCAAATATTCGTTTTAAGGATACAACCGGGATGGCTTGAAAAAGTTCATAGTTCTTTTCCTTATTTTTGGTTATTCCTGTATGGTTTGTGACCAACCCTATTGATCTTCCCTTTAAATAATTAAGATGGTCTTCAATAAGAACATCCAGCCCAGTTCTAACAATGCTATCATTGCTAATATGAACCGGTTCAAGTATTGTGATCGTATCTACAGGTGAGCTACACCTTAGTAGGAGAAACACTAGAGCAATTAATTTGATTATTCTCATACTACCTATTTTAAAAGTGTTATTTTTCTTTTCAATCTATTTTTATCTGATATAAGAAGTACCATATATATACCATTTGATACCTGTATACCCTTATCATCTTTTCCAAACCACTTTTCTTGAAAGAATCCAGCCTGAAATTCCTTATTCTCAAAGACAGTTCTTATCTTTCTCCCCTTTAAATCAAATAAATGCATTGATATATTTCTTGGTCTATCGATCTCAAAGTCTATTGTGATCACTGGATTAAAGGGGTTAGGGTATGTATTGCTTATTTGAAATAGTCTGGGTAAGGGTTCTGCATCACCTGACAGCTCTCCTTGTATCTGCAGAGAAAATTGAACTGTATCTGATAATTCTCCAAACCCAAAATCATTGACGATAACACTAATATTTGTTGTGCCAATGAATGGTTCATAATTAATATTGACTACGGAGCCGGATGTGTGCCCATAAATAGTTGCTTGAACTGCTGAAGTATCGGTAGTTACATCTATCTGATGAATGTCATTTTCGTTATTATCAGAAAACTGTACATAGAAGTAAAAATTAGAGCCATCTTCAATGATAGTATCTGGGATCGATGTTATGATAGGGACAAAGTTCTGAGGTGGGTTACCTTGTGCTTTGGTTACTATTCGCAAATCATCAAAGTAGACCCTTCCAACCATATCACTATTGGAGCCTGGTTTTAATAAGAACCCATCCAAATAGTATTCATCTCCATTCATTGTCTCGCTGTTGCTGAGCCAGTTTCCAACCTGATCTGGGTCAGAAAGATCCCATTCTATTAATCTCCATCCTGTCCAATTCAATTCTTTCCATCCCATGATCTCAATCACATCTTCCGTCAAAGATCCATCTAGATACTCATACAGAGAAATACTGAATTGATTTCCACTACCATCACTGTAAACATACAATTGGATAACATCTGATGTATCCAAAGGTATATCGGAGGGTTCTCCTCCATTATGTAATCTTAAAAAAGATGATGATGCATTAGGATCCCATCCATATCGAAGTGAACCAGATTTTCTACCATTTGTATTCATACTTAGACCAGGTACGAATACAGAGTTACTGTAATTGAACTGGGTCTCGCTACCAAGAATTCCAGTGGTTGAACCACTTCCGTCGGGCTGCCACCATCCGGCGCCTGCATTAAATCGATCTATATAAGTTTTATTGCTATAATAAAAGTCTGTGGTGTAGAATAAATATTCCAGTGGATTTTCTATGCTATTCCCAAGCGTATCAGTTATACCATTAAGAGTAATCATACAATTAGTATTATTGATCAATGGTGCGAATGGTTTAATAGAAAGTATTGTTATCTCATCAACAGTATACTCAATATGATCCGTGGTTAGAGTCTGTCCATCAGATTGGAACTGAATTGACACCTCATCTATTGAGGAGACGTCCAACATCTCATCAAACATAACATTAAATACACCTTCTGTATCAAAAACATGATTCGATAATGGGTATGTACTTGTAACCTGAGGACCAGTAAGATCTGTTGGTTCTGTATGAAAAGTTATCGAGATACCATCACCAGCTGTCCCATCCATATTTCCATCAAATTCAAGTCCTATTATATCTGTCAGGTCAGAGGATAACCCAATGGTATAATCCGTATCAAAATCCAATAGTTCAGGGAAATATATTGAAACGACCCTTCCCTGGTCTTCCCAGTATTCAGACCACTCAATCAAAAGAGTATCGGGCTCGGGGTTTAGTGATAATGCGGATAAAAATGATGACTGATCCATTTCCTTTGAGAATTCAAATCTTACAACAGTATTTACAGCAATAGTATCACCCTGGTCAATATTAACTTCTAAGAGTGTTGGGGGGTAAGATGGTATAGTACCTGTTGTGGATAGTGCAATAGTTTCAGAACCAACCCAGAATCGATTAAAATTTTGAATACTAATATCGTAGGTGCCTTCATAGAGCTGTAGCCCATCAAAGTTGAGTGGTACTACCATATTTCCAGTTCCATAATAGGTGCTTTGGATCTTCGGAGACATATTTAAACTATCAGAAGGGGTAAGTCCCACCACAGTCCAGATCATATCATCCTGATCACTCGTTGAAATATTAATTAGATATTCTAGTTCATTGGTTTGATCGATGGAAACCTCAGGGACCTCAGGAATACCTGTGTTGGTTTCATATTCAGAAATATTTCTTACTATTGCTTTTTCTTTAAAAAAAGTATGTCCTGTTTCTTCCCAATATTGATAGTCTTCCCATGTCCCGTTACTAAAGAATTGAAAACCATCAATGAATTGTAGGTTTCTAACAGCATTAACAATTCCAGAGTGATTATCCCAAAGGTTTTGATCAGCCAGAACATATGATCCAGGACCTGCAGAGAAAAGCCTTCCTTCATCTATCCCCTGTTGAATGTATGGCGACCAGCTCTCATTAGAACCTGTTAGCATTTGAACAAAACTATTTGGTGATGTCCAGTGATAGTGCATAGGAGTTAATTGATCCACAAATCCTTCATTGAACCATAAAGCACCATCCTGATATACGGTACCATATCCTTGCCATCCACCCCAGTTATATCGACCCAATACAGCAGCGGAAAGTCTTACATATGGTTTTATACTTTGGATGGAGTCATGGAGGGTGCTTACAAAAGTGGTCACACCATCTCTCCACCAGTCTTCCCAATTAGAGAAATTATCTGGGATCCCAGCTGAGTATGGATGGTCGATATCATACAAATACCTTCCCGTTCTTGTGTTTTCAAGATCCTCTAACGCTTCTTGAGCTATTGTTCCATCCATCATTCTGATCTCTTCGACCTGTCCAGGTGGCAGTGTGTTAAAGGAGCCACTAGAATGTTCGTTCCACCTTACATAATCTAAATGAAGGCCATCGATATCATAATTATTCACTATTTCCATTGCAACATTGACTGTGTACTGCCTTACATCTTCGAGACCCGGAGAAAGACTACGGCTTGATGTCATTGGGTCTCCATCTCGATCTCTACACACCCATTCCGGATGCAACTGAGCAGGTGCTCCTTCATGCATACTAGAAGCCTGAAATACATTGAACCAAGCATGAAGTTCAAGACCTTTATTGTGAGCAGCATTAATAGCATATTGTAGTGGATCGAATCCTGGATGTTGATAACCGGCGTAATACCCCCAAGGTTCATAGCTAGAGTTATAGTAAGCGGTACCACTTTGTCTAACCTGAAAAAAAACGGCAGTCATGTTAGCAATCGCGTGATTATCCATGATCTCATCTATACGAGCCATGGTCTGTTCAGCATTTTGTGAGGAATTAATATATTCCCATGTTATCACCCAAGTTGCCCTAAACTCTTTATTTAGAGGCATCGCATTTGCCAAAATGGTCAACGTTGAAAAAAATAATATCTTATATCTAATTTTGGTCATACACTTTTTAATAAGTTTAAATTAGGTATTAAAAATCAATACCGTTAATCTAATTACAAGTTTAAAAATATTGGCTTAAGAAAATTATGTTTATCAGAGTTTCAAAAAGAAAACTTTTTCCATTAATTCTATTTTTTAATATGCTCTTGTCTAGCAACCATCTTATTTCTCAGTTAGATGAAATAGGATCACAGCGAGCCTTTTTTTCCATACATGCATCACCAGACAGGTCTACTCTAACGCTCACAAATTCTAATTATACCAGCTTAGATATTATCGAGGCCAAAGGTTCTATTATGGTAGATATTCCAAATATTAATTCCTTCCAATGCAAGTGGTCTCCAGATAGTGAAAAGCTTATGGTAATGAAATCTGTCTATGAAAGAAAAAGAAGAGAGAATGGTTTAATAGTGATTAATAAGATGGGAGCTATTGATTATACGGTGATTGAACTCACTGATCAAAATATATATCCAATTGGCTGGACGGGAAATAATACCATTCACTATCTGTTAGATAGTGAATTGATGACCCAAAATATCAAAGGATCTAATAATGAGTGGGATATGCCACTCATCTATGCTATAAGAAATAAATTATATAAAAAGACCGGTGATCTTGATACTACTCTATTGTACGAAGCGAATGATATGATCTTAAATCTGTCCTACTCTTCCGATGCCAGGTTAATTACTTTTGAAGTATATGGAAATAATACGATGATCATCAAAAATAGTGATACCGTAATAGATGATATTGGGAATGGGAATGCACCTAAGGTCTCACCAGATGGCAATATGGTTATTTTCATGGTACTGGAAGACGATGGTTATCAGGTCACATCAGGAGATATTTACTTATGGGATTCAAAAACTGGAAATATAGATCCAGTTGCAAATGATTTAGAAAAAATAGAAATGAATCCCATATGGATCAGCAATCATTCCTTCTTTTATATTGATCTGAATGACGGGTCCGTAAATGAGATGTTATTAGAAGAACATTGATGCAATATTTAAAATATTTCTTTTTGATAGTGTCCATATATAATGCTCAGGTTACTGGTCTCGCTGGGTGGAATCTATTTATTGATCCTGGTCATAGCCAGGATGAGAATATGGGAATAAACGGATACTCTGAAGCTAAGGAAGTATTACAGGTAGGTTTAGAGCTTAGGGATATACTTAATTCACAGTCTGACATAGATACGGTATACATTTCTAGAACTAATGATAATCAAAGTGTATCCTTATATCAGCGCACTAATTATGCTAATACTGTTGGTGCATCCTGGTATCATTCTATCCATAGTGATGCCAGTTCAAATACTAATACGAATAGAACGCTATTATTGTGGGGACAACTAAATAATGGTAACCCTGATCCACCTGTTGGTGGAGAAGAAATGAGTTCTTTTATGATCGATATCCTTACTCAAGGAATGAGGATAGAGACAACAGGCTCCTATGGAGATTGCAGTTTTTATACATGGAGTGATTATTGCGCCAATTCTGGTGGGCCTTATCTATATGTTAATCGAAATACAAATATGCCTTCAGAACTAAGCGAGGAAGGACACCATACAAACCCAGCTCAAAATCAATTAGTAATGAATGAAGAATATAAAAGAATGTTGGCATATTTATTTTTCTATTCCATTCTTGATTATCATGAAATTGATAGACCTTTTGTAGGACAATTGGCTGGGCAAATATTGGATATAGAATCACAAGACCCGATCAATGGCTCTACCGTACAAAGCGATGAATATCTGTATATCACAGATACCTATAATTCATTATTCCATCAATTTTCAAATGATGAACAGGAATTGAGAAATGGATTCTACTGGTTTGAGGGATTATCTGATTCGACCTATGAAGTAATCGTTTCTGCGCCTGGATATTATAGTGACACTACTCAGGTGTCCATTCTGGATACATTTATTACATTCCATGATGTTGAGTTATTATCAAGCCAACCACCTATAGTCATGGAAACGGTTCCTGTTGAAGGAGATTCTCTTTTTCCTGCATGGGATCCAATTGAGATTCAATTTAGTAGACCTATGGATACTGCCTCAGTTATTGCTTCTATTGTTATGAGTCCTGCTACCGACCTTGAAGGGTATTATTGGTATGATAATCAAACGCTTATTCTTACACCTGACCCTTTATTATTTGAGACGAATTATACATTAACAATATTTGATGAGGCGCGCGACGTATATGGACATTTTATGGATGGTGATCAGAATGGCGAAGAAGGAGGAGATTTTCATTTGCTTTTTAAAACTGGACCAGCAGATATGGTTCCGCCAGAAATAGAAAACATCTTTCCTCCAAGTGTCGCTACGAATGTTGAAATCTTCCCTATTATTAATATACAATTTGATGAAACATTAGATACCAGTATCGATCTGTTAGATTACTTTTTACTCGAACGGTTTCAAGATTATTCATCAGTTTCAGGAGATATGGTTTATTATCCTTTAGGTGAAAAAAGTTCAATATGTTATTTCCCTGATCAGAATCTGTATCCTAACGAAGTATACGTAACAAGGTTATATTCTGGAATAACAGACATTTTTGATAATGTGATCGAAATAGATCAGTCATTTAGTTTCCAAACACGAAATTTTGATATCGAAATAAATGAGATAGATAATCTAGAGCAGGGTATTGGTGCAAATTGGTGGGGACCTCAGTCATCAGGAAGTACCACAGGTATTATCCCAGATAGTACTTTGATGCAATCCAATTCACAAATTTTGAGCTTATTATATGAGAGTAGTCAATCCATGGAAATTTCATATGGGTGGGATCTTTCTGATAATGATTGGCTTATAAGGGTTTATTTAAGTGGTGGTCCGCCTAGAGATGTTATTTTTAATGATTCAAAGACAATTCAGGTTTATGTGTTTGGTGATGGTTCTGGAAATAAGTTTAGATTCTGTGTTGATGATAACCTACCATCTACAAGTAGTTCAAATCATGAGGTCAGCCCTTGGTATATTATTGATTGGGTCGGTTGGAAATTGATTTCTTGGGATATGGATGTTGATGGTACAGGAGAATGGATTGGCGATGGTAATTTAAACGGAAATATGAGATTTGATAGTTTCCAATTGAGCTTTACAGAGGGCCAATCACAATTTGGAAGTATCTATATCGACGATCTAAGTATTATCAATAATATAGATCTCTCTACTACAGGTGTTAATGACCATCCTTCACAAATAAGCCTTGGCAAGAATTTTCCTAATCCTTTTAATATGTCAACAGAAATATCATTTACTGTCGATAAAGAGCGCACTGTTCAATTATTCATTTATGATCTTATTGGAAATAAGATCGCAGAACTTGTCAAAGATACCTTTATTCCTGGTCAACATAGAATTCGATGGAATGGGATAAATCAATACGGTAATTATGTATCGTCTGGTATATATATATATACCATCGTATCAAATGATCATAAAGAATCAAGACGTATGATATTAATAAAATAACTAGATACTGAAAAATAGGAGTAGGTTATTCACTGGGTAGATAGTTTAATAATATTGATTTTTTTAGCAGGGCTTATTGGTTTTGGGTGGTACCAGAGTCTTCAAAATAAGACAACATCAGATTACTTCTTAGGTAATAAAAGTCTACCTTGGGTCGTTGCCATGTTTTCTATTGTTGCAACAGAAACATCAGTACTTACCTTCATCAGTATCCCCGGTATTGCTTACCGAGGAAATTGGTTCTTTCTGCAACTAGCATTTGGATATATCTTAGGCAGGATACTCGTATCTATCTTTTTTCTTCCAAAATATTTTTCATCAGGTATTACATCTATTTATGAGATATTAGGAGAAAGGTTTGATAAGGATATCCAAAAAATAGCATCAGGCGTTTTCCTTTTGACGCGTATTCTTGCGGATGGCATCAGATTTTTAGCTACGGCAGTAATTGTACAAGTTGTTACAGGGTGGTCACTTCCTGTTGCAGTTCTTTTAATTGGAGTTGTAACGCTGATTTATTCAGCACTGGGAGGTATCAGGACAATTGTATGGGTAGATAGTTTTCAATTTATCCTGTATCTTTTGGGAGGTCTGATTTCCATTATATATATTCTCCTTCATTCAGATAATTCTGCCTTAGCTATCATCTCAGACCTAAATGGAGCTGAAAAAACAAAGATCTTTAATTTTTCTGGTGAATTATTCAAAGACCCCTATTTTTTCATAAGTGCAGTGATTGGAGGTATGTTCCTTTCTTTTTCATCACATGGTGTTGACCATATGATGGTTCAGAGGGTTCTAGGAACAAAAGATCTAAGGTCAGGACAAAAAGCCATGATCGGAAGTGGCATATTTGTCATGCTTCAATTTGGAATATTCTTACTAGCTGGCTCACTTATATTCCATTTTTTTGATGGTATACCTTTACAAAAAGATAGAGAATTCTCTAGTTTTATCGTAGATCATTTGCCGATAGGTCTCCGCGGATTATTACTTGCTGGTATATTTTCGGCAGCCATGTCAACTCTTAGCTCTTCTATCAATTCTTTGGCATCTTCAACCATTGTCGATTGGTTTGGCGGAAGGTCATCAATAAAAACGTCAAGAATCGTCAGTTTATTCTGGGCATCAGTTCTTATAAGCATTGCACTTATTTTTGATGAGAGTGATTCGGCAATAGTAATTATTGGTCTTCAGATCGCATCCTTTACATATGGCGGTCTACTTGGGTTATTTTTATTGACCAAGATAAATAGAAAGTTCAACTCAATAAGTTTAATCACTGGATTGATATCGAGCTTTTTGATAGTCTTTTATTTAAAGCAAGTGGGTTTGGCCTGGACCTGGTTCATAATGATATCAGTGGTGGTGAATATATGTGTTACTATTTTTATCGATCTTTTTATTAAAAATCTTTACTCCAGAACTTTTATTTTCTTCATTCTTACAATTACTTTAGCCCTAGGAACCATTTCATTTTTCAAATCTTCAGTAGAGCATGACAAATCTATAGATTCCAAGATACTAACAGACCTACTACATAAGCTTGATGCAAAATATCATACTATTATAACTCAGCCTGAAAGATATAGAGCTCAAATTATCTATACACAAATAGATAGAGATATCAATAACCTTCCAAAATTTACTGAGCATACATTCGGATTCAATCCTAACAGTTATTTCTATCCCGCGAGTACGATCAAATTACCCATAGCGGCTCTCGCACTTGAAAAACTGAATACAATAGAGAATATAGATAAAGATACGCACCTTAATATTTTACCAGGACCAGATAAATTAACTGGTGTTATAAACGACTCGTCATCAGAGGATGGTTATGCAACCATAGGTCATTATATACATAAATTGCTCATTGTATCAGATAACGAATCATATAACAGACTTTATGAATTCCTAGGACGTGAACATATTAATCGACGACTCTGGGAACTTGGTCATATACAAACACGAATAAAACACAGACTCAATTTACAGCTCTCAATTAATGAAAATAGATATACAAATGGATTTCAATTCTATAAAGATTCCTTAATGGTTTATGAACAACCCAGGCAAATTTCAGAACTGCATCTTGACATCCCTTTCAATGATTATTTGATTGGTGATTCTCATTATTTTAAGAGTAAAAAATTCGACAGATCCATGGATTTTTCTAATAAGAATTTCATGAACTTGCTTGATCAACATCACTTTTTAATCAAACTTATGTTTCCTGAGATATCAAACTCAAAAACCCAACTCAACCTTACAAGATCAGATTATGACTTTATCAGAGATAAGATGTCAGCTCTACCAAGAGAGAGTGAGTCCCCAAGGTATGATGAAAGCTATTATGATAGTTATTGTAAGTTCTTTTTATATGGCAATAGTAGAAAAGCGATACCTAATCAAGTAAGTATATTTAATAAATCAGGATTGGCATATGGTTTTCTTTTAGATAATGCATATATTGTGGATATCGAGAACAAGATTGAATTTTTTCTAAGCGCAGTTGTGTATGGGAATAGTAATGGAATATTAAATGATGATTCATATGATTATGATTCCCTTACCATTCCATTTTTGGCTGATTTAGGCAAGGCTGTTTATGAATATGAATTGGAAAGGAATAAAGAGTTTGCACCAGACTTCACTTATTTAAGCAAACTTGAATCATTATAACTCAATGATTTTGAATATTTTATGAAAAAGAATATACCACCTATTTTATTATTTATTTTCAGCGTGCTATCAACAGTTTTTATTATTTCATGCGAAGATAATGAAAAAATAGCAAATAGTGATCAGGATCAGGACACAATCGCTGTTGTTGATACAGTTCGATTTGGAGACCTGACTACCCTTTTTGAAAATAGATGTTATCACTGTCATAGTGAACCCGAATATAGCTTTTACGCTCTTAACTTGGATACTTACGAGAACACAATGTTAGGCAGTCAGCATGGTCCCATTGTTGTACCATTTGAACCAGAACAGAGTCTATTATACACCAAGTGTTCTGGAGAACATACTGAAGGTGAAAGAATGCCTCAAGATGATCTGAACTTTTTTGATGATAAGCCTGAAAAGCTCCAATTGATTTATGATTGGATCCATTTTGGGTGTTTAGAATGAGATAGAATTATTTAATTCTATTGATTTAGAATACGTCTTATAAAGAGAAATGACTCTAATCTTCCCTTATTGAATTCTGGAGACACTTTATCAAGTGAGTTGATGCCCACTTTACCACCTTGATCTATAAAATCCTTTTGACCCAGACTTATACCAACATGGGTTACTCTATTTCCCCTTCCAAAAAATAGCAGATCACCTGGTAAAATGTTTGACCAATCCTTAGATGGAAGTATAGGGGTCCCAATCAGTGCTTGCTGCCTAGCATCCCTTGGAATCTGAATATTATTTGCTTTGAAAACTGTTTGAGTGAACCCTGAACAGTCATTTCCTTTTGTAGAATTCCCTCCCCAAAGATATGGGGTTCCCATCATTCTTTTAGCGTCCGAAATGATATTACCAGGGTAAATATTATTTTGATTTTTTGTATTAAAATATCTCAGGGATTTGCTTTTGAGATAGCCCTTTCGTCCATCAGGTAAATGTATCAGCGACCAATCATTATCATACGTTTCACTGATAACAATATTATTCAATACAATGTCTGATACTGGCAAGCTATTATTATCTGGTTCTGAACGAATGAGGTTTTGCAAACCAGTAAAAGATTTATCTGCTTTTTCTTGCCAGTTATTTTTACCTGATTCATTAGTG
This sequence comes from bacterium TMED46, assembly GCA_002167345.2. GTDB lineage: Bacteria > Fidelibacterota > Marinisomatia > Marinisomatales > UBA1611 > CACEUX01. Next base: position 30,161 of record NHCZ02000003.1, on the reverse strand, counting down.
ACAAAAAGACCTGACTTATTTATCCAACCTACATAATCATAATGCGTTTGGACTAGATACCATCCATTATCATTTTTGAGTAACCTAACAACATTCCCCATAATTGCCTGATCGACCATTTGACTTGAATGTCTTGGTTCTTCTCTCATTGGAGTAACGCTTACGTTCACAATTCCAAAAACTTTATCATTTAGAGCTGGGTCGGGCAGTAATACAAAATTATTTTTTACGTTATTATTCTTAAATAAGGAATCTTTTAATCTTAAAATACTTTGATATGCAGTTGGATCAGTGGTCTCGCCTTTAATGATCCATATATTATCGATCTTATCAATATTTGCTGAAAAGACGGCCAATGAACCATCATTTATATATTTTTTTCTTATTTGATCTTTTCTTGAATCAAAATTGGATATACGTTTAGTATGGTTGAAGCAATTAAGAGTAATAAAAATCATTGGTAAAAAAAGTACAATACTCCAAAAGTGTGTTTGAATACGTATTCTATTCATAAGGTCATTCTACGATCTTATACTTATTTTTGGTTTCATTATATGAGAATGCATCAAAGTGCCACCACTCAGAATCTATTGTAGAAAAACCAGCTTTTGTCATTACCTCACGTAATATTCTTCTATTTCCTATCTGCTTATCTGTCAACCTCCCAAGAGCTAAAAGAGAATCTTCTAGTGCTGGAAATGCTAGCTCTCCAAAATGATCATAATTTGTTCCCATATCAAGTTCTAGACCATTTTCTAAGGATAGGGTGAGGTCTACTGCTGCGCCATAATTATGTATCGATCCTTTTTTCGGATTAGCAACAAATTGCGTACGCTCACTTAAAGGAATAGTATCTAGTGCATCCCAAAGTTTCTTTTGGACACTCCGGGTTCGCAAACCATCAAAAACAAGTAACCGCAGTTCTGGGTGAGATTCTTTTAAGTGTTTATTTGCAAGGCAAAGCATTTCGGCTGGTTCTTTTCTTAAAAAACACTCTTCAAGATCCCCATATATATCCTTTTTTAGAAAATTATTTTTTGATGAATATCTAAGATCGACCATTATGGTTGGATCAAGTTCCTGAATATTTACAACCTCAATTTCATGATCATGGATTGAGGAAGCGATTGACTGAGCAAAGAATAATTGGCAGAAGAAAACGGCACTCAATACTCCAACTAGATCTGCGATCAAACCGGCTGCAAGTGCATGCCTGGTCTTTCTAATACCTACAGATCCAAAATAAACTGCGAGCACATAAAATGTTGTTTCAGTTGATCCAAACATAGTGGCTCCGATCTTTGCTATCAAAGAATCCGGTCCATGTTCATTGATCAGGTCTGTCAAAAGTCCAAGGGACCCACTACCAGAAAGAGGACGCATTAGGGCTAGAGGAAGGTTCTCAGGAGGGAAACCTATGTATTGTAATAAAGGAGCCATTGTAGTTAATAAAATTTCTAAGGCACCAGAAGCTCTGAACATACCAATTGCCACCAATATCGCCACCAAATATGGAATAATTCGTACTGCTATATCAAAACCATCCTTTGCACCCTCAACAAATGATTCATATACCTTTACTTTCTTAAAAACAAGACCATAAAATGGTATCATGACCAACATTAAAGGAATGATATACCTAGAAAGTTCGTTTGTGAATATCACAATATTATCAATCATGTTCGTTCCTTGTTGGCATTTCAAAACGTTTAAATTTTTCTAAAAACCTAACAGTAATAATTGCTGTAATGGTTGATAAACCTGTAGCAAGGATGGTAGTAATAAATATCTGATTCGCTGCTGCACCCATAAGTGCAACAACGGTAGCGGGCAATATAAGTTGAACACTGGATGTATTGATCGCTAAGAAAGTACACATCGCATTTGTAGCAGTATCTTTCTCTGGATTTAATTCTTGTAACTCCTCCATGGCTTTAAGTCCTAAAGGTGTTGCTGCATTGCCAAGACCAAGTAAGTTTGCTGCCATATTCAATATAATCGAACCAATAGCAGGGTGGTCTTCAGGCACATCTGGGAATAGCCTGATCGTGATCGGACGAATGGCCCGTGCAATAATTCGTATCAGACCTGACTCTTCTGCGATCTTCATTGTGCCAAGCCATAGAGCCATGATCCCAATAAGACCAATGGCAATTTCAACAGCTGTCTTTGCCATATCGATCGCAGCCTGAGTCACTGCATCAATATTGCCAGTTAAAATCCCCACAATAACGGCAATAAACATCATTCCGAACCAAATATAGTTTAGCATTTAATTATTCATCTTTGTTTACGGCAGATTCAAGGATCGTTAGATAGGGTTTATGATCATTAGCATTTAATTCAGCTGGAATAGATATAGGTAGTGTAGCTTGGTATTTCCCATGCCCACAAGGATAGTTTGACACGATCGGTATTTCTAATTCACCGCAAATATCCATGATTATTTCATCTGATGACTTACCAAAAGGGATATCTTCTTCTTTAAGATCTTTTAATTCTCCAAACACTAGTCCCGCTATTTTATCGAACATGCCAGCAATTTTCATATGTATGAGCATTCTTTCAAAAGAATATAAATATTCATTGATATCCTCAAGGAATAGGATGACGCCATCTGTGTTTATATTGTCCTCAGTTCCAAGTCGATTGATCAGTAGTGTCATATTTCCGCCCCACAATGGTCCTCTTCCAACTCCTGATTTTAGAATATGTGCAGGTGTTTCCTTTGGCGTATCAATTATCATATCTGAAGTACCACTTAGTACCTGTTGCATGATCCTCATATTGAACTCAATTATACCATTTTTGTTACTTACGAGCATCGGACCATGGAAACTGACCATTTTTGTCTTTTGTGTAATTGAGTTCAAACATGCTGTTATATCACTAAAGCCCATAAAGATCTTTGGATTATCTTTAATAAGTTCATAATCAAGCAGTGGTAATACCTTATTACAGCCATATCCACCACGAGCGCAAAAGATAGCATCTATAGATGGATCAGCAAACATAGCATTAATATCTTCTGCACGTTCTTCTGGGCTTCCAGCAAATGGTCCATTTTTCAATTTATTACTTGGCCCAATTTTTATCCTAAAACCCATATCAGAGTAATATTTTGCTGTTTTATTCAGGACATCCACATTTAACCAGTAAGACGGACTTACAATACCGATCTTTGAGTTTTGCTTTAATTGTCTTGGTTTAATCATTTGCAAACAATTGAACTATTTTGTTCTGAAGTTGAATAGCTTGGTAAGAACTACCCTTATAACCACTTATCAGAATAGAGAATGCTAAGGGGCCATGTTTTGGCGAGAAGATATATCCAGACAAATTACTCACCCCTGATAGACCGCCTGTTTTTGCTCTGATAAGATTCCCCTCTTTTTCTAATCTTTTTTCCATGGTTCCATCTTTATTGCCTCCTGAAGCCAGGGTGGAGATGAAATCGTCTTTATATTTACTATTATATGACCATTTTAAAAATCTTGTCAATTGATCTGGGCTAGTAAGGTTGTACCTAGATACACCAGAGCCGTCAACTAATCTTATTCTAGATGTATCAATACCGGCAGAATCAGAAAGTAATGTCTTTACACTGTCAAGTCCATCTTTCCAATTCCCCTCAATTTGATTATTTCTTCCTATTACTTTTATAAGTAATTCAGCTGTAAGGTTATCACTCTCATTCATTAAGTTTGTAGCTGAAGCAATCAGTGGGTCTGAGTAATGGGTCGCTATAGTTTCTGACTGATTGACATTAGTCCCTTTTTGTATGTGGTCTACTTGGACTCCGTATTTAGCTAGGGATTCTTTAAATAGAGTACCCGTAAATAAAGTTGGGTCATGAATATTCCTTTGCAGTGTATCACTACTATCGCTAATTACTATCTCACCAGTTATTGAAAAATGGTTTGTTTTTCCTACCCAGTCTCGTTCGATTTTTAGTTTTTTTAACTCTGCATTGCTATCAACTGTGGTCGTTTTATTTGATTGAGATATATATTTAGTTTTTGGAAAATGATCTATTCTAGCAGGTCCTCCTAGCTTTCCTGGTTTTATATGAAAATCAATGCAATTATCATTAACAGATAATGCTCCTATTGGTGCTGCATACCACCAGGATCCTTCATCCCACATCCATCCTTTCCCATAGTACATTGAGTCCAAAAGAGTCGCATCCAGATATAATGTATCAACATCTTCAACGATTTCTGCGGTGGTATGCGCAAGAGAATCAAGTTGGTCTATTGAAAGGTCAGGGTCTCCACCACCCTTTAAGACAAGATCATTATTGTTTTTTAGAATAGTTGTTTTGAAAATATGGTCTCTACCTAAATAATGTAAAGCAGCTGCGCATGTATAAAGTTTATTATTACTTGCTGGCAGAAATAATTTATTACTATTGAGTTCATACAATGTCTTATCATCTTCAACAGAAATGACCTTGATACCTAATGATACATCCAGATCAGATTCAGCAATAAGTTTATTTATTTTACCTTTTACAGATGGAATTCCTTTATTTGTCATTAGTGTTGAATGCGGAGTACAGGAAAAAAAGAAAAAAGACACTATTAAAATGATGTTTATGAATTTCATTGGGTTAATATTTGAGATTATTTAAAAATGATTCAAGTAATACTGAGCTATAGGGCCTGGTTTTTTCAAAGTCCTTTGAGTTTACTCCGATCCTGGTTGCAAATGTCCTCGATGATTCAATATGAGGTTGAAAACTCCATATTGGTAATTCCTTATGAACCATACCTTCGATCTTAACCATTTCACTTGTGGCTGATACTTCAAAATCTTTTGGAGATATCGTTACTCCCTCTTGATGAGAATAGACCAAAAAGTCATCTTGGGGCTCAACCAATAGATTATTTTCTAGAGTTTGAACCTTTCTGATACCCCTCTTTTTTGTAGTATCCCATAGATAGTCAACTTTCCCACCAAAGATATGAGCTAAGAATTGGTGCCCAAAACAAATACCAAGTATTGGTAATTGTTTTTCAATTGCCGTAAGAATCACTTTTTCAATATCCTTCATCCATTCGTATTTGTCATTTACTGATGCAGCACTACCCATCAGGATTATACCACGGGTATTTTTTAATTTTATATGCATAGAGTCTGGAGAGTGTAGAGCAGGCAGGTGGTAGGTTACCTTTAAAGGCGACTTGGCAACGATTCCATTAAAAGATTCTATTTCGGGAACCTCTAATGCGGGGTCAATGATCATTAAGTTTTGAGAATCCATGATAAAAGATAAATATTTTCTATTTATTAATTTCTAAATCTTTTTGATTATAATTATATTGGTAACTATTCATAATCCATTCAAATGAAAAACTTATTCATATTTCTCCAGCTAATTCTTTTCCTTTATGGTCAAACAGGAAAAATTACTGGGAATATCAAAGACTCTGCCTCTAATGAACCTCTTGTCGGTGTAAGTGTCATCGTGATGGGAAAGGGTATAGGTGCAGATACGGATCAAGATGGGAGGTATAGCATTATTAATGTTCCTATCGGAAAATATGATATAAAAACATCCATAATTGGTTACGCATCCGTAAAGGTCACAGGTCTCTTGGTCAGTTCCGGCAGGACAACAGAACAAAATTTTTCATTGGACCAAGAAACACTAGAAGGTGAAGAGATCACGGTTCTTGCTGAAAGACCACTCATTTTTAAAGATCTAACCTCCACACAGAAGATTACAACATCAGAAGAGATCCTAAGTATGCCAGTAGAATCCTTCCTTGGTGTTTTAACAACTCAAGCAGGAGTAAATGTTGGAGCCGGTGGTGAGTTGCACATACGTGGAGGTCGAAGTAATGAAGTGGGTTATTACATTGATGGTATATCTGTAAGCAATCCCTTTTTCACAAATAGCTTATCTGTTAATGTTTCAAATAAGGCGCTAAGCGAGCTCAAGGTTGTAAGCGGTGGGTTTAATGCTGAATTTGGTAATGCAATGAGTGGAATAGTAAACCTGCAGATAAAGGAGGGAAGAGAAGATTACGAAAGTAGCGTATCATTCTATACTGGTGATCGTTATTCCAACGATACAGAATTGTATCCAAAGATAAACGAGTTTGAACTATTAAATAGAAAAACTCTTGAAGGCTACTTTAGTGGACCAGTTCCATTTTTTCGAAAAAAACTAACATTTAATTCCAGCTTAAGATACTCCTCACAGGATGGATATCTCTTTGGAGTCAGGGAGCACGATGTACAGGACCATGCAAATTTTTTCTCTGATGATTGGTATATTGAAATGGGAGGGGATGGTGATACTATTTCCATGAACCCTAGTAAAAACCTTAATTCACTTCTAAAACTTACTTACAGGGCTAACCCTCGATTAAAATTCTCTGCACAGTACCTAGGCTCTAATGGAGAAAGTCAGTCCTATGTACACTATTATAAATATAACCCAGATGGACGTTCAAGATTACTATCCAATAACCATAATATCTCAATGAAGATCAATCATGCAATTGGAAAGAAAACATTTTATGAAGCACACGTCTTCACAAATCGAACAGATTATGGCTCATTTCAGTTCAAGCCATTAGACCTTGGTAATGCCATCCCATACGCAAGTGGTAGTAGTTTTGGTAGCGATGAAGATGTGCTTCTATTCATAGAGGACCCAGGTCAGTACTTGGTCGGAGATCAAACGATCAATATCTTGAATGAAGATACGTATATACTGCCCAATTCAAATTATGCATCTTCTCAAAATATTTTAGGCGCTCCAAGTAGCCCTACTTTTTCTTTTGGCGGGTCTAATAGAGGACATACATATCGTTACTCTCTATCATACGGTGGAAAATTTGACATTACATCACAGGTCAACAGTCGTCATGAGATCAAAGCAGGTATACAATATAGAATAGATAATCTGAATGAAAGGATATTCAGTATCCTATATGATGATAATACATATAGAATTCCAACTATCGCTCCAGAGAATGCATCTCCTTCCCACAGTTATTATTCTGAAAATGCTCTATTCTTTAGTGGTTACATCCAAGACAAGCTTGAATACCAAAGTTTTATAATGAATCTAGGTTTGCGATATGATTCGTTCGACCCTCAAAGTACACATATTGACAGTCTTTTAAATCCTGAACATGGTTTAGTAAAGAGTACAAAGAAAAATATGATATCTCCACGGATCGGTGTTGCCTATCCTATCACAGATGAGGGTATACTTCATTTTTCATATGGTCATTTTTACCAGATGCCAACAATGAGAAATCTTTTCTTAAAAAATATTTTTGGAGCTGGATTATCACCAACCATAGGATACAGTGACCTCAAACCACAAAAAACAGTTATGTATGAATTTGGTTTACAGCAACAATTAAGTAGATATATAGCAATAAATGGTAGTCTTTTCTATAAGGATATTAGAGATCTGTTAGCGCTACAGACCATTAACTATAATTCTCCTACATATGGTCCTTCATCTTATGCAGTTTATTTAAATAAAGATTATTCAATGGTGAAGGGAATTACCCTCAGTTTAACAAAGAGACGTGACCCAAAAACAAAAATATCTGCGTTTATAGATTATTCTTTCCAGATGACAGAAGGTAATAGCGTAACGAGTGGATCATTTTATTTTAATGCTTTAACGGGTGATGAAGAAGAAAAGAAGATCGTACCACTAAGTTGGGATCAAAGCCATGTATTTAATACAACACTATCTATTACCGAGCCTGGCATAAATGGTTGGGGCTTAAGTTTGATTGGAAAATTAAGTACTGGATGGCCTTATACACCTAATATCCCATTTGCGGGATACGTACCATTACCAAATAGTGATCGTAAACCATTTCAAAGATCATTAGATATGAGGATCTATAAGAATTTATCATTGATGAATATTGGTTTTGAATTCTTCATGAAGGTCTATAATGTATTAGACCTACGAAATGAAAGATATGTCTTTACAGACACTGGTCGATCGGAATACACTTTTATCAACCGTTCACTCCAGGAGACAGATGGTTTTAAAGCTCACTATGGTGAGCCTGGAGTCCATACATGGGAAGAATACTTTACACGACCTGATTATTTTTCTCCGCCTAGATTGTTAACATTTGGTTTGAGTGTTGACCTATGATAAAGAATAATAGATCTTTAATAGTTGTTCTGCTACTGCATGGTCTGTTTTTTTCAGGACTTATTGCTGGACCGTTATCAATAAAGAAAAACAAATATCCGAATGGTCCACAAAAAGACTGGAGCCAAAGGCAGTTTGCAAAATACTATAGAACGATTGATAGATATTCAAAAAGGGCTGCAGATTCAGATGACCAGATACTTAGAAGGCAAGATGCTATAATATCAGGTAACAAAATAACGACGCAGATTTGGAATTATGGTTCTATATCTGAGCCAGGGAACAGGGTAACAGATATTATTTGGGAAGGCCTAGGCTATGGATATGAATTTGGTCCATTTATCTGTGCAGAAGTTCCTCTGTCGTCAAATAACCATCCTGATGCATATCCAAAAGTTGAAAATGGAGATACGACCTGGTATGCTAGGGTGATCAGTGATGGACTTGTTACGGACCCTGAAAGATCACCAGATGGATCGGAATATTGGACCTGGGAACCCTTAGCATACAGCGATGAAGGTTTATATTTTGCTAATCCTGATTATGATAAAATTCCTACTGCTAGTGATATAGATCGAGATCTCGATGGTAAGCCGGATAGTTGGTCCAATGATTGGTATAATCCTAACCTCAAAGAATTTGTTTGGCCTGGAGATCTAAGACAAGGTGCATCGAATGCCGATGAAGAAGCATTCTTTGTTTGTGATGATAGAAAGAATAAAGAATTCGATTACTATCCGTTTCCTGATGACTCATCACGTAAGGGACTAGGCCTACAGGTAGAGTATCGATATTACCAGTGGGCGAATCCTTTAGCAGAGGATATTATTTTTTTAATATATAAAATAACCAACAAAAGTCCCAAAGATTTAAATGATGTTATCTTTGGCATGTGGGGCGATCCACATATTGGAGGACCTAGCGATTGGAGCGATGATCTATCATATTTTGATCAAGATATCAACATGGTATATTGCTGGGATGAGGATGGAAGCGCCAGCGGCAGTGCAAATAATCCTGGGTATTTTGGCTATAAATTTCTTGAAAGTCCTGGAAATCCATATGATCAGATAGATAATGATGGAGATGGCATGATAGATGAAAGCAGAAGTAATGGGATTGATGATGATAATGACTGGGATCCAGAAAAAGATGATATTGGTGTAGATGGGGTTCCTAATACAGGTGATATGGGTGAAGGCGATGGTATCCCTACGGCAGGTGATCAGTATGATATTAGACAGCCTGGCGAACCCAATTTTGAATGGACCGACCTAGATGAGTCTGATATGGTTGGATTAACTGGATTTACCTCACCACCTTTTTCTGGTACCACTATTGCTGATGACCAGCGGGTCTTTGATGATTTTTTACAACCTGGTGTTTTTGATTCAGCGAATGCGACCCAGTCAGGCGACTATGTCTTTATATACAGTTCAGGACCTATCTCACTACCGGCAGGTGAAACACGACGTTTTTCTATAGCCTTATTAATTGGTGAGGACTATGATGACCTAACGCTTAATGCTATTACTTCTCAGGATATCTATGAAAGAAATTATCAGTTTGCAAAACCACCAGATAAGCCAACGGTCACAGCCATACCTGGTGACGAACGCGTTACATTATATTGGGATCAAATAGCAGAAGAGTCATTAGATCCAATTTCTGATGAGTATGATTTTGAAGGATATGTTATTTATAGAAGTACCCACCCGCAGTTTTTAGACCAGCAGACCATTACTGATGCAAATGGTTCAAAGTTCTTATTTGAACCATTAAAGATGTATAATGGTGCACCTGCTCGTTTTGATCTGGATAATGATTATTATGGTATGAGTGAAATAGTATATCCAGGAAGAGGCGCCTATTATACTCTAGGCGATAATACTGGTTTGGTACATTCTTATATTGACTCTAATAATGTATTAAATGGACAATCCTATTATTATGCGGTTGTATCCTATGACCATGGTTCTAGAGAGTTGGAGATTCCTCCAAGTGAATGCTCTAAAACCATTACATTGAATCCCACAACAAATGAACTAATTACGGACATTAACACCGTACTGGTCGTACCTAGTTCCCCTGCTATAGGAGTTGTAAACGGTACTATACTTAATAATGAGATCATTCATAAAACTGGAGTCACAACAGCTAAGATTTTTTTAGACATAGTTGATCCATATAGTTTACAGAATACCAATCAATTTGAAATAACATTTCGAGAATCGCCCATTAGGTATAGTTTAAAAGATCTTATGCTTATAGAAGAATCAGTTACTATATCTATTGAGCAATACAGAAAACTATTACATGGGAATATTGACCTTGGATCAGTTTCCGTCAGTGATGAAAGTGGTAATACTTATTTTATTAATGATGATTTTGAATTGCTAGATACGACAGGGAAAATAAAGGGAATTGATGGAGGAGGTATGATCGATGGCAACACTTATACCGTGTCGTATTTGTATTACCCAATTATCAATAGTGAGGCCCTTGACCTTGAATTAACAAATCCAATTGTAGATGGAGTAAAAATAACTGCTAAAGATGTGGTCTTAGCTTTGAATGAAGAAAATACAAAATGGTCTCCAACTTCATCTTGCACGTGGGAACCAGAGGTGATTCCTTTTAATGGTGCAGATCAATTCATGTATCCAGGTGCCTATGAAGTACGATTTTTTAATGAGATAGTTGATACAAGTAGTACCTCGCTTCATCCTAGCTTTGGGAATTCAAGAATGAATTTTGAAGTCTGGGATGTAACACCAGGAAGAGTACCATTTCAAGAAGAGGTCACTATCATTGAAGAAGGTGATGACCCCGATAGCCTTTGGTCTCTAGGAGATAGAGCGATTATTATGGATGGTCAGCCTTTAGGCGGAAAATGGGAGTTCACATTTTTCTTACCTGATAGCGGGGATACGATAGCTGCGAGCGAGGGCGATATATTTTTTATAGATACTCATCGACCATTTTCAGCAAGTGATACGATGATCTATACAACACTAGCAACGCAATATGATAAGACAGTTGCATCATCAAAGCTAGATAGTATCTATGTTGTTCCTAACCCTTATGTTGTCACAAATGTATTAGAGCAGTTAGATCTTCAGAGTCCAATGGATCGAGGTCCTAGAAAAATCTATTTCACTAATCTTCCAAAAGAATGTACAATCACAATATATACTGTAAATGGAGAATTGGTAGAAACCATTAAGCATGACTCAGAGATAGATAATAGTCAAGAGCATTGGGATTTGACCACAAAAGACAACTTTCCTTTAGCTTATGGTGTTTACCTTTATCATGTAGACGCCCCTGGAATTGGAGAAAAATTAGGGCGATTTGCGGTGATCAAATGAAATATTCTCTGATCATTTTAACCTGTGCTATCAGCATTTGTTCAGCACAGTTTGGTAATAACCAATCCATGAGCAAAACGGGAACTACGGTTGCTCAGTTCTTAAAAATAGGGATGGATGCGAGAAGTTCTGGAATGGGTGGTGCTGTTGCTGGTCAAAAAGCTATTTTGAGTGGCATTTATTGGAACCCTGCTAGTATTGCAGGCCATAAAGGTATCGGCGTCCAGTTTGGCTCATATGATTGGTTGGTTGCAATGAAATATCAATTTGCAATTGTTGGTATCGACCTAGGAGAAAAAGGTGTAATTGGGTTGAGTGTGATAAACCTTTCTTCACCAGATGATCTTGTCCGTACTGTTTCAGAACCCCATGGCACAGGTGAAAAATTTTCAACAAATGATCTCTCTGCAGGTTTTACCTATTCAAAAATGTTAACAGACCGTTTTTCTCTTGGTGGTTCCTTTAAATATATCCAACAGAATATTTGGCACTCCACCGCTAGAACATTTGCCGTTGATATAGGGACACTTTTTGAGACCCCGTTTTATGGTACAAGGCTAGGCGTTTCAATAAGTAATTATGGTGGTAAAATGAGGATGGAGGGAAGAGACCAGAAGATCAGTGTTGACCCAGATCAGGATAATCAAGGTAATGTAGAATTTGTTAATGCGGTTTATGAAACGGAATATTTTCCTCTGCCATTATTTTTTCGAGTGGGTTTATCTGGTGAATTTATAAAAACAGAATCGCTTACATTGGCATATGGCGTAGATGCACTCCATCCAAACGATAATACAGAATACTTGAATTTTGGATTAGAATTAGATTATCGGAAATTAATATTCATAAGAGGAGGTTTGCCGTCGTTTTACAAGCAGGATAAAATTGAAGGACCTTCTTTTGGTATAGGCATGAATTATTTAATAAATCGTACTTCTACATTATTAACTATTGATTATTCATTATCTGATTATGGACCGTTGGGTGAGATCAAGCGATTAAATATTAGCTTTAATTTTTAATCACTATGATATTAAGAGCATATTCTGTTATATATAAATTTAAACTTATTCATTATCTCTTTCTTTTTTTAACATTATTAACTGGCCAAACAGGGACATGGACCGAATTGCCCAATGCACCAGTAGTGACAAGGTTTAATGATATTCAATTTTTAAACGAGAACCTAGGTTGGGCAGTCAATGGTTGGGGGCAAATATATCATACACCAGATGGCGGTGATAGTTGGGAATTACAATTTGAACAATCTGAAACACATTTTCGCTCTGTTGGATTTTTTGATGAGTTAAATGGTTGGGCTGGTAATGTAGGTGATGGTGAATTTGGTGCAACTGATGTCATAAATCTGTATCATACTTCAGACGGAGGTTCTTCCTGGATGCCTTTCGATGATTTTATAGGTCCTTCTCCTCAGGGTTTATGCGGTATACAGGTCATCAATGATACGGTCATGTGTGCGGTTGGGCGCGTTCGGGGTCCAGCATTCTTTACTAAAACAATGGATAGGGGTGAAACCTGGATATCCTATGATTTTGATCAATATGTTTCAGTTGCAGGTTTAATTGATCTACATTTTTTTAATCCTGATACTGGATTTATTGTTGGGTTAACCAATACAGATCATGAGGATTCAAGGGGCATTGTTTTAAAGACCACTGATGGTGGTGAGACCTGGATGCCCTCATTCATAACATCTAGGTCGGGTGAGTGGGCATGGAAGGTTGATTTTCCATCAGATAGCGTAGGGTATGTTTCCTTACAGCGAAATTATGAGTCTCCCATATACTTTCTAAAAACTATAGATGGTGGTGAGACCTGGAATGAAATGCTATTTATGAATGATTATTACTTTATCCAAGGTATTGGTTTCATAAACGATACCTTGGGTTGGATGGGAGGAAATAGTAGTCTGCCAACTTATGTAACATCAGATGGTGGTGAGACCTGGAATTCTGCAGGGTTTGGAAGCCGTGTAAATCGCCTTGACTTTATAGATCAAAATATTGGTTATGCATGTGGGCAAACTATATATAAATACACTGATGCCCTGAGTATTGGAAATGAGGAGATCGTATACTCTATCCTACCAGATACACCTGTCATCAATTACCCTAATCCGTTTAATCCATCTACAACTATCGTAACATATATTCCAGAATCAGGATTGTTGCAGGTCTCAGTTATTGATCTTCTTGGAAGAAATATAAGAATGCTATATAATGACATGATATATGAAGGAGAATCATGGAAAAAGATTGTTTGGGATGGTTTAGATAACAATAGAAGGGCAGTGCCTGGAGGAGTTTATTTTTGCCAGATCAAGAATGGACAGTCATCGATGAATCATAAAATGATCTTGCTAAAATAATTATCAATACACCTCACATTTTGAAAATAGGTCCTCAATTGATTCACGTTCTCTTATTAAAGTTGATTTATCACCATCTAAAAGAATTTCTGCTACTTTAGGTCTTGTGCAGAATTGGTGGGACATGGTAAAGCCATAGGCACCTACATCCATAATAGCCACAAGATCACCTTCGTCTATATCTGTGAATTTTCTATCAATTGCTAATCGGTCAGTATTCTCACATATTCGTCCGGTGAAATCAACAGTCTGAGTTGTTTCTGCTTCAGGATATCCTATCTTATATATACGATGATGTGCATTATATAGTGCAGGGCGCATCAGTGTTTCCATTCCCGCATCAAGGCCTATAAATTTTTTATAACTATTTTTAATTCCAGTAACCTTTGATATTAAAATACCTGTATTCCCTACCACAGACTTTCCTGGTTCTATCCAGAGCTCTGGTTTATCAGATCCATTATAGAACGAATGAAAGACCCTACTTACATCATGAAACACTTTATTGAAATCCAATGATATTTCATCATCACTATAAGGGATGCCATATCCACCACCAAGGCTTATATGATGAAAATCTATTTTTAATTCTTTATTGATCAATTCAACTGTTTTTAGTATCTCTTTCATAAGCTTTGGAAAATATTCGTGATCCAAAACACCTGATCCGGTCATACACTGTATACCAAAATTTTCAATCCCGCTATCCTTTGCCATTTTATATGCATCAAGGATAGCGTGCTTAGGAACACCAAATTTTGAATTTTTACCACCAGTTACAACCTGCGAGAAAGCACCTTTTCCAAATCCTGGATTTAACCTAAATGAAATTTCTTTTGGTGTCCCTATCTTTTTTAAACGTGTGAAAGACGTTATATCATCTAGATTGATATGGGCTTTTTGTTCAAAAGCTATTTCTAGATCTTCTTGTGATTCATAATTACCGGTAAAAATGCAATCATTACTTGATATACCTGCAAGTTTTGCAGCATACAATTCTCCTGGACTTGAACAGTCTGCTCCTATACTTGGGATTTCTGATTTAAGTACTCTTATAATATTTGGATTACTATTGGCTTTAATGGTGTAACAAATATGGAAATTATCAAAATTGTTGGCCAGAGCTGAATGTATTTTATTTATGTTTTTTATCAACTGGTTCTTATCATAAACATAAAGTGGAGTACCATATTCTTTAGCTAGAGAGTTGAATAGGGGTTTATTGTTGATCAGTTCTTTTAGAGGATGAGACATATTTATAATGAAATTATATCTTTAAACTTTTTTATAAAAATCATTAGTGATCAAATGATCAAATGATAGCTATACTATATTACTAATATTTATAAATTTAGGCTTAACAATTAATCAAAGATTATTGTATTATAAATTTTTCTTAGCAATTTTATCTGTATATGGAGTTTATGCTGATCAAAGCTCCTACAAGTGGACAGAGTCTTTACCTGACCCATGGACCCTATCTAATGAGCAGTTAGATATCTATCTACCGCGTTTTCATAAGATGCATCCTGATTATCATGAACGACTCATTGCACTTAATCTATGGAGGGTCGGTACACCATATGGAATATTTTGTCTAGGTGAGGAGCAAGGAGTTGACACTGATCCAATTATTCGTTTTGACACTTCAGATTGTACTGTACATGTATTGACCACTATAGCTTTGGCAGAAAGTAATTCCTTTCAGCATGCAAAAGATGTGATGATCAATATTCATTACAAACCAGATCAATATGGTACTAGTACTCCTAATTATAGGTCAAGATGGCATTTTACATCGGATCGTTTACTAAATCATCCTAACACAATAGATATTACATCCAAGGTCTCATCACCAAAGAATCTTGAAACTATTAATATTGAATTGAATAAAAAGAAGAATGGGTCACAATTTTTAGATTTAGGATGGACATCAGTTGAATCAATAGACTACATTCCTATTGAAAAATTAAGTGATGATATGTTATCAAACCTTCCTTCTATTTGCGGTGCAGCATTTGTGAAAAAAGATTATTTCAAAAATGGTATTGTCATTGCTCATGAAGGATATGTTTTGAACGGAAAAGATTTAATTCATGCTTCATCGATTGAAAAAAAGACAGTTAATGTTGATCTATTTTCATTTTTAAAAAAAGATGATAAAGTATTTCGTTTTGATGGAATTATGTTTTTTGATCTAAAACAAAGAAGAAAGTAATGAATACTAATATATCTAAAGTAGAAACTTCTTTTTTTAATACAAGTGATATTGAACTCCAAAAAACAAAGATTCCATATATCAAGGTTAGTAATTACCCTGACCTGGGTTTAATTACTTCTTTAAGATTTTTAGAATGGGCCATTGAAAACCCGAAAGGTGTCATCAGTCTCCCCACTGGAAAGACACCTGAATATTTTATTAAGTGGACTCACTATATTTTAAACAATTGGGAAAGTGATAAAGTGGTATCAATACGTTCTAATTATGGTCTTAGCTCAAAGAATAAACCTGACCTATCAAAATTGCATTTCATTCAGATAGATGAGTTTTATCCTCTTGAACCATCTCAGCATAATAGTTTTTCAAATTATGTAAAAAAATATTATTTAGAAGGTTTCAATATTTCAGAAGAAAAAGCATTATTAATCAATGCGGATGATATACCAACTTATAATGATCAACATTGGAGCCAGATATTTCCAGATGGGCTGATTGATCTTGGTTTGCGTCATGCAAATCCATCCACTGATCTACAAAAAAAGCAACAAGAATCAATCTATCTTATTGATCAATGGTGCAACCAATATGAAGAGAAAATAAGAGGGTTAGGTGGTATAGGTTTCTTTCTTGGAGGAATTGGTCCAGATGGACATATTGCTTTTAATATAAGGGGCTCTGATCATAATTCTACCACAAGATTAATGGAGACTAATTTTGAGACTCAGGCCGCTGCGGCTAGTGATTTAGGTGGAATTGAGATCAGTAAGAACCGATTAGTGATTACCATTGGGCTTGGAACCATAACTTATAATGAAAATGCAACAGCGATAATTATTGCAGCTGGTGAAGCGAAAGCACCAATTGTTAAAATGTCTCTTGAGACTGAACAAGATGTTAGATACCCTGCAACGGCACTTCAAAAACTCAAAAATAGCAGATTCTATATTACCGAAGGTGCTTCCAAAGCTTTAAGAGACACAAAAGAACATTATTGGCAACATGTTCCTTGGGATATAGAAAAAAAGCAAAATGCACTTTTAGATCTTGCAAAGAAAAAAAATAAATATGGAAAAAAACTATTATACGACGATTTAGTTAATGATCCTATTTGTAAAAATATACCAGGTCTTGATGAACAAACTGTTTCTCAGATAATTAAAAGTGTAGATCAAAAAGTACAGTTGGGTATTAAAACGGAAACTGATCAAGTTTTTTACCACACAGGTCCACATCATGATGATATTATGCTTGGAATGATGCCTCACATAATTCATCTGGTTCGAGAGCCAACGAATAAACACATATTTGCAAATATGACATCAGGATTCACATCTGTTACAAATCATTTTTTGAAAACAATTATCCAAAATACCATAGACTTTTTAGATAATGGAAGAATTGAGATGACTAATTATGAAGATTTCTTTTCTAGTGGATATCTATCGAAATGGGATAAGGATGTATATCATTATCTAGATAAAATAGCCAATAATGATTCAATTGGTCAGTCAAGAGGGCTATCACATAGGGTGATTAGATCGATCGTTGAAATTTTCAATGTTAAAGATAAAAAGGAGCTGCGTGAACAGCTTGTTAGTATAGTTAGTGAACTTGAAAATTATTATGATGGAGAAAAGAATTCCTTTGAGATCCAAAAATTAAAAGGTATGATACGTGAATTTGAAGAAGAGCTGGTTTGGGCAAACTATGGAGTGAGAGTTAGAGATGTGCATCATTTAAGACTTGGTTTCTATAAAGGTGATATTTTTACAGAACAGCCTCAGAAAAACCGAGATGTTACACCTATTTTAGATCAATTAAGAGACTTTGAGCCTACCGTCATTACATTAGCTATGGATCCAGAAGGTAGCGGCCCAGATACTCATTATAAAGTTCTACAAAGTATAGCAGAGGCAGTTCGACTGTGGAATGAAAAAGCTGACCTATCAAACTTGAGGATATGGGGATATCGTAATGTCTGGTACCGATTTAATCTAGCAGAGGCAGATATAATCGTTCCGGTGACACTGAATTCAATGTCAATACTAAACTCTACTTTTATGAATTGTTACCTCAGTCAAAAGGATGCTTCATTTCCTAGTTACGAATATGATGGTCCGTTTTGCGAACTTTCCCAAAAAATATGGGTAGAGCAGCACCGTGATCTACAACTAATACTTGGTAGAGATTATTGGTATAGGAATAAGAACCCACATCTAAGGGCTGTTCATGGAGCAGTTTACTTAAAAGAAATGAAGGTAGAGGATTTTTTGAACTTTGCTAGGCGAATTGAGGATGCAATTGAGGGGTCGGGAGTAAAAGTCAAGTAATTTAGCTTTCTCTTTTTAAATCTTTTTTCTCATTTGATGCTTGTACTCTTTTTCCAAGATCAAATATATAAAAAATTGATTTTCTGATTTCATCTTCTGAGCAAAGATTACAAAAACCTTTTGCAGGCATTTGACCATTCTCACCTTTTTTACCTTCCCAAACACTTTTATATAATTCATCAATACCTTTTGATGCTGCTTTGTCCCAATATGCCTTATCGTCAAGAAGTACAGCTCCATTTGTACCATACATGTGACATCTAAAACAAGCGGTTGACCATATTGATTCTCCTACAATCAGATCTTTACGATCTAGTGATTTATACTCTTCTGAATCGTAGATATTTACAGCCGGTGATTTTTTACTGCACCCCATAATAAGTACTAAGGTAAAAATACTGATATGTCTAAAAAACTTGTTCATTAAGAACTCCAAAAATTCTTATTAATTAGAGATGGCTTCATTGAATACCGGATCTCAGAATGTCATGAATGTGTACAATACCATCAGGCTTTTTTATATCTGAATTAGAATAAACAAATAAACTTGTTATAGAATGCTTTTCCATTAGCTCAAGCGCAGATAAGGCCAGGATATCAGAAGTGACCCACTTAGGACCTTTTGACATGATGAATGAAGCTTTTTCATTGAGAAGACTATGACCAACCTTTTCTAATCCTCTTCTAATATCTCCATCTGTTATTATCCCAACCAATTCATCTTTTTCATTTAATACACCGGTCATCCCTAAGCCTTTATCTGAAATAGTGAATAGCGCATCTTTGATACTATGCTCACTCGATATAAATGGGATCTTATCACCTGAGTGAACTAGTTGATCTAGCGTTAGTAAAAGACGTTTTCCCAACATCCCTCCTGGGTGAAGTTCTGCAAAATCTTCTTGGTCAAACCCTCTGAGTTCTAAAAGTGCCACTGCTAATGCATCTCCCATTGCTAATGTTGCTGTTGTACTTGCTGTGGGCGCTAGATCTAAAGTACATGCTTCCTTTTCAACAGATGTATCCAAATATATATCAGCGCTAGAAGCTAAGCTGGATCCTCGTCTACCTATCATCCCAACAACTTTTACATTTTTCTTTTTTATTGCTGGGATTATCTGAATTAATTCCATGGTTTCACCACTATTGCTTACAATTAATAATACATCTTCTTTAGTTATCATTCCCAGGTCACCATGAATAGCCTCCCCAGGGTGAACAAAATGAGAAGGTGTGCCTGTTGAGGCCATTGTAGAGGCTATCTTTTGAGATATCAAACCAGATTTACCCATACCTGATACGATAAGGCGACCCTTGCATTGTAATATTGTATTTACTGCAGATTCAAAATTTTTGTCAATACGGTCTGCAATTAAAGAAACAGCATCAGCCTCGATCTTGATAACTTCTTTAGCTATAGTTTTAATATTCGAGTTTTTCATTGTATAAAATTTAATATCATTCGCATTCAGCCCTGTTTAGTTTATGTCTAGTTAAATACTTAATAAATGAAAAAAATATTACCTATAATCATTTTAAAATTCTCATTATTTGGAGCGACCATAAATGTTGGTGAATCTGCGCCTAACTTTTCACTGGTAGACCAAGATGGAAACTTGCATCAACTTGATGACTACAAAGGCAATAACTTAGTTATTTATTTTTTTCCTAAGGCTGATACTCCTGGATGAATAAGACAGGCATGCGGGTTCCGTGATGAATACAAGAATTTTGAAAAATATAATATATCGATACTTGGTATTAGTTATGATGACCAAAGCATTTTGAGATCATTCAAAAAAAAATATGATCTGAATTTCAATTTACTATCTGATTCGAAAAGGGAAATGGGCAAGGCATTTGGTGTGAATAAATATTATTTTTTCCCATCAAGAAAAACTTTTCTCATTAATAAAGAAGGAGTATTAATTCACATCTTTGATGATGTTGATTTGCATACCCATCCTAAAGATATACTAAGATTTTTTAACTAAACACATTAGGTGAATGCTTATGAAAGTAACCATTGAATACTGTAGCCATTGAAACTACCTTCCTAGAGCCTCCAGTTTGGAGGCTAGCTTAAAACAGACTTTCCAAGAAATAAATGTTTCGCTTATTTCAAGCGGTGGAGGTGTATTCGAAGTCACCCTGAATGGAGAGCTGATATTTTCAAAAAAAGCTTTAAACCGTTTTCCTGAGCAGGGTGAAATTGAGCAACTAATAGGACAGAGTTAATTCAATATTGATCACTGAAATTAAACATAACACCAATACCTATTATGTTAATACCCATGAAGGGGTGGACCTATCTATAAGAAATGATTTCTTAGGTAGTGGTCCCATATTTTATGGTGCAGAGAAACCTCAAGTGAACGCTCTAAGATCTGGCGATTTTATTGGCGATATAAAAAAGGGGGGGAGCTGCAATGTTCCTATTGTCACTTTAGATGTACACTGTACGGGGACCCATACAGAATCAATTGCACACGTAATAGATTCAGAAGTAAAAATATCAGATGTTTGCCCCAAGGGTATGATTCCAGCGTGGTTGACTTCAGTGGAATTGCAGGAAGCAAACAAGACAAATGAATCTTATCATTATGATATGAAGAATGAACTGGTGATCACAAAAGATGAACTGCAGAAAAATACACTGGAACCTAATAATGCATTGATTATCAGGACACTCCCAAATAATGTGTCTAAGAAAAAAAGGGATTACAATGTAGAACCTGCACCCTTCTTTACAAATGATGCCATTGATCATATTAATGCTTTAGGTGTCCAACATCTTTTAGTGGATATCCCCTCTATTGATAAAGCAAATGATGGAGGGCAATTGGAAAATCATAAAAGATTCTTTAAACAAGGAAAAACCATTTCTGAACTACTCTTTATTCCAGATGATGTAATAGATGGATTTGGCTTTTTGCAGATACAAATTCCAAACTGGGGTCTGGATGCAGCACCTAGTCGACCTATTTTTTACTCTACTGCATAAACGTTTTTCAGACAGAAAATCTATTTCGTAATTTTTGATAATTATTTTTTCTATATAAGGATATTTATATTATGAATGACCAGATGAAAAGTGTAATTACCTGCGATTTAGATGGAAAGGTTGAAACATTTAGTGATGGTTCTGAAACCCTATTTGGATACAACAGAGAAGAAGTTGTTAATAAGATGAGGGTAAGTGATTTTAGTGATGGGCAAATCGTTCTTGGGCATGTTATAAATTGGCTTGATGAATCTGTTAAAAAAGGGAAGTGGGAAGGCAATACTGCCTTCATCCATAAAAATGGAAGTGAGTTACCTTGCCGTATCAAGATTACACCTACAAAAGGAAATAATGGAGAGCATATTGGATATTGTGGTGTAACGACTCTTCTGAAAGATAAAACGCCAGATGAAGTAAGACCAAAGATTAGTTTTATGACACAGCTATTTACCTGGATGGTCATAATGCGTTTACCATTCTTATCTGCTACGATTGTTCCGATATTGGTTGGTGCTGCAGTTGCCAAATATGCTGGTTATCCCGTAGACTGGGCATGGTTAGGTTTGACTGTCCTTGGTGGAAGTCTTTTACATATAGGAACCAATACATCTAATGATTATTTTGATCATATTAGTGGTACAGACGCTCTTAACTATAATTACAGCAATGTTGGATTGAATGGAGGAAGTAGGAGTATTCAAATGGGTTTGATTACCCCAAAAGGAATGCTCACTGTTGCTATTGTAACATTTGCACTTAGTGCTATTGTTGGCATTCCGCTCATATTGAAAGCAGGTATGCCGGTCTTGTGGTTAGGATTAATTGGATTTTTATCGGGTTTGTTTTATACCGCGCCACCTTTTCGTTTTTCATCTAGGAAAGGGTTGGGCGAGCTGCTCATAGGTCTGAATTTCGGTCCTCTTATGGTAGCTGGAAGTACCCTAGTACAGACAGGGCAACTTCTTCCAGAAGCTTTTTTCGCAGGGATACCAATTGGATTTCTAATAGCGGCTGTTGTTTATGTCAATGAATTCCCCGATCACGATAGTGATAAAGCTACTGGTAAGAATACTCTAATAGTGGTCTTTGGTCCTGAGAGAGCAAGAGCTGGCTATGTCTCATTAGTTGTAGGTGCTTTTTTAAGTGTATTATTGCTGGTCTTAAATGGAACTTTCCCTTCTTTGATCTTGATTACTCTTCTAGCTTCTTATTTCGGAGTCACCTCGAGCCAGACATTATATAAATATTATAATGATAGACTTTTACAACCTGCGAATTGGGGCACCATTACTATGCATAGTGTTGCAGGTGTTTTGCTATTCATAGGACTCTGGCTAGGTACGCCTGCTTTATGACCTAAAGTTCTGTTACAGCTATTTTTATAAAAGGCCCCTTAGAAAGGGGCTTTTTATTTGCACAAAACCAAAAATAATTGTAATATACTTACGAGTAACTTACGAGTTAAATATTAATAGGTCTAAAAATGAAGAAAAATAAATTTTATAAACAAGATAAGAAACAAGCTTCTATATCAGTGATCCGTGCTATGACAAGGATCAATGATCATATAAATAGACAGGAATCTCGTTCTATTGTATGGGATAGGAGATCGATCTTGCATCCATCTATTACCTCATGAACAAACCTCTGTCCCCAAAATTGAAAAGATTCTTGGATTGTGTTCAGCGATTTACATTGATCCATGGTCAATCTCCATCGTATGAAGAGATAATGGTCAGTCTAGGATTTGAATCACTGGGAACAGTAAACTGGTATGTAAAGACCTTGGAAGACCAAGGGTACTTATCACGTATAAAAGGTCCCAACGGCAAGCGGGCGCTCACTTTAATCCATAGAGAGCACGCCACAACTACAACGGCTCGTTTGCCGCTTCTGGGACTCATTGCAGCAGGTGAACCGATTGAAGCATTAGAAAATCCTGAAATGGTAGATGTCCCCGTATCTTTATTGCACCCAGATCATTATGTTCTACAGGTTAAGGGAGACTCCATGATCGATGAACAGATCCATGATAAAGATTATATTGTTGCTAGGAAGACCAATACTGCGCGTTCCGGACAGATAGTAGTGGCGTTGATCAATGGCGAGGCTACTCTTAAGTATTACGTTCAAGGCCCTGGTGGTGTGGAGCTACACCCCAGAAATCCAGATTTTCCAATTATAAAAGTTGATCCCAAAGATGATTTTCATATTAATGGTGTGCTACTCTATTCCTTTCGGAATTATTTGAATTAGGTACACTATGCATGACCAAGAAAGACGTTTTTCATATACGTCTTAAGAATATAGAACTCCAGATGGAGTGTATGATGGATCCTGGTCTAAAAACACGACCGGTCGCCATCATATCTTCCCCTCATCCTAATGGTAGTATTATCTTTTTATCTCCTGAAGCAGAAGAAGAAGGACTATCACGAGGGATGAAGGTTTCTGTGGTACGAAAAATGAGTAATCGTACGCAACTCTTACCTTATAATCGCTCTCTTTATGATCGCATACACAGTTATATATATCGAGCCTTATCATCATTTACACCGATTGTAGAGCCTCAGGATATAGGTGAGTTCTTTTTAGATATGCATGGTATGCGTGCTATTAATGGACATATAAAGAATACAGGGCTATCTGTTATCAACCATATCAAATATCAGACCAATCTTTCCAGTATAGTTGGTATCAGTGTGAATAAGTTGGTAAGCCGTATTGTAACAGCTGTTATTCCAGAGCCAATTCATCAGGTGAAGAGTGGTAAGGAAGCTCAATTCCTTTCGCCTTTGAAGCCATTGGTCTTGCCCACAGTAAGGGAAAAATCAGTCCAACGTTTACTAAGATTCTTACTAGTTAAACATATTAGTCAGATCCAATCAATGATAACTGTTCCAGATGATTTTCGAACATTATTCGGAGCTTATGCTCCTGCGCTTTACAAGGAATGCCAGGGTCATGATACATCATTGGTCAGGCCATTTCACCTTAGAGACCATATCCTTGAACAGACTATTCTTCCAGAGGATACCAATGATGAGAACACACTATATGCTGTTATCAAAGATCTATCAGAGCGAGTAGCTTTTAAACTTCGACAACGTAAGCAGATAGCAGATAAAATTCGATTGGAAGTACACTATACAGATGGCTATAAAAGGCAGAGGATAGGAAAAATCAAAGGTACCGATGATCTATCTGCCATCACTGAATGTAAAAAATTATTTAAAAAGGCCAATGAACGGCGAAATCGCGTCCGCACGATACTTGTAGATGTTTGGGATTTTCAGCCTCATATAATCCAAGAAGATTTGTTCTCTCATATAGAACAACAAAATTTATCTCTATCTATAGCAATCGATAAGATCCGTTCAAAATACGGGGTCCATAGTTTACAAACTGCTAATGTATATCAAGCTTTAAGGCCGGCCTAATGTTTGTTCATTTGAATATTCATTCTGTGTATTCTGCTATGAAAGGTCTTTTATCATTAACAGATATGATAGGTCTTGCTAAATCGCACTCAATGAACACATTGGCCCTAACAGATGTAAATGGAATATGGGGTTTTATTCGTTTTGTTCAACAATGTAATAATTCAGATATACAGCCCATTGCTGGGGTCAATCTGATAACAGACAAACAAGAAGTGGTGATATTAGTTGAGAATCAACCTGGCTATGAGAACCTATGTCGGATCATATCTCATGTTCATGATGACCATACACAGAAAATTTCTGATATTATAAGAAAATATTCTTCAGGTCTTTTTGTCCTATCATATGATGCTTTGACCTTGAAAGAATTACAGCGTTCTATACCTAACACGCATCTTTTTATTGAACTCCGACCAGGCATGGAAGAATCAGTCATACAAAAATTAGCAAAGGATTTAAAATTAGAAATTGTGGCGACAGGGGATGTTTATTTCAAAAGTAAAAAGGATCACATATCTCATAAGATTCTTTATGCTATCGATCATAATCTTACTCTTGAAAAAGTAGACCCATTGGGGTACAAGTCAGACCAGCACTGGTTTCGAAATGAAGAAGAAATGGTAAAACTTTTTCCTAATAGTTTAGGCGCACTTAATAATAGTCGATATCTATCAGACCGTTGTAAGACAGATTGGTCATTTATTAATACCATTTTTCCAGGCCTTTCTCTTAAAGATACATATCGTTCTAATAGAGAATTAAAAAACAAGGTGTTCGAAGGTGCTAAAAAACGCTATGGTAATATCAATGGAGACGTACGTTCCCGAATTGAGTATGAACTTAATATCATCACCCAAAAAGGATTCGCACCTTACTTTCTTATCGTTCAGGATATTGTAAACCAGACCCGTGCTACTATTGGTCGAGGTTCTGCAGCGGCATCAATAGTGAGCTATTGTCTTTTTATTACTCAGGTCGATCCTTTAAAGTATACACTGCAGTTTGAAAGATTCATTCATCCAGAACGGAAGGACATGCCAGATATCGATGTTGACTTCCCCTGGGATGAACGAGATGATATTCTGGATTATGTTTTCAGAAAGTATGGGAAAGAACGTACGGCCATGGTATCTAGTCAAGTGTTTCTAAAACCTCGTTCAGCAATCCGGGAAGTGGGGAAGGTCTATGGACTGTCAAATGAAGAGATCAAAAGTATCACAAATCGTATTGGATGGTATACTTCTCGTAGAGATCTCAAGAACTGGATATCTAATGATCAACGTTTTAGTAATGTGAATCTGGATGATATCGTACTTAAGGTTTTAAAAGAAAGTGAGAAGGTTGTGGGTGCTTTCCGTCATTCATCGGTCCACCCAGGAGGTGTGGTCATTGTACCTGATGAGATCAGGAGATATATACCCGTATTGCAAGCACCAAAAGGCGTGCAGATCGTTGAATGGGAAAAAGATCAAGTAGAGGACTCAGGACTTTTAAAAATAGATCTTCTGGGTAATCGTAGTCTCTCAGTCGTCCGTGATGCGATTCGCCGTATAAACTTAAACTATGGAGATGGTGCATCTCAGAATAAATATTTGGATTATCATCAGATACATCCTGTTGGCGATCATAAGACTGAAAAAATTATGCAAGCAGGTAAGACAATGGGGGTTTTTTACATTGAGAGTCCAGCTACTCGTCAACTTTTAGCTAAAGCAGGTGTGGTGGATTTTGAACATGTGGTGATCTATTCATCCATTATTCGTCCTGCAGCAAATCAATATACTAATTTGATGCTTTCTAGAATCCATGGTGAAAAATGGGATGTTATTCACCCAGACATGGGTTTTTTAAAGGAGAGCTATGGTATTATGGTATATGAGGAGCAGGTATCTATGGCAGCTATGACGATGGCAGGATTAGGCTATGCAGAAGCAGAAACACTGAGAAAGACTATTAGTAGAGATTCTATGAAGCATCTTATCCCTACTTGGAAACAGAAATTCACTAATGGAGCCCACCGCCGTGGTTATTCTTTAGATATGATACATAATATATGGGATATGATTGTCTCTTTTGTGGGCTATTCTTTCTGCAAACCACATTCTGCATCCTATGCCATGCTTTCATTTACCTGTGCCTATCTTAAAGCGCATTTTCCTGCTGAATTCTTAGCAGCTGTAATATCTAATCAGGGTGGATATTATTCATCATATGCCTACATGAGCGAAGCACGGAGATTTGGAATCAAGATATTACATCCAGATATTAATGATAGTGTTTACAACTGGTATGGTAAAAAGAATGAGATTCAAGTGGGCCTCATGAGTGTCAAGCGACTACGGCAAAAATCGATAGGTCTAATACTAGATGAACGGAAAGCAGGAGCGTTTGATTCTCTAGATGATTTCTTATTCCGTGTTGAACTAGATCTAGCTGATGCAATGGCTCTAACAAATGCTGGTTGTTTTAAATCAATAGCACCAGATTTAACTCACCAAGCTATTGCATACAAAGTAGCCGGGTTCTACCTTCAAAACGAGTCTCGAAGATCATTTGATTCGGCACCTATAAAACGGAGCTCAACATCAGATGATACATATCTATTAGAATTAGAAACATTTGGTTTCCCTATTTCTACTCACCCCTTAGCTAGATATAGACATATACTGAGCCCTAAGATCAGATATGCTAAAGATATTCCACATTTTTTTGGCCAATCTATTTATCTGATAGGGTTATATATCACTCGAAAGGAATCAATGACACGTAGAGCGGAGCCTATGGAGTTTTTAACGCTCGAGGATGAGACGGATATATATGAGTGTGTTCTATTTCCAGATGTTTTTAAGGAGTTTGGTGACATTCTTCATTGGGAAACGCTATTTATTATACGGGGTACCGTAGAAGAATCTTTTGGGGTATATAGTGTGACCATTGAAAAAATAGGAAGTATACAACAGTGGGTGCGTCGCTTAGGCAAAGGTGACTCTAGATATACCCTTAATTAATTATTTTAATATGACCCAGTCATAATCAGCGTATTCTTCAATATCGTTTCCATTGATAGATGAGTACAGGCCATAATAAGCACCAGTATATCCTTTGCTCAGGATCTTATCGGAACCTATTACTGATAGAAGATTAAAATTATTTAAATCATCAAGTGAGTAATAGAATTTGTATACAGCATTATCTGAAACAACTCTAAAAATGTTCGATTCATTACAGGAGCTTAATATCTTATCTTTGATTATAATGGGCTCATTATCATGTTCTTTGAGAATAAGCTTAAGTAGGAATTGGCTATTATATTATAAAGTTGTTTTCTATCACTGGTGCTGAGGTTACATCGAAGACTATTTGGGGTCTAAATAAAGGTTCTCATATCATTTCAATGGACATGAAAGGGCTTTCATTATTGGGTAGTTATATTCTAAGGGTCAACAGTGAACAACAATCCCTTAATAGGAAGGTCATTTATCTTAAATGATCATCAAAAAAATACCTTCTTTTATCTATGATCAATCGATGATATGTATGACATGATCTAATCGTAGCTCTTCTAAAAGGTCATCATAAGTAACGCAACGCCCTTTTAAACTTACGCTATCTCCAACTTCGGGCCTTGTCATCTCTTCATTATGAAGTTGACATATGACTTTATGATCAAGTATCAACAATAATGAGTCATAACCAGTAACCTTTCCTTTGACCTGCACTACCTTATTAAGCAATTCAGATCCTTCATTCATTTGAAATCGCCAGGTTAGTTCATGGGAGTCAGTACTGACCACTGGTTCTTCTTTACTATAATCTGTTTTAAGTGATGTAGTATAATATGCGAACGCTATAAGTGCTATCAGCGGCAGTACAGAACGAAATATCTTCCAATTCATCTCAGCTCTTTTCATGGTAGATACTAATTTTAGGCTATGGTATAATGCAAAACGTTTTATTTACCCTGATCTCACAAAAGACAAATATTCAAAATATAAAATAAGAATTATAATTTAGAGAAAAATGAGACCCGATAAAATTTAATTTTATCCTACAATGATTCAGGATACAAATCTGTTCAACGGGATGCAACCATTAGCCAAGGGAATTTGGTTTCTGCTGGTGTCTACCTCTATTCAATCACAGCAGATTGTTTTAAACAGATGTAAAAAATGCTTTTGGTTAAATAGTATTATCTTTTTTGGTCTTTAATATTTTTCCCACCACTTAATGAATGTTCTATTGATACTTTCCTCTGAGATTATTTCACCTATTTCAGGGGTAAAGTGGTTTAAGCCGATTTTATCTGCTAACCTTATTGATTCTTTGACAGGTTCATCCCAAGGATGCATTGAAAGTGTAAATCCTCCCCAGTGAATAGGCATAAAAAATTCTGTTTTGAGATCTTTTGCAGCTAATACGGCTTCATTAGGGAACATATGTGAATGTTTCCATGCTGAATTGTACTGACCACAATCGATCAATGATATATCAAATGGTCCATGCTCATCACCGATTTGTTTGAGGTGTTTACCGTAGCCACTATCTCCACTAAAATAAATATTTATTATTGGTGACTTTATTGCCCAGGAACTCCAGAGTGTACTATTTCTATTCAATGGGCCTCTACCAGAAAAATGTCGGGAGGGAAGACAAATAATTTCTACATCATTTATCATGAAATTTTCATTCCAATTTAGTTCAATTATCTTTTCTTCTGATACATCCCACCTTTTCAAATGGTTACCGACACCATGAGGTACCAGAAATAGCCTAACATTATTCTTTATCTTCTTTATAGTAGAATGATCTAAATGATCATAATGATCATGTGATATCATTACTATATCAATATTGGTCAATGAATCAAGTTCAACGGGCAGTGTTTGATTATACCTTTTAAGGCTTGGTAGTGGAATTGGAGCTGCATGAGTTCCAAGCATTGGGTCCAATAGAATGATATTTCCTGCTATATTTATTATAAATGCTGAGTGTCCTAACCACGATATTTTATATCCGTGATGAGAAAGGTCAGTGAAATTAGAGTAGTCTAATTGCTTAGGTACTATATCTTCATCAGGTCTTCTATTTTCTTGGTTTGTAAAGAAATCCCAGGTTGAAACCTCTCCTGTCATCATAGGAGTTTCCTCTAAGCTCTCAAAGCCGCCATTTTTAAAGTTTTTAAAAGTTTCATATGTCTTTATCTGCTGCTTCGTTGGATTGGAGCCAAATTGAGGCGCGAGATTCAAAAAGGTGA
>NHCZ02000002.1 GCA_002167345.2 bacterium TMED46 | reverse complement strand
TTTCCAAATCAAAATCTTGATACAGTACGTGCTGAGATTCGCAAGAACAAGGTTGCCATTGCCGATTCTTTTGGGTACGATGATTATTATGTCATTCCTTCTGGAAATATGAAACTTGAAGATGATGAACTTGAAGTCAATTCTGAAATGACTAAAGGTAGAATGGCAAAAGCCTTTGCAAAACATATGAGAAACAAGACTTTGAATCGAGTCCTTCTCAATAAATTTGTTGAGAAAATTGCATAAAAGACTTGACAGTTATGTTCAAATGAGTAATAATAAGGTTGAACAATTGAGGAAGGGAATATTTCCCTTCCATAACTCCCATACGGAGATTTTATTATGAAACTAACAGAAAAACGTCAAGAATTTCTTAATCACGTTTACAGTAAATTTGAAGTTGGTTCTGAAATTAGTAAATCTGATGTAGACTCTGTTATGAGTGAAATGGGTATTGCCCATCCATATTGGTTTACTGATAACTTTAGAACTGGTAGAAGTCTATATAAAATTCCATCCTTAGATGAATTTGCAATGGAAGAAGGTTCTTCATCTTCCATCTGTGAAACTCACAAGATTTCTCCTGCTATCCTTGCAGAAAAAGCTTCTGAGATTCCTGAAACTGCAGCTAATCTTATGATGGTTACGGATGTTGAAAAGATGATTCCTGACAAATTTGATGGTTTTGTACCTTGGGGTCATTTCAAGGATATCAAGAATATCATCAAGTCAAAGATATTCTACCCAATCTTTGTCACTGGTCTTTCTGGTAATGGTAAGACTCTCAATGTATCTCAAGCGTGTGCTGAGTTGAATCGGGAGTGTGTACGTGTCAATGTGACTATTGAAACCGATGAGGATGACCTCATTGGTGGTTTTCGTTTGGTAAATGGTGAAACCAAGTTTAATCTTGGACCAGTTGCACAAGCGATGGAAAAGGGTGCAGTTCTTCTCTTAGATGAGATTGACCTTGCATCTAATAAAATTATGTGTTTGCAACCTGTTCTTGAAGGTAATGGTATCTACATCAAGAAAATCAACCGATACATCAAGCCTGCAAAGGGTTTTACAGTCATTGCGACTGCAAATACCAAAGGTAAAGGTTCTGATGATGGTCGGTTCATTGGAACTAACATTTTGAATGAAGCCTTTCTGGAAAGGTTTCCTGTCACAATGGAACAACCCTACCCTGCAACCGCAACTGAGAAAAAGATTGTTCTTGGTTCAATGGAAAAGTATGGTAAAGTTGATGAAAAGTTTGCAACTAAACTTGTGACTTGGGCAGAAGTGATTCGCAAATCCTTCTATGATGGTGCAGTAGATGAGTTGATTTCAACTCGCCGTCTTGACCATATCGTAAAAGCGTTTGCAATCTTTGGTGATAGGATGAAAGCGATTGAACTTTGTGTGAATCGTTTTGATGAAGATACCAAAGCTTCCTTCATGGATTTATATTCCAAAGTCGATGAGGATGTTGTGGTTCCTTCAGAACCAACTGAGGAAACAATTAGTGAGGAAGAATCCAATATACCTTTCTAATCGTATAAATAGTCATAGGAGTCTGGAATCGTTCTGGACTCCTATTTTTGTATCGCCTTCGGGGATACAGTTTATTAATCTTGCTTAATAGGAGATAACTATGGTTATGCAAGCTACTTTTGATCCATTTAGGATTGCCAAGTTTGGAGTCGGTTTTGACTCCACAATAGATAGACTCACATCTGAGTTTTTTACTGATTCCTTTCAAGGAACTCAAAATTTCCCCCCATACAATATAATCAAACGTGATGGTCTGAATTATGACATTGAGATGGCTGTTGCCGGATTCGCAGAAGAGGATTTGGAAATAGAATATGCCGATAATGTTTTGACTGTATCATCCAAAATCAGTGAACCTTTCAAAGATAGCAAAGAACCTGAGTATGTACACAAGGGTATTTCTGCTAGACAATTCACTAAAAAGTTCTCTCTGGCAGATGATGTCATTGTGAATGATGCATCCATGAAAAATGGCATGCTGATAATCTCAATGGAAAAGATTGTACCAGAAGGAAAAAAGAAACGCTCCATAAAAATTGTTTCTGAGTAAATAATGAGGGGGTGTAAGCCCCCATTTTCCATAATTATATAATGAATTATACTTCATACAATGATTTTTTGAAATCTTTTGATATTCCAGAAAAAATAGAGTATTCTGAATACAAATCTAAATTAAAATTATTAGCTAAATATGGGGAAACCTATGAAGAAGCTAAGTTATTTGTTGAATGGGCCAACGAAAGTGAACTTTGGACAGATGAATTAATTGAAGATTTTTGTCAAAGGTGTTATGATGTATTTGTAGTATCACCAGAAATGTTTTTGCAAAATTGGTATGACTCTCATATAAAACAAACTGCTAGACAAAATATTTCTGGTATCACTCCATGTGAATCTAATGGTGTGATAGATGGTTCAAAAAAAGTTGAATATGGAAGAATTATTAAGAATTTATTTTGGGAAGATGTATATTCAACTTATACCACAAATTCAATGGGACTTCCTACAACTTATGAAGTTTTGAAGAAGTGTGTAGAATATCCATTTATCTACAGAATGTGGAAACAACCAAGTTCCCAAAAATTTGTTGCAAAAGATAAAAAATTAAATTCTAGCCTTTTCGGTATTCTTAGAGGAGCATCAAGTAAAGCTTCTATATTCAATCCTAATACAGCTGGTTATATCATCAGTAATATTTTAAAATCAGAAAAATTATTTACTCCATGTTTGGGTTGGGCTTCTTATCTTATAGGTTCATTTAGTGCCAATGTCAAACATTATGTGGGCGTAGATGTAATTCCTCATGTAGTTGATAAATGTAATCAGTTATGCGAAGAACATACCAGCAATCCTTTTATTGGTGATGATTTAAAATTTGATTTTTACTGCTGTCCTTCTGAGCAGTTGGATAAAAGACATGATTTCATAGAAAAATATAAGGGATATTTTGACTCTGTTTTCTTCTCTCCGCCATACTTTGATTTAGAAGTATATAATGGTGGAGAACAATCAATCGAATCTTTTCCTAATTATCAAGATTGGTTGAAGGGGTATTGGGAAGAGACTGTAAAAATATGTTATGAAGTTTTGGAAAAGGGTGGAACTTTCAGTTTTGTTATTGTTCCCCAATACCAGAGTAAAAAGGAAACAATTTATATTGGAGATGACCTTTCAAATATTTCAAAAAAATACTTTACTGAAAGTGGAGTAAAACAGATACAATGGAAAACACAAACTAGTTTAGATGTGGCTAAATCTGGTAAACAGAAAGAATCTGGAAATAGTGAAAGATTATACCTGTTTACTAAATAAATGTCTTGACATTTGAGATTTTTTATGTTAGTATAAGAGTATACTAAATGATATATAGTATTGTACCAATTAGAACTATGACGCTGGTGGTCAGTGAGATTAATTACTAAAGTGATTAATCATTTATAGGGTCTAATTGGATAAACGCTCAACTTCATTAAAGGAGAATTATGAGTATTATAGAACAGCTTAGTGTGGCTGAAAACACTACTTCTACCGAAGCATTCGTTTCGGATATCCCATCCACAAAAGATTTTGTGGGTCTTTATCGTAACTCAAACGAAGAAATTTGTCGATATTTTGATGATTTAGTGAATAATGATTATCATTATCATAACAATATTGTGACAAATTCTGAAGAACTCATTTTATCAGATGATTCAAATTACAAAAATATACCTTCTATTGTAGATGAAGTAGAAGATATAATATCTAATCCTCAAAAGTATATTGATGAGGGTACTTGTTTATACAGAGTTCCTACTGACTCCTGTTTTACTTCAGATGCAAAACTTGGTAACGGATTAGGGGCAGATAGGTTATGGAGATTCTTTAAAGGATCTAATCATGTTAAACAATATGATGAACGTGTCATGGAAAATGGTTGGTGCCAACAAGGTTCAAATCCACTAACTGGATTTGTACGTTGGGTTGTAGATCCTTGGGGAAGGGTAACTGGTATTGTAATTTCCAAGATTTGTGGTAATGGTCGGCATTACATGAAACTTAGGAGTCATGGTGGTCAAGTAACCGATGTCATTATGATGATTGACTTTCATTCTGTTTATACTGATATGAATTATACTAATTATCAGAAAATAGAAACAGAAAGTTTTGTAAGGGACCAACAACATCAAAATCCACATGACCAATCTACTAAATTTATTGCTGGTGTTAAATCTGGTGATAAGAAGTGGGTTGAACTACGAA
The DNA here is from genome assembly GCA_002167345.2 of bacterium TMED46. GTDB lineage: Bacteria > Fidelibacterota > Marinisomatia > Marinisomatales > UBA1611 > CACEUX01. The sequence continues at coordinate 6,281 of NHCZ02000002.1, read as the reverse complement.
ATCTTTTTGAGAAACATGATATAGATTACGATGGTGTAGTTTCCAAAACTACAAATTCTGTTCCCAATTGGAATCTTGGTTCATTTGAAGGTTTTTCATATGGAAAGTCTGGAAAGCCTGGAAGGGAAATTCGACATTTCGGAGAAGATAATTTTGGTTGGGCATTGAATACTCTCAAAGAGATTCAATTTACAAGGTCAGAAGGTGGGGCTGTAGAATATAAGTCGGGAAAAGGTTTGACTACATTACCTCAAAATGAACTTCCAAATTCAGCTCTTAGAACTTTCATTAGAGCTTTTCATACTTTAACAGAAAAGTTTACCGATGAGGAAACTGGTAGACAAATTCCACCTTTTTGTACTAAGGAAGATTTAAAGAATATCCTTCATTGGAGATACACGAAAGTCAATCGTAGTGGTGAATTTGTGGAATATGGTTTAGCTGAGTTAAATCAGAAAGACGAAATGAAAGATTTGTATTTTGTTGGTATTTCTACTTTTCTTTGTGATGTCTTAAATGACCTACAAGGACAAGGAGTGAGGAATAATCGAGTTAAGTCTAAACATCCTGCTATGCGTAGGTACATTGAGTCATGTAGTGATAATCACATGAAAAATCAAGCACGAAATATTATTGATAATCGTCCTTAATTAAATGGGTGCCTTTGCACCCTTTTTTAACTTGACATTTCAATTTTATTATGAGATACTATGTACAAATTCAATGAAGGTGAATTAATTCAACAGATTCAGAAGTATATTGATGGTACTTATGACCAACATTATGCTTCTGGTAAAATCCAATCTACAGAATTTATCATAGACGCTGGGCATGGTGAAGGTTTTGCCATCGGTAACATTATTAAGTATGCCCAGCGCTATGGTAAGAAGAATGGATACAATCGTAACGACTTGATGAAAGTCATTCATTATGCAATAATTGCTTTATCAATCCATGAAAGGGAAAATGAAAAGACTAATTGAAAATTTAGTTAATAGATTAGACAGTATTGAGACTGAAAACCAAGAATTAAAAGACAGACTTAATGGTATAGAAAGTTCTTTACCAAAAGAGGAGTTTTTTGAGGCTTGTGCTATAGGATCAGAACAACTATGGAAAGTTGTTTTTAATGATATTTTGAAACAAGATGTACCATTTGGTGCAGATTTGAGGGAGTTGATATGAAAATACATAAGTCCACACTTAATATGTTAAAAAACTTCAGTGACATTAATATGTCAATTGATGTAAAGGCTGGAAATCTTCTGAGAACTGTATCAGTTCAAAAGAATATTCTTGCAGAAGCAGAAGTGGAAACTACATTTCCTCAAGATTTTGCTATCTATGAGGTAAATAGGTTCTTGGGTGCAGTTTCATTATTTGAAGACCCAGACTTTGAGTTTGGTGAAAAGTCAGTCAAAATTGGTAATGATAAATATAGTCTAGATTATGTTTATTGTGACCCTTCTATGATTGTGACTCCACCAGAAAAAAATATAACAGTCCCAGACCCAGAGGTTAGTTTTAAACTAACTCAAGATACACTCTCTCAGTTACTTAAAGCTGGTAATGTTCTTGGTACTCCTGAGATTGTTGTAGAAGGTGGTTCACAACCAAATGATGTAATTAGACTTCGTGCAATGGATGTAAATAATGACTCTTCAGATACCTTTCATGTAAATCTGACAGAGACTTCTAATGCAACATTTAGGTTTGTATTTAAGATTGAAAACTTCAAGATGGTATCAACTGAAGATTTTGATGTTGAAATCTCCTCAAAAGGAATCGCAAGATTCTCCAAAAATCAACTCCAATACTGGATAGCAACTGAGTCATCTTCCACTTATGGGGGATAATGAATAAAGATATATTATGGGTAGAAAGGTATAGACCTTCTACAGTTGATGAGTTGATACTTCCAGAAAGTATCAAAAATACCTTTAAAGAAATAGTTAGTCAAGATAAGATACCAAATCTTATCTTGAGTGGAAGTCCCGGCACTGGTAAGACTTCTGCAGCTATAGTATTGTGTAAGGAATTAGATTGTGACTATATTATTATCAATGGGTCTGATGAAGGTCGATTGATTGAAACGCTTCGGAATAAGCTTACACAATACTGTAGTTCTGTTTCTATGTCTGGTGGACGAAAAGTTGTCATCATAGATGAAGCTGACTACATGACGCCAGATTCAGTCCAGCCTGCAATGAGAGGATTTATAGAAAAGTTCTCTTCCAACTGTTCCTTTATCTTCACCTGTAATTTCAAGAATCGAATTATTGAACCGATTCATTCAAGGTGTGCAGTCATAGATTATTCTTCCGTTGACCCTAAAAAGATGGCTAACGAATTTCTTCAGCGTTGTTTCTTTATTCTTACTGAGAATAAGATTCAATATGAGGAAAAGGTAGTTGTAGAATTAATCTTGAAACACTTTCCAGATTTTCGTAGAGTTCTGAATGAACTTCAACGATATTCTGTTTCTGGAAAGATTGACTCTGGTATTCTGCTAAATATCAGCGATACCAATATGAATGAATTGATTGATTCACTCAAATCCAAGAACTTCAAATCAGTTCGTGCTTGGGTGGTAAACAATCTTGATAATGACCCACAAAAAGTATATCGAAAGATATATGATAAATTGTATGAAAAATGTGACCCTAGTACAATCCCTGCGACTATTCTAGTGATTGCAGAATATCAATACAAATCTGCTTTTGTGGCTGACCAAGAAATTAATTTAATGGCTTGTTTAGTGGAGATAATGTCTAATGCAAAGTTCAAATGAACTGTACCAAACCTTAAAAGACCATACAAATTCAGATGGTCTTCCTATCATTCAAAAAGGACACTTTCAGATTCTAACACAAAAGTATGGAAAAGAGGTCTTTCGGGATACTCTTGCTACTTTTATTGCAGCTGAAAGGCCTACTTTTCCTTTGAAACATATTTCCATTTATGATATGGAAGATTGTTTTAAACAACTCAGAACTGAAAAACATACTAAATCTTTGATTACAGATGCAGATGTCATGGAAAAATTCGATGACTATCAGTATCCATATTCTACTCATGGTTTAGGTGTAATTGATGCTTCTAATAAATTCAATACTGCAAGTAATTATTTTTGTCAAGACCTAAGACTCAATTGTGGTTCCTATGGATTTAGAGCTCCTATTGATGTTTGGAATACTGGTACTCCTAAAGATATTTGGAAATGTCTTGGACCAATATGGAGAGGTATCAATAATGTATCCAAAGACAAAGATGGTAATTTAATTGGTGGTAATTTATGTCAAGATTCTTACATATCTGCATTTCGTCTTGGTACGTATATTGCAACTCAGTTTAAACCATTGGTTGCAAAGTGCATCTATGAAATGACAAATGCATCTAAGGTATTAGATACCAGCTGTGGATGGGGTGACAGATTGTGTGGTTTCTTCGCCAGTAATGCTTCAGAATATATTGGATGTGACCCTAATCCAAATACATACGAGAGGTATCAGCAAGAATGCATTGAGTATGAAAGGATTCTTGGAAACGAAAGTAATCCATTAGTACAAGTAAACTCAAATAGATTTCAAAGTCAAGGTACTAAAAAAGTTACAATCTATCGGTGTGGTGCTGAGGATCTACCTTGGGAGTCTATTTCTAACATTGATTGTGCATTTACCTCTCCACCATATTTTTCTACTGAAGAATATAATAAGGGTGGTGAACATCAAGAAGATCAATCATGGTCTAAATTTAATGAATATGAATCATGGAGAGATAATTTCTATATTCCAGTATCAAGAAATTCATTCAAATCGTTAAATGAAAATGGTGTTCTTGCAGTCAATATTTTTGACCCTCAAATTAAAGGAAAAAGATACAGGTCAAGTGATGAGTTATGTAATGATGTATTTTTGAATCCTTATTTTATAGGTCAGGTGGGTATGAGAATTATGCAGAGACCTCAAGGAAAATCTAAGTTTAAAACTGAAGATGGTTCTTTTGATAAGAGACAAATGGATGAGTTTATGAAACGAACATTCATAGAAAATATCTGGTGCTTCAGTAAAAATTCTGAAACAGAATTATTCCCTAAACCCTCAACATTGGATGCATTTTGGAACTAACTCCTGTAGAAAATTATAGTGGTACTCTTTTCAAACGAGATGATTTATATGCTCCATATGGTGCAGATTTTGTAACAGGGGGTAAGATTAGGCAATGTAGAGACCTCATTGAAACAAATCTAGATTATATAAAATCAGAGTGTGGTTCTACTATATCCACAGCAGCTTCAATTCATTCCCCACAAGCAGTTATTGTTTCTAGAGTCGCTCAGGAGTATGGACTCAAATCTATTATAGGATTTGGTAATACTACAATAGAAAAAGCTCTTAAACATAAAGCCATGAGTTGGTGTAAAGACATGGGTTCTGAATTGGTAGTCCTTAGTGAATCTCAAGGATTTAATAATGTCATATATTCTAATCTGAATAAACTTGCAGAGACAAGACCTATGTTTAAAGTATTGTTTGGATATGCAGCTCAACAATATAGGTCTTCTATTATAGGTAAAATTGCAGAACAGGTTCAGAATATTCCAGAGGAATGTGATATTCTATTTGTACCATGTGGAAGTGCAGTTACATTTACAGGAGTAGTGGAAGGTAAAAGACTATATGACAAAAAGTTTCGACTTGTAGGTTTACAACCATTTGGATATAATAGAGTAAAGGATGTTCAGAAGAATTTAGAGGGTATGATATGGGATTATGATTTTGATTTTTTGACAGGAAATTGGTCTTACCAACAATTATGGAGTAGAAACGTAGGATTTGAATTGGATAAGATTTATGAATCCAAAGCTTACGACATGATGGTGGATTTAGATTTATACAAAACAGCTAGTAATCCTTGTTATTGGGTTATTGGAAATAGCAATAATATAAGATAAGGAAAATATATTATGAGTAATATTAAACCATCCATAAATTTATTTGGTAAAGAATATTATAATGATGACCAAATATCTGAACTCGCATACAAACAGATGGAAAAAAATGGTAGATGGAAAATAATCTTAACAGAAAATACACTGTCCGGCCATACTCTACATAATAATGGTAATATAATAAAATTAAATTTTAATGGAATATATATTCTTCTTAAAAAAAATGGTCTAGCTGAAACTTCTTTATATACTGGATCATCTACTAAATCATCCAACGATATAGATAATAGAATTGGAAAATTTATAAAACATAATCGTGGTATACCAATCACACAAAATTCTGGAACACAGCATCGTGACGATCATGCAGCGGCGATTTGGTTACGAAAAAATGGTATTTGTAATGTAGAAAATGATGATGTTTATGTCATGTGGGTTAGTGATGATTTCATTTATAATTTGGGACAGAACATAATATTGAAAAAGATAGAGAATAAATTAATTGTCAAGAAAAGGTCGATATCAAACAAGGAAAACCGAAAACACTGGATAAGTTATGCCTGAATTAAAAGAGTATCTAAACGCAATTAACTACACCAAAGAGAATTTGATGGAAGATTCTCTTTATGAAAAGAAATATCCTGCATGGGTTGTAAATCATGCGTTATATGCATTTCCAGATACTATACTGTTGGTTAATGAAATGAATATTAACAATCAGTTAGATAGTAAACTTCAATTTGACTTTCTCCTAAATAGTATTAGACCAAGGAAAAGATTTGCTCCTTGGTTGAAGACTTCTAAAGTAGATAACTTAGAATTGGTGAAAGAATATTTCGGATATAGTGACCAGAAAGCCAAGGATGCCTTGGATTTACTTACAGATGATGACATAGAGAATATCCGTATCAAATTGAATAAAGGTGGAAATGAATAATGGTGAATTGAATTGGGGTCCAGAAAATATGCTGGAAGTAACTCTGAACGAACCAGATGACTTTCTGAAGGTTCGTGAGACTTTATCAAGAATTGGTGTTGCATCGAGAAAAGAAAGAAAATTATATCAGTCCTGTCATCTCCTTCACAAGAAGGGGAAGTACTATGTTGTACATTTCAAGGAACTATTTGCACTTGACGGCAAGAAGTCAAGTTTAACTGATAATGATTTAGAAAGACGAAACACTATTGCTGGTCTTTTGAGTGATTGGGGTTTGGTTGGTTTAGTTGGAGAAGCTGAACCTAAAGCTCCTTTGAGTCAAATAAAAGTACTCTCCTTCAATGAGAAGGATGAGTGGATTCTTGAAACAAAATATAACATAGGAAAAAAGAA
>NHCZ02000001.1 GCA_002167345.2 bacterium TMED46 | reverse complement strand
TCTGTTAAATGGAATGCTACGAATCAAAATGGGCAGCCAGTATCAGCAGGGGTTTATCTATACAGCATAGAGGCAGGGGGCCTGATACAGACCAGGAAGATGATACTATTAAAATAAAATTTTGTATTTAAACAAAGAGCCCCACATTCGTGGGGTTTTTTGTTTATGCTAATATAGTTAGATTAGAATTGATGATCTAGGACATGATAAAGGTAATCTGATATTAATAACTAAAAAGTATGGTGATATGAGCGACAAAAAAGAATTCAAGAAACAATATACAGCCAAGTTGCAAGAACTACAGATTGAACTAGTAAAACTTCAGGATTATGTAATAGAAACTGGCAAAAAAATTGCTATTGTTTTCGAAGGACGCGATGCAGCTGGGAAGGGAGGTACTATAAAACGTATCACTGAAAACTTAAATCCTAGACATTGTAAGATCGTTGCCCTTGCCGCGCCTACGGAACGCGAAAAGACACAATGGTACTACCAGAGATACATTACACATCTTCCTGCAGCTGGGGAGATAGTGATCTTTGATCGTAGTTGGTACAATCGAGGTGGAGTTGAAAGGGTAATGGGGTTCTGTACAGATAAACAATATGTTAATTTTTTACAAACCTGTCCAGAATTTGAACGTATGGTTATCAGCTCTGGAACTCAATTGATAAAATATTGGTTTTCTGTAAGTGCAGAAGAACAGATGAAAAGATTTAAAGCACGTGCGGCTGATCCAACTAAGGGATGGAAATTAAGTCCAATGGATCTTGAATCTGTAAATAGATGGGATGATTATTCAAAGGCAAAAGATAACATGTTCGAACATACAGATACACCGTACTCACCTTGGTATGTTGTTGAATCGGATAATAAAAAGAGAGCTAGAGTAAATTGTATAAGTCATTTGCTGAGTCTTATGGAATATACTGAAATAGAATCTCCAGAGGTTATCATGCCAGATAGAGTGCAACAAAAAAATTATGAGCGTCCCCCAAGGTCGAATTATAAGTATGTACCTGATATAATTTAGCAGTTCTTATTATATCAATTATATTTTCCTCAGAATTAATTTCAGAATGTGAAATTAACCGTTTTATTTTATCTTTTATTTAGTATTCTAATTTTCATTGGCTGTGAAGAAGATACAGATACTTCTCCTCCTACAGTTTATATAACTAAGCCGATACAATCCTCAGTTGTATCAGAAATAACAACAGTTAAATGTTTTGCCTCGGATAATGATTCTGTCAAATTTGTTGAGTTGTGGATCGATAGTGTTGCAACTGGAATAACTGATAGCAGCATTCCATATGAGTTTTTTTGGAATTCAGTGCCTTACGAAGACAGCACTGAGCATTATATTTCTGTACAGGCTTCAGATATGAACGATAATATTTCTGAAAGTGAATCCATTTCTATAATGGTTGATAATTCAGATTCACAGCCTCAGTTGGTAAATATTACATCAATCGACTACACAGAATCAGAAATGACGGTTGTAATTCAACAGTCTAAGGATGATGATTTCAAGCATTATGAGATCCTTCGTTCTTCATCCATTGAAGGTGATAAAAATTCTCTAGTGATGATTACAGATGTTGTGGATACAGTAATTCAAATTAATAATTTTGATCCAACGGTGCCTTCATGGTACTGGGCAAAGGTTGAAGATATTCATGGGTATTTTTCTATTGGTGATGGCTATTATGTTCTGGATGAGTATCCAGCTGCGGTTTTTCTTGATCCTGTAAATTACACTGATAGCTTATTTTCATTAAGCTGGTCCCTTAATAATGAAAATGATTTTCAGTGTTATATGCTATTTGAATCAGATTATTCAGATATGAGTAATGCTGATAAAATTTTTGAAACAGATGATTCAAACTTTACAACATATGATCATTCACAAATTGAACAAAGCCAATATATGTACTATCAGGTTGTCGTCAAAGATCACTGGGGATTAGAGTCCTTCAGCAATATTCAGCAAGGCTGTTCCTGGATTCTTTTCAACAATGCATACGGAGATGCAAGCTATGACTATGGTCGCTATCTAATTAATACAATAGATGGCGGCTATATTATAGTAGGTAATACAAGCCTGCTTGGTAACTCATATAGTAATGTTTTGGCAGTGAAAGTCAATTATAAGGGTGAGCAAGAGTGGATACAGGATCATACTTTTAGTACAGCTGATAGAGTAAATAGTATTTCTGAGTTATCAGATGGAAGTTTCGTCATGGTTGGGTCTGCGATCTCAAGTTCAAATGGTAGTCAAGATATACTTACAATAAAAACAGATCAAAATGGAAACATTGAATGGCATCAGACATTTGGGTCTGAGCAGGATGAGGTAGGGCACTCTATCCAAAGCTTGACTAATGGTAGTTTCATCATTGTTGGTGATGCATTTGATGCAAATACTGGCTACAGCTTAATTACTCTTATAAATGTAGGTAGTGCAGGCAATGAGATCTGGAGTAAAACGTATGGAGGCAATGGTAATGATTATGGTTATACTGTAGTTCTTACTAGTGATGGTGGGTATGCGATTTCTGGTATTACGCGTTCACAAGGAGATAGTAATGGAGATGCCTGGATAATCAAAACAGATAATAATGGTAATGAAGAATGGAATCAAACATATGGAGGAGAGGGTACAGAGTCTAGCCGTTCGATCAAGCAAACAAACGATGGTGGATATATATTTACAGGCCAGACCAATTCATTTGGTAGTGGTTATAATGATGCATATTTAGTTAAGACAGATTTTGAAGGAAACCAAGAATGGATGCAAACCTACGGAGGTATTGGAACAGACCATGGTAGAACCGTAGTCCAAACATCTGATGATGGATATATTATTTCAGGTTATACAGATTCTTTTGGAGATAGTGGGTTCAATTTTTGGCTTATTAAGACTGATCTACTTGGAAACCTAGATTGGCAGAAATCTTATGGTGGTACTGGAGATGACAGGGGGTTCCATGCTCTTCAAGCTGCTGATGGTGGATATATTATTACAGGATATAGTAACTCTAATACTAATAGTGTGCCTGATATAATTTTAATTAAAACAGATGACCTGGGTAATACAAACTAATTTTATTTGTTGTAGAGAAAATTTTGGGGCATAATTCAAAAATGAGGTAAAGACATTGCCTGAACCATGCCCCTTCTCTACATACCAAACGTACCTAAATAGGCACATCTTAATAAATATACGTCCCAATATTTTTATATCCCTATGTCCATTTTTTTGAACGTGACTACCATCACATAATTAAGGTCTAATTAAAATAATGAATTAGCTGTTTAATTCAAAAAATTTCTTCAAATTATGTTAATGTTTATGAATTCTATTACTGATCTTATTAATAAGCGTGCAATGCTGGTTTCTATCCCAAGAATTGCAACAGTATTATTCATTTTGCTTCAGTTAATAGGCATGCAGACCTATCCTGGTGGGACAATCCACGATATGTCTACTACGGGGTATTCTTTTACAAACAACTTTTTTTCTGATATGGGTACCTATGTTGCGCGTAATGGCGAGCCAAATTATTTATCCATGATCATTTTTTCTCTTTCATTAACTATAGTTGGTATAACCTTTTCATTCTATTATCTGACTCTTCCAAATGTCTTAGGAGAAGATAGAATAAATTACATGCTAGCTATGATTGGCACCCTTTTTGCAATTGGAGGGTCTGCTTGCCTAGTAGGTACAGGTATGACACCATCAGATATTGTTCATGGACCGCACGTATTTTTTGCTAATAATATATTTCATTGTTTTTTGGTGACTGCCTTACTTTACACAATTGTCATATTCAGATCAAATAAAATTGAAAAGAGATACGCATTTGGATATGGATTATTTTTCTTTTCGATCTTTGCTTATGTTGGTGTCTTGCAATATGGTCCGCCAGCTTCTGCAGGGCAATCTGAGTTAGTCTTTCAGGTTATTTCCCAAAAAATGATAGTTGGTGTATTTTGCTTTTCTGTTTTACATCAGACATATGGATTTGCACAGCCTGGTGTACTAGACCCTGTTTAATATTGTAGCCAATGGCACCTCAAAAAGAGACCGTAAAAGAGTATTATCCTTCTTTTGAAAAAGATTATAATTCTAAAATTATTGATCTGATCAATCACAATCAGGAGCATATTGAATGTTCCCATAAGATCAGGGGGCGTTGGGAAAACCATTATCTTGGTTTAGAGTATGTCCCTGAATTAAAAGCTGTCTTAAGTTTTGCATGTAAAGCAGCAATAGATCTAACACCCCACTCAGTTATTGTCCCACATAAAGCGCTGGGCTTTAGTATGGACGAATATTGGTTTAATATTGCTAAGCCGGGTGAATCAACAGGTTGGCATGACCACAAAGAAAAAGCTGAATTATCAGGCGTATATTATCTTACAGTACCGCATAGATCAGGAGATATTCAGTTTCGAAGGAATGTAAAAAGTGGATCAGAAGAATGGTCTATAAGTTCTAAATCCGGGAAATTGATTTTATTTGACTCAAAATTAGAGCATTCTGTTACAGAAAATAATAGTGATTCAAATAGGATCTCATTAGCCTTTAACCTCTATACTTTGCCATTAGAGTTCGACATATCTTCAAATACTTATTCAACAAACAAATTTTATTCTTAGTTTATTTTGAGTTCATACATTTTATAAATTTTAGCACTTAATTCTTTTAATATCTATTAAACATTTTTGGAGTAGATCATGAATCGTTTAATTCTTGTGAGTTTCTTTTCTTTGATAATTATCATGTTTGTTTCGGGCCAATATATTCCATCTAAAGTAGTTTCAAGTAATGCGAGCAGGACTTGTCAAACTGGGATGGTATGTAGTAAAGCAGATTGTTGTAATAAGGAAGTCAACTCCACTGCAGTATTATGTGAAAAGCCCTGTTGCTCAAAAACATAGCAAAATATGATCAGATTCTGTTCTAATACTTTACTTAGAATATATATAGCACCCGGAATTTTTCTGGGTGTTTTATTTTCTCAAATAGTTTCAGAGTCGGTTCCGGTTCATACGTATTCAATTGTTGCCTATGATGAAGAAACAATCCAATGATAAACAAATGTTAAAACAAATATTAGAGGTCCGCTAGAACTGGAAAACTATGAAAATTGTTAAACTTTCTTTTTGGTCCTGTATATATTTTACCTCATTTGGTTCAGCTGAACCAGGAGACCTTTTAGAATATAATTATCAGAGCACATTTTCAATTAGTACTATTCAATTTATTCTTAATTCTTTGGGAAATGACCCTTCTCTTCCAATGTACAATATTTCTGTTTATGATATTAAATATGAATCCTATAGCGAATCTGGTGAAGTGGATACACTCGCAGGACTAGTTATCATACCACAGTCACCTACGAAAGCTTTTCCTATATTAACCTACCAGCATGGCACAATAATTCTTGATAGTGAGGCACCATCAATTACGGGCGTGAGTGCAGAAAATTTTGAAGTATTGTTTGTAAGCCTTGTAACTACTCCATCAGGATTCATTACGATTATTCCTGATTATACGGGTATTGGAGATCCAGATGAATACCATCCTTACATCATCGCAGATCCCCATACAGAAGCTGTAGTAAATATGATAAGAGGTGTAAAAGAGTTAGCAATTGAGTTAGAAGATAGCAATGACAGGTTCCAGTTTAATGATCAATTATTTCTGATTGGATATTCTGATGGTGGCTATGCCACACTTGCATCTCAAAGAGGCATGCAGTTGGACTATCCAGATGAGTTTTCTATCACTGCCTCTCTTCCAATGGCAGGGCCATACGATCTTTCAGGTACTATGGTACCATACTTTCTGTCGGAACCAGAATATTCTCAGCCCTACTATGTCCCTTATGTTTTAACAAGCCATCTTTGGTACTACCAAGGTGTTGATGTTGATTTTGGTGAATATTTTGAGCCATTCTGGGCAGATACGCTTCCATCTCTTTATGATGGTACACATTCTGGTTATGAGATCAATAATCTCATGCCAGAAAACCCTCTGGATATACTGCTTGATGATGTCCTGGAAGAATTTGAAACCAATGAGGACCATTTTTTTCGACAGAGCCTAGAGGGAAATACATTACTTGATTGGGTTCCACAGAGCCCAACCTATTTTTTCCATGGGATAGGTGATGATGTAGTACCTTTTGAAAATGCCCAGATGGCTTATGATGCATTTTTAGAAAATGGAGCCACTAATATAAGCATGGAGCTTTTCCCTGAAGAATTAGGAGGGCACTCAGCTCTAGCGGTACCATGTCTTTTGGCAGGTTATTCAGTTATCCTTGATTATCAAATTATTTGCCCTAAAGGAGATATAAATAGTGATGGACTTGTCTCTTTGATCGATCTGGCACTCATATCTGAATATATGGTCGTCGAAAATAACATTACTGATTATCAATGGTGGGCTGGTGATTGTGATTATGATGGCAATCATTCTGTTATGGATATATTGATGGTCTCAGATATTTTAGAATAAAATATGAAAAAATTATTAATTAAGATCTCGATAACGGTTTGTTTAGGGTACATGCTCTTTTATTATATTTTGATATGGTTAACGCATCTATAATGGGGCTCTCTTGGAAGATATTTTTTCTTATTATTTTCTGGATGGGTGTTGCTGCTTTTTTAGTTATAATGGTCGATTCTATTTTTAATATTCCTGATGAGATATCAGGAATATTATATTTTATTAGTATTGGCGTTGCTGCTTCTGGAACGCTTAACTATTACCGTTAGAGATAATGTCCGAAAGAAAAGCAACTGATATATTTAGTGAATGGGCATTAAATGGAAAAGATTTTGGTATGCAGGATCATCATTCTAATGCTGTAGATGCTATGCTAGAAACATTAACAAGTTCTAGATCTTCTAGTTTCTCATTTGTTGATGCGGGGTGTGGCAATGGATGGGTTGTAAGAAAAATGAGTAGCAACCCTCAATGTACTATATCTTTTGGAATTGATGGTGCTGAAGAAATGATAAGAAAAGCAAAAATGATCGACCCAAAAGGTAATTACATCCATTCTGATCTCTTAACGTGGGTGCCGCATGAGGCCTTTGACATAGTACACAGTATGGAAGTTTTCTATTATTTTAAAGATCCTGAAGAATTAATAAAGCATATTATGGATAATTGGCTCAAGCCTTATGGCCAGATGATCATGGGCGTTGATCATTATCATGAAAATATCAAAAGCCATTCATGGCCAACTGACCTGAACACATATATGAAATTATTAAGCATTGATGATTGGGTTGAACTTTTTAAAGATTGTGGCCTTGAAGAGGTTAAAGCATTCCAAGCGAATGCCAAGTATGATTTTCCAGGCACATTGATAGTCCATGGTATTAAAGGAAGAGGGTCTTAATTGAGATACTTTATATTAATTTGTATGGCCTTTATTCTTCTAAACTTAGATAACCTTTCAAGTCAGGTTTTAAATGAAGATGATAAAGTGTTAAATTCTAAAGAAGATAGTGAATTTAAGAAAATGAAGAGAACAGATTCAGAGTGGCGACGTATCCTGACATCTGCAGAATACTATATTTTACGTGAAAAAGGTACAGAGAGGGCATTTACTGGAGAGTATGATGGGCATTTTGAAGATGGTATATATGTATGTGCAGGTTGCGGGCATAAACTTTTTGATTCAGAAACTAAATATAGGTCTGGTTGTGGATGGCCTGCATTTTTTCAGGCAATGCCCGAGTCTGTAGAAGAAAGTGAAGATAATAGTTATGGGATGAGGCGCATTGAGATTACTTGTTCCAAATGCGATGGGCATTTGGGCCATGTATTTAATGATGGGCCACAACCCTCCGGTGTAAGGTACTGCATAAATTCAGTTTCTATGGATTTTAAACCTAAAGAAGATAAATGAAGAAAGGCGTTGTGAAAGAATACGATTCATCAAAAGGTTTTGGTTTTATAACAGGTCAGAATAATGAGGATTATTTTGTTCATGTCAGCGGACTGAGGCAGCATCTTCAATCTCGTGGACTTCGAGCAGGGCAAAGCGTATCCTTTGATGTAGACTTTGGTATGAAAGGAGATAAAGCAATCAATGTGAAGGTTGATTGATCTATTTTATTAAGATGATCTTTTGAGTTAAGCTCGAACCTTCTATTTCAACCTGCGCAATATAACTACCTGAGGGAAGCTCTCTTCCGTTCAATTTAAATAAGTGGATACCAGCTTTTTGTTTACCTAGCTGGGTTACCCTTAAAACTCTTCCTCTTATATCCAATAATCGTATTATGACACTATGATCTTTTGGTAAAGTATAAGATATCATAGTTGATGAATTGAATGGATTCGGGTATACACTATTGAGCTTGAATCCATTTGGACCTGTCTTAGGTTGAGAGTACAATGCTTCATCTAAAAAGGGTATAGTTTGAAAATTATCATTAAATACCTGATCTACAGTATTTGTATTCAAACCAAACCAATTCTTCATTATCGTGGTATATATCTGCCTATAATCAAATTGAACCTGAAGATTCCCATTATCATCTAAGTTTGTTAGATCTGGGTCATCTCCAAATACTCCACCATTAAGATTCGATCCAAATATGAATACGGGGGCACTTGTTCCATGGTCTGTTCCTTCAGAGGCATTTTCATAAACTCTTCTTCCAAATTCACTTGTTGTAACAATAATTATTCTATCTAAGAGCTCAAGGGCATCCATTTCATCAAAAAATACATTTAAGGCGTCAGACAGATTAGAAAGTAATTGTTCATGACTGTATAATTGTTCTACATGTGTATCATATCCATTTTGGTAAAAACGGTAAAATGGAGTAGTCAATCCTCCTGCAATAAGCCGTGCAGTTATTCTAAACTGTTGACCAATATTCGTATCTGGGTAGTTCATTATTGTATTTGGGGCATTCTGCGCAGCTTCTGAAATAATCTGGGAATAATTAAAAGACATATGATCTAATTCCCTTATAAAGGCGAGTTCATCCCCACCAAATGTTTCTGGAATATCAGAATTAAGGTTATCAATATAATTGCCAGATATGATCGAGTACATTGTATCCGGGTCATATAAATAAAGCCCTGTATTAGATGTCTCAGTTTTAAACTCTAAAAGGTTGGCACTATTATACTGTATAGCCAATGGATGTTCTGGTGCGTAATCAGGAAAGCCTGGGTATTCTAATTCAAGTAGTCTACCTAACCAGCCTGTTGTTAATTCTATGTCCTCGTTTGAGCCTGTATCCCAAATATCTGAAGAACGAAAGTGCGATAGATTGCCATCTGCATATCCTACACCCTGTATGATCGCTAATTTCTGTTGTTCAAAGAATGTCTGCCAATTTTCTAGTGCCGGGTGAAAAGCTAGGGTATCCGTAATTGGTAATGATTGTTCACTAGGTATAGCAATAGCAGGCCTTTGCTGATAATAGGATGAGTTTTGATAGGGGATAAGTGTATTTAGTCCATCATTTCCTCCGTTCATTTTTATCAAGATTACAATTCTATCTGAATCTATATTGGAATTCCGATAGCTAAATCTATTCTTAGACCCGAGCAGTGCAGTAGGTAAATATGAACCTAAGGCATATAACGCCAGTGAAGATTTTATAAAGTCTCGTCTTTTCATGATAGTTGAAATTCTGGTAATCTGATCATATACATTAATAGATCTTCGAATCTGCTCCATTGTGCATGGTAAGCTGGTAGGCTAATATTCCAATCATAAGGCTCAGCCCCATCTAATGCAATATTAAGTAATTGTTCTGAAAGAGTTTCATTGGCCTCTATTCCTAAGAATAATAATACAAGATTATCGATGATCTGTATGATATGATATGTATCATCATTATCATTAACTAAAGATTGTGCTACAGATGGAATATTTAAATAATTACCAAAACTGCCAAACGGACTTTCATGGTTTATTAGTGCGCATATCATTGCTTTTCGCAAGGGCAGGGTATTAGAATTGATCCAAGTCCGATACCCTAGCCATCCATTCACATCTGGCGGTTCAAATAATATCATATCTAAATGATTTTGAATTTCAGTAAAATAGTTGGTATCGAATGGCTGTTCTTCCATTTTTAATGTTTTTATTGTTCCCAGATATAATTGAACAGGATTTTGGACATTAGAACCATAAAAGGTGGGATCATAAAAATGTTCGCTTGAAAAAAGATATTCCAGGGCTGGTTTTATTTCATAATTATTTGAACGTAATATATCTGCCATGCCATCAATAAAGTCAAGGTCGACATGGTCATATAAAAACCATTTATATAATTTTTTACATATATGTACCGCACATTCATCACGATCTAAAAGCATATTAATAATATCATCACCTGTCCAAGGTCCTGTCTGACCCATAAAGGTCTTATCATCAAAATCATGCCAATCAGTCCACCAATATCCCCAACCTTCCATTGTGTCAAAATCATAATTTGTTTCAACTCCATTTGTCACATATCCAGTGAATGCATGAGATGCAGCAACTACATCACTCTGGCTGTAATTATCAACTCCAAGAGTAAAAAGTTCCATAAGCTCTCTTGCAAAGTTTTCATTTGGAGCTTCTTTTCTACTACCAGATATGTCCAGCCATATCATCATCGCGGGCCCGAATGTTACTTGACGTAATAGATCTTTAAAATTGCCCATACATAATGTGCGAAAAATATTATTCTGTTGATACATCGCCTGAGGATAAAACACCTTAGAGTAGGCTGATGCAAAATAGCTATGCCAAAACAGTGTCATAACTTCAGTAATGTTTAGACCGCCATTCATCATTCGTTTTGCCCACCATTTTTGAAAAACTCTCATTCGATTGTAGTAGGCCTGAATGATTGCTTGTCTTTCATCTGAGGATAATGAACTCCAATCAGGTAACTCTTCATTAACCCATGCCCCAGGCGGGCTAGGTGGTTCTTGGTCAGCTAATAGACCTTGAATACTTGTTTCCATACCATTGTTAATGAAAGCATTTATTTCTTCTATATTTGGCCCTGTCACAGTTCTCTTTAATAGATGAGAGACTGACGGTATATCCCAAGCTATATCTCTTGCTTGTAGATTGAATCTATTTTGAGGGTTTAGATCAGTTATTGGTTTTTGCTCCTCAACATGCACTTGTTTCCAATGCTTATTAATAAATTTTTTATGGAGTCGCTTAGCCTGGCTATCTGGCCAATTATCATTAGATGTTTTTATATAATTGAGAGATGGTACCATTTTATACCTGTTCTATTTAATCCTGAGAATCTACAATATTAATAAAATTTGCTATCAAAATTTTTGCTTGAAGTGGGACCTTGTGTCTTGCTGCCATGATATGAAGCTGTGTCTCAAAGCCTGCCCCTTCTAACAATTCAAATGAAATTTGACTTTGTTCAGGAAGAATGACCTCATCTTTATCACCATGTAGTAGCAATACACGTGTATTACGACTTTCATTTAGTACATCTTGTTTAAATCTTTCTTTATAGCGGATAAACCCTGCAATTGGTATGATCCCGCCTAATGAAAATGTCTGCCTTATCATGAATTCCATTGATAGACAGGCGCCCTGGGAAAACCCAAGAATATAAATGGCATGATTTGGATAGCCTTGGTCGTTTAGTTCGCTTATCAATTTTGATAGGATATCAAAAGAATCTTGGTATTTCCATCCTATATCTTCATTGCCATCAAACCATGTAAAGCCCCCATTAGTAGCAATGTATGGAGCCTGGACAAGGACCCATTTTACATCATCTAGCCCCCATGCATTTACAACTGGTTCCATTGAAGAAATATCCCCTGTCCATCCATGAAGGGTAATTATTGCTTTTTTAGGATTTTTAGATTTAGAGAAAGACCTAACAATCATTTATTCATAGATACTACAACAACAATCATCAACAATAACCGCCTCTGAGAAATCTGCTCCATCCATTTTAAAGCGTATGCATTTACCAATATTAACAGAGACATTAATCTCTGCAAGGCTTGCGATATCATTAATGGCAACTTCTTTATATAGGTAACCATCAAGTAAACCACCACCACATTCATTACAGTCAGGTGCGTTTGTATTGGGTTCACAATTAAAAAAAATAAATGATATAATGGATATCGTGAGTAGAACTCTCATAAGCCTTAATTAAGAACCAGATTTTCGATTATCTTCATAATTTTTCATCTTTTCTTTAAAGTCTATTAGGTTTTTAGCCTGTAGTAAGGTACTCATTTTAATATTCTCTTTGAGCAAAATAGAAGACTTTTTTCCATAATCATGACCTGGATATATTCGAATATCGTGAGGTAATGTTAGAATCTTATTATAGACAGAATCATATAATTCTTCAATATCACTTTTTGCACTTTTTACGCGTCCTGTTCTGCCAACAAACATAGTGTCTCCGGTGAATAATGCGGGATCAATTTTATAACATATGGAGTCAAAGTAATGCCCAGGTGTGCAGATCGCTAAGAGAGTTAGTTCACCTACCTTTATAACTTCCCCATCATGAATTTCTTTATATCGATCATAATGATTAATAGATGATGCATAGTGACCAACTATCACTAAACTAGGATGATGGCTAATATACTGATCAAGATAAGCAGTGTGGTCTTTATGTCCATGGGTAATCATTATTGCTAAAGGACTATTATTGATATATGGTGATATTTGGCTTAACTCAACTGAGGCGTCAACAAGAACTTGGGCACCAGTTCGATTACAATTAATTAAATAAGTAATATTTTTATCATAACCGCCTATAAAAGAACGAATTGAAAAATCAGTACTAGGTTTCATGATTTATTTCCAAGGATGTGTTAAAATTCTGTAATTTAGCTTCAGAAAATGTTTCAATAATGAATCATTAATTAATTGCCTAATTATCATTCTACCTAAGATATGGAAAAAAAACAAATAGCTTGGTATCTAATTTTCGGAGGCCTTGCGATATTCCTCTTATCATTCGTTACTACCATTCTATCATTTATATCCAATCACCCTTTCTTGGGTTTTGCCTGTATCTTAATTGGGATTGGAGCATTTCTTCTCGCTTATGAAGACTAATAAATATTCGTTTTTATAGTTTAAGATCACAAATAAGGAAACCTATGATGAAGTATCAACATATTCTTACATCACTTTTAATATTGTTTATTTTTGCTTGCGGCTCAGATCCTAAAAGTAAATCAAAGTCTGTTTCTACATTATCTACGTTTATGGATTCAACCAGCTATTCCCTGGGAGCAGATCTTGGTGAAAATCTAAAGCGACAACAGGTAGAGATAGATTATGATGTATTTATGGCTGGACTTATGGATGGAATGGAAACTGAAATGGTGAAGCTAGACCAAGGTCAAAGACGTGCAGTTATGGCATCTCTCCAAAAAAATATTAGAGATAAGTCCAAGAAAGAAGGCGAGGCAAATCTAAAACTTGCAGATGAATTCTTAGATAATAATGTAAAAGAAAACCCTGACATAAAGGAAACACCAACAGGATTACAATATAGAGTTCTCACAGAGGGGAATGGTGAAAGTCCAAAAAAGACTGATAGAGTAAAGGTCCATTATGTAGGGAAACTCATGGATGGTTCTGAATTTGATAGTTCAATAGAAAGAGGTGAACCTACGGAATTTGCACTTAACCAAGTTATAAAGGGATGGACAGAAGGACTCCAACTTATGAAGGTAGGTTCAAAATATGAATTCTTTATACATCCAAATATTGCATATGGCCAACGAGCAAGACCAAAAATTCCAGCAAACAGCGTTCTTATCTTTGAAGTAGAATTATTGGATATTATTTCAAAATAATAATCAGGAAAAATCTTTATCATTAAAAAAGGGAGCCGAATAGGCTCCCTTTTTATTTCATTTCTAAAGCGAAGGTTTTGAATTAGTCATAGTACCCCGGACAGGATTCGAACCTGTGACCCACAGCTTAGAAGGCTGTTGCATGGCTTCTCCTGAACCGAGACATAATTCTAACTAATTCTAACTTTATCAAGCAGAAGCCCCTTGAGATACAGCAAAACGATAATCTTCACTAGAATATCCTTCTGTTGTTTTCATATCTTTATGGCCCATAACTGATTTCAAGGTAGCCATGTTCATATCGCCACTAAATGCTGTGTATGTAGCGAATGAGTGTCGTAAAGCATGGAAGGTCTTATCATAAGCAATCCAAAAACCAGCTGCTTTTGCTGATTTATTAAATCCCTTGGTTATTCTTCCCACTTTATATTGAGCTTCCTTGCAGATATACCAGTCAGTAAGTAAGGATTTATCTTTCAAAGGAATATAACGAGGTTCTTCTCTTTTATCTCCTTTGGTTTTTGTAACCCTTAATACATCTTTCATGTTACCGTTTCTATCAGGAATCTGTGTGTATTCACTATCATTGATTTCGCATCTTCTTAATCCTGTATTAAATGCCAATTGGTAATATGATCTTAAGATTGGATTTCCTTCTGCTTCAATTAATCTATTGAACTCGTCTAATGTGATGATCTTTTTTCTATTTACCTCGAGTGCAACACTGCTTGCAGCTACCACTTTGTTCTTTGGTATCTGATCCAACCCCAATGGTACCTTTTTCATGTATTCCATTTTTACACACCATCTAAAAAAGGCAAGTATGGCTCCCC
>NHCZ02000027.1 GCA_002167345.2 bacterium TMED46 | reverse complement strand
GGTGTAAAAGAAGGACAATGGACTGCATGGTTTGAAGATGGAAGAATAACTGAAGGATATTATGATGGTGGAAAAAAGAATGAAGTTTGGACTAGTTGGTGGGATTATGATAGAACACGTAAAGAAATGCAAGGTGCTTATAAAAATGGGAAGATGGTTGATAAGTGGTTTTTTTACGATAAAAATGGAAATTTAAAAGAGATTCGATATTTCTCTCCTGATTTTTAAATAACTTCCAGACTGTTAATTAATAAAATATAAAGGAATTAGTATAGTGAAATACGTGTATCTATTTGGAGATGGTAAAGCCGATGGTAAAGCCGACATGAAAAACTTACTTGGCGGGAAAGGGGCTAATTTAGCAGAAATGAATATTTTAGGCATCCCTGTTCCCCCTGGTTTTACATTAACCACAGAAGTCTGTACAGAGTACTATAAAAATGATAAATCTTTTCCTGAGGGGTTGGATCAAGAGGTAAACAAAAGCTTATCTGAAGTTGAATCAATAATGGGAACAACTTTCGGTGATGCAGATAACCCTCTGCTCTTATCTGTAAGATCAGGTGCTAGGCAATCTATGCCAGGCATGATGGAGACGGTATTAAATATTGGGCTAACCTCAAACACTATTCCAGGATTAATAAAAAAGACAAAGAACCCCAGGTTCGTTTATGATGCTTACAGAAGATTGATAACAATGTATTCAGATGTGGTAATGGAAAAGGCTGCTGGTATTGACCCTCTTGAAGGAGAGGGCATTAGACAGAAATTAGAACATCATTTATCATCTTATAAATCAAATAATAATTTAAAAAGCGATACAGATCTCGTTGAGAATGATTAGATAAATGTAATTGATATATTTAAAAATGAAATAAAATCGTCTCTTGGGTCAGAGTTTCCTGATGATGCTAAAACTCAATTATGGGGTGGGATTGAAGCTGTTTTTAAAAGCTGGAATGGTGCTAGAGCTATCAGCTACAGGAAAATAGAAAACATACCTGAAGAATGGGGAACTGCCGTAAATGTCCAAACTATGGTTTTTGGTAACACAGGTGAAGAATCAGCGACAGGCGTTGCATTTACAAGAAATCCGGCAACCGGAGACAATAAATTTTTTGGTGAATGGTTAACTAATGCACAAGGAGAGGATGTTGTAGCTGGGCTTCGTACTCCTAATCCGCTCAATAAGGATACAAAAACTGAAGATACAAGCCACCTTCCTTCATTAGAAGATACAATGCCAGAAATATATAATGAGCTATTCGGCATAAAAAACAGACTAGAAAAACATTATTCTGATATGCAAGATATTGAATTTACCATTCAAGAAGGAAAACTCTGGATGTTGCAAACTCGCGTTGGAAAAAGAAATGGTGTGGCTGCAATAAAAATGGCTGTTGATATGTTTAACGAAGATATGATTGACAAAAAAACTGCTGTAATGAGAGTAAACCCTAACCAACTAGATGAGTTACTTCACCCTACTTTAGATAAAGATAGTGAAGATAGCGCTACAAAATTAACAAAAGGTCTTCCAGCTGGTCCAGGTGGAGCGAAGGGACGAGTCGTTTTTACAGCAGATGATGCGGAAGAGTGGAATAATAAAGGTGAAAAAGTAATTCTGGTTAGAGAAGAAACGTCTCCTGAAGATGTTCACGGAATGCACGCTGCTGAAGCAATTTTAACAGCTCGAGGAGGAATGACTTCTCATGCTGCTCTAGTTGCAAGAGGTTGGGGGAAATGTTGTATTGTAGGATGCAACGAGATAAGTATTTCTGTAAAGAACAAACAATTAACGGTTGGTGATGTAGTCGTCAAAGAGGGTGATTGGATAACCATGAATGGAACCCTTGGCATTGTATATCTAGGTCAATTAGAACTGATTCCAGCTGACCCTGATAAAAACACAGAATATAAAGAGTTAATGACATGGGCAGATGAAATAAGAGAACTTAAAATAAGAACAAATGCTGAAAGCCCTGAAGATGCTAGACAAGCTATAAAATTTGGGGCTGAAGGAATCGGGCTTTGCAGAACAGAACATATGTTTTTTGATGAAACAAGAATATTGGCAATGAGGAAAATGATTTTGTCTGATAATGAAGAAGACAGAAGAAAGGCTGTAATGGGATTGCTACCATTTCAAAAGGAAGATTTTAAAGGAACTCTAAAAGCAATGGAAGGAAAACCTGTAACTATTAGATTACTTGATCCCCCATTGCATGAATTTATAACTCTTAATGACAAACAAATCAATGAACTAGCTGAACACATTGGAATAGAAAGCTCAACAGTAAATCAACGGATTGCAAGTCTCCATGAACTAAACCCCATGCTAGGGCATCGTGGTTGCAGGCTTGGTATTGCGTACCCAGTAATTACAGAAATGCAAGCAAGTGCAATTCTAGAAGCTACTGCTGAGCTTATTAAAGAAGGTGTAAATGTTTTACCTGAAATAATGATTCCATTAGTTGGAACAGTTACAGAATACATAGATCAAGAAAAAATAGTTAGAAGTGTTGCATCAAAAGTTGAAAGCAAATANGGTATNACATTNAACTATTTAGTNGGAACNATGATTGAACTACCNCGAGCATGNTTAACTGCAAATGAAATTGCAGANCATGCNGAGTTTTTTAGCTTTGGAACAAATGATTTGACNCAAACGACCTATGGTTTTAGTAGAGATGATATTGGTTCNTTCCTNCCAGANTANTTAGATCGCAATATTTTNNCAGGCGACCCATTTCAAAGTTTNGATGTTAATGGTGTTGGAAAACTAGTTTCNATGGCTGTGGAATTAGGNNGAGGAATTANTTCTAATCTAAAGATTGGTATTTGNGGTGAACATGGTGGGGATCCAGCATCAATTCTTTTNTGNAAACAAATTGGGTTAGATTATGTGAGTTGTTCACCNTTTAGAGTCCCTATTGCTCGATTATCTGCNGCTCAGGCTGAATTATTNATGACTNGTTAACTNNATANNAGTAAGGATTANAAANAAAGATGCCCCTNNATAAGGGGCNTCTTTNTTAAANAATACTNTTNGAAGAATTTTTATTCAACCATTTCTCCACCTGACAAGATATCTTCTATATTAATTTCTCCATCTTTGTCCATTTGTTTTGCAGCATCGACGATCTCTTTTCTGGCATTATCCACGTCCTTTTTTGATACTGCTCCTTCAACTGGTTCATACATAGCTTGTCGTTTCTGAGGCTGACCATCAATTATTCCATCAACAACTTCCTGATCAAGGCCTTTTAATGCTAGAGCTAGTGCACCTAAATCTGCGGCAACAAACAAAGCTCTTTTTGTATTATCTGGAAATGATTCAATAATATCTTCAAAAGTAAGAAAATATTTTTTAACATCTTTGTAGAGTTCAGGATTTTCATTTTGAAGAGTTTGCATATAACGCTCTTGATCATTTGATTCCATACCTCCAAGGGCATCGGCTATGTCTTTAGCTCCTCCCCTGGAGAATTCTGTAGTTTTTGGTAAATATGTAGATTTTTCTTTTAACCTTGCTCCTACTTCAATAACTCCTTCAAGTGGAACATCCTCTAGAGAACCCAGTTCTATTAACACCTCTCCTTTGAAAGCGGGCTCAAGCTTATTCAAAACGTACATTTTCTTTTCAGGTTCTAATTGTGCCAAAGTCATCGCAACGACTGGGGGGTCTTCTTTATCAACTAATGCAAATAATTGTTCGTCCGTTAGTTCGTGTAAAAACTCGAAGGGTTGAATTGCTTTCCCGTTTTTGTCTTCGCCAAATTCTTCACTCAGAAATCCAAAATAAAACTCTTCCATGACTCGTTTCTTTACAGAAAAAGAAACAGTGTCCATAGAACGTAATGTCGAACGTATTTTACGAACTTGAGTTTTCGACAAACCCTTTATAAGAGACATTGCCAATCCTTCTCCAACAACTGAAAAAAGAACTGCAACCTTTTGAATTCCTGACAACATATTATAATCATTTATCATAATTTATTACCTCAATTTTTATTCTTCTGCACTCTCTTCTCCACCATCATCCTCAGCAGCTTCTGGCTCCGCATCTTCCTCTGCACCTGCTTCAGGACCTGGTTGCTCTAACCATTCTTTTACAATTGTAGAAGTTTTTGCTGGTTGGCCGACGCTCATTGAAACAATCGATTTCCGAATATCATCTATTTCACTTTTCAATACATTGGGGTCATCTGCTGGTGAAGTTGGTTCTGATCCATTTCCATTAGAAACGGTTTTTTCTGCTTCCATTGCTGCAATTTTAGCTGAAGTGACTTCCTCATTAGTTGTATTCTCAGCAGGAGGATCTTCCTTTGATTTTGCCTTCACTTGCTTTATGTCTTCTTCCTTCTCTGCTTTCCTTTTCCGTTTTCGTCTTCTTGGTCGAGGTGGATAAGGATACGGATGCATTGCAGGTGCGAATTGTTGTTGTTGCGAACCCTTTCCTCTTTGCATCAACAATATAACAATTAGGCCAACACTCACAACACCTAATGCAATGATCAAAATTGTCTTAGTATCTAGACCTTTAGCCGATTCTGCTTCCAAGTTTGCGAGATCAGCGTGTACTGCATCCAAAGCTGCAATTTTTTCAGCTATTACTGAATCTCTATCAGCTTTCTCCCTTTCACGTTCTGCAAGTTCTGCCTCTATTTTTGCTTGAGCTTGTTTTGTTGAGTCCTCAGATTTTTGTAGCATAGCCTCCAATAACATTTTTCTCAGACCCTGCATTTCATTATCCAACATTGCAAATCTAGTAGAATCTAATTCTTTTTCTTTTTGATTCTCTTCTGATTCATTCATCGCTAACATATCTTTTAAAGCTTGAATTTCTGTTTCCAGCTTTGAATTTCTGATAGAGTCCTTTCTAGCGAATTCTCTTTTTTGAAATTCTGCAGCTTCTTCTAATCTTAGTTTTTTATTTTCTTCAAGTTGATCATTTAAATCATCTAAAGTTTTTTGTTGTTGAATAGCAGATTCTTCTTTGTATCGTTCAATATCGTCGCGCCAGCTAACTGTTTGACTCATGCGTTTCTGTTCCATTTTATCAATTTTTTCCGCTATGTTTTTGAGCATTACTTGCTCTGCTGTCCGCTGATCTCGTCTTTCTTTAAAACTTGCAGTCATGATTGTTAATTTGTCTCCTCGGTCTCGGTCAAACTTTGCAGCAGCCATTGTTAACTGTCGAATATTTTCAATTAATTCAGGTGCGGCACCTTCTTGTAATATTAACGATAGCTCCATCCTCTTCACCACTGTCTTTGAAGGCCGTTTTGTTGATAAAACTTTATCTATAACTTCTTTTTTCTGATAGCTATCGTCACCTCCCGTACTTGCAACAGGTTGTTTTAGAGTGCTTGGAGAAATAGGCATAGACTGCGTTAAAGGACCAACCTCTTTTGATTTCGGATTAGTAACATCAACTTCAAAACCCGGAATGGGTAAACCAACAGAATATCGTTCTGATTCTGTTTTCTGGTTGTCTTGCACCATTTTTTCTTGAATCTTAAATAAAGCTTCTGCTGTCTTTTCAGCTGGAGTCGCGGTATTATTTGATTTTTTTTCTAATTCTCTTGGAGAATAGTAAGTGAACTCTTCTTTAATTTCATCTAACACTTCTAATTCAACATCTACATTGACAACATATTTATGTGATTCAATAAGCTTTGAAAGTGCATCCTTTATACGGTCGCGAATGTTGTTCTCAACCATTAATTTTTGAGATAGATATCCGCCATCCTGTGCTACAATAAATGTGATAGCAACAATAGAATTAATGATGGGTACCAGAACCTTTTTACCCTTTTTCATTTGAAACTCCTTGGTATGTGTTTAAAACTCCGCATTTTAAATTTTTATCCTTCAGCTTCTTTATAATCTGTCCCTGATCGGCCTACACCATGGTGAGGTGGATTAATAAAGGTGATTTGTATACGCCTATTTCCAGATTTTTGTTTTGGGGTTCTATTTAATGATAGAACCGTAGCAACAGGGTTACCCTTTGAGTCTGTTGGTGTACCTTTGTCTCCCCAAGTTAGGGTTAGAGGATTATACATAGGATTAACGCTTTTTATGCTATCGATACCCCTAGGGTACCAATCCCCATATCCTGCAGCAAGTAATCTTGGAGCAGGAACACCTTTTTCGATCATGTAGCGTACGCATGTTGCTCCTCGAGCAGCTGAAAGCTCCCAATTACTCTTATAAAACTTCTGCCATTTTTTAGGCATAGCGTCACTATCAGAATGCCCAGCTACTTCAACCTGAAATGGACTTGCTAAAATTCTTGGAATGATTTCTTCATCTAATAATTTTTTTAACTCGCCTTTCATATCTGCTTTACCTGAAGGAAATGCAAAATCCCCTTTTATATTCACAACAAGCCCCTTTGAGTTTGTTTGAATATCTATTGGGGGATCTCCAGCAGGGTTTTCCTTTTTCATCTCTTCAATCGCCTCTTTCATCTCTTTCTTCATTTCAGCTAAATTCTCAATTGGTTCAAAATCCCCTTCTTCTTCAGCCTTGCCCTGCGCTTTAATTTTGCTACCCAAAGATTTTCCTTGAGAATTTGACATCTCTTGCAACTTAACTGGATCCATCGTAGATATTGCGGCAAGTAGGACAAAAAAAGCGAATAACAATGTCATCATATCAGCAAACGTGCCAAACCACCCAGGAAGGCCCTCTTCAACTGAATTCGCCCCTGCTTCAAAGCCTTTATTAAAAGCTTTTTTTTCTCCTGGTGTCATTCCCATTTAAATTATTCCCGTTTCCATTCAGCAGGTGGAATAAATGAATTCAGTTTTTCTCGAACAATAAGAGGGTGCTTCTTCATATGTATTAATCTAGCTGCCTCAACAAGCAAGTTTGAAGACATCGATGTCTGTGTTGTTTTATTGCCCATTTTTTGAGCCATTGGGAGAAAAAACAAATTTGCAAATACTGCACCGTATAGAGTTGTGATAAGAGCAGCAGCCATACCCCCACCTAAGTTGTCAGCGCCTCCTTCACCTCCAAAGCCAGCTAACATAAGAACAAGACCAATCAACGTTCCAACCATGCCCCAAGCTGGAGATAAATCACCCATCGCCTTAAGCATGTCTGTTTGTACCTTTTCGCGCTTTTCTCTGTACTCGATTCTAGTTTCTAAAATTTCGGTAACCTCTTCAAGCGAAAGCCCATCGACAACCATTTGAACACCATCTTTAAAAAAGAAATTTTTAATACTTCCTACGGCTCTCTCTAAATCTGCAGGACCTTTACGAGCAGATTCAGCAACATCACATGCTTCGTCAACTAAGGGTCCCATCTTCTCATCAGCTGGTTTCAAAACAGCGCCAATCGCTTTTCCTAACGCTGCGACGTGGTACATGGGAAATGCGACCATAACCGATGCTAACATTCCACCAAATACAATTCCAAAACTAGGCAGGGAAGCAAAGTTCGCAAAACTTCCAGCAGAGCCCTCAACAAATAGGGCATATGCGATACTTCCAAACATAAATGCCATTCCTAAGACAACGCCAATAATTAGAGCAATATCCATTTGGTCACTCCTCGATCAATTTTGTAGTTTGTGTTTTATTTTCATTAAGAGCTTTGAGTATATTTCTCACATCAGTATACTCAGGATCGAGCCTTAGAGCAAGATTCCAGTTTATTGTGGCTCTTTGCACATCACCTAATTTATAATAGATAGAGCCTCTTCGGGCATAACCTAATGCTAAATTAGGGTTTAATTCTAGCGATAGATCAACTTCTTTTAATGCCTCGCGATAATCACCTGCGTAAAAATGTCTTAATGATCTTGATAGATGTCGCATAGCTTCATTGTTGTTTTTTTCTGATATGTTAGTTTCTAGCTTAAGAGAACTTAAAGAATCAGATAAAAACTTACTGTTTTGTTCCATGGCATTCAAACGAACTAATAGATTCCGCATTTCATTATTCATTAAGGCCATCGAATCTCTTAATGTTTCAACAGCAACATTAGCCATTACAATCGTAGAATCCCTATGCAGAGAAATAGTTCCTTGCTGAACAGCGTTTTCTTGTGTTGGCCCATATATATTCGTTGGACTTGAAGGACCACTTTTTATTCTTCGCAAAGGATCTCGTGGAACCATCATGGATAATCCCAATGAAATTGCGGGGTGTCCAGCCCAATATCTACTCTTCCAGTCAGGAAGTTTATCTAAGTGGGTGAACCCAAAGTTCAGGCGGTAATCCGAGGTAAGGGGGATGCGGAGTCCCACATTGACACCTGTCCCATCGAATTCACCC
>NHCZ02000026.1 GCA_002167345.2 bacterium TMED46 | reverse complement strand
CCTGATGGCCTTCAAATAGCGATCGTTGATATTGCAGAACGCAACGTATCCTATACTTTATTAGAGCAAGGCATCACGATTAATAAAAATTCGAACCTTTCATATGACCTTAAACTTGTAGCTGGTGATCTAGATTATGTAAATAGAACAGCGGAAGAGATCTTATCTAATATTCCGAGTGAATTTTCTTTGGGGCAAAACTACCCTAATCCATTTAATCCTATCACAAAGATGGACTACACTTTACCAAAGCGTTCTAGAGTGATTATCTCTATATATAATGTATTAGGACAAGAGATAATAAACCTCGTTAATGAAGAGCAGAGTTATGGATATCATTCTATTGCTTGGAATGGAACCGATCAGATGGGTAGGGAAATGGCATCAGGAGTTTATTTTACCCGAATGGTCTCAGAGACATTCAGCCAAACAAAAAAGATGTTATTGTTAAAATAATATTCAGGCTAATTGTTTAAACTTCCTATAAAACCGATTTGGTCAGTTTTTATGATCCATAGGTCTGAGTTGTTTTTATCGCCATTCCCAAAATTATTTGTACTGCCAACAAAAGCATATCCACCATCAAGTGTCTCAACAACTGAATAACCTCGGTCGTGCTCAGTCTCTCCAAACATCTTTTCCCAAGTAATGTCCCCGCTATCATTTAACTTAATTAACCATGCATCATATGCATTGTCGCCATGATCAAAAAGACTACAGACCAATATATATTCATCATCACTTGTTTTTCTGAATGAATATCCTGGGTCACCACTACTTCCTCCAAAGGTTTTTGTCCATATTTCTTCACCATTTGAACCGACCCGNAGTAANCCNGTCGCGGTATTNCCATCTCCAAANGATTGTATATTTGATNTAATCAAGTATCCNTTATCNTAGGTNTGNAGCATGGAATGGCCCACATCATTACTTGCGTCTCCATAATTTTGGCTCCACTGCTCATTACCATTTGCATCTGTTTTNATCAGCCATATATCAGAGCCACCATTTCCAATTGATTGGGTGCTCCCTAATAATGTAAATCCACCATCCTCATTTAAAATGATATCATACCCATGTTCAGGCTCTGAGCCACCAAATGAGCGAGTCCAGACAGAATCACCTTGTGAGTTTGTCTTNATCAGCCATATATCACTATNTCCATTGCCTAATAGGTCTCTATCTCCTATNACGGCAAAACCGCCATCAGGTGTTTCTATGACCTGCCCACCATGTTCATTGTTAGATGTCCCCAGATAGGAATTCCATTCAATTAGGCCACTAGGACCTGTTTTAAATAACCAGATGTCGCTGCCGCCAAAGCCATAGGACTCGGAAGTCCCTGAGATGATATAGCCCCCATCAGAAGTTTGTTTGATATGATTGGCTTTATCAAGCTGACTACCGCCAAAAGATTGATGCCACTCTATATTTCCATAGCGATCTGAACCAACCAGTAATATGTCATCATCTATTCCGCCAAGAATGATGAAACTACTGTCAGATCTTTGGGATATGGAGTATCCTACTTCGCTTGTCGTTTCTGAGCCAAAGGTACTNGAGAAGGTTAAAAAATTATTTACGATAACATCCACATCATCGCTNTCAACTGTATTGCCTTCTTCATCGTAAAGCCTAACAAATAAAGTATGGACACCATTATCATATTTATATGTNTCCCAAGTTAGAATAAANGGTGCTGAATAGTCACATACCTCAGTTGAATCTCCATCAACCCATAGTTCGATCTTAAATACTATGTTGTCATTATTTGATTCACAGAANATCAAAACAGTATCTTGGACAATTGAATTATTTTCTAATGATGAAACGCTTATACTGGTTTTTTCATCATCATCATCACCACTATTCTCTTCTACACTACATGCAAATAGTAATATGAGTAAAAATAGAAGGATATGAATTGTTGATCTCATAATATCAAAAAATTTACTAAATATTAGCAATGAAAGAGAAACTCACGATCTGAATCTTAATTATTGATCTGTATCTCTATAATCATCNGTTGAGGGACATGTACAAACTAAGTTTCTATCTCCATAAGCATTATCTATTCGGCCAACNCTGGGCCAATATTTATATTCACTTTGCCAATCCATGGGGAATGAGCTACCATGCCTCGAATAGGGATGTGACCAATTATCTGAGAGAGCATGTTCTGCTGTATGTGGTGCATTTTTTAAAGGATTATCAATAGGGTCATATTCCCCAGAAACAACATTATCTATTTCTTTTTTTATTGAGATCATAGCCTGAATGAATCGATCAAGTTCGGGTTTGGATTCACTCTCTGTTGGTTCGATCATCATGGTCCCTGGGACTGGCCATGACATAGTAGGTGCGTGAAAGCCGTAATCCATTAATCTTTTAGCAATGTCTTCTTCGCTGATGCCTGAGGACTCACGAATGGGTCTTATATCTATGATGAATTCGTGAGCATGATATCCACTGGTACCGCGGTATAATACAGGAAAGTGATCCTCAAGTTTTTTAGCTAAATAATTTGCGTTCANGATAGCGACCTGAGTTGCTTTCTTTAAACCCTCGTTACCCATCATGGCTATATATGACCATGATATTGGTAAAATACTACTGCTGCCAAAAGGTGAGGCAGACACAGCTGTGATTGCCTGGTCATTATTCACTTTTAATTGCGTGTGTCCTGGAAGAAAGGGAGATAAATGGTCTTTACAAACGATAGGACCCATACCNGGACCTCCTCCACCATGAGGTATGCAAAAAGTTTTATGTAGATTAATATGCATTACGTCAGCACCAAATTTTCCAGGTTTACAAACTCCTACTAAAGCATTAAGGTTCGCACCATCCATGTAAACCTGACCACCACTATCATGAACCATTTCNCATAAATCTTTAATTGTAGATTCAAAGACACCATGTGTTGAGGGATAAGTTATCATAACAGAAGAAAGGTTTTTTTCATGCTCAGTTATTTTTTTCTTTAGATCTTNAATATCGATATTGCCTTGCTCGTCACAATCAACTACCACCACTTTCATTCCCGCCATTACAGCGGACGCTGGATTAGTCCCATGCGCTGAGTCAGGAATTAAACAAATATTTCTATGTTCATTCCCTTGTGCTTTGTGATAGGCTCTAATAACCATTAGTCCNGCATATTCTCCTTGCGCACCCGAATTTGGCTGCATTGAGATTGAATCAAAACCTGTTATCTTAATGAGCCAATCGTTCAATTCCTGTATCAGTGTCTGGTATCCTTTGACTTGATCGTCAGGCGCAAAGGGATGAATGTTAGAGAATTCCGGCCATGTAACGGCAGTCATCTCTGTCGTGCTGTTCAGTTTCATGGTACATGAGCCCAATGGAATCATACTTGTATTCAGGCTTAGGTCTTTGGTTTCTAATTTATGCATATAGCGTAACATATCAGTTTCAGATTGGTATTCATGGAAAACAGGGTTTTGTAAAATGGCTGATTTCCTCTCAAGGGTAGATGGAATGGAATTTTCTAAAGAATCACTTTTTTCTGCACTGAAAATATCAAGAATTGAAATAATATCAGATTCTGTAGTTGTCTCATCAATAGATATACCTATAGAGCCATCATTATAATCACGAAAATTCATTTGTTTTTGACCTGATTTTGTTTTCCATCCATCAGCTTTAAATCTAATTGTATCAAAAAATGAATTATTCTCTAGTTTGTACCCTGCCTTAACAAGTGAAGAAGCTAATATTTTAGTCAAGTGGTTAACTCTTAGGGCAATGCTTTTTATGCCACTTGGGCCATGATAAACAGCGTACATGCCAGATATAATTGCCAGTAAAACCTGAGCTGTGCATATGTTCGAAGTTGCTTTCTCTCTTCGAATATGTTGCTCTCTTGTTTGCAATGCCATACGAAGAGCAGGTTTCCCATGAGAGTCTTTNGATANCCCTATAATTCTACCNGGNATTTTCCTTTTAAATTTTNCAGTAGTCGCGAAAAATGCTGCATGAGGTCCNCCATAGCCCATTGGGACACCAAAGCGCTGAGCATTNCCNACAGCAACATCAGCACCCATTTCACCAGGNGGCTTNAAAAGAGTTAGTGCAAGTAGATCAGTTGCCACGCATAAATATGCATTGTGTTNATGTGCTGTTTCAGATAATTCAGTCANATCATGTATTGATCCACTTGTATCTGGATATTGAACAATAGCACCAAAAATATCATCATTAAAATCTTGAGTTGTTATATTGCAGATCTTCAAAATTATACCTAGTGGTTCAGATCGTGTTTTTAAGACATCTATAGTTTGAGNNTGGCAATTTTCAGATACGAGGAATACTAGCTTTGAAGGTTCTTTTGTAATATTATAAAACATTAACATTGCCTCAGCTGCAGCCGTTGCTTCATCAAGCAATGATGCATTCGCCATGGCCAGGCCTGTAATATCTGATACCATCGTTTGAAAATTCAATAAGGCCTCTAATCTTCCTTGGCTGATTTCTGCCTGATAAGGGGTGTATTGCGTATACCAACCTGGATTTTCTAAAATATTGCGCTGAATGACAGGAGGTAAAAGAGTTCCATAATANCCCATCCCTATGAATGATTTGAAAACANAATTCATATTTGCNAATTCACTTAANCTTTCTATNGTGTCCGATTCACTCATTTTNTCAGGGAGGTCANTAANTGAATCAAATAAAATATTTTTTGGGATTATTTTATTTGATAGCTCATCTAACGATGAAAAACCTAATTCAGATAACATCTTTTGAATTTGGTCATCTCTAGGGCCAATATGGCGGTTGGGAAAATCTGTTAACATAAAACTCTTATANATTGGTCAATTGAACACCTNAAGATTAAAAAATAATATTAGTCTTTTACTAATCTCATTTTNTAACTCATTAATTATTTAGTTTTAGATGTATAAGTGAATAAATTTGTNNNAGNAATATGAATAAATTAATTCAAATATGCNTCAGAAGAATNTTNCTTNTGANGAGAAACATGAAATTTGTGGATACAGCAAATTCCAAAGTACAAAATAGATGCACCCTTAGCGGTGCTTTTTTTTTGTTTAAAGGTGAATAAAAATGGAAAAATTAATTGAATTGCAAGGGATTGATACTAAACTTAAAGATATNAACGATCTGTTNGGAGACCTGCCGACAAAAGTAGAGGGACTAAATCAGCAAGAAGCATCAATGAAAACTTCTCTTGATGCTAACAAGCATAGGTTAAAAGAATTAGAAGTTGAAATGCATAAAAGAGAAGTTGATATTGCCCAAATTGATGGAAAAGTGGATAAGCTAAAAGATCAACTTTTTCTTGTAACAAATAATAAGCAATATGATGCATTGACGACTGAGATTGATCACTTTAAAGATAAAAAATCCACTTTTGAATCAGAGGTCATTGAATTTCTTGAGGAAAAAGAACAATTAACAGAATCAATTGGTTCTATAGAATCTGAATTAGGTGAACTAACTGATGATCTTCAACAAAGAAGGCAAAAATTAGAATCTGCAATTTCAGAATCTGCTGATGAAAAATTATCATTAGAAAAACAACGTAAGGAAAGAATAGATAAAATTGATATCAATATTATATCTGCATATGATAAGGTAATGGGGGCCCGCGGTGGTCTTGCTGTAGTCCCAATAGTAGGGTCTGGTTGTGGAGGCTGTGGCGCTCATATTCCGCCACAAACCATAACAGAGGTTCGCGCAGAATCAGCCATTCATCGTTGTGATATGTGCGGACGGTTTTTATATAACGAAGAAATATCTGTAAATTAGATTATAAATTAGTAATTGAGTCGGTTGGATGGTTACTCTAGGATTGTTGATTCAACCCTAGAGAGGAAAGTCCGGGCACCGCAGAATAGGATGCTCCTTAACGAGGGGAGGTCTGCTTAAGCAGATTATGGAAAGTGCAACAGAAAATAAACCGCCTTCGGGTAAGGGTGAAACAGTGGTGTAAGAGACCACTATATTTTGAAGAAATTCACAATATTGGCAAAC
Source organism: bacterium TMED46 (assembly GCA_002167345.2). Taxonomy (GTDB): domain Bacteria; phylum Fidelibacterota; class Marinisomatia; order Marinisomatales; family UBA1611; genus CACEUX01. Next base: position 34,997 of record NHCZ02000026.1, on the reverse strand, counting down.
CCCATCCGGTGCAAGATCGAATAGGCTCTTAGATGTTATTCGCATTGTTTGAAGAGTGGGTAGATCGCTTGAAATTTATGGCAACATAGATGCTAGATGAATGACCATACAATAGACCATGAACTGGCCTAATGACAAAACTCGGCTTATAGACCGGCTCAATTATCACTTTACAACTTAATTATGGATAGTTTATTTTTTAGACAAGAGCATGTAATGATTCGAGACATGGTTCGAGACTTTGCAGACACTCAAATTATGCCTATTGCTCGTTCCTTAGACCAGGAAGAAAGATTCCCAACTGAGCTTGTAAAGCAAATGGGAGAGTTAGGTCTTATGGGTGTTATGGTTCCTGAGGAATACGGAGGTTCAGGGCTTGACATGGTTTCTTATTCTACTGCTATTATAGAATTGGCACGCGCAGATGCATCTGTTGCAATTACCATGGCAGCTCATAATTCACTAGGTACTGTACCTCTACTATTGTTTGGGAATGATAACCAAAAAAGATCCTATCTGCCAAAGCTAGCATCAGGAGAGATATTAGGTGCTTTTGGACTTACAGAGCCAGAGGCTGGTAGTGATGCCGGTGCTACAAAAACAAAGGCAGTTAAAACAAATAATGACTATGTTGTCAATGGTGGTAAAATATTTATTACAAATGCAGGCCAAGCAGGCTTATTATCATTTACTGCTCAGGTCATTGATGGTGGCGATAATATTGGAATAGCGGCATTCATTATTCCAACAGATACACCAGGATTAGAAATTGGGAAAAAAGAAAAAAAGATGGGTTGGAGAGCAAGTGACACCAGACAGATTTATTTCAAAGATATGAGAATTCCAAGTTCTGCAATGCTAGGAAAACCTGAAAATGGTTTTAAAACATTTTTAAAGACACTTACATCTGGACGAATTTCAATAGGGGCATTGTCTGTTGGTACTGCATTAGGTGCATATGAGAAAGCATTGGAATACTCTTTAGAAAGAAAAGCCTTTGATCAACCAATTCATAAATTTCAATCTATTGGTTTTAAACTAGCAGACATGGCCACAAATATAGAAGCCTCAAAATTATTGGTATATCATGCAGCCTGGCTGAAAGACCAAGGCAAGGATTTTAATAAAGAAGCAGCGATGGCAAAGCTTTTTTCAAGCGAGACCGCAATGAATGTAACCAACCAGGCTATTCAAGTTCATGGAGGTTATGGTTATGTAAAAGATTATGATGTTGAAAGATATTTTAGAGATGCAAAAATTCTTGAGATTGGAGAGGGTACTAGTGAAATCCAGAGACTAATTATTTCAAGAGAAATCATAAAAGACTTTCAGTTATAATGAATAAAAAAAAGAAGCCGAACCCCATATTAGAATACTTCTTGTTCGATAAATACTGGCCCCAATATTTAATTATCTCCGGTCTTATTATTTTGATTTCTTTTTTATTCCCGCAAGGGAAGTCACTGCAATACGTATATCAACTAAATGATATTGCGCGTGAGCCTATCATAGCACCATTTACATTTTCGATTCTAAAATCTGATGAAAAGTTAAAAAAAGACCTCGATGAACGAAGAAAGTCAGTTCCCTCTGTTTTTACCCGAGATGACAGGGTAGCAAAGAGCCAATCTACTGCATTGAGTGATTTTTTTTCAAAAGTGGATGAATTGCGCCAAGCTGAATGGAGATTAGAGCAGTCTAAGCGTTTGGTTTATGAAAGAAGGTATCATAAGCAGTATGAGAAAGCACGGTCTGAATTTGTATCTGATAGCACAAATTTAGATTTAATTAGTAAAACATTTTCTGAATCATACCCATTTACCCTTCAGAAAGATAATTGGTCTAATTATTTATACATAGATTATGATTTAGGAAAAAAATCAACGCTTAAAAGAGAGAACGAATCAGTCCTACAGATATGTCGAAATCGTTGGACAGAGGGTATATATAATATTGGTATTGAGGATATTAGTAGTGATCTAGTTGCTGTGAACCAAGGTGATGTGGCTGATTTAACCGAGCCGGAAAGTTTTAATGACCTAGAGTTAGCTTGGATAAAATCTAAGAAGGAACTTTTATCAGTTTTTAATGATGATAATTTATTTCGAGATATAGGATACGATCTGATCGTAGAATTCATGAAACCTAACCTGATTTTTGATAGAGAAACGACAGAGCGAAGGCAAAAAGAAAGTTTAGATATAGTTCCAAGAAGTCAAGGGGTTGTTTTAGAGAACGAATTAATTGTTGATGCTAATATGCGCATCACAGATGACATTTTATTAAAACTAAATTCTTTATCATCAGCAATAACAAAACAGGATTACGGTAGAGGTGTCTTCAAAGATATACAAAGTGTTTTAGGCGCTATTATTTTATTATCGGTGATTGTTTCTTTATTTTTTGTATTTATAATCATTTACAGGAAAACCATTTTCCAAGATTGGAAAATGGTTTTACTAATAAGTATTGTGTTTTTATTGCAGGTAATATCAGCACACATTGTCTTAATTCAATTAGAGATTTCAGAGTATCTCATACCTGTTACAATGGGGGCTATGACCCTAACAATACTTTTTGACGCTCGCATAGGGTTTATGGCTACAACCTCCATGGCAATTTTAATGGGTTTAATGATGGGCCAAAATATTGATCTGGTAATTATATCTCTTTTTACATCAACTGTTGCCATATATAATATCAGAGAACTGCGTAAACGTAGTCAGTTATTTATTACAATGTTTGCTCTGATTGGCGCAAGTGTTCTGGTCATAATTGGATTAGGCTTATTTAAAGAAAATAATTGGGGAATAATGATGCGTGATATGCAGTTCCTCGCACTTAACAGCATACTTGCGCCAATTTTGACGTACGGTCTTATTAGTCTTTTTGAGATGATATTCGAGGTCACAACAGACCTGACACTTATTGAATTACTTGATTATGACCATCCGTTGTTAAAAGAAGCACAACGAGAAACTAATGGGACATTCAATCATAGCATCGTAGTTGGAAATTTAGCAGAGGCTTGCGCAAAAGCAATTGGGGCGCACTCTTTATTGTGTCGAGTTGGAGCATATTACCATGATATAGGGAAAATGGATAAGTCTGAATATTTTATTGAAAATCAGTATGGAGGGAAGAATAGGCATGATGATATTACTCATACTATGAGTGCTAAAATTATTAGAGCCCATGTAGTAGAGGGATTAAAGCTCGCCCAAGAATATGGACTTCCTAAGGTAGTCTCTGATTTTATTCCCATGCATCATGGTACGACAAGAGTAGAATATTTTTACCGCCTTGCCTTAAAAGAAGCAGAAGAAAAAGGCCAAAAAGTAGATGAGTCTGCTTTTCGCTATCCAGGTCCAAAACCTAATACAAAAGAAACTGGGATATTAATGATCTGCGAAGCAGTAGAAGCCGCAGTTAGGTCAATTAAAGAACCAGATATTTTCAAAATAGAAGCGATGATTGATAATATAATTAATCAACGAGTTGGAGATGGTCAGTTAAACGAATGTCCACTTACTCTTGATGAGCTGAATAAGATTAAAGGCACCGTAGATGGAACAAGTGGCATGCTACCAGTTCTTAGGGGGATTTATCATATAAGGGTAGAATACCCTGATAATCCAAAGAAAACTTCGTAGATATGATTCAAGTCATAAGTGAATGCGACCCTACGCTTAATGGACCTAATCTATCATTTTTAAATAGCACAGTAAGTAGAATCCTCGAGCTTCACAATACAACAAAAGCTGAAATCTTATTTGTTTTTGCTTTAGATGAATTATTAGCAAACTTAAAAAATCAATATTTTCAAAAAAATCACTTTACGGATGTAATTGCCTTTCGATTAAACGATTATAGCGAAGCACCCATTGAGGGGGAGGTGTATATCAGCTTACCCCGGGCAAAGGAAAATGCAAAAATATTTAATCAGCCATATGAAAAAGAGGTTACAAGATTAATAATCCATGGATGTCTGCATCTAATTGGTTTTAAAGATGATACCAAATCAGAAAAAAAAACAATGACAGAATTAGAAGATCATATTTTAGATAAAACTGAATGGAAAATAATTTTTAACCATTGAATGAATAAAGAAAAAGCAGCAAAAGATTTTGTTAAACTTCTGGAGATTGTTGAAACACTTCGTGGCCCAGATGGCTGTCCTTGGGATAGAGAGCAGACTTATGAATCTCTATTACCTTATTTTCTTGAGGAGACCTATGAGGTTATTGAAAGTGTAGATGAAAAGAATTGGGACACTTTTAAAGAGGAACTAGGGGATGTTCTATTACATGTTGTTCTTCAAGCCCAAATAGCTTCAGAAGATAAAAAATTCGATATTATTGATTCACTTAAAATTTTAAATAAAAAATTAATTAACAGGCACCCTCACGTTTTTGGAGATAAAAAGTTAGATGCGTCATACGAAGCAAAACAGAACTGGGAATCAATGAAACATAAAGAAAAGAAACGTAAATCACGTTTAGATGGTGTTCCACCAGCATTACCTGCACTAACACGTTCTCATCGTCTTCAACAGAAAGCTTCCTATGCTGGTTTCGACTGGGATAATATAGATGATGTATGGGGCAAGTTATATGAAGAATTAGATGAGCTAAAATCTGCGCATAGCTTAGAATCTAAAGAAGGAATTGAAGAGGAGATCGGGGATGTGTTGTTTTCAATGGTTAACCTTGCACGCCATTTAGACATTCACGCAGAAGACATGCTTAGAAAAGCCAATAAAAAATTTGTCAGAAGATTTAAAAAAGTAGAAGAAGAATTAGAGAAGAAAGGGAAAACTATGGAAGATTCAAGTTTAGAGGATATGGACAAGATCTGGGAGAAAGTTAAAGAAAAGTATTAAGGTTGTTCTTTTATCCCAGCCGACCCAGCTGGTAATCTTCAAATGCTTGTAAAACTTCATTTTTAGTATTCATAACAAAAGGACCACCACGAGCAACTGGTTCATTAAGTGGCATTCCTGCAACTAATATGAAACGAGCATCTTTTGATTCGGTTCGACATTCAAAAACTCCATTCGTGCTCAGAATTCCAATAGAGCCAATTGATAATTCCTTTCTACAGAATATGTTACCTTCGTAAACATAGCAGAACCCATTCCAACCATCATCAATAGGTATGCTTATTCTACTATTAGAATTCACAGAGATATCAAAATAGAGCATTCCAGTATGTGAATTTCCGGGGCCAGTTATGTTTCCATATGTGCCAGCAATTACTTTAACACGGGATCCTTTTTGTTCTACTATAGGAATTTCTTTCACATCAATATCATTATAAGAAGGTTCTATCATCTTTTTTTCTTTAGGCAAGTTCAGCCATAGTTGAAATCCTCTTACTAATCCATCTGTCTGTTCAGGCATCTCGCTATGTATCACTCCTCTTCCTGCAGTCATCCACTGAACAGATCCATCTGTGAGGTATCCTTCATTGCCTGCGGTATCCTTGTGCCTGAATTTTCCATTTAGCATATAAGTTATTGTTTCAAATCCACGATGTGGATGTGGAGGGAAACCACCTATATAGTCCTTAGAATCATCACTGCCAAATTCATCTAGAAGTAAAAAAGGATCCAGCATATTTAATTCTGGACCACCTATGATCCTAGTTAGGCTGACTCCTGCACCATCTTGAGTTTTGGTCCCTTCATAAATATATTTAATAATTCTGATATTATTATTTCCCATCTAAAATACTTTGAAACTATTCACCTTGAATTGTAGCTACCATTTTTCTTTGGAAAGCGTTATTCCGATGTTCACAAAGATAGATTCCTTGCCATGTCCCCATGTTAAGGTGTCCATTTGATATGGGTATTGAGATTGATGAGCCAAGTATTGATGCCTTTAAATGAGCGGGCATATCATCTGGCCCCTCATATGTATGCTGGTAGTATGATTGATTTTCAGGAACCATTTCATTGAAGTGCTCCTCAAAATCATTTCTAACAGTCTTGTCAGCATTTTCATTAATTGTTAGAGACGCCGAAGTATGTTTGATAAATAAATGCAATACCCCAATTTTGATAGTTTTTATTTCAGGAATTTGATCTGTTACTTGATTAGTGATAATATGGAATCCTCTCGATATTGACTTTATACTTATATTCTTTTGCATCCACATATGCTATGTTTTTCTTTCTTTTTTTCTAGCTGCTGGGAATAAGATATTATTTAAGATCAGCCTGTATCCTGGAGAGTTTCTATGTAATGACAGATCTGTTGGGGGATCGCCTACAAAATGCTGGTAGTCCTCAGGGTCATGCCCTCCATAAAAAGTAAAGGTCCCTTTTCCAAAATTTCCATGAAGATATTTCACTTGATCTGATGATGGGTCCTCACCCATTATGACAATATGGTTCTTAATACGTTTTCTATGGAATCCAGTAGTTTGCCCCATAAACCCCTTTACGATGTCTACATGATTTTGAGTAAGCATTGTTGGTACGGGGTCATATTTTGCAGAAAATTCAAATAGAGAAAAATAGTCTGCCCTAGCACCTCGTGTAATTGGATTATGGCTAGGGGGGACATCTATATCAGAAAATTCGTATATCATTGGATCTGTTAACAGAGTAAAGTCTGAAAAAGCGAAGCACTGTTCATAATCTAGGTTCTGTTGGATCTTTTTATTGATTGGTGTCCCATCAAAAACAGAATGAACACCATCTGTATTGCCCATCGCTAATGCAATATCATATGAGTCGGTTGCAGAACACATTGCAAATAGAAACCCACCATTACCTACATAATTTTTTATTATTCTGGAGATTCCTTTTTTTTGTTCATGGACACTTGAATAACCTAGCTTTATTGCCATTTCTTCAAACTGTCTCTTTTGATCCTTGTACCACTGTGCGTTATGATGGCTACGATAGAATTTACCATATTGTCCTGTGAAATCTTCATGGTGGAGATGTAGCCAGTCGTATTTTTCTAGTTTTCCCGAATGAACTTCTTCATCCCATAGCGTTTCATAGTCTACTTCTGCATAAGTAAGTGCAAGTGTAACAGCATCATCCCAAGGTTGTTTACTAGTGGGTGTGTATATAGCGATCTTTGGGTTTTTTTCTAGTAAAACAATATCCATATTGCCTTGTTCTATAGCAGAATAGATGTTAACCAACCCATTGGCATCAACCATTTCAAATGTGACTCCTCTAATACGGCATTCGGTCTGAATAAACTGATGATTATCTATTAAGAATGATCCTCCGCGGTAATTCAATAGCCATTCAACATTAGTGCTTTTAGTTAAGCTGAAATATGCAATCCCATAAGCTTTTAGGTGATCATTCTGGGACTGATCCATAGGAATAATAATTTTTTGTGCCCAAGAAAAAGAAAAGATCAATAAGAATATAATATTTTTCATTAGCTCTCTAGTTGCTTTAATTCACGTATGTGATAGCGAATAGGTTCCGAAAAAATAGAAGAGGGGTATTCATCAAGAATCAGCATATATTTTTCTAAAGCTTTTTCGCGATCAAAAATATTTTTTTCATATATCTGACCTGATAAAATTATACCTTTATCAGCAAATTCTGTATTCTCCAAATCAGAAGCAAATTGCAATGCATTATCGTAATCTTTTAATCGGTAATATAAAAGGCTTATTCTAAGATTTGCGAGAGGTGCGATTTTAGAAGAACCAAATTCATTATTTATATAAACTAATTCACGTATTGCGTCTCCTATTTTCTTTTGTCTTAAATAGTATTCAGCTTTTAAAAAATGACTTATGGTAGTCTTATCATCGCTTGTTGAATAATATGTTGTGAGAAAATTTTTTAATTCCATGAGATCGTTAAAAGACCCATCTAGCGGGCTTATTTTAAATAAAGATTCATCCACGATTTTTATTGTTGAATCAGGGTCATCTACCAAGAAATGAATAAGTATTTTTTTCAGCTCAATGGAGGGCATTGGATTTTTTATTAATTGTCTTTTTAAATATCCCAATGCTTCATTTGATTCACCCCTTGCAAGCAATACATCAGAGATTCTCAAGGTAATCTTCAGTTTTAATTTTTTATCAGGATTGCTTTTTAGGGCTCTATTAAAAAGCATGTAGGCTTTATCGAAATCTTGTAAAATTCTATATTGGATCTCGCCCAGCTTATAGTATGCTTCAGCCAAAAGAGCAGATCTGTTGATTGATACAAGCATAGAGTCATAGAGGGCAAGACTCGAGGATAAATATTCATTGGAGATTGATGTGTATATTTGAAATGGGTCTTCAAAAAAGATATTATTATCAAAGAAATATGGAATAATATCTGCTTCACTTTCGGGGACTATTTGATCCTCAAAAGTTTGAGCTAATCCCAACAAAACTTTGCCTGCAAAGTTTCCTTGAAAGTTCTTTTCTAAAATGTAGTTGTATGCATTTATTGAATGTTGGTACTGACGTTCTTTTCTAAGATCATTAGCAAATATTAACCACTCATCCAAATCCTGCTTACCTAATAACGACCAATCCATTTTTATTTTAAATGCTTTATTATAATTCTGTTGCTTAAAATAAAACTCACTCAAGACATTGAGTATTTTTTCGGGTTTCTCCTTTGATGCTTTTATGAGTTTATTCTCAATGATTGGCGAAGCACCTTCTTGGTCACTCATAAGTAATATGCGCCTCTCAATAATCCCGCTTTGGTTCCTTTCATGAATCAAATGAAGTATGAATTGTTCCATTGCTTTATCGTAAGCGCGGCGGGCCTGATAATAAACTCCACTTTCATATGACAGGAATGATTCCCCAAACTTTTTTCTTCCCTTAACAAGAACTGTAATTATATCATCATCTAGTCCATATTTTCCATACATTGAGACCATCAAACGGTATATTGACCGATTGTTTTTGAACTTAGATAGCCCTTTTGACCAGACTGCAAGTGCTTCCTGTTTTTGCTCATTAACATAATAAAACTCCCCTAATTCAGAAAAGAGCTTCATATTGTTTGGATCCTTTGGTAAGCGACCTCTTAGGAACTCAATACCCTCTTCAAATCGCTGATAATTCATATATATTGATTTTAGTTTTTGTATAGAAGAACGATGATTTGAATTTTTCTCTAAGATTCCTTTATAGATTGCTATAGCACCATCAATATCACCTCTTCTCTCTAACAGTGATGCAGTTTTTAATGAAGATCCAAGAATAGCAAAATCTTGCGCAATTGTAAAAGTTGTAAAAATAATTAAAAAAATGAAGTTATTTTTCATCGGAAAATTCAATCTGAGTTTCAGGTTCAACTTTACTTAGGGAATTGAAGTAGCGTTTTATCATTATCTGATGTTCTCTAGAGTAGCCAGCATTCAAGGCTTTATTTAAAGCCTCAAAGGCAAGGCTTTCACGCTGTCCCAGATCAGATGGCAACCCCCCAGGGCCTTCTAGGNTAAGTTCAGTTATTGCAGTTGTTGATTTTCTTTCATCTTTTTCCCCGCGCTGAGTCATTGATGTTTGACTATCCAGCATCCTTGATAGAATTCTTTGTTGTCTTTCTTGTGTTTTTCGATTAAATCTCTTTTTCTGCAGGTCTTTGATAACTTCATCCATCTCACCAGAAATCCCGCCTAGATCGCCCATTGCCTTTTGCCCAGAGTGGCGCATTTCATTCATTAATTGTTCCAGTGATTTACGGATACCTTTTTGTTGTGAAAGCATTTGTTGCATCATCTGCTGTTGCGCTGCGGCTGCCATCTGTCCAAGGCTTAATTGCATACCTTGCTGGTTTAGTCCTTGCTGCTGTCCTGCCATTTGTTGCATCATTTTTAAAAACTGTTCATAGCCACTGGCAGATCCTGATGCCTGCATATTTTGCATGCTATTGAAAAGGCCTAGCGTAGCTTCATTTAGTCCTTCCATTGCCATATCTTGATTTTTGCCAGCCTGGCTTAAATTTCGATCAGTTAATTTAGTTTTAGCTTCTTCCATTCCAATACTTGCTTTGCCAATCCCTTTTCCAATCTCAGGAGTAATAGCAAATGTTTCATTTGATAATTCCATCATTTGGTTGGTTATTGATTGTAATTGGTCTTGAAGTAATTGTTGCCTAGATGCTAGTTCGCGAAGCCTTGGGGAATTACGGGATGCCTGTTTGACATCGTAACGGAGTTTCTCTTCTTCCGATGATAAATAGAGCATGTCTTGCATTAATCCTTGAAATTTTTCCACCATTTCTNCAACGCTCTCTTGATTGAACCCTTGCCTAATATCCATCATTTGTTGCATCATCATTTCCATATTACTCAATGATTCTTCACTGGCATTCTTTGCTTCTGTGATATTCTGCTGTGATAGATTTTCGATCGCTTCATTGAGCGAGTTCTCAAGGTCTTGCGAAAGTTCTGAATTAGATAGCTCTGATAATTCCTTTGACGAAGCCTCACTAAATGGCTCAATAGTTTCTGCCGCATCCTCCATTAATGATTTAATATTTTCAAACTCATCCAGGTTGCGTTCTTCTTCTTGTGCAAAACGTTCTAANNTTGAAACTTCCTCATTATGCTCTGACTCACTCATTTCTTGAGCTAATGCTTNTTGCTGATCNAATAGTTGCTGCATTCTATTTTGAATCTCATCCAGCTTTTGTTCCGCTTGAAACTTTTTAAATATTTCAAGATACCTATCAAGATCTTGTTCTATTTGGGCCATATTCTCTGAAAGTTCACTTAGTGCTTCTTGTAGGGATTTCATATCCATGTTTTCTAAAGCATCCTGTAAATCTTCCATATTCTCCAGGAAGTCATCTGGAATGACCTCACTGATCAGCTCAGACAGTTCTTTAAATTTATCCAATAGGTCTGGAGATAATAGTCTATGTTTTTCCGCCTGGTCTGTAATGGATTGTATTGCCTCGGATAGCTCCTCTAGGTTCTGAATTTTATCTTTTGATTCTTCTATAGAGTTCTTTAAAGACTGTTCTTGGTCCCAGTCTAATTCTTTTGATTTAAGTATTTGTAGTTCCATTTCTTCAAATTGTTCTTTTAGATCTTGTATTTCGTCAATGTCACTAAGCATTTCCTGCATAAAATCACTTTCACGATTTTCAACATTTTCATAAAGGTCTGAGAGTGAAGGTACTCGCACAATAAATGTACTAGAAATTGTTTTTTTAGGTCCTGAAATAATATCATTATCAGTCAATTCAAAATGATAATGAACCTCATCTTCAGGCATAAGCATCATATCATTAAGGTCCCAAAACATTTTTATTGTTTGATCCAGGGTATCAGTATTTAGGCCACTAATGTTGAACATAGCTACATAAGGATCCGCCTGAAGGTAAGCAGGTCTTCGAACCTCATAAGCAAGTTGTAGCTCTGTGAAACCATAGTCATCACTGATCTCTAAATGCACTGGGACAGATTGGTCATTACCTAATTCTATTATGGGGGCAGGTTTTATTATTGATAAAATTGGATCATGATCAGGTATGATTTGCAGTTTATATGGTATAGGGTCTTTATTTGTAATGCCACGCTTATCTACAAGGTTTATAGTAAACTGACCCTCATCCATTAATTTAAAATAGCCAGATGCACGGTTGTAATTAGAGGCCATTTCTGACCTTTCTCCATTTATATCTAGATATGCATCCTCTAACATTCGATTTGATGAAAGGTCTACTTGTATGATTGACCCTTTCAACCCCTCCACAAGTGCAATATTTCCTTCCTGCGTAACTTTTTCTAGCTTAGTGTATTTTGGAGGAATAGTTGTAAGCGAAAAACTTTCGAAAATAGGTCGGTCAGTTACAAAGATATTAAACCGTTCAGTTGTGACACTTTCCCAGGCTTCCCAAAAATACTTTGCTTTAACAATCGCCTGATATGAATAATCTTGGTATAGCTCAGGAAGGTCAAAATGGTATGTTCCCCCTTCGACAGGAGTAGTAGAAAACTTTAATTGTAGAGAATCTCTTTTTTTAGTTGATACCTGATTGGGGATTAGATAGAGGTGCACCGTGTCAGCAAAAGAAGAGGCCTGTATATTTATTTCAGTCTTGTCACCTCCAATTATATGAATATCGCCTGACATTGATAATAGAGAAAATGGTTTCGGAGCAGGAAAAAATTTTGTGGGATTTTTCCAGCGGTGAAATGCGTTTGCTGAGGATTCATAGTTAAGTGAAAACATCAAAATGGTAAAGACCCAAGAGGCTAATAATGCAATTTTTAGTTTAACTGGTTTTAAATCTCTAAAAAAGATATCAAGATCGATAGAGTTTAATTTTTTTTTAACACTTTNTANATAGGATTGAGCCAATGCNTNNGATTCATTNTCNCCNGAGCNAGTTTCAAGTTGNAGTGCNTTAAGNACCATATCNCGCTTATCTGAANAAATNTNCTTACCCAGAANCGAAGCTAACCTTTCAATTGAGTATCGTTTTATATTATCATTNTTGNCCTGNTGATAATAAACTAGCCAGCNNATNAGGGTCAGAATAAAAAATCCTNCTNAAATCATTAAAATNGATTNTTTTGTTCNAGNATCAAAATANAAGATGGANTCTAATTGTATTAAAGNAACAAAANCGANTGTTGTTATGANNNNGACNCATANAGCATNTNNTGAAACATGTTGATATAATAAATGATAACGGAACTTTTTTATATANTTTTCTATTTNCATTANTGNGTCAGGGCAAAATAAATAATGTTCACNCCCATTTTTAAAGCAGANTCACGNATNGGCCANGGGTNCTGATGNACACTTGCATTNTCCCAACCATCNCCAAGGTCTGATTCATATGTGTACAAAAGAATNATTCTTTCACCTTCAAAGAGNGCTAANGCTTGAGGAGNTTTNCCATCATGTTCATGAATTTTTGGGAGGCCTTGGGGAAANCTAAAATAAGTATGAAATAAACGATGGTCATAGGGCAATGGAACNAGTTCTTTATTTGGGAAAATACGNTTTATTTCTCTTCTAAATGAGGCATCCATACCATAATTATCATCAGCATGTAAAAANCCATTATTCATTAATATAGTTCTCAATGAAATTATTTCGTCATCTGTNAATTTTATATTTCCATGTCCAGTTAGGTAAAGATAAGGATATTGATTAGCATTTTCATCTGTCAGCNTAATTCGAGCTTCTTCTGCGTTCACAGATATAGGGGTATTAGTACTCAGATACTTTAAAAGATTTGGAATGCTACTTGGGTCGCTATACCAATCTCCCCCTCCTCCATAATGTATGCGTGCAATTGAAAATGTCTGTGCACTAAGAGNATAAACGGTGAGTAAAACTATATAAATCTTTCTTTTCATCTAATAAGTATGCATTNATAAGGCTATATGTTCCAAATATGTGGTGAAGAAAGTTANCTAGTTTTTATTAGTCTCTTCTTGTAAAAATCATGGGAATAATGGAATTTTACTNACCAATGCTTTTAAATAAAAACACGCACCTGATCTTATTTNTTATTTTTATNACTATACTGCCTGCTCAGATCAAAGAAAANGAACCTAAAACNTTCTTGTTTGGATTAATAAAATTNGACACNGAATCTGAGTATGAAGATGGGTATTGGNTNAATAAGTGGTTTTATNCTAGAGANTTTGCTTCNCCTNTTAATATTATTCCAATTGAAATTAGATATGGATTAGGTGCNACNGGTAAATCAACAGGNAGCGCATCTAGCCTAACGAGTGATTCATTTAAGGATGANCCTNAAAAAATCAGATATGAATCTGATGTTACCCCTATAAGCCAAGAAACAAATAANATATGGGGCTCTTCTNTNGAAGTTGATATAGGNCTAATTAATNTACCTCATTACATTGTTGGNACAAGTTGGATGAANGTTATGAATGGATTNTCGTATCGCTCAAGTACCTTATTCTCACCTGCTGCGGTTCCATATAATGAGTGGGGAGCAACCAATTCTAATTGGGGTGACACAACTTATTTTTCGCCTAAGCTATCCGAGTATTTGGCNACAACACATTTTCAGTACCAGCCTTTNGATAATTGGTATCTGAATTTTCGTTATTCTTATGGTTTAGCATCTGCATTATTCTACTCTTCCAATGAAGAGACGTGGAACCAGGATCTATCAGGCTCTGGAACCTCAGCTGCAGGAGCTTTAGGCATACGCTTTATATTAGATCCAGGTAAAAACAATCGATTTACTGTAGGAATGGATTTTAGGTATTCATATACAAAGATACATACAATCAATGACCCAAATGATATCACGCCTATCACGCGATTCGATCTTTCTAACTATGGTATATACCTAACTCTATCTGCATTTTATGGTGGTAAAAAAACAAATGGAGATAAAGCAAAGAACTCTTATTACAGGAAGGACTATATTGAAGCATTAAGCACATTTAATAAATTTATGTCTGAGTATCCAAGTCATTCCAATCNACACCGTGCAGAAGAATATATAGCAGACTGTGAGTATAAGATTCCATACCAGCTAATGGANAAAGGATTAGTCTTAGAAAGATCCGGTAAGACGAAAAAAGCACTTGACATGTATAAATATGCTAGGTCAAGAGTTAAAAATGATACTNTAGCTTATAATTTGATTGAAGGAAGAATTGAGCAAATAGCACTATTGTGGATGATCGAAGCAGAAAAGTTCTTGAATGATTCAAAGTACATAAGGGCTTATAATTTGGTAAAAAATGTAGCAGAATTCTCTGATCAAGGTAAAAAAGAGATCAGAAGATTTAAATCTTGGGTGATATTAGGAGAGGGTAAACAATATCAAGAGTTGGGATTTATAGGAAAAGCCATGGGTAAATATGCTGAGGCACTTGAAATGAATCAGGACTTAGTGTATGAGGTGAAGGCGTTGCAATATAAAGCGGGTATTCAAATGGCAAAACTTGCTACTAGGGCAGACGAGTTTGAAGAAATACAGCTAGCAATTTATTCACTAGAGTTTGCAAGAGAATTATCAGGAGGGATTGGGGTAAAAAACGAACAATTACTAATAGATTTAAAGGAAAAACTAAATTCTTACGAAGATTTTAAGTCAAGAGAACTTATAGATAGAAGGATGGAGTTTGGTAGNTTAGAATTAGATATCGCTAGGTCAAAAAAACTTAGTATTGGTCAAACATTACCAGAAGTTGAGGCACTTCTAGGTATGCCCCATGAGAAAATTCTAGGTAATAACGGCACAAATCACGAGGAGCAGCTTTGGATCTACTTTATGGACAAAGGATCTCTTCAATTATCTTTTCAAAACTTTTTATTATTTAAAATAGAAGAATTATAAAACTTCTAGATATAATTCTGTTCTATTTAAAGAAATGAAAACCAAGTATTTTTAAAACAATGAAAATATTATTTCAAATTGTTTTTATTATTTTTTATTCAGTTAATCTTCAAGCTCAATCTGACGATCGAGACTATAACGAAGAATTAAGATATCAAAATGATGCAATTAATGCTCTTAAGACTGAAATAAGCCAACTTAGATTAAAGATTAAGACTGCTGAATCTCGTGAAAGAACTACTTCGAGTCGAATATCATCAATTGATGAAGAAATATCTCTCACTGCAAAATTGATTCAGTCATTGAAAAATGAAGAGGAGAAAGCGAGGAAGAAGATTTTAGAATTAAAAAATCAAATATTAAAGAATGAAAATGAATTAGAAGCTTTGCGTTTGAGGTATAAGCAGAGAGTGGTTAATTCCTACCTTAAGGGAAGAATAACCGACCTTGAGAGAGTTTTCTCTTCTACAACATGGCGTCAGGCTATGTATAGGACACATTATTTGAAAATTATCTCAGAGATTGAAAAGAAAATGACAAAACAGATAGAAAAATTATTAATTAAGATCAGCCAACAAAAACTGGAATTAGAAGCGGCACTTAGAAATAATCTTAGTCTGGTAAGGGATAAAGAAAAACAAATCAATTCTTACCGTAACATGCGTATCAATAGGGAAAAAGAGCTAAATCGAATTCGAACTGATAAAAAAGCTCTCGCAAACTATGTCGAAGAAAAACAAGCAGGTGTTAAGCAGCTTGAGAGCATTATAAAGAAGGTGCTTGAGGATAAAGCCCGTTTCGAACGAGAACAGCGAATACGCCAACAGCAAGAAGCGCTTAAAACAAAAAGTTTTAAAGCCTTAAAAGGGCAACTCCCATGGCCGGCACAAGGACGTATAATTGCAAAATTTGGCAAACAATGGAATCCCAAGCTAAAGACCACAACGGAGAACCCTGGAATTGATATTAAAGGGCAACCCGGATCTGCTATCAGAACGGTTTTGGGTGGTGTCGTTACTACTATTACATATATAAGAGGATATGGAACTACTATCATCATAGATCATGGTGGAGGTTTTTATACAGTATATAGCCATGTCACAAATATTCAAACGACTGTTGATAGCCAAGTCCGTAATGGAGACGTTATTGCCTACATGGGTGATTCAGGTTCTATCAATGGATCCAAATTACATTTTGAAATATGGGGTAAAGGTCAAAAGCTAGATCCGGAAAAATGGCTAATAAAGAGATGAACTCTTCCACGGTCTGCACCGCGCAGGAGCAAGTATGGAGCCAGCTCAATCAAATTTCTTCATCCAAAAAATTAGGTAGTGCTTATCTATTTTCAGGCCCTCCAGGTTGTGGTAAAGAGGGTATTGGTATACAATTTGCAAAATTATTGAATTGCGAGTTAGAAGGTAAAGATATTTGCGGAAGCTGTCCTTCGTGTATAAGAATGGAAAAGCTACAACATGAAAAATTAAAATTGTTATTTCCGTTACCTGCACTTAAGAAGAACCAAAATACTGAAGCAGGCGCTCTCGATATTAAAGATATAGATATCGTCAATGAAGCAATCAAGCAAAAGGCAAAAGATCCATTCTTCAAAATGAAGATCCCCAGGGCTACAAGAATTCCTATACAATCAATTCGAGATTTAAGAAAAAGTCTTTATTTGAAAAGCAATAATACGGGCAGAAAAGTAGTGTTGGTTTTTGATGCCCATTTGCTATGTGTTGGACAAGGAGAAGCAGCCAATGCTTTTTTAAAACTTCTTGAAGAGCCGCCTCATAACACAACAATTATATTGATCACAGATCATGTAGAGTTATTGTTGCCAACAATAATATCTCGATGTCAGAGGATAGGTTTCCCAAAGTTAGATGATGTTTTTATTGAAGATTGGTTCAAATCAAAGATGGTTAGGCCAGAAGATATCCCCCTGTTAATTGGGCTAAGTAGAGGAAACTTTTACAGTGCTCAATTCTTTATTAGGCAATCTCTAGAGCAACTAATCACATTAATCGAAGACCTAATTAAATCTATGAACCAAGATGACCCTGGAAAGTGGCGTAAATTCATTCAGGATTATTCAAAAATGGCTAAGCAAGATTCAGAAAAGTTTTCCTTACATTTCATGCTTTTAAAAATTTGGTATCAGAGTGCAAATAGGTTCCAAAAAAATATGAAATATCCTTTTTATAACACTCCCTTGAGAAAGGGTATAGAACGATGTGTGAAAAAATATAGTTCAGCTGACTTCCCAGCAATTGTATTTGAATTAGAAGATACAGTGGGAGCAATTGCTAAGAATCTCTACATGCCGTTAGTGCTGGTCAATCTTTTATTGAGTACCAAGAAGCATCTTAGTTCATGAACAATTACTTCTATATTACAACTCCTATATACTACGTTAATGACAAACCTCATATTGGGCATGCCTATACGACTATACTTGCTGATGTCCTAACACGCTATAATAGAAATATTGGTCGAAAAACATTTTTTTTAACTGGACTGGATGAACATGGTCAAAAAGTACAACAGGCAGCTGAAGAAAATGGAATAGACCCGCAAGAGCATTGTGACCAAATGGCCCCAAGGTTTAAGGAACTATGGCAAAAACTTCATATATCTAATGATGACTTTATAAGAACGACTGAAGATAGACATAAAAAGGTTGTAAAAGATTTTTTACAAATCGTAATGGACAATGGAGATATATATGAATCAGAATACGAAGGACTATATTCTGTTTCAGAAGAACGTTTTATCACAGAAAAAGAAGCTGAAAGTGGTGATTTTAGAGACATAAAAAAATTAAAAGAAAAGAACTACTTTTTTAAAATGAGTAAATATCAAGATGCACTCATTAGTCATATTGAAAGAAATCCAAAATTTATTCAGCCAGAACATCGAAAAAATGAGATTCTTGGCTTTCTTCGCCAGCCTCTAAATGACCTATGTATTTCTAGGCCCAAATCAAGATTAAATTGGGGAATAGAATTGCCTTTTGATAAGGACTATGTTACCTACGTATGGTTTGATGCGCTCATAAATTACATTACAGCTGTGGAGTTTAATCAGGGGACGGAATTATTTGATTCTTGGTGGCCCGTCTCTTATCATTTGATTGGAAAGGATATTCTCACAACACATGCCGTCTACTGGCCTACGATGTTACTATCAGCAGGTATTAAATTGCCTAACTCTATCTTTGCGCATGGCTGGTGGCTTATGGGTGAATCAAAGATGAGTAAATCATTGGGTAATGTTATCAATCCTATGGACCTTATTGATGATTATGGCGTTGATCCAGTACGTTACTATCTGATGAGAGAAATGGTCTTAGGGCAAGATTCTAATTTTACAATGGAGTCATTCATTCAAAGATATAATAGCGATCTAGCTAATGATTTTGGTAATCTGCTAAGCAGAGTTACTACNCTTATAAAAAAGAATTATGATGGTAAAATACCGGAGCCTGGAGAATACTTAGATTCAGATCTCCAAATTAGGCTAAAAGGTGAGTCATTATCTTCAAAAGTGGAAATATTGATTGGCGAAATGCGATTGAATGAAGCCATAGAAGATATAATGCAATATATTCGAACCGTAAATAAGTATATGGAGGATAATGCGCCTTGGAAGTTGGTCAAAGAAGATAAAGTCGCTGCTGGAAGGATCCTTTATGTCGCTGGTGAAGCACTGAGGTTGGGGGCTGTTTTGTTATCACCAGTTATGCCTCACCGAACTGGAATTTTGCTTGATGCGCTTAATGCGCTTAATACCAATACATCATGGGGCAAACTTAACCCTAACAGCATGTTGAAAGACCATGAACCATTGTTTCCAAGGATAAAATAAGATTTAATCTTCTTTAATTGGGATATTCCAAACATCGTTTTTTAGATCCACTACACCTTTTATTTTTTCGATAACTATTCTATAAATGATTTGTATGCCTCTTTTAGCCATTAAGTGAAATGTGTCTTCTCTTTCAAGATTATCTATGTGGTCAGGAAAGTTTCTTCTTGGACGGTGTATCCAATAAGCATCTGAAAAATCATTTTTATTAAATATTGATTCTACGCCTTTCTTCCAGAGCATAAATCCTAAAAGGCCACCCCATGTTGCCGTTGGATTATCAGAATCCCAGCCANATAGTGTNCCGATTTGGATAGTTCGAAGTAAATTANCAGCACCATAGAAAAGACTAATAAGGGTCGCTGAATAATTTATACCAGCATCAAATGGCTTGTTATAGATGTATCCGTCATTACTGTTCAATTGATACCGAANAGAGTTTTTTNGAAACAATTATAATAATTGAACTAATTAATTTCATGATCGTGTTAAAGAAAAATTCAAATTACTTTCACCTACCATTTTACAATTAGAAATAAAGAAATGCTAACCGATACTCACTGCCATCTATTTTATGATGAGATAAAAAATGACCTTACCAATGTTCTAGAAAGAGCATTGGAATTAGGTGTCGACCGATTCATATGTGTAGCTACCAATATTGAAGATGCAAAAGAATGTTTAAGTCTGAGCAAAGCTCATGAAAACATTTATGGCTCAGCGGGTGTTCACCCACATGATTCAAAAGATGCCCCGGAAGACTATATTGATCAAATCNATGGCTTAATGGACGACGACTCTATGGTTGCTGTGGGGGAAATGGGTTTAGATTATTTTAGGAATATATCGGACCCTCAAATTCAAAAAGACGTGTTCCGTGCACAAATGGAAATAGCAAAGGAATTAAATAAGCCTATTATTTTTCACAACCGAGATGCAGACGAGGATGTGGCATCAATATTATCTGAATATCCTGGTGTAAGAGGTGTCGCTCATTGCTTTTCAAGTGATTTAGATACAGCAAAAAGATTCATAGAGCTTGGCTACTATATTTCATTTTCTGGAAATCTCACTTTTAAAAATAGCCATCTTCCAGAAGTAGCAAAGCAGGTATCTCTGGACC
Source organism: bacterium TMED46 (assembly GCA_002167345.2). GTDB lineage: Bacteria > Fidelibacterota > Marinisomatia > Marinisomatales > UBA1611 > CACEUX01. The sequence continues at coordinate 14,712 of NHCZ02000026.1, read as the reverse complement.
ATATTCTTGTTGAAACAGATTCTCCCTACCTCAGCCCGGTTCCTCATCGAGGAAAGACAAATGAACCTGGGAGAGTTCGCTTTGTTGCTGAAAAATTATCAGACATACATAGAACCCCATTGGAGAAAATAGCTACTATTACATCAAATAACGCCACGGAACTGTTTAGATTATAACTATTGTGGGGATAGCAAATAAAGATCACCCTTTCAGAAAAAAATGGGGTCAAAACTTTCTTGCGGATACTAACCTATTAGATAAAATAGCAAAAACGATTGAACCAAAAACGGGTGATAATATCTTAGAAATAGGTCCAGGCGAGGGAGCCCTTACAGAAAGGATATTCCCTTATGTTAATAGCATGGTTGTTGTNGAGATAGACCCTCTGCTTATTAAAGAATTGAAAAATAAACCTATCTTAAATGGACTACACATAATNCATGGNGATGTTTTGCTNCAGGATATTGAGGGTTTACCTNTTGATNAACCTGTGCGCGTGATTGGCAATATACCGTACAATATTACATCTCCAATTATTTTCTGGCTAATAGAACAGCTCGATTATTGGGAAGATGCATATATCATGATGCAAAAAGAAGTTGCGGATAGACTGAACGCTGAAGTAAATACAAAAGCATATGGTAGGTTAACAGTTGTAGTCGGTGCATACTTGGATATTGATCTTTGTTTTAGTATCAAACCTGATGTATTCATACCAAAACCAAAGGTTGATTCTGCAATAGTTAGATTTACGAAAAAAGTTTGTCCTCTGATCNAGGATGATCAGTACATGAGGTTTAATAAGATCGTAAGTGNGGCATTCTCACAGCGTAGAAAAATGCTGCGAAATACTTTACAAGGATGGGGCATACCAAAATCAGTCCAGGAAGATATTGACTTTACCAGACGTCCAGAGACCCTTACGATTGATGAATTCATCTCAATGGTTTAGTGCTTGTATGTCATATCCTAATCAGGTAAAATCGCCGGCTTTTTTGAATTAAAGTAATTTAAAACAATACCACAAACAGCACTTTGGAGGTGATTTAAGTGGTTGAAGTTCAGGTAAAAGAAAAAGAATCATTTGAGCGAGCCCTACGTCGTTTTAAAAAGATGTGGGAGAGAGCCGGTGTCCTCAGGGAGATCAGAAGTCGAGCATTCTATGAAAAGCCTAGCGATACAAAGCGGGAAGCAAAAAAGAAGACCGTACGACGTATTAAACGGCTTGCCAGAATAGAAGCACTGCGGAATGATCCGCGTGCCAGCCGACAGCGTCGACGCAGACGCCGTAAGTAAAATCCTTAATTGGAAAATTAAAAAGCCCTGTCATAGCCAGGGCTTTTCTTTTTGGAAGACTTTCCCCTTTTAACGAATTTAGAGACCAAAAAATTAAAAGAATGAATCCATATGTTGATCCGTAGTATATCAGGTGTTAGGGGGCTTACAGAATCTCATTTGACACCAGAGATGTCANCTGCCTATGCAAGCGCGCTTCACACTTTTCTTCCTGATGGTGTGATCATGGCTGGTCGAGATAGTCGACCATCAGGTGAACTGATTCTAAATGCAATGACTGAAGAATTAGTACGATTAGGCAGAACAGTGATACAATGTGGAATTGTTCCTACACCAACTGTTCAATTTATGGTGCACAACACTGAAGCAGTGGGTGGTTTCATTGTAACAGCAAGTCATAACCCCATAGAATGGAATGGGATAAAATTCTTAAGACCAGACAGTACTTTTTTTCACCCTGAAGAATGTCAGGAATTGTTTGATACAGTTGATCAGGATGTTGCATTGGAAAAATCAAATGAGCCTGGTATCATATGGCCCGAGCAGAATGCAATTCAAAAACATGTCATTGCGTGTGCGAGTATCAGTTGCATCGATCTAAATCGAATTCAGAGAAGAAAATTCAAGGTTGTATTGGATGCTGTAAATGGTGCTGGCGCATTGGCACTCCCAACTATGCTTGAGTCGTTAGGGTGTGAAGTGATCGAATTGTATTGTGAACCAGATGGAAAATTTTCAAGAGGCACTGAACCCTTGCCTGAACATTTGGATGATCTTTGTGAGATTGTAAAAGAACAAAATGCTGATGTGGGTTTTGCTGTGGATCCTGATGCAGATCGTCTTGCTATAGTTAGTGAAAATGGGAATCCTCTTGGAGAAGAATACACTCTCGTTATAGCTGCCGATGGTTACTTGAAAGAAACCGGCAATAAGGAAAAATTCGTAGTGAATCTCTCTACTTCATTAGCATTAGAAAAACTTGCCCATAAAAATCATAGCTCTGTAGAAAGATCTGCTGTTGGCGAAATAAATGTTGTAAATAAAATGAATGAGGTGAACTCAAACCTTGGAGGTGAGGGAAACGGTGGTGTTATTCTGAGAGAATGCCACCTAGGAAGAGATTCTATGATNGCNGCTACCATGGTTNTAAATCGCATGTCCCAAACAGATAACACATTGAGTGAAATACANGGATCTCTACCAACNTTTGAAATTGTAAAAGATANNNTAAGCGTGGAAGNTATAGATNCAGATGTAATTATAGAAAAGGTCAGCACCTTATTTAATGANGCAGATATTAATGATCTAGATGGGATNAAATTTANNTGGGATGAAAANTGGGTACATTTACGAAGGTCGAATACAGAGCCTATTTTAAGAATATATGCAGAGGCACCGAATAAAGATCAGGCATTAGAATTAATATCAAAAATAAAATCAATTATTTAAATGAATGAATTAGCCCACCTTATTGACCATACAAATCTTAGACCTGATGCGATCAGGTCGGACATTATTCAGTTATGTGAAGAATCGATAGAATATGGATTTGCAACTGCTTGTGTAAATCCTACTAATCTCCCTCTGGCTGCCTCAGTATTAAATGGTAATAAGCCTAAACCCTGCACTGTAATAGGATTTCCGCTTGGCTCAATTTCAATAGAAATGAAGTTTGCCGAGGCTCGATTTCTTACCCATCAAGGCGCAGAAGAATTAGATATGGTCCTAAATATCGGCGCTTTAAAAGAAGGCGAAATAAATATAATTGAAAATGAGATCAGACAGGTTGTAAATGCCGCAGACGGTAACTGTGTAAAAGTGATCCTTGAAACATGTCTTTTAACTGATAAAGAAAAAGTTTTAGCCTGTAACTTGGCTAGNGATAATGGTGCAGATTTTGTTAAAACATCCACTGGGTTCTCATTGTCAGGAGCGACAACAGAGGATATAGCCATTATGCGAAAGGCAGTTGGTGAAGACATGGGGGTCAAAGCTAGTGGCGGGATAAAAACGTTAGAAAATGCAAGGTCAATGATCAATNCCGGGGCGAATCGAATTGGAACAAGTAGTGGTGTTAATATAGTCTCATGAATGAATCTGCCACCATAAAACGAGGTATGGAACTAGAGCTAGATATAGAGTCCTTGGCCTATGGGGGCATGGGTCTGGCAAGAAAAGATAATTTTGTTATTTTTGTGAAAGGTGGGATNCCTGGTCAAACTGTTCTAGCACGTATCTATAAAAAAAGAAAGGGTCATGCTGAGGCTAGGGCACAAGAAATAATAAAAGAGTCACCTAACTCAGTTATTGCTCCCTGTAAACATTTTGGAACATGTGGTGGCTGTAAGATTCAAAATTTATCGTATCAAGAGCAGTTAAATGAAAAGGAAGATCAGGTTAAAGATGCCTTTCAAAGGCTGGCTGGTTTTGATGATTTAAACTTAGACCAAAGCATTCCTGCAGATCCAATATTCAGCTATCGCAATAAAATGGAATTCACATTCTCTCCCCATCGTTGGGTNATGGACTCTGAGCCACAAGGGGTGGATCGCTCTTTCGCTGTNGGCTTGCATATCCCAGGTCGTTATGATAAGATNCTAGATATTCATGACTGTCACATACAGCCAGAGGTGGGGAATAAAGTTCTTTCTATAGCTCGAGAAATTTGTTTACAAACCCCTGAGCTAAGACCATATGACCCAAAAACGCATATAGGGTTTTTGCGTTATTTGATGTTGAGGTTTGGTGTAAACACAGGACATTTCATGGTGAATCTCGTTACTTCATATAATGATATAAATAAGTTATCATTACTATCTGATGTTCTTCTTGAGAAAGTCCCGGAAATTACNTCACTAGTAAATAATGTAAATACTCGAAAGGCAGATGTTGCTTTTGGAGAATATGAGACCCTTCTTTACGGAGAATCANTTATTCAAGAAAAAATAGGTGNTCTTACCTTTGAGATATCGGCCAACTCGTTTTTCCAGACCAACACGGTCCAAGGTGAAAAACTCTATAAAGAGGTTGAAAAATCTTCAGAGTTGAAGGGGGAAGAGGTCATCTATGATCTATATTGCGGAACTGGAACGATTGGACTTTATTTGGCAAGGCAGGCAAAAGAGGTCTATGGGTTTGAAGTGATTCGCTCTGCTTTAGATGATGCTGATAAAAATGCAGACCGTAATGATATAAACAATGCACAATTCTTAAAAGCTAACCTAGACACTTTTTTTAAATCGGGACAGTTACCCAAAAGAATTCCAAAACCAGATGTTGTTATTGTTGATCCACCTAGAGCAGGAATGCATCCAGACATGGTGCAGTATTTACCAAAATTAAATGCAAAAAAGATCGTATATGTTTCTTGCAATCCAACGACTCAGGCTAGAGATGCTAAGATCTTGGCAGAAAAAGGATATAATATCAATAGAGCAGTTATGGTAGATATGTTTCCCCATACACCTCATATTGAAACAGTAGTGTCATTTTCGAAGTAGAGCTTTTGAAAAACGTGATTTTGGGATTTGAATATCAAACTGTATATCATCAATAACCCATTCAGTACCTTTACTATTTCGTTTTAATTCATCTTTAAAATTAAATCGTGATGGNAACCATCGCCCTTGGATCTTTTTTACATCNNTCATTGTAGAGGTCTTCAATAATTTTCCACTTTTAGCATACAATTCTTCTTTCACAGGAAGAAGGTATTCTTTATCTATCCATGCCTTACGTTTATGATAGGCCAGGCCTTTGATNTTTGCTTCCAATACCATTACCCAATGATCTCTTCCGTTTAATTCAGCTGANCCATTAAGCTTTGCATCATACATCTCCTCTAATGGCCTATCNTCCATCATATCATTGTAGGACATATCAGAGCCCATCACCGATTGACGAAGCATATGTCCTGATATTTGAATGACCCTATCTGTCTGGGGAGAATATGTCCATAGTTTATCATTTAGTTTTAACATTTTAGTTCCTGCTTCTCTTGGGGGCGATAAATATTCAGTAAAGGCCTGGTCTATGCCAACTACCCAGTTTTTGGATTCTATCGTACGACTTGATCGNCTTCCATGAACGACCATCTTGCTGGTCAATACTCGACTTTTTGCATTTAAATTCTTATCCATCGCTTTTATTATATCTTTTACAGACATTTCATTTTCTTGTGCAAAAAGTAGTGAAAAAGAAATAATTAGAATGATCAGNTTCATTATGTTTCTAGTTCCTTGAATAATTGTGACATTTCACGCCTGTAAATTGCTAGCCCTGCTAGCATAGTCCCAAGTACAGTAGCNAAAACACCGGGNAAAAAGCCAATATAAAAAAGATCGGGCGTGANNTGGGCGTAGAATATATTAGGCATAACCATGGACGAATTAGAAAGAGCCTCTATCCCTTTTGTGTAATCTATACCATTCTCTTGAACATAATAGGTGAGCGCAATCCCGATACTAGTACCAACTACTGTTCCTGCTAAACCTATAATTATTGCTTCAGAGATCATAGATCGGTATACCTGTCCCTTGGATTCACCCATAGCTAGCCGAAGACCTATTTCTCCATAGCGACGAAGGCCGTTCATAAGACCCATATTCCAAAGAACGATCATGACGATCACCAGAAAAATTCCACCCATAATCGCCATCATTGCGTCACTTACATCTACCATGGTGCCCATCTGATTTCCATCTCGTAGGGCAAGCATAAAGGGGCTGAAAATATCCAGGCTGTCGCTTTTGATCCTATTATATTCGGTACGCAATGCAACAGCCGTTTCATCATCATAATATAATGAGTGTGTAAAACCAAAGATTGCTGAGGCAGCATTATCCATATCCAGGGCGAGGCGGGCGCCCGAAATATCAACAAGCATCATTTGTTTATCTGTTTGCCCTTTTCTTAGGTTGAATGTGCCTGACACGTTGAAATTATAGGTTGTAAAAGCATTATCCATTGTTGAACCAATGAAAGTAACATTTTCTCCAATCCCTATATTTAATTGATTTGCCATTTTTGAACTGATAAGTGCATCATTGTTATTTTTAGGCAGGTCTCCGCTCACAAGCAATCTTTCGAGCTCCCAAATCTCCACCTGTCGAGAGTCATTAGAAAGGAGATCGATTCCAAAGGCAATAACTGGACCTTGAGCTTTTGTTTCACTATTTTTGTCCGGGACATCCAAAAGCCCAGCAAAAGTNATTCGGGGCGTCCAGAAAAAATCAGGGTATTCTTGTTCCAAGTCTTCAATCAATTGATNAACATCCATTAAAGCCAGGTCATTAGGCATAAGCTGGCTTTCTTCACTATAGGCACGTGTAACAACTTTCTCATGGCCCGTCAATATGACAGCAGTATCAAGAAGTAAACTATTCATAGTGCCTTGCATGAAACCAATTGAGAAAATAACCAAAGTAACCGTGAGACTAATGACTAAAACGGGGAAAAGGCTTCGCGAGCGGTCCCGAAGTAATCCTTTAGCTAAAAATTTGATCATGCCATCACCTTCCCACGTAAAGCATCGGTAGGTTTCATTTTTGCAATGCGGCGGGAAGGAANATAGCTGACAATAAGAACTATGATAGAGACCAGTATGGTGGTTGATANAACNAGTCCTATAGTATAAACTGGNATCAGGCGTTTAGCTATGATCAAACCCATCTCCGAATAATCAATGGGTAGGGGAATACCATATGCACCAAAATACCAGAGAATGGGGCCAAAAAAAATCAATGTTACCGCTGCAGATAGCACAGCATTAAGACCTCCTTCCAAGGTGAAGAGTCCCACTACTCTTGGACGTGTCATCCCAATAGCCATTAGTGTGCCGATTTCTCTTCCACGACGAAAAATAGATAATACCTGAGCATTAAAGATGCCCATGGCCGCCATAGCTAGGAGAATTAAATACAGAATCTGAGCTCCCGGTTTATCTGCTTCGATGATGGCTTCCATATCCTGCACCAGATAGTTAATATCACGAGGAACCCAGTCCCCCTTTTCTTGTACTGGCTGAACTCCTTTCCCATAGGTCACGTAGGTGGCTTCTCCTTCCATGGCCAGCATGGACTGAACTTTATCCAGTGGTATCCAAATGTGGCCCACATCCAGTTTGAAATTTTCCGTATCCATAATATGTACCACAGTTCCTTCATCGGCGTCATAGGTAAGGTCCGTATCAAGCCAGCGAATGGTAAAGGCATCCCCCACTTCAAGCTTGGATTCGCTGGCCATTCCTTTTCCTATCAGTACTGGTATAGCAATATCTTCATGCCCTAAAAGTGCATCTGTTGGCATGTTAACAATCATCTGAGCAGGTGGAATGCCCTTCATGATCGTAGGCATGATTCGACCTCCAGGATAGATGGATGCCTGGCTTACCAGAACCGGGAATGCTTTTTTTCCATCTATAAGAGCTTGAATTGCTGAGGGAGGCACCGAATGTGCATCTTCAAAAGTCATTGGATCCAAAGGGTCATATTCTGGGTGCCAATATGCGCCGCCAGCGATCTCGGTATCTATGGTGACCTGCTTGGCATGTTGTAGCATGCCATCATACATGGCGGACATAAACAGAATTAGAAAAAATGAAAAAGCGGTCACAAGAACATTTAGAAAGGTGCGTAGCCTAGCACCCAAGAGATTTTTTAGTGCAATTTTAAAAAGCATCTCTAATTGTGAGCCTTGGGATTATCAATGATCTCATCTTCAGTTATTTCACCATCACCTAGGTGAATTATACGCCTGAGATAAGCCATGATCTTTTCATCGTGAGTCGCAAAGATGAAAGAAGTGGACAACTCTTTATTTAAATTTGATAAAATCTTCATAATATGATGAGAGTTTTCCGCATCCAGGTTGGCCGTGGGCTCGTCTGCCAGTACTAGCGCAGGTTGATGTACTATCGCTCTGGCAATAGCTGTGCGTTGGCATTCACCACCGCTTAGCATATTTGGTCGGGAATCCATTTTATCTNTTAGACCGACTGATTCNACAGCCTGCTCNACCATCGANCTTCGTTCATNTNTATCAANTTTATTTAANATCAATGGCAGTTCCACATTCTCAAAAACCGTATAGACNGGNAGCAGGTTATAGCTCTGGAAAATAAAGCCCATGTGCTTACGCCGGAGACGGGCCCGTNCTCCATGTGATGTATCATTTAGAGCCTGGCCCAAGACACTGACCTGGCCTTCAGTAGGAGAATCCAGCCCACCTATAATGTTCAATAAAGTTGTCTTTCCAGATCCTGAAGGCCCTACAAGACCGGTAAACTCACCTTCATTTAAATCAANATCAATATTCATTAATGCAGTAAAAAATTGCCCACCGATAGGGAATTGTTTTAATAGTCCCTTTATTCTTATGACGGTATCTTTCTCCATCTTTATTCCTCAATGATTATAAATAAACATTAATTGAAATACTGTACCAAACCCNGCTAATGATCCTGGTAGTGATTCTCCATATGTATTATAAGTAGATCGCTTGGGGTTGACAGATAAAATAAAATTTACGCTATAATGATCATAGGTACTGCTCCATCTTAAATAATGATAGTTACGCTCCGTTTCTATATCCATTTGAGTTACAAACATAAGTTGGTGAACTATTCCAAGAGGAAAGCTTGCCATAAGTGCACTATAAGATCTATCTGGTGGATTATTTGACCAAGAATTTTTATCAGACTCCTTTATGCTCATGTATTCACCAGTNATCAATATACCTGCAGCAAAAGGTAATGTATAGTCTACTCCCATCGTGACCATGGTCGTTTCTGACCTATCAGATCTGATTAATATACTTTCATTCCAGAGCCCAAAAATCCCATCATATCTGTAGTCTATAGCTAAACGTTCATCTGGTCCGATCACTTGTGTAGCAACCTGTCCTACTAATTTGGTCTGTTTTGATGGGTCTTTGTGATAGGTAAAGCCCCATTCACCTGAAACATTAGATAATTCTGCACGCCCACCATATGAAAGGGTATCCTGTTTGTTTTTGATTGCCCAACTCCATATTGATAGTTTGTTAGAAGGAAACCAACGTAGCCGGAATGCTTCTACGCCATCTGTTTGTCCCGTAGGATCTCTTAGGTCAATGGTATCAAACCAGGATAATGAACGTAAAATAAAAGATGGGCCGAATACGATCTTCTGTAGTCCTAATCGAGTTTCCAATTTTTCATTTGAATANCTTANCCAGCATCTATGGTTGGATTCACNTTTATACAATAAAGAGTCACCTGAATACGCTCTGTCTAATCGATAGGCAAACTCTAGGTCAAGTAATTGGTTATTGCTTAGTTCTTTTGTAATTGAAATAAATGGTATGTACCTGAANTTAGATTCAATGTTTGATTGTCCTTTTGGTACATCATCACTTGTTAGGCCGCTCAATACAAGCTGTCCTTTATTTGAAATGGTTTGTGTATAAATGAATGCATGTAATACAAATCCTAAAAGAAATGTATTATAATTTTTTAACATAGATGATATAGATTTTTTCCAAAGCACTTAATTCCAAGTTTATTTATTTTAATTTATTTTAAAAAACAGAAATGTAAGTACTGAATGGTATAGTCCATTTAATAAAATTACGAGGAACATATTCCACTTTTCAAATTAAGCATAAAAGAGCTTTTAGTTTCCTTGTGAGTTATTAGCTTATTAAAAGTATTAAAAAGCAGCTAAATTTATTTAAGGGAATATGAATTTATATGTTTAAGTACACTGTACGGTTTTTCTTTTTTATAAATATGATCTCAGCTCAAGGTGGTGGCTACGCCCTCGATTTTGATGGTTCAAATGATTATGTTGAATTATCCTTTAATATGAATAATCTCACCCAGTTCAGTATTGAAGGATGGGTAAAAACAACTACATATCAAGGTGGTAGGATATCCTTTTTTGGCGCGCCTTATCTTATAAGATTTGGACGTAAAGATGATGACATTTGGGCATACGCAGAACAGACTTATCAAAGTGCTTCCGTTGGTGTTACAAGTATTGCATCAAGTACATCTGATTTTACTGGGAAGTGGTATCACTTCGCCGTAGTGTGTAATACAAGCTTTATCAAAATTTATGTGAATGGGAATTTAGAGGCGAATCAATCTATATCAATTGCTGGCTTTGGTACAGATGCGAATGGATACAATGCGCANATAGGTGGAAGAATTATGAACCATCCTCCAACTGGTTATCTTGCTGGCATAATTGATGATGTTCGATTTTGGAATGATGTCCGAACAGAATCAGAAATTCAAGAGAACATGCATAAAGATNTGGTTGGTAATGAAACGGACTTGCGTGCCTACTATAAAATGTCTAATGGTACCGGTACTTCTTTGACTGATAATAGTACAAATAGCAATGCTGGTACTTTAGCAAACATGGAAAATGCAGATTGGGTAACCTCCTACGCTGTAATNGGAGACTTGGGTTCAAGTTATGAAACGGATGTTGAAGCGGTCTGGAAAGCATCAGGCACCAGTGAATCAGATGCGTCTAATGGTCTGACCATGACAGTTGCGAGTGCTCTTTCCACTGGCAACTTCGCTGTATTTGGTAACAACAATCTTGGCGGGACATTGTCCTCTGATCTGGGTTCAGTCGCAAGTACAGTCCGTACTCAACGTATTTGGCAGGTGGACGAGAGCGGTACAGTAGCGGCCAACATTAAGATTGACATAAGCGATGCTACTGGAAATGCAGGGCAATCTGGTACTGCCTCAAACTATAGACTACTTTATCGCTCTGGGACAACAGGTGATTTTAGTTCTGTTGCTACAGGATCAAGTATATCTGGAGATGTGATCACCTTTAACAGTATCTCTGTTCAGGATGGCTATTATTCAATGGGAGCAGAAGGGTTGGATGGTAGTTTACCTGTAGAGTTGACTTCTTTTGAATTACTAGAAACTAGAAATGATGTTATCACCCTTGAATGGGTCACGGAGAGCGAGATCGACAATCTAGGCTTTATCCTGGATAGAAGAACACCAACTACAGATTGGATCCAGGTCGCAAGTTATATCACGGATCAAGAATTGCAGGGACAGGGTAATGTGTCACATCAGACCATCTATACTTATACGGATAATAGTGTAAATGAGGGGGAAAGCTATGATTATCGTCTTGCGGATGTGGACTATAATGGAAACATAGAATACCATAGTCTACAGCTTATGGGAGTATCTTCATCTAATGTTCCGCAACAGTTTGTATTGTACCCCAATTATCCTAACCCATTTAACCCCGTTACTACCATACGTTATGATTTATCAAAGGAATCATTTGTAGACATAACAATCTATGATATGCTTGGTAATGTGGTAAATAATCTTATATACACTAATCAATCACCTGGATACAAATCAATCCAGTGGAATGCTACGAACAATATTGGGGCACCAGTATCAGCAGGAGTGTATCTATACAAGATTAAGGCAGGTGATCTCGTTGAGACCAAGAAGATGATNNTNCTNAANTAGATTNACCCTAAAAAGTTGCNATTCATGAAATATTTTGGCTTANTAATATTNATTATGGCCATTGGGTATGGACATCCACAACCCAAAATACTCCGTTCTTCTCCTGGTTATCTATCCTTAGAATTCAAAGTAGATACTATTGTTGTTTCAAACAATAAATTAAATGTTAAGCCTCANGCTATATTAGATAAAACACCGGGACATTATTCTGTACCTATTTTTCAAATTCCCTTAGTGAATGTTTCTACAAATGCTAAAATAAATCTAGTTAGAAGTGAGCCCATTGAATTGATTGGATTTAACCCAAAAATTAATGAAAATGAAAAATTCAATGANGGGTCTATTGCTCCTAAGGATTATTTAAAAANTTTTCCAAATTCAAAAAGTATGTCAATCAGTTCATCTGGAGAGATTAATGGTAATCAAGTATCATCATTGCATTTGGATATCATTAAAAATATTAATGGTAAATGGTTCTGGTATAAGAAAACAAATATTGAATTAAAGTGGAATAATCAGAAAAAAGCAGAGATATTATCTGATCATTTGATGAGCCCTATTCGATCTCCGAATATTCAAATAATGAGTCCCAATGTTCAGATCCCTGATTATATGTATTCGAATAACCTTATTCGAATTGATATTAATTCCGATGGATTTTTCCGAATTCCTCTAGACAGTCTATTTTCTTTAGACCCATCTCTTCAATATGTGGACCATGAATCTATTCAACTGTTTAATAGTGGTACGGAACAATTATTAGACTATGATCCTGACTTAGGATTGATCTTTTATGGCAAAAAAGCACCCCCCCTGACCGGTGTTGAATATGAATATAACCTTTATACGAATACTAATCATTATTGGTTGACTTGGGGTGACTCACAAGGTTTACGTTATTCTTCCGAAAATGTTTACCCTCTTCAAGATATAAATCAAATTGATGCCCCATTATCATTCAATTCAATTATAAAGTTTGAAGAAAACGATCATTTTCAAAGTCTGCCAGATCAAAACACCACGGATCAGTGGGATAGCTTTGACCATTATTTCTTTTCACCAACGATTGTTGGAGGCGGTAGCCAGAATTTTGGATTGTATATAACAGATGCATCATTAGATGGTACCTATAATATAAAAGTTAGATTACAAGCTATTATAGATGGGTCTCGAAGAATTAATATCAGTTTAAATAATAGGTTTTTAGGTTCCGCTGAATGGAATGGTAATACAAGCTTTGAGTTTTTATCTGACCAGTTTTTAAATGATGATTTAATTAATGGACTAAACCAATTACATATCAGTGTTGAAAACTTAGATGGTATGGTTGATCGTGTAGCGCTTGATTGGGCTGAACTTAGATATGACCGAAAGTACAAAGCCGGTAATGAGAAACTATATTTTAAAAAGGACAATAACTATTCTTTAACAACTCAATTTACTATTAGTGGATTTTCTTCTTCTGATATATTGCTTTATAAAATGGGAGAAACAAGATTAACTGACTTTATTGTTACCCAATCAGAAAATAGTTTGAGTGTTGTCTTCCAAGACCAGACATATAGTGAATCACAAAAGTATTTTATCACTTCTTTAAGTGACATACCCTATCCTCAATCCATTAAAAAAGTAGATCCCCTTTTGGATATACATTTGGAACAATCTAATTATATTATTATTGCACCAGATTCGTTTAGGCAAGTCCTAACACCAATGATCAATCACTATAATGCCGTGTTTAAAACACCGGAATCTATTTACAGGACTTACTCAAATGGAGTATTGGATCCTCATGCAATTAAGGAGTTCCTTTTAGATGCTCATATAACCTGGTCAACCATTCCTGAATATGTTTTAATTGCCCAAGATCTCAATATACCTGCAATGTATGTTCAAACTGTTGGTATGGGAGCTACCTATTCAGATTATTGGTATACTCTATTAGAGGGGAGTGATTATGTCCCTGAGGTCTCCATTGGTAGATATCCGGCAAGAACCATATTTGAATTAGAAACAATGGTAAACAAAAATATGCATGTTATCAATTCATCAGATAATATATGGGAGAACTCGGTTCTAATGATTGCAGGATATAATGAACAGTTTAGATTTCAAACAGAAGATTTGATAGCGAATATTATAGATAAAGGATTTTTCCCCGAACGATTATTTGTAGATATGTATTCAGAAAATAGTCCTTTCTATGGTACTACGGATACATTGATTAATTATTTCGGGCGAGGCCTTTCTTATATTAATTTTTTTGGTCATGGCGGTGGAGCTGTTTGGGGTGATAGGTCACTTTTCACATTGGATGATATTGGTCGTCTAAATAATAATAAGACACCATTTATTACTAGTATGACATGTTTTACTGGTGATGCTAAAAACCCAAACTCACTTGGAAGAAATATGCTCGCACACCCTCAAGGAGGTTCTTATGGGTGGCTTGGTTCTTCAGGATTGGGTTGGGTTATAAATGATTATTTATTATTGGACCGTATTCATAGCAAACTATTTAGCTTAGATAATAGTGAATTGCCCATAGGCCCACTTATCAACCAAGCAAAATTAGAGTATTTATTCACAAATATCACCTTTCCGGAAATAGCAATAAGTATATTATTTCAATTTAATCTTTTAGGTGATCCGGCAATCAATATTTCCAATGGTAATACACTTAATATCCAACCAGACAGTCATTTAATTGATTCAGGTTCAGAAATACAATTAAATATTAATTCTGTGGTAGTTGATTCTTTATTCTTGAATTGGTATGATGGTGATCATATCCCCATAACTGATAGATTAAATATTGATGATATAATAATAGATGTGCCAGATAATATTGATACTGGTCAAGTAACTCTGGTGGGAGTTTATAAGGATAACAATCAGGTAAATAACCGATT
>NHCZ02000025.1 GCA_002167345.2 bacterium TMED46 | reverse complement strand
TACATTCTATTTCAATAAAAATAAATAGGGCTTACTTATCTAAGCTGTAGAAAAGATATTTGAATTTATTAATCTAATTATTTTTTGAGTGTCTCTTCAGGACTACTACAACTGACATCCCCACGCTAGCAAACATAGTCTTAAGATCAGGCCATGGAGGTGCTTGAGGTATAAAATACCCATTTCCATACAATCTGATTGCAATAGGTAAATCCTTTAACCAGTAATCCAGTGATCCGCCGACATTATAGCCTAAACCGCCGTACTTTTGTCCAGGAAGCGCAGGTTGAACAGTTTCATTAAAATAACCGCCAGCTGTCGTATCTTGATCTGAATCAAATGCAATATTATAAGAAAGACCAACATCTAAAGAGGTGTGTAATCTTTGAGGCAAAAAATAAAAAATTGGCTTAAAATCAATAGAGGCAAACGCCACAGCTTGGACACATTTCCATACACCATTATTTGAATTTTCCCATCCAAAATTCATAAGCCTTATTCCTGGAGAAATATCTAATGCTCCAAAAGGATAATACGGTAATTGAAATGAGGCGCTAAGGTTACTATAAATTTTCTCCTGTCCATAATAACCACTTCTTTCATCTTCTTTTAANGATAGGGCAGCAAAGACTGGTATTCCTGCAGAAGCTGAAACATGATAATGTTGTTGAGATGTTTTTTTACTACCTTCATATTTATATTCCTCTTGGATTGTAGCAAAGTCATCATATTCAAAGTCATCATATTCATCCATCCAATCATCATCNTTAGCTAAGAATTCTCCGTTTCCGTAAAAATATTTAACAGCGCTATTAATNATGGGAACCATCCCATTTTCCATTTTCAGAGAATCAATATTCCCCACTAGAACTCCCTCTGGTGTGTCCAATCCAATGGGCACAATATATACTGTAGCTTCATCTACTTTGGTTACTTTTCCAACCACATAGGTCCCATCATAGAACACAATCTTCCCATGAATGGCAAAGATTACTCCCGTCAAAAGCTGTATAATTATTGCTTTTAGTGTATTTTTCATTACTTGATTACTTACCTCAGAAATCAAATATAAATTAAAAATATTGGAAATAAAAGTATATCTGATACTTAATTTTAATACAAGAGAATTAGTGCTGAAAACCTATTTCGGTTCATTACTTAATTGCGGGAATAAACTAAAATGAGATTCAAATGAAAAAGTATATATTTTTGGTAATTTTTTTATTATGTNAAAACACAATTTTTGCACATTGTCAAATACCATGTGGTATTTATGATGACGCTTTGCGTATNATACAAATTAAAGAAGATTTTAAAACAATTAAAAAAGCTATGGGTATGATAACCCAGTTAACTGAGGAAATTGATCCGTTATCGAACAACCAACTAAATCGCTGGATAATGGCCAAAGAGCAGCACGCATCAAACATACAAAAAACAGCATCAGATTATTTTCTTACACAAAGGGTTAAAGCAGATAAAAGTAAAAAAAGTATAGATTTAATCATTACGCTTCATTCCATATTGGTTGCAACAATGAAATGCAAACAAACANTTGATACCAGTAATGTTGATATTGGAATTGAACTAGCAGACCAGTTTATAAATCAATATTTTGATNCACATGGTCTNGAGCACCTAAGAAAAATAGCAAATTAAATTATGGCGGGAACGCCTGGGAATCGAACCCAGCTCTGCAGGTTTACTACAGACAACGGCTTTGAAGGCCGCGGAGAGCACCAGCCACTCAATCATTCCCAAAGTTTATTAGCTATAAGATAACTAATTGTGGTTAACTGGTCGATATAGAACTCTAAANTCTATACCCAATTTCTTTTTTATAGTACTTCCAATTCTTTCTGCTGACGATTTTGACCTATATCTAATAACACGTACAGCTTGCANCACTTTACCATTAGTTTGTACTGGCACGATTTCTACGTTATAACCTATTTGACTTACTTGCAACTTTAACCGGGTTGCATTTTGAATACTTCCGAAAGCNCCAATTTGTATTACATATGGTTTAGGTTCTTGATTTTTATTTTTTACGACTAATTGTTTAGTCGAAAAAATGGGTGACTCAACTCCAAATTTATTAAAATCCAAATTAGGAAACATACTACGATATACACTTATATAATATTTCACAGAGTCGTCTTCTCCTATAGCGAGAAATGAACTAACAATCATGTCCACAACTCTTTGCATATTTTCAATTCGTGGATATTTTCTTGGGATTAGACGTAATTGCATGCCTGCTTGAGAATAAAGACCTCGAGCATAAAGATACTCTCCTATCTTTACTGAGGAAGAACCAGCAAATTTTGATTCCGGAAATTTTTCTATTATTTTACTATAGAGTTCTAAAGACTTCATACCATTAGTAGTAAGAAGTGCTTGCAGATATATAACTCCAGGATCATTAGGGTATTTTGATATTAATTCTGGTAAACTTTCTTTAACCCCTTCGCTTTGTCCTTCGTGGATTAGAGACAAATACATGTCTACATTCTGCGAATAGATAAATACCGGTAATAAGCCAATCAGAATATTAAGTCTCATCTATTTGGGATAATTTNTCTAGTATNTTATCAATTTGGTGTGATAACTCAACAGGTGTAGATGTAACAAGAGATAGCTTTAACTTCATAATATGGGCCCTTACATCTAANACTCCTGGGAAAGTTNCATTGTCAACTAAATTAAGTGCGGCAACACTCTCACCNTTCTCATCAAGAACATTAGCTAAACGAATAATTGCTTCGAAATTTGATGGATCTAAATCTAGGATTTGCCTATAAAATTTTTCAACTTCACTATATCGGCCAAGGTCGAAAAGAGCAGACTCTATTTTACCATAAACTACAGCCCCTCCCTTAAAATCTTTTTTTGCAAATATTTTCCAATTCTCTAGTGCTTTCAATAACTCTCTCGTTTGCTCATAAACATCACCAAGGTATCGGTAGGCTAATCCAAAATCTGGAGAGACCTTAATTGATTTTTCAAACAACAATCTCGCATCCTCCAACTGGCTATTTTTTAAACAATCAAGGCCTCTATAAACATCAAAACTAGCTTCATCATTTTTATTTTTACTTCCTGTTATTTTCTTGAGCTTCTTTGTCCATGAGGCTGCTTCGTCCCAACTTTGATTATCTTTTGCAAGATTAATTAAAAAATTCAAAGACCATAGATTTCTTTTCTCAATAGCTAAAATCTGCTCCGCTTCCTTTTTGGCATTGGTATAACTACCAATCTTTTTGTAGTCATTAGCCAGTGAACGGTGAATATCTACTTTCATCTCTGCCGATAAATTTGGTCTAACTGTAAGGGATTGATGAATTTTAATTGCCTGTTCAGTATTTTCATCTCTTAATATATTTCCTAATTGTAGGTAGGCCCTGACATGATCAGAGTCTTGTTTGACCACCTGCCGTAGAATTCTAATTGCCTCTGCAGTATCTCCACGAACCATATAGTTGAGAGCATCAGTAAATAGTAAATCAGTTTTAGGTTGTTTTACAGTTTTAAAGGAAAAATAATAGAATAGGATTCCTGCACTAAATGCAAGCGCAAGAACTAAATAAAGATAAATGATATCCAAGATTAAGAACCCTCATCATCACTAACATAAATACTTTCGTCTACAGCAACATTTCGAAGATCATTAAGTTCATCAGAAAGACGTTTATTTTTATTATGCAAGTTCCTCATCTCAGATTTAGTTGATAGGATAGAAAAAATGGCAACCAAATATCCAAATAATATACCAAGTGATATTGAACCAAATATTATCATAGCAACTGGTGCACTATTAAATTCCGTAAAGATTAAATCTAAATGTACCTTAGCTGTATTTAACTGTAAAAAGCCAACAAGTGATAAAACTAAAACCGTTATAAAAAATGTTTTAAGTAATTTCATCACGCAGCTTCTTCTAGGTCTTGAATAAGTTCACCATGTAGTGTAATTCCTTTGGCCTCTTTAATATNAACTGATNTCATTTCCTTAATTTGCACATTGCCTTTNCTGAATATAACCCATTTATTTGAATCAGTCCTACCTGCCCAATGATTACTNGACATTTTAGATTCTTTTTCAACTAATACANTTTGTGTAGTACCTACAAGCTTAATATTTCTTTCCAGAGTATGTCTNTTTTGNAGAGCTATCACTTCCTGTAGACGTTCTTGTTTGGTTTGTTCAAGGATCTGGTCATCATATTCTGAGGCTTTTGTACCACGGCGAGGAGAGTATTTGAAGTTAAAAGCTGAGTCNAATTTTACTCTATTCATCACATCGATAGTCTGCCTAAAGTCTTCATCCGTNTCTCCTGGAAAACCAACAATTATATCTGTTGAAATTCCAACATCTGGAAGAATCCNTCTAATAAGATCGACTAACGATAAAAACTTTGACTTGGTATACGTTCGATTCATTCTNTTCAATATTTTATTACTTCCTGCCTGCAATGGCAAATGAACATAATTACAAATACTATCATACTCTGCCATTGTTTTCAACAATTCTTCTGTAATATCTTGAGGATGAGGAGAAGTATACCTGATTCGATTAATTCCAGGTATTTTTGCTANAGCTTCAAGTAGGTTATGAAAATAATAATCCTCAAACAGATATGAATTAACATTTTGTCCCAGCANAGTGATTTCTTTAAACCCTTGNTCAACTGCTTTTTTTGCTTCCTNAATAATGCTCNGAGGACTCCTGCTCCTTTCTCGACCCCTTGTAAAAGGAACAATACAAAAAGTNCAAAATTTATCACAACCTCTCATAATAGATATCCAAGCATTTATTCCATCTTTTCTACTTGGAAATAAATCATCATATACTTCAAAACGAGATAATTTGGTATCTACTAAACTCTTAGGTTGATTTTTACCTCTATTCANTAAATCTGGCAATCTTCGATAAGAATCTGGACCNAGAATAATATCTACATATGATTTTTTTTCAAGAATATCTTGTTTTAAACTTTGGGCCATACAACCTAAAACACCAATCATTATATTTGGTCTATTTTTTTTTATCATTTCATATCGACCCAATTGAGAATGGACTTTATCTTCTGCATGTTCTCGAATNGAGCAGGTATTAATAAAAATAACGTCTGCAGTATTGGGATNATTTGAACTCTTGTAACCTNGNTCTACTAGTATNGATTCAACTAATTCGGAATCNGCTACATTCATCTGGCATCCATATGTTTGTATGTGATAGGTCTTACTCATCGATATTTAAATTTATACGTTATTATTCAGTTTCAGAAAAAAAGTAATCAAGAGGATTCTGAGGCNTACCATTGTGATGAATTTCATAATGTAGATGAGGTGCTGTGGACCTACCTGTATTACCTGTAAGCCCAATTATCTCGCCCCTTTTNACTTTCTGACCATGCTTAACTTTAATTTTTGATAAATGAGCAAAGAGAGTTGTATAGCCTGAGCCATGCTCAAGTTTGATATGATTTCCAAATCCACCTGCATAATATGCTCTTTTTACNACTCCATCNGCAGGTGCATAAATAGGTGAGCCAGTTTTTACCGTAATGTCTTGGCCTTGATGGAAACGTTTAACATTATCAATAGGGTCCATTCTATAACCAAAGGTAGAATTAAGGTATCCTTCTTCTACAGGNCTAANAGATGGAATCATGGCTATCCGCTTTATATCNTCTTGAACCTTATTNTATATAGCACCATAACTACTTAGTTCAAGATTAACTTGTCGAGATAGTTTCTCNANATCTAACTCTAGAATAGATAATTCTTNGTTTATTATAGGTGCAAGATTATCAAAAAATTTACCAGATTCTAAAGAACGACCTCCTATACCCAATTTTTGAATATCTTTATCTATGCTTGGCATACCTG
Source organism: bacterium TMED46 (assembly GCA_002167345.2). Lineage (GTDB taxonomy): Bacteria > Fidelibacterota > Marinisomatia > Marinisomatales > UBA1611 > CACEUX01. The sequence goes on along the minus strand of NHCZ02000025.1, from coordinate 5,326 downwards.
CATAAGATCTAATGGCAGAATCTTTTTCTTCTATTATTTCTAATTCTTCATCAATCTGAGCTAGCCGTTCTTTCAATATTTCTAGGTTTTTTGAAACATTAGCATAATTGGCCTTGAATTCATTNAAGCGTTTCTGATAGATNTAGGTACTCAGATAATCTGCACCTAAGAATANAATTGATCCTATTAAGATTGCAGTCACACTTATCAAAGCAATAGACTGCTCTCTATTTAAATGCCACTGTCTGACACTTTCTTCTGATTCCTTTTGGATAATTATATTTTTCAGAGGAGACATATGTTAGATTAGATTACTAAGACACAATTTTTTTAATTTTACAGTTTTCAGAAATAAGTTAAAACTAATTTTATTGTANAATTTAATTAGAGGATTGCTGTTCAATATTATCTAGTTCCACATTTTGAACAATATCCTTTTCATCAATTCCATANTCAAGTTTTATATTCTCTATTTCTTCTTTTTTCTTCTGAATCTGTTCTGCTAAANTCTCAACTTTGCTTACAATTTGGAAAAAATCATTATTNCCTGAAAAGGACGCCATATTATCTTCTTTAATTTGTGAATATGCCAATTTACCTAACTTTTCATATGCCTTATTCATATCGCGATGAAGTTGATGTATCTCAAATTTAATCTTTGANATCCTGGTCATTTCTTCAGTTTTTGCCATAGCAATTCTGCTCATTTCTTCCGCTTTTTCTACTGCAGAAGTGCTCCAATCCTTCATGTTATCTTTTAAATCATCCCATAACTTTGACATAAGGNCTTCCTTATCCTAATTTTATAAAATTAATCTTAAATTATAAATTTACAAAAAATATTCTTTTTTATGGTAATACTTGAATTTGTTTTACCCATTTNACCACNCTNANNTNTCTCAAANTNTCAATATTANCTTGGCCTAAAGCATTGTCTATTCGAATTACAGCAAACGCTTTACCATTTTCATGCCCCCTATTTAAGAGATAGGCCGCAATATTAATATCCAATTCCCCTAATAAAGTACCTATCCGTCCAATGACACCAGGAACATCATCATTCTCTAAAAGGAGCATTGTCCCTTTTGGCGTAACTTCCATTTTCCTACCTAAAATATTAACAAGTCGGGGCTTATTATCACTAAAGACACTTCCACTCATTTGGTATATTTGTTTTTTAGAAATTACTGATGCTGATATAACGTTAAGATAATTTGATTCTATATTTGTATACTGGAGTTGAATTTCAATACCAAGTTCTTTAGCAATTGCTTCTGCATTAATATAATTTATTCTATCAGGAATCTTTGACGATAGAAGTCCTTTGAAGAATGCTAATGAGATGGGCCTTATTTCTTCAACGGTTCCATGACATTCAATTAAAACTTTTTCAGTTGGTTCATTGACGATTTGACCAAGCACCTCACCCAATAATTCAGCAAGATCTAAAAAAGGTTGTATATCTTTTAACAGTGCTAGGTTTGAAATTGGGATGTTTAATGCATTTGATAGTTTTTCTTTCATCAAAAAATCACGGACTTGCTCACAAATGGCTCTGCTGACACCTTCTTTTGCTTCATCGGTTGAAGCGCCTAGGTGGGGCGATAAAAGAGCATTAGGTATACCAACAAGGGGATGTTCTTTGCCAATTGGTTCCCTATCAAACACATCGATTGCTGCCCCTGCGATGACATTTTCTTTTAGAGCTTTTGCTAAATCAATTTCATTAATAATTCCACCTCTAGCTACATTTATTAATCTTGCAGAGGGTTTCATTAGCTTTATACGGTTATAATTGAATAGGTTTCTAGTCTTATCATTTAATGGGATATGTAAGGTTATATAATCAGACTCTTTAGTTAACTTATCCAAATCTGTAATTGTAATGCCTGCATCATCAAATAATTCATTTTTTACAAATGGATCGTGTCCTAGTATATTCATTTTAAACGAAACACATCTCTCCATTACCTCCCGACCAATTTTTCCTAATCCTACAATGCCTACAGTTTTATTTCGTAATTCTGTGCCCACTAATTTGTGACGATTCCATAATCCATTATTTAAACTCATATGACCGCGATGAATATTTCTAGATAAAGTAAGCATGAGTGCAATTGTATGTTCTGCTGCTGATATGGTATTAACATCTGGTGTGTTCATCACCACTATACCCTTTCTTGTGGCAGCTTGAATATCAATATTATCTACCCCTACACCTGCTCTGCCAATCACCTGTAATTTTTTTGAGGACTCAATCATTTTTAAATCTACTTTAGTACCGCTGCGAATTATCATACCATCAGCATCTTGAATAGCTTTATTTAGTTCTATTGAATCACTATCTGGAAGATAAATAATATGAAAACCAGAATCTTCTAATATAGAAATTCCAGTATCTGTTATAGGATCAGAGACCAATATTTTCATGTTAAAATGTTTATATATTAATTTTTTGAGGCAATGAGATTTAGTGCAGATCCTGCCCTAAACCAATCAATTTGTGTACTATTATAGGTATGGTTACATATGATTTTATCTTGGGAACCATCATTGTGTCGTGCTATTAAGGTGAGGTGTTGACCTTCACTAAATGAATCAAGATCAATGAAATCAAGCATATCATCCTCAAGTATTTTATCGTAATCGGATTTTTCAGAGAATGTTATGCCTAACATGCCTTGCTTTTTCAAATTTGTTTCATGAATCCTTGCAAAAGACTTTACCAGCACAACTCTTACACCTAAATGCCTAGGCTCCATTGCAGCATGCTCACGAGATGAACCTTCTCCATAGTTTTCATCACCAACTACAATTGTAGGAATTCCTGCATCTTTATACTGGCGTTGCGTATCTGGAACCCCTAGATATTCTCCTGTTAAGTGGTTTTTAACTAAATTAGTTTTTTCATTAAAATAATTGACAGCTCCTGTGAGCATATTATCAGAAATATTATCTAAATGTCCTCTAAATTTTAACCATGGTCCAGCCATTGATATATGGTCGGTTGTACATTTACCCTTAGCTTTAATAAGCAATCTCATTCCAACAAGATTTTCACCATCCCATGGATTAAAAGGAGTTAAAATCTGTATTCTTTTTGAATTAGGGTCAACTTTTAATTCAATATTCAAACCATTACACGAAGGAGCCTGATACCCGAGGTCTTCTACTTCAAAACCATTTTTTGGAAGATCATGGCCCTTTGGCGGATTCAATCGAACTTGATCACCGTCTTTATTCATCAAAAAATCCTTTGTTGGATCAAATGTCAAGTCGCCAGCTATAGCCAAGGCTGTTACTAGTTCAGGTGATGCTACAAATGCATGAGTGTTTGGATTACCATCTGCACGTTTTGCGAAGTTTCTATTAAAAGAATGTACAATCGTATTTTTTTTCTCTTTATCTGAATCAGAACGAGCCCACTGGCCAATACATGGGCCACAAGCATTTGCAAATACATCTGCACCAAGTTTTTCAAAAATATCAATGAATCCATCTCTCTCAATGGTATATCGGACCTGCTCAGAGCCAGGCGTAATAGTAAACCTTGCTTTGGTCTTTAATCCATTCTCAACAGCTTGTTTAGCTATAGAAGCTGCTCTAGATATATCTTCGTATGAAGAATTAGTGCATGAACCTATAAGGCCAACTTGGATATCTGTAGGCCATTCTTCTTTTTTTGCCTCTGTTTTCATTTTGGATATGGGAGTTGCTCTATCCGGAGTAAATGGTCCATTAACATGAGGTTCAAGTTCAGAAAGGTTGATTTCAATTAAATGATCAAAATATTTATTGGGATTAGAAATAACCGCATCATCAGAGCGAAGAAGATCAACATTTTTATCTGCTAAATTTGCTACCTCACCCCTACCAGTTACTCTAAGGTACTTTGACATATGTTGATCGTAACCGAAAACTGAAGTTGTTGCACCTATTTCTGCTCCCATATTGCAAATGGTTCCCTTACCAGTACAAGACATTGTATCTGCGCCTGGACCAAAATATTCTACAATAGCACCAGTACCTCCTTTTACAGTTAAAATTCCTGCGACCTTTAAAATCACATCCTTTGCTGATGTCCATTTACTCATCTGCCCTTTAAGTTTTATCCCAATTAGTTTTGGAAATTTTAATTCCCATGGCATACCTGCCATAACATCAACAGCGTCAGCGCCTCCAACACCAATAGCAATCATTCCTAAACCACCAGCATTTACAGTATGACTATCAGTTCCTATCATCATCCCACCAGGAAAAGCATAATTCTCTAAAATTACTTGGTGAATAATTCCAGCCCCAGGTTTCCAGAAACCAATTCCATATTTGTCAGATACGGATTCAAGGAAGCCATATACTTCACCATTGATGTCCATTGCTTGAGCAAGGTCACTTGTAGCATTATTTTTTGCCTGAATTAAATGGTCGCAATGGACCGTTGATGGTACAGCAACCTTTTTTCGACCTGCCATCATGAATTGCAATAATGCCATCTGGGCAGTCGCATCTTGCATCCCTACACGGTCAGGAGAAAAATCCACGTAAGAGTTGCCTCTTAAATATTCTTTTGAAGGGCTACCAATTGAAAGATGGGAATACAATATTTTTTCAGTAAGTGTTAGAGGTCGAGCTAACAAATCACGAGCTGCATTTACACGGTCATTCATAGATGCATAGACGCTCTTAATCATATCTAGGTCAAACATAAAATTCTTTTCTCCAATCAGTGATAGTTATTTTCCAAGAAAAATAAAAACGAAACTTATCTTTATAATCAAGAGTATGAACTTACTTGTTATTATCAATATTTTCCAATGTCCTAGATTCGGCCTATATAAAAATTTAATGCTATGTTAAACTATCCTATTTATCTTTTTTTATTATCAAGCATTCTTTATTCATCTGTCTTAAAAAGTATCATAAAGAATGAAAGAAAAACTTTTCTAATAGAATTAAGTATAGATGTATTGACTGAATCGGATCTTTTTCCTACCTCTCTTCTACTTGGCTTACCAACAGAAGAACTGCCTCAAATCAAGATTGATTATAAGAATGAAACACCAATTCCATTTAAATCAACTCAAAGAGCAGATAAGGGATACAAATGGATAAACCAGCAAAGACTAAAAAATCTAGAAACTGCAACACTGCATGTATCTCCCATATCAGGATTAAATAGTTATTATAAAAATATCAATATTCAAATTGATTTTGATGACCAAGCATTTAATTACAAGGAACCAAATAGGTCCGAGACTGAAATACTAAAAAACAGAATTATAAACTGGGAAATAGCAAAAGACTGGATAAAAGATGACAAACACCG
>NHCZ02000024.1 GCA_002167345.2 bacterium TMED46 | reverse complement strand
CAATCGATGTTATGTGGTATCAGTCGAATGTGCTGAACATGGAGCAAACTCCGCCATATATACTCGTGAATGAAGATAACTTACAGAAATCCTCTAGATCTCAGCGATACTATTGACGTACACTTTGGATTGTATAATACAGACTTTCATACCAGATGGAAGGATGAACTTAAAAAACTTCTAAAAGAAAAATATCATTTAGAAAAAAATTATTGCTTTATGGGATTTGTAGAGTCCCCACGCAATATACAGTATCTTTGTGATCAAATTAACAATGCTATTGGGCAAATAAACCGCTTTAACACGTCGAATAAGTGGCAAGATGCAGGACTTGAACCATATGCCATACAAGATCACTTTGAGACAGATACAGTGATGTATTCAGCAGATTTACCTATAGGCCCTGCAGTAAATGGTGATGAGATGGCTACACCTGGTTTGAGAATAAAACATGATGCCATGAATAGATTACACAGATACTTTGAAGATCTGCAGGGTGAAGCATGGGGATTAAGTTCCTATTATAAACATGCAGACTATGAAACCAAATATGCTATAAGGCAATTGAATGATCTATGTCATGAACTAGAATGTTATATTTTAAGTTATCGAAAATATCATAGCGATAAGGAATGGCAAAGACCTTGCCAAATTAACACTTGGTTACAGGCCCCCAGAACTGATTTGCAAGACAGTGATTACGAGTACTTCACGGAAAATAAATTTGATAGGGTATGTGGCGGAGTATATCTGCATTGGTGTCAAGTTGGCAAGACACACATTGAAGTTTTTAGAGATGAAGATGGCAAAGATATAGATGATGTTGTATGTTCATCAATCAGTGCTTTAAAATATTATTCAGGATGTTTTGATATCGAATGGGGCAAAGATGTTACATGTGATACTGCTCCATGGCATAAAGAAGAACAGGACAAGTTTTACCCTTGGTTACAACGTAATGGATTCGACACAACTGATCCCAAACTATCATTAGGATTTATTAAATTAGGCCAATGCAATTTTATGCGGTCTTTTCAAACAAATGACCCACAAGAGATATGGAAAATTTTAAGCAAATATCAGGATCTNTACCGTATTGATATTGACGGTGTTGTAGGCACATTTGATTATGTATGGAGCCAAGCAGGATATAAAGATCTACAAATAAAACAGATGATTCCAGGGTACATTCATTCTTCCAGATAAATATTATTGTAGCGACACATTACGTGACGTCGGCATATACACTGACCTCCCAGTACCATTTTGGGAACGGCAACATTGTTGAAGTAGGCCAGGCCGTATACAAGTGTTCACTTGTTAACATTTAAAAACTTTGTTATAATAAGATATGGAAATTGTAATTGCAATTTTGTTTGGTATAGTATCTGGGTTGGCTTCTGGTCTGATCCCTGGTATAGGAAACTTTGGCATCATGCTTATTGGTTTCCCAATATGGATGACCTTTGGCGTGTCGGAACTTGTAGTTGCATATGCGGCAATGAGTGCAATAGGACAATTTATTGGCAGTGTTCCAGCAACTCTGTTTGGAGTACCAGGAGAAAGTAGTAGTCTACCTGCAGTGATCGAAGGACACAAAATGTACAAGGATGGCCGCGGCAGTAAAGCAATAATTGGCAGTGCCGTTGGTTCTTGGTTAGGATCTTCGGTAACCATAATTTTGAGTGTTGCATTTTTAGCCTATGCCATGCATGTGGTTAACATTTANAAAACGCCGATCCAATTTGCATTCTTAGTTGCAATNTCATTGATGTTGTGTCTTACAAAAAACAAACAATGGTGGTCNAGCACAGTGTTATTTNCTATTGGCATTATGCTTGCCATTGTGGGGTATGACAACACATTAAACACCTCAGTGTTAACTTTCAATAATGCATGGCTTTGGAATGGCATTCCGATGGTGATTATTATATTCTGCTTGTTTGCAGTGCCACAAATATTTGCAGTGAATTATAATGTTCAACCTACTATTAAACAAACAAACACTTTCAAAGATGTATATTACACTTTAGCAAAATGGCCAACCATTGTAAGGTCATCAGTGATTGGTTACTTCTGTGGCTTCATACCTTCTTTGACCTATGTGGCAGGAACAAAATTTGCCTATGCCTTTGAACAATGGATACAGAAGAAGAATCAAACTTATAATAAACAAGGAGATGCCAACTGTTTGATTGCCGCTGAAACAGCCAACAATGCCGGAGTGTTTACGCAACTGTTACCGCTGTTAATTTTAGGAGTNCCTTTGGTTGGCAGTGAAGCATTATTACTTAATTTAGCAGAGATCAAAGGTTTTACTTTGACGGCTACTAACTTTCAAGATCTAATTCTATTGGCTGTGTGTGCTTTGTTAATTGCAAACACTGTTGGCCTCATACTTGGCTGGCCAATGAGTAATTTAATAACAAAGTTTTACAAAATTAATAGCAACTCATTAAAAACTTTTTCGTTGGTATGGATGATGGCTATCCTATTGTGGGTAGGTTACAGTGAATACAGTTTGTGGTATTATTGTATTCTTATAATTTTATTTTTTCCAATTGGAGTGTTACTAAAAAATTATAACACCATGCCATTAGTTTTTGGATTTATGATCCAAGATAGACTTTTCGAAACCACGTGGAGGTTTTTCCAATTGACTTCACATGGTTGGTAAAGTAAAATAATAAAACAACAAGGAGAAATATATGAAAACAATAACAACTTTAATTTTTACTATCCTGTTTGTTGGCCATGGTCTAGCAACAGAGATCACAGTGTTAAACGCAGGTTCAAAGACTGGCAGTTTTGCTCAACAAAGCACTGCCTATGCGGACGATCTTACACAATCAGGATATGATGTAACATTGGACATTCCTGGCAACCACTGTCTTGCAATCAACAAATTTAATTTGATTGACGGCCCTGTGTTGATGCCATGGGCATCTGATTATGAAGCAGGAGGTAGAATGGGGCAAGATTGCACGACCTTCAGTTTTAATGCATCAGATATTGTAAGATACAATAGAACATCCATACAGGCATGTACTTTAAATTCTAGCAAATCTGTTTTTGATCAGGGAGCAGGAAAAATCGGAGTAACAACACCTAAATGGTTATGGCAAAGAACTATTAACATTATAAACCATAACTTTGGAACTGCACACACTCAGATTGATTACAATGGCTCGGGCGATTTGAGAACAGCATTACTGAATGGGGAAGTTGATTTTGCTTTCCTTTCACCAAAACATGCAAAGAAAGTTACAGATCAAGGGGCCATTTGCTTTTACACGTTTGGCGACAGCATGGATAGTATACCTAGCATAATAGATGAAGTGCATGTTGATGATAAAAAATTCATGTATTTGGGATATGATCAAGTTTGGTTAGCACTTAATATGACTGATTCTCAAAAACAAGAATTAAAAGCAGAATTAGTAAAGTACCATAACACTGTAGGCACTGCTACTAACAATTATTCTGTGCAAACAATAGATTGGTCTATACCTTCTAATATGGCCAAAAAACAATTTGAGACTAGTGTGTTTAGTCTTATGGAATAATTAGTGGAAAAATATAAACGCAATCTTGATGCAATTGATCATACCCAGAATAGATACAATGATCATAATAAAATTCATATCCATCCTTATGACCCGCAGGTCCTTGAAAAAGTAAGAGAAGATTTTTTACTTCCTAGGACTTGCAAAGAATTTATAGATTGGGTAGACACTCATCCACATTACGATGTTGTCGCAGAAGCCAGCAGTCAATATATTAGAGGCACTGACCGCAGTGAGGCCTTTTGGCAGTGTGCAAACATTCAAGCAGACTGGCAAAGTATTAATGATAAAATAACCAAGTATTGTTTGGATAATGAAATAGATACAAAGTTTGACACTGACTACACAGAAGAATGGCGAATATATGATATGAAGGATCAGAATACATATGTCCCATTTAGGCACAATAGTGAATTAGATAATCAAAGAAAACATGGATTTAAAAAACAATATCAGTTGATAGAAGTGACGCTGACTGACCATTTTGCAGAACTAAAAGACATAGAACAATTATTTGAATTCGACTGGGCTAAGACTGACATAAACTATCAACCAACCAGTGGTGCTTTTCCAAGACATGTTGATTTTCTCACAACTGCTTTCAAACGTGCAGTAGAATTTGATGAACGTATTGCAAATGCAAAATATAATCCACTTACAAAATGTCCAGAAGGATGGGTACTAAAAAGAATATTGATTCCCACTGATAGTTGGTATCCAGGACAAATGTTTTCATTCGAGGAGCATTTTTGGACAGACTGGAAGCCTGGACAAGTAATTGACTTCAACTGGGCACATTGTCGCCATGCAACCGCAAATAGTGGATATAGTCCTAGACCTCTTATAAAGATTACAGGACTGGTTAAAGAAAGTCATTGGTTAGCAAAGGGCGAATGGAGAGACTTTGTGTTATGAAATATGTGACTTTGAAACAGGATATTTGTAAAAATTTATCTTCAACTATCCAAGCAGAAGATTTTTTCCTTTTGGAAGGTAAACTAATTTTTGTGTTACATGAAAAGGCCATGCAGGTCAAAGATTACTTAGAAAAAACTTATGATATTAAAGTACATACACAACTAACTCGTAATTGGCCTCATTGGGATCAAGAATACGAAACAGAGATGTGGATACAAAATAAATGACAGATGCTTACACATTAGACAAATGGAAAAAAGTTAAGACTGTAGGTGACTATTTGGATCTGCTTGAGGATCCTAATACAAATTGGCAAAATTTGCTTGATACTTTTATTGATAAAAGTAAAAGTGGCTTTTGGCTTGCAGGCAACATAAAAAATTTGCCCCCAACAAAGTTATCCACACCTGCCATACATAATGACGAGTTGAATAAAGAAACCATGACAAAGCCTGAGATGGTCATGCATGAAGCTAATAATTATGGCAATGGGTATGATCGACATGTAGCAGATGATTGGCAATATAAAGTTGCAGATTTATTAGGATTCGAATCTCCAAGTGTCTGGTTAAACAATCAGCCTCCAGGCGCACTTATGGCTCGACATGTTGATGTGTTGACTTGTTTCATGTACGAAAAAGGTAGTGAAAGAGATCTATTATTTGATAAGATTAAAAGACAACCATCTGGATCCAAATCTATCTACAGGTGTTTTATAGCATTAGAAGATTGGCAACCAGGACAACTTTTTTCATTTGAACCAGACTATTGGACTAATTGGAAAAAAGGAGATATAATATTTTTTGAATGGCAACACACTCCGCACAGCACAGCCAATACAGGATTCAAGGACAGACCCTTGTTAAAAATAACAGGCACCTTGNAAGANGAGAATTGGATAATGAAAGCAAAAAATACAGGAGAAATAACACATTTTGTGTATGATTAAATTTACAAATTTAGAAAGATGTTATGACGAACTAAAAGATCAGTTGCTACCTGCCTATGATGAAATACAAAAATCTGGCTGTGGCATTGATGGCAAATATTGTAATTTGGTCGAGACTGAACTTAAAAACATCACAGGCCGAAAGCATGCCAAACTATATCCAAGCGGAACGTCTGCTATCCTAGGCGCACTACTGGCATGGGGCATCCATGATAAAAAGGTAGCACTGTCAAATTACAGTTATGTGGCTAGTGCTAATCAAGCGGCTTTAACAAATGATGTAGAATTTTTCGATGTGGATGAAAATGGATTAATTGATATTAAGAACAAAATTAATCATGATGCTTGTATTCCTGTTAGCTTATACGGAAACACAATTGATTATGATAAGTTCTTTACATGCATAGGAGACAAAACAAAAGTCATTGTTGACACTGCACAAAGTTTAGGAGCAACTTATAAAGACANACCCGATGGTTCTTTTGGAGACGCATCTGTTTTTAGTTTTGCTAGTAACAAGCCTATTCCTACTTCTGGGACACATGGAGCTTTAGTATGGGATGATGACTATATGGTCGATGCTGTTAAAACAGTCAGTAATAATGGGAAATTATCTAGAAATGCTCCTATTACACATCTGGGAATAAATGGAGTTCCATATGAACTACAAGCATGTCAAATATATTTTGGCCTTCAAAAATATAAAGATTGGCAAGCAAGAAGAAGCCAGATAGCAAAATATTATACACANCAATTTATAGATTTGCCTTTACAGTTTATTGTGCCAGGAGANTATTGTGAGTCAAACTATCATAAATTTATTGTTTTGTATGAACAGAGAGCTGATCTTGTGTCCTACCTACAGGAAAATAATGTAGATGCACAAATGCACTACACTGATAACTTCAATATGATATTTGGTGATAAAACTGATATGCCAATGACTGAACGATTAACTAAACAGGTTATTAGTCTGCCTAATCATCAGTGGTTAACTGATTCTGAAATAGAGGTCGTGGCTAACACAGTAAAAGGATATTTCAAATGAAATGGTACTACACTTGCAATGACAAAAAATTTAGTAGCAAAGTTAAGGCATTAGAAGAAAATATAGATACTGCTAAAGGTGTATTTTTCCATGCCAATCCAAGTTGGAACGATTTTAATTTTTCTATAGATCCAGATATGGATTGGCGTAATTTATTAAGACAAGAAGCAAAATATATCCGTGACACTTATACTTACATACGAATTTGGTACTCCGGAGGATCAGACAGCCATCTAGTATTACAAAGTTTTGCAGACAATAATATTTTTGTTGATGAAATTGTTTGTATGAAAAGTGGAATAGGTGATGCAGATTATGAAATTAATCAATACGCAATCGAACAGATAAAAAAGTATAATCTTATAAACACAAAAGTTACAATTATTGACCCAACTGTGAATGATTACGTTGACTACTACACTAAGGATTGGAGTAAAAAAGATATTCCCGAATGGAACTATCACTTCAGAATGATATATCATAATAAGTTAAGTCAAGATGAGCATCGAAAGGATAAGACAATTAATGTGTTTGGTGCTGAGCCACCAAGGCTAATACACAAAAACAACCATTGGTACATGTATTTTTTGGATGCCGACATTGAAGAATCATACAACAAATATAATTTTTTTGTAGAAAATCCAATTTTACATGCGAAACAATGCCACATGCTATTAAAAGCGATAAAGCAGTATAAAACCGTTAATGAATATAATGAGATATGCCATACTCCTAAACATGAAAAATTTTGTAGAGAACACACAGGAAGATTCAGTAATCCTTATGTGTTTCCACGAAAAATTGAATACTGGGGCGATAAAGAAAGAAACTATCTCATGTTAGGTGATAGGAAAATTTATTTTACTAGTAAAAAAGAAAGTAATGCACTTCAAATTATTTTGAAGGATGCACCCGAACTTTTAAAAAAATGGCATGAAGGTTTAGAACAAATGTTCCATTTCGAATCCTGGCGGAACTATGGGGCTAGTGAATTAGGCACATTAGGAGTCCTAACAAAATTTTATTCATTACAAGATGAAAGTGTACGCACTGTCGATGAACTATTTCCTAAAGGATTTAATGTATGAAGGATAACCAATACCCGCCATTGCCTCAAATCCGTAGTGTCTTCCGTACAGACTCTGCCACTAACGAAACACACACAAAAGATATGTGGCGTAACGAAATGGTATCTATAAATGACGGCAAAATTAAAACGCAAATGTTAGTGAATTGTATTCAAAAAATTAAACTGCCACAAGATAGTAAAATAATATGTGTGCCAGGGGGAATTGGGAGACATGCTGATGCTATAAGGAAGTTAGGCTACAATGTTACAAACTTAGATAGAAACAAAGAATGGTTAGATATCGGGCGAAAGCACTTTCCAATGGTCAATCATCTAGAAGGAAATTTTGAAGAGGCACACAAATACGTAGGGCAATATGATCTTGCATTATTCGAAGATGTAATAGATGGGCCATACGATGAGTCCGAATTTCGAATTGTTAATTCTTGGAGTCAAGTGTGTGACGTGTACCCTAAAGAAAAAAATTTAAAATTGTTTAAATTTAATTCTAAACTAATTGATCAAGTCTATAATCATCCGCTATATGAGATGAATAAGATTATTAAAGAACAAATGGGTTTTGGAAACTTAGAGATGAGAGTCACCATAGGAGAGGTAGATAGCTATACGGTAGAATCAGTTATATGCAAAGGACCAGAATGGCAAATAAAAGTAGATCCATCTGGTCCAGAATACAAATATCAACTGTTAGGAGACTGGCTCAACAATGACGCACTGGGACATAAAGCCGGCTTTCGTGGTCTTATGTGTGGAGCAGGCTTTCATAGAAAAATGGTACGCAAAAACAAAAAAGATTACGGAATGATCAACGTTGACACTTAATATAATCGTGTTAAAATAAGGTATGTTGAAACGTATTGGTTTTTGTTGTCAGTGGTTCCATCATGATCAGACACTGAAGAAGAAGCAACTTGAAGAATTGCAACGTCCTTACAACACAAGATCTACAACTGTAAGATGGTTGAATGAACACAAGAGTGAAGCAGAAGACAAATTACAATTTGTGTTTCATCATAACATAGAAGCAATAAAAAAATTGATTACAAAAGTCGGAGACTTACCCGCAGAGCGGAGAATGTGCAGATTGTCTTCGCCTATACTGCCTGTCGCCACGGAAGCAACATGGAAATATTATTGGTCAAAGCCAGATGTTATAGATTACTGCGAAAAGCATTTTGCAATATGCGGAGAAATGGCAAGAGACAAGGATGTTAAAATAAGTTTTCATCCAGGCCAATTTACAGTTCTTGCTTCTGAGACTCCTGATATAGTAGACCGCAGTATTGAAGAATTTGAATATCATGCATCAATGGCTCGTATGATGGGATTTGGAAAAACATTTCAAGATGGTTGCAAAATTAATGTACANATATCNGGTAGNCAAGGNCCAGAAGGTATNCGTAAAGCATTGCCNCGNCTNNCNCCTGAAGCANGNAATTTAATCACTATCGAAAATGATGAAATGGGATGGGGACTTGATGCATCGCTAGATCTTGAAAAGGATTTAGCACTGGTAATGGACATACATCATCATTGGATCAGAGATGAGGAATACATTGAAGCAAC
>NHCZ02000023.1 GCA_002167345.2 bacterium TMED46 | reverse complement strand
TGTGGACCTTGAAAGTATCCTTACTGTATCGTATGGAATACTCTGCACTTACCATTCTGAACAAACGAAACAACCAATCATAGTGCTGACTAGATGATCTGGTCCAGATGGTACTTGGATGATTCTTGTGTGCGATTTTGTACAAGTCTGGATGTGCATCATCACCATCAAGAACTCTATGGGCTGTAGACAAAAGTTGTCCATACTCAAGGATCATTTTGACTACGTGTTTATCACAGTGCATTTCTGCAGCTGTGTCTGGTCTAGGATCTAGATAAAATATATTCATGCATCTACCATTTTGCTGAAGTTATTCTGCTTCTCAAATTTCATTATACTATAAAACTTATCGAACAGAACATCGCCTTTGTGTGAAATCACAAAGATGTTTTGACTCTCAAGTTCATTGAGAATCTTTAGAAAATCATCAGTACCAGAAGCATCAAGACTAGAATCAAATACCTCATCCATGATTAACAGATTGGTATTTGTAGAGTTCTTGAGTCTCGCAACTTCTCTCCATGTGAACATCAGAGCCAAATCAATTCTCATCTTCTCACCTTCAGAGAATGAAGCATACGAGAAGTCATCACGATACCTTGACTTGATCGTTTCCTCAAACTGTTCGTTGAGATGAAAGTTCACATAAAAGTCTAGGATGCCCAGATACTTCTGAATAGTCTGGTTCATCACAGGAAGATACTGTTTGATGATTTTTGATTTGATTCCTGTATCATGCAACAAATTTTTGCAAATGTCAAGATAAAAAATATCTTCCTTGAGTTCCTTCGTTCTCTCATCGACTTCTTTGAGATTTTGTTTCAAGCCTTCTATATGTTCTTTCAGTTCATCGGTCTGTTCTTTGTCTTTGGTTAGTTGATCCAGATCTTTCTGACATTTTTCGATCATACTTACTAGTGCTTTCACATCTGCACTATTTTGTTGCAATTCAAATGCAAGCATATTCAATTCTGACAGATCTGTATTCAATCTANTNANTTCTNNTTCCATCTCNCNAATTGCAGANTCATANTTTTTAGANTGNTCTAGNANTTGAGAGTTNCTTGTTTTNTTNAAANTTNCNTTGATNGGNTGTTCACATACTGGACAATCATCATTCTTAACAAAGAANTCTCTTTGTTTGTCCACTTCAGANTTCTTNGTTTTTACTTGTGTTCTAAGTGTCGATAATTTACTAGAGTCNGCNTCNACTGAAGTTTTGTTTACTAATGCAGTTTGAATCTCTTGATTTCTTATCATCTTTTTATTCTTATCTACATTATACTTNTCTCTCTCTTTTGTCAATACATCAATTCTATTCTCTGCATCTTGTTCTATTTTTTCCAGATGAGATTCTTCAAGTTCCTTTGTACTACGATATAAACTCTCTTCCAGCTTCAAATCTTCTTTTTCACTATTCACTTCTTTGTACTTCAACTTCAGTAAAGTGTTCATCATGGTAAACACCTTGATATCAAGAATATCCTCTACCACTTCTCTACGATGATTTGTAGATAACTGCATGAATGGAATAAAACAAGACGAACCTAGAATCACAACCTGAGTAAATGACTTGTAATTCAATTTAAGAATTTGGTCTTCTAGAACTTTCTGAAAATCTTTTGAGTGTGCATCTTGATTCATTGGTTCATCATTCCTAATAATCTCAAAGATATTTGGTTTGATTCCCCTGCGAACAAGAAATTCATTAGTTCCTATTTTAAATTCTACTTCTACAAGAGTATTACCTGAGTTGATAGAATTTATTAATTGGTTTTTCTTTATTGGTCTGTATGGTTTTCCAAATAATCCAAAACACAATGCATCAAGGACAGTAGATTTACCAGCACCATTCTCCCCTATGATAAGTGTAGTTCTAGACCTATCTAGAATGACCTCTGTAAATCGGTTCCCTGTTGAAATAAAATTTTTCCAACGAACCTTTTTAAAGTGTATCAATTCTCAATATCTCCAGCTTCAATGTAAAATGATTTTAATTTATTTTTGATTTTTTCTTTNTCAAGAGAAGTCTCAATCTCATCCACATATCTATCTAATAATGAAAGAGTATCTTGAGCGCCTTCAACAATATCATCATGTACAAAATCTGCACTCAAATCTGAAAAATCTTCAACAATTTTTAAATCATGAAGAGTAATTTCTTTATAAAGTCTATCAAGAAATTTATCGTATAAAAAATAGTCTTTTCTATTTTCTACAAATATTTTGACATATTTTTTATCGTATTTTGATATATCGAGTTTTCCATAATCTGTTTTGGAATCATCATAATATATCTTCTCAAACATGGTATATTCATTTGGAATGAACTCAAGTTCTCTTGTTTCCAAATCAAAAGTGTGAAATCCTTTTGGGTCTCCACAATCAGCCCATGTCATCTCATATGGACATCCTAGATAATAAATCTGTCCATCATTAGATCTCTTGTGGTAATGTCCACTCAGAACCATCTCAAAGTTTTTGAATAGTTCTTTTTCAAATCCGTGGTCTGATACCACCCCTTGATGCATCTCAAATCCCTTGACTTCCAGATGACCCATACCAATCTGAGCTCCAGACTTCAGAACCTTGGTAGTCTCTGCATAATTTTCAGCTGTAATCCAAGGAATNATTGCAATNTCCTGTTTCTCAATAGAAATCATTTGAGGTTTATCATAAACATACCAACAAGAATCACTTCCAGGCATGGGTAACTCATTGTAACAATTTACATCAAGTGTGTTCTTATAATAAATATCATGGTTTCCCACAATGAAGTGACAAGGCAACCATGTTCCCATAAGTCCACCTATGAACTTCTCACGAAAATCCATAGCTGTTTTATAGTTGATAAACTTCCTGCGATCTAGACAATCTCCAAGATGCATGACACCATAAATATCTTCAGAATTTTCTATAATATATGGAAAAAACTGATTTTGATAGAAGTCAAAAAAATAGTCACTAAAAACCTGACTATCGTTACGAGCTCCAAAATGGGTATCAGTAATGATTACAAGTTTTTTCATTTACCTCTATTGACAATATCATCCACAAAATCCTCTAACCATATTTTACCACATCCTGCATCTGATTCTTCAATTGATTCGTGAATCTGTCCAAGTTCCTCACCACTGAGTCCCTTGGTATAATCGATAACCAGNTGTTCGACTTTGGTAACGTATTCTTCAAATGTCATAATAAATCCTCTTCTATAAAGTTTTCAACGCCTTTCTTTTTGCGTTTAGGTTTAGGTAAACTTTCTTTTGGGAGATTATCTCTCAAAAAATCTATGTATGTATTATCATACACTGCATCATCAAAATCCATAGTTTCATGGGTTTTTAATGTATCGTTGTCTATAATTTTTTGTTTTATGGCGGTTTGTTTCTTTTCCTTAGTAATCCTTCTAAGAAACGCATAATAAATTATTTGAGTAAAATAGGCAAATGGATTTTTNGATTTTTCAGGATTGAAGTTTTTTGCATATTGAATGCAATTTTCAATCCCATCTCCAATCATTTCTTCACGATAAGTGTAGTTGATAAAGTTGGGCCGATAGGATAAATGAGTTGCTATCTTATAAAAACATTCTCCAATATATTCTGGTATAGGGGGAATCTCATCCCCTTCAGATTCAGCCTCGTTGACTTCATCTTTCCATTCTAACATTGCAGCTAAGAATACCTTATTATCAACATAATGAGGTTTCTTAGGTTTTTCTTTTTTCAATTCTTTTGTCATAGTATAATCTCCTTTATCGAAAATGTCAAGTCATTTATTTTTGACTTGACTGTTTGTTTAAAATCTTGTATCCTAACTATGTTAGGGTTCAAGTTACATTTGTACCTTATGTATCTCATAATCAAATTCCTCTTGATTGTATATGTTNATTCTNTCNACAAANTGTTTAATTGTATGATTCTTGTTGTNNAANTCNTCAGCNATGTCATACAATTTTGCANTNACCTTACTNTCATGCAGCCTCAATCCTCTACCTATNGATTGTANATTTCNGATNCGTGATTTATAAGGACTAGCNAANATGATGTTATGAAGATTCCTAATATTGANGCCAGTACTGAATACACCNAAACTGGCGACAAGAACTCTTCCCTCAGACTCTTCTGTAAGTTTTCNNANTCCNTCTCTTGTTTNNGTATCTGTAGCTCCNTAAACCAAGTGAACNTCATTGGTTTTCTCCTTTATTANTTTGTANANTAACTNTCCATGTTTTATTAACGTAAAAAGAACGAGTGTGTTACCACTCTGGTCTACACTTAAATTTCTAATCAAATTATTCCGTTTTGAATGTTCAGTAATATACTTTATTTCATCTTGATATTTCCTTATTATACACTCTTCTTTTGGATAAGTC
Source organism: bacterium TMED46 (assembly GCA_002167345.2). Classification (GTDB taxonomy): domain Bacteria; phylum Fidelibacterota; class Marinisomatia; order Marinisomatales; family UBA1611; genus CACEUX01. The sequence goes on along the minus strand of NHCZ02000023.1, from coordinate 12,690 downwards.
AAGACAATTCCAGACACTTTTATGTCAGAAAGTTGTTTCTTATCAATAAGTTGACGAGTTGTAGTAACCTGTTTTACTGGTCCAAATAACCCTTCCAGAATCAATCTGTGACATTGAGTTCCATCCAAAGTACCTGTCAATCCATATTTGTATTGACAATTGGTAGTCTTGTGCATAATTTTTTTGAGAGAATCAGCCTTGAATGTATGTGCCTCATCTCCAAAAATTACTGCAAACCTATCAAAGTATTTCTTAGGTTGTTGATACAATGATTGCCAAGTTGAAATATAACAGAATTTTTCTGATTCTTTATCTTTTCCTGCATATATTCTATGACAGTAATAATCAGAGTTCCACCCATACTCCTTGAAATCAGAGAACATCTGTTCAACCAAGGAAGTAGTAGGAACCAATAACAATATACAATTACCATTACCAGCTAACATTAATTTCTGATAGTATCTTATCAGAATATAGATTATAAGTGATTTACCCGATGCAGTAGGACTAACAAGGAGGCTCCTGCCATTTCTGATACTATGATGCACTGCATCCACTTGATAGTCTCTAGGTTTAATCGATAATTGCAAACTTGATATAAATGATTCAACATTTTCTTTGTGTATGGAAAGAGGTGACCAAACACCCCCTGTTACTGAATAAGATCTTTTTTCTGCAAAATCTCTGATGTAGTTGCCTAACCCACTGTAAATTTGATTAGTCCTACTATCAAATAATCTTATTTTACCATCCCACATTCTATTCTTGTAAGATGGCATAAATTTAGCCTCAGGAACCTCAAAACTGAAAAATTCATTCAGTTCTCGTGCAATACTCCTTTCACATTCTACTTGAAGATAGACTTCGTTTTTCTTATGGAGTATTATATCACCAGACATTACCCCACACCCATGTAACTAAAGATTTTCTTTGTCCTTTAGTAACAGGACTTACCTTATGCCATGTAGATGATGGAAAAAATACCATGCTACCAACGATAGGTTCTACAATTCTATGTCTAGATTTTAATAAGGGTGAACCTTCTTCATACCAAAATTCACCCCCTTCATAATCATTATTTAGAAACATAGTCATTGATATTTTTCTTTGACCATTTGGTTGAATGTCATCAAAAATATCCCTATGCCAATCATAATGGTCTCCTTGATTATATTCTGCATATTGATATCCATCTAATCTGTTTAATTGATATCTCCATCGTTTGTTTGCTTTATTGACGGCTCCCCAAATCAAAGTATCTATTGACTTATTAGAATTTAACCAAGCTATATTTGTCTGTCTAGGATTTTTGTCTTCTTTTTTTCTATTTTTGTTTTCAACTCCTGCAATTTCCCAATTTTTAATTTCTCTATTAATCCAATTTTGTATTTGAGAAATTACAGATGGTTGAGGAGTAATAATAAATGCCTCAGTCCACATTATATTCCAGCCTCAAACTTTCTCCATTCTATTGCATTTTTTATTTGAAAAGAACGATTGGAAATGGACTTTACTACCTCTTGAAGATAATCTACTACAGTTTCATAGTATTCAACTTTACCTTTGAGTTCTCTTATTTCTTCATCAGCTTCAATAAAAGTTCGTTCTTCATCTTTGGTTTTGAGTTTTAATGGGAAGTCTCCTTTTTCTTTATAGACATCTTCAGAAGCTTTACCTGTGTAGTAAATCCACTTATTCCGTTTGAGAACAGCATACTCACCTTGAGTTTTTTTGAGAAGTAATGAATGCTCAGTTAAGAGCTGTAGATACTTGGAATGTAGTGATGGGATTCGTAAGGACTCAATGTCTAACTCCAAGCTGTTAATCTTGAGTTCTTTCCTTACTTTTTCTTGTATTTCAGATAATGTCATAATATAAATTTAAGAGTGAGTCACCCAAAGCACCCAAATATGTTGTCGCACATTAAGTCGAGTGGACTATTTAATTAAAAATATGTCTGGATGACTCAAAACTATTTATGCGTTTCAAAATTATAGTACAAATAATTAAGGGTAACAATTCCTGACAGATAATCAACATCTGTATCTGCATTACTATATTCTAGTGCAGACAAACTTGTTGGATACAAATCTTTAAATTTAATTTGAAGTTTTGGAAGATTTTTTGAATTGTATACAATCAAGGTTGCATCTGAATATAAAGCTGCATCTGTAGGGGTTTTACTAATTCTTGACCCTGCATCCTCAGACCTTGAGTATGAAGTAGGTCTATTACTAGTTCCAAGGACTTCAGTGTATTGTGGATGTTGTTGGGGAAATCCTATTCCTACAATCCAATTCCATAATTCTTTATAATTTGTCAACTCCTCATCAACCATAAATGTTATATTCAATGGTTCAAATGTAAGTTTATCTCCAGGCATTTGTTGGTCTAACAATGGAGTTGGAACCATAGCTTGTCCTAAATTTACGCCTGGAATCTGACAACTTGTGAGAAAAAATGTAACTAGAGGTATTCTTTCAATATTAAGACGCCAAGTAGTTCCACCGGCGTAATCAAATATTGTGGGTTGTTGTGTACTTGTATCAGCCATAATTTTACCTATACAAGTATTTAGGTAGGAAAAAGGGGGGTCTCTTTTACCCCCCCTTTAATAACTCATGTATTACATGAGGTTACTGACTCGAACTCTACGATAGTAGTTGTTTGAGTTGACAGTCAAAGCTTCGGTAGCTTCTGTGTCAAAGTTTGCCATTGGATTAGCAGCCATACCATAACGTGTCTTGAAAGCAATCCTTGGTTGGAAATCAGCTTCCGAGACGGCACGGACCATTTGCAATGGTACGTATGGGCAGTAGAACAACCCAGCGTCATAGGCACTAGAACCACGATATCCGGCAACATACCAGTTGTTTGCCTGTGAAGCAGAAACAACGGAGTTGTATGGGTCAACATGAACCTTAATTCGATTACCAATTGTACCTACAAAGGTACTTCCGGCAGGACTAGGATCAACATTCAAGTTACCACTTCCGAGGTTACCACCTACATCAAGAGCACCAGCCATTGACAATGCAGATGCAACATCAGCGGAACACATTAGAATGTTACCTTTTCCTCTGCGAGTAAGGATTCCAATATCGTTACAATCACGCTCGATTTGGAAAATCAAACCCTTAAATTTCTCAACGGACCAACGACCATTAGAGTCTGTGTCCATGTCGAAAATACCAGCAGCTGAAGTTGCAATAGCACCTTTAACAGCGACTGTGTAAATTGTACGAACAACTTCACGATTGATTTCAGCAAGAATCTCAGTCGAAAGAATGTTTGACAATTCGGATTCTGCATCCAGACCATGAATAGCTTTCAGGTCTTGTGCAAGTTCCATTGTGTAGGAAGCACGTAAAGCACGTGTCCTAGCTGTGACTGTGGATTTCTCAATGGAGAATCCCATGTCTTGGAATTTTTTAGGTCCAGTTGAACCTGTCGCTTCACCTTCAGCTGTTGTCATACCACCACCAGAATCGTATGATCCAGAAGTAGTATCACCCCATGCACCAGCACCACCGGCAGTTGATGTTGCAGGGTTAGTTGCACCAGCATCGTTTAAGACACCTGGCTCAGCACCACCAAATACAGAACGTGTATTTGGAGTTTGACTTGGAACATCAGCTGTTGCAAGGTCTTCTGAAAGTGCAGCATTGAAAGGCTCGTTGAAGAGAGCTTCTGCACCACCTGTACCACCTTCGTCATAACGTGACTTCATGGCAAAAATAAGTCCTGTTGGACCACTCATTGGTTGAACACCACAAACATCATATGCCATCAAATTAGGCATTGACCGGCGAACTAATGAGATAAGAACTGGATCCCAATTTGAGACACCACCGGCGAGGTTTCCATCACCATTGGCCTCAGACAACATCATTGTTTTGTCTTTTTGGAGTTCTTTTTCTTGGTTTTCCAAGATAACAGAGGTAACCGCTCGTTTGTAAGAATCCGTAATCTCTGGGAGATCGGGATGATTCAAAACTGGTTGCCACTTCTCTTGGAGATGTTCTGAATTAAACATATATTCTCCTATAAAAAGTATTCAGATTATTTTTTTGACCGCTTAGCATCTTTTCCAATTGCACTTAAATACTGTGCCATTGAACTAGATACCTCTACAGTTTCTTCGGATGCATCTTCAGTAAGAACTTCTTGAGTTACTACTGATTCTTCTGCACCAAAATAGCTTTCTCTGATTGTTTGAAGTTTTCCTTTATAGGTTTCTTCGTCAGAAAATTCTACATCCTCAACCAGACTTTGGAACTTCTCAGTTTCAGTATCAGTCATCCCATTAGCAACGTCAGCAATCATGGACTCTTTTACAAGTTCACCTTTTGCTTTTCTCAACTGGACATTTTCTTCCATCTGTTTGTTAAGTTTTTCTTCCAACTCTTCAATACGTGTTAAGTTGGATTCCAGAATGTCGTACTTCTCATCTGGAACATCAATATAGTGATCTTCAAAAAGATTTTTGAGTCCACTTATGAAGTCTTCTGCAATTTCACCTTTGAGTCCACGCTCAATGGCTAATTGATTATCTTCCATCCATTGTTCAACGACATAGTTCATGTAGTCATCGACTTTTTCAACCAAATCATTCATTGTGGATTCGGCAAGGTCTGTCATGACTTGTTCGTTTTCTTCTTGAATTTTTTCAAGTTCTGAACGGACTTTAGACTTAACTGCACTTTCAAAAATTGTTGCAGCTTTTGTCTTAAATTCTTCGGAGAGCTCTTCTCCTTCTGTGAGGGCGTTGACATCATCAGATACATCAAGTGAATCAATTACTTGGTCAATTGATTCTTTCTTCATTTTGTGATGCTTACTTGACTTCATGTATCCTTCTTCTTTATCGTCATCATCATCCTCATCCTCATCTTCTTCGTCTTCTTCACCTAAAACTGTGGTTCCGTAGATTTTTGCGAGGTCTTCTTTTTTCAGACCTTTCATGTGGTCTACAAGACCAGCAAGAATTTCTGATTTAAGTTTAGGCATCTCTTGAATTTCTTCAACTTCTTCCTCAACTTCTTCCTCTGTTTCTTCAGCTTTAAATGACTTGTCACCACCTTTAGCTTTAGGTGCAGTAGCGCTAGGTCCATCACCTACCTTCTGCATATCGTGTGGTTGTTGCTTAAGTTTTACGGCGCCCTTACTGGCTTTAGGAGCAGTTGCTTCCTCTACCGATTCTTCCTCAACCACTTCTTCCATCTCTTTATTGAGTTCATCAGACATTGTTAAGTCTCCTGAGTAAATTAGTTAATTATATTTATAAAATTAGAGTTTTGAAAGGAACATTTCAAAGGCCTCGGCCTGTTTATTAGCGGAAGCAACTCTATGAATCCTTGCAACTTCTTCTTCTCTAAGAATACCATTGTCCCAAACCCATTCTTTGCCTTCCATAATTCCTTCCACAAACGCCTTTGGTGCTGATGGATCAGCAACGATATCTCCTGCTGTTGCAAGATAAAAATCGTCTTTGACATAATTTGTCTGACCCTTTTTTTCAAGTGTTCCCATTCCTCTACTAGAGACTCCAAGTTTTGCACCTGCATTTAGCAATTCCTTGACAATCTTCCCATTAGGAGTATCAAGAATTTTTGCTTTCCCGATGATATTATTACCTTCGGGATATAGTTCCTCAATAATATGAGAAACCCTATCCAGATTGACAGTAGGTCCGTCTGGATGACCTAGTTCGCCGAAAGCACGTTTGTTTTCGACCAATTCTTTTGTATACCTTTTGACTTCTTTTTGCAAAACATCAAGAGGATACACTCGGCCATTACGATTTTTCGTTTCGGCCTGCATAAAAACTCCTTTAATTTTCACATCCTTACCATCTTTTCCTTCAGTAAGAACTTCAAAGTCATCGTAATGTTCTGTGATTAATTTCATATCTTCTCCTTAGTAGTATGCACCTGAATCTATTTTTGTAAATTTTGCGGCTGTGTTTCCACCTTTGAGAAATTGGTTTGGGTATTTATGTATAATACCTGTCCAACCAGTAGGTACTTCTATAGTACCAAGGACTGTTCCATCTGTTCCACCGGCAGTACCATCTGAATCTACAACAGACAGAGTAAAGGCTCCCGATGTTACTACATAAACTGCGGCCGCTCCACCCACTGTACTATTGGTAGTTGCGGCGGCAGCGGCTGCTGCTAAAAGTTTCATTTTTAACTCCTAAATTGTAAGCATTTCTTTGTCAAAATAATTCATAATATCTTTATCTTTGACCCCAAATTTTTTTGCGACCTTTGATACAGTTTTGTCAAATGTACTTAAAAAATCAGTTCCACCTTTTTCTAATGAAGTGAATATTGTATCTACTGCATTCTTCATTTTTGGGTTGAGTTTTTTATACTCACTTGATTTTTTATGTTCATCTTTCTCTTTAACAGTTTGATGAAACTCACTAAACTTCTTCACTGGCATCTGCATCTTGTGGTACATGGTGCTTAACTAAAGAATTAGCGACTTCAATTCTTTTCAAATCCAGTACATCACCAACTTTTTTTGCTATTGCATTTTTAAATGCACTTTCAGCTGATATTTTATCATCATCAACCAAAGCGCCTATCATATCTGGAATACTCATAATTTACCTTTTACTGTCAATTGTTTATTGTTCGTTATCTGCTGGTTCTTCCTCACCTTCGGGTGGGGGTTCTCCTCCAGCTGGAGCTGGACTTCCTCCACCGCCCGGCACTTTCTGTGCAGGGTCAATGGGTTCTGGTTCTGGTTCGTCTTCTATTTGGTCATCCATATCCTTTATTTCATCTTCCGTCATTCGGAAAACGTGTTTACGGACATATTCTTTAGAAAACCACTCACCAATATAAGGTTCTATAGTATTTAGTATATCTAATCGGTCACGCAAGAGATCCATGTCTCTCATCTCTGCATAATGTCCATCTTTGAGGTATTGGTAAGAGATATTGTCTCTTATTGAAGGCCAATCTTCTTCTGCAATAACTCCTTTGAGTAACAATTGAGTTTTTAGAAGGTCATTAAAAAGAGTATTAAATTTTCTCCTGAGTTTTTGTACAAATTTGGTAAACTTTACTTCATCTCTCGTAATTTCTGCACCTCTACCCAAACTAAAACCAGTAGAACCTTCTTCTAATCGACTAACAGGAATATTGAGAGACCTATAAAGTTTATTTCTGAAATAGATAATATCTTCAATCTCTCCGAGGTTTTGTCCGCCTGGAAGTGTAGTAATCTCTGTTCCTCTTCCACCTTCTCTACGAGGCAACCAGAAGTCCTCCAACATACTCATCTGATTTCTGTCATCACGAATCTCACCAGTTGATGCATTGTACACCAGCTTATTTCGATAACGATTCATTACATCTTTGAGATACTGCTCTGCCTTTACCTTCGGAAGATTACCAACATCAATATAGAAGATTCGTCTTTCTGGAGCNCTTGCAATCCTGTAGATTACTACTGCATCCTCAATCATCCTGAGTTGGTTTACTGGTTTAATTGCCTTTTGAAGATAGGATAAGACAATATTTTTTGTTGGGTCATGCAATCCTGAAGGACAAAATGCGATTGCATCTTTAGTAATTTTAAATCCACCACTTGAGGTAGTGTTTATTCCCTTATCATTATACAGATAGTAATCCTCTATTATTTCTAGAGTAGGGGAACCTTTTGTGGTTATTTTTCTGTCTACTTTTCTGACTCTTTTTATTTTAAGGGCATCAACATACCTTAATTCTTGAATGCCTTTTTGTGGGTCAGATTCATCTATAATTTTATGATAATGTAATCGACCATCTATATACCAACGCCTGAATATGTCATGAGCTTTATTATTGAAGTCCAACAAACGCATAATTTGTTCAAACTCTCGTCTAACTCTAGTTCTNATTTTTGAGGTATAAGGTAGGTCATCTGTAACAATAGATACTGTATCTCGTAAATCCTCTATAGAAATAGTTTCATTTACAATATCTTCAATTGCTAAATCACATTCTGGATGGTCAGACGTACTTCGATATCTACGAATAAGTTCGTATTCGTTTTTAGTCTGTCCCTCAATGTCTAAAAANTCACTATAAAATCCACCAGATGTAGTAGCCGCTCCGTCTTCAGGTTCAGGGAGAACAAAAGTTGGTTGCTCTCCCTTAGTTGTTTTGGATTGTCTCGTTATCTGGAATCCAAATAAATTCGCCATAATACTCCGTATTCAATATTAAATATTTATACGGATTTTATGTCGTAGTATTTGACTCAAAATATTGGTAACGATATGTGACTTCAAATTCCTCTACTGCATCGTTTCCATCGTAAGTTAATTCGATAGGAGCGATAGTCAGAGGAAAAAGTCCTCTGAATGTATAGGATTTGATTATTGCACCCGACCTGTCAAGTTGGTCTACAAAAGCGTCAACTTGATAATCCGATGGGTTTTCCAATCCACTATTATCAGAAAGAGCATTAATTTCATTCATCCATCGCTCGAAAGCGTTACGAATCAAGAAATCAGTATCATTCATAATANTAGTAGTCCATGTTTCAAAAACTCTGTCTCCTGCAACATACAGGACTCGACCTCGAAATGGAACTGGAACTTCACCCAAAGTCATGCCAGGCAAGTTTGTTGCTCTGGTAAGAAAAGACATAACCCTTGTCTCTCCACCTTCAGCTGAGAAGCCAGGAAAAGGCATAGTGACTGAGAACTGATTACCTCTAGCACCACCACCTTTTAAAGTTGCTTTAAAGTCGTTTATATTTGCCATGATTATCTCCTTACGCTCCTACTACTTCACTGAACGCAACACCAGTTTTCGTGGCGATGAAATTCAGAGAAATNAAGTTAATNGANCGAGCNGGTTTGATAAANATATCNGCNANAAACTCGTTNCNNTCAANAACACNAGCCTGNNTTNTTNGTTNNNTCACAAACNACNAAGAANTCNGTANNACCCCTTCGNCCNTGNACATCACGNAAGAAAGGTTCNACTTGATTNCTGAANTCNAGCNCNTGTGAACTCATCNTTGAACTCAAANAANTGAAATTTAGCAGCGGTAGCGATTGCTTTTTCCAGAGTGATAAACAATCTTCGTACATTGATTCTATCAAATGCACTTGGTTTTGATTGTGCAGTTTTATCTCCGAACAGAACTGTACCCTGCCCTGGAAATGTACAAACTGGATTAATCCTTGATTTATAGAGAATGTCTCTATTTGCTTTCTGAGGATTATATGCAAGTTTTACAACTCCACGAACTTGTCCTCTAGTAAATCCAGCAGGAGAAAACCATGAATCTGCAACTGAATCTGTTCTTGCACAAAGACCAGCCATGTCACCATTTAACGGAATAAACCGATAAGTGTCATTGTACTTGTCATATGTGTATTTGTATCCACTATCGAATACTGCATAGGATGTTGAAGGAAAAGTACTGAAAAAATCTTTAACATTTGCAGTTTGTTGTACTTCAGTTGTGACATTAACCACATCAGCTGATTCTGGAGAAACAAAACATACTGCATCTTTACGATTAGTACACATATCTACTGCATACTTTGCTACAGTTGCATCAGCTTTACCAGTAATGAATAGATTTAAATCGACTGTTTCTGAGTCTTTAAATCTGTCAATTCCTAATTGAGCAGCTGATGTTGCAATTGAATAATCATCTGCACCATTTGTAAGTGAATCTGAAAATGCACCAGTAATATCTGTAAATGTTACACCTACACCAGTACCACCCCAATTTGTCCCTGAAGCATGATGGTCCGTAACATAAACATAATCTGAACCAGTATACAATACGTTGACATAATAATTATCAGAACCATCTTCTGCAAGAGCATCGTTAGCCTTTGAAAGTCCAGTAAATGTCTCTAGAACTTCATCAACTACCCCAGAAATTGCACCATCTTCATCTATAATTGCAATATGCATTTCATCATTTGCACCACCACGATCTGAAACCCATGTTGATGTGCCGGGTGCAGATTCAAATAGGTCATAATATTCCCATCGTCTGCGAACATCAGTTGCATCAACAAGAGCATTAGTAAGTCCTCCTGTTTTATTTACAACTCCAAATCTTTCGATGGTTAATGTATCAGAAGATATATTTGTAACTTTATATTCTTGTCCATTGGATTCTTGAAAATAAACAATATCTCCAACAGCAAATTTTGCACCACCATCACCAGTAGAACCTCCAGCTTTATCTATTACTACTGTGGTTGCACCAGCTGCAGGAGTTCCATCTACAACACCAAGTGTTCCAGTATTTCCTGAAAATGTTTCCTCATAAGCAGCTGCATCTGGACAAGATGCAATTTTTAAACTATTACCCCAAGCTCCAGCAGTTTTTGCTGTAAACCTTCCTACAGTTGAAGCAGATGCATCTGCACCAATATATGGTCCTGTAGTACCATCCCCATCAGCATAATGGGATGAATTTTTAATTAACAAACCAGCAGACCCACTAGTTGCATTTTTCAATGTAGACGAGGAAGGACGAACCACTCTTAGGGCATTACCATACCCTAAAAATGAAGCCGCAGACATCCAATCTTCAAATTGACTGCCTGTAGTTTGAGGTTTACCAAATATGGAAACCAGTTCTTCTTCCGAAGCGATTGCAGTGATTTCATCTACTGGACCACGTTGTGCGGCCATGACAATACCACCGATAGAAGTTGCAACAGCAGGAATTACGTTTGTTAAATCTTTTTCTCTTACCTGTACACCAGGCGAAACTTGAAACGCCATTCCATCTCCTTAAATAGAAGTTTTATATGCATATATTTAGACAATTGNTGTTTTTCAGAAGGACTTTTATAACATTTCTGTGTTATAAATAGTTTGATGTTAAGTCACTACCAACAATATAAAGACGTTATCAAAGAAGGAGTGAAAAAAGCAAGGAGAAAACGTGATATATGGATTAACGAATACTTGGCCNACAAACACTGTCATTACTGTGGGGAATCGGAAACGTGTGCCTTGGTCTTCTTCCCTGACGATAAAGAAATCAGAATCCTTTCAAGAAAGAAAGGACTCAGAGAAGGACTCAGGAAACCGATTTTGGAATGGATACAAACGAATATCGTTATATGTTTGAATTGTAAAAGTAAGCTGAAAAATGATATAGAGTTATCACCAATCCTCTAACCACTCTTTATTTGAATGAACTACAGGGGNAAAAGTAGAACCATATTCATGTATAGATTCTCCTATAGNTAGTCCATCTTCGTTATGAATACCATCAAGNANAAATCCAAATGGAGCCATATCTTGGTCAATAAGTTCTTGTTTATCCCTCCAAAGTTGTTTACGGATATCCATGTTGGTTAATTCTTTAAAATAACTTTGGTCTGTCAACCAACCAAAAAGTACCATACACATTACTANGTCATCAGTTGCACCCTCATCTGACTCATAAGATTGTCCTTTAGATATAAAGGTTGTCAATTCTACAATGGTATCAAAATCTTGAATGTTTATTTTATCAGACTCTAATAATGTNTTAAAATTGGAACANCCAACCTTTTTGAGAGCTTTAGTTGTTCTCACTCCTAACTGAGCTTTCTTACCAGAGAATCCACCTCCTGCCATCTGTCCATTTCTACCATGCATCGTAGTCATAATCATGTTGTCATATTCCAAATCAAACTGAAGGGCATCTGCAACTTGTCCACCAATATCATTTATCTCAACCATTACATATGCAAGATTATATGCACTTGCTACTCTATGAATAATTTGAGGAAAGTTCATTGGTTTAATCTCATTATCCCTGTAGACTGCAACTTGTCTATAAGGAATCTCTGANACATCCATTACCACAAATGCAGAATAATCACTTGTAATGCCTCTTGATACATCTGCAACTAAAACATAACCACTTTCTGGTTGAGGGTCTTCATAAACTTTTAACCCTGCGTTTTCTTTTATAGGGTTATTATGAGACAAAGTTCTTAATTTTGCTGGTGCAATAAGAGTATTAACAGAACCTAGAAACTCACATTCAAACTCTACATTAAACTGTTGNTCACTTGTGTTCTTGATGGTTTCTTGTTTCCACTTCTCATCACGGCCAGGAACCTCACTCCAATGTACCTCAATAGGAACATAAGAGTTTCTACCATNNTCTGCATCATTCCACATCTTNTAAAACATATTCATTCCATGTGGTGTACTTACCATCATCACCTTNGATGTTTTACCAGAGGAAATTGTAGGATAGACNGAACTNAAGAACTGTTCTGCNATATTNTTTGGNACGTATGCNAACTCATCAAGNAAGATGATNTTGTAAGANCCACCCCTGACTGCACTTGAGGATGTTGCACTTGCAAGAATCTTAGATCCATTTTCAAGTTCAAGAGATCCCTTGTTCCAAGTCATNACCCCTTGTTGCAACCACTTTGGTAGATGCTCGTATGCGAGTTGTAGCCTTCCTAAGAGATCCCTTGCAACAGCTGCTTTATTGGCTAAAATAGCTACATTTACTGAAGAATTAAATAGACAATAATGCAGCAGATATGATATAATCGTTGTGGATTTACCAGACTGTCTTGGGAGTTTACAGATAGAGAAACGATTGGTATGAAAGGTTTGTACCATGTCTCTTTGAAAAGGATAGAGGTCAAATGGTACAAGTCCTTCATCAATACTTACTATCTTAATGTAG
>NHCZ02000022.1 GCA_002167345.2 bacterium TMED46 | reverse complement strand
ATTGATAATGTTTCCAATTTTAACGGAGGCGCTGTTAATTATTGGGGTGGTAGCTCTACTCCGGTATTTAAAAATACACTTTTTGATGGTAATGTTGCCGCAAACAATGGAGGAGCTATCTATATAGCTCCGGATGCCCAAGGGTTTCATGTTGAATATTGTACTTTTGTAAATAATTCAACATCAAATGGAAGTGGTGCAGCTCTTCAAACAAATCAACCTGGAACTGTGATAAATTCCACTTTCTATGGAAATACTGTGGGTGATGCATCTGGTGGGACTCTTGGCATCGGTGATTATGTATTTGTTGATGTTTACAACTCGATATTCTGGAATGAGGATGTTACGTATGAAATTAGTGGATATGCTTCATATTCTACCTTATATCACTCTCTTGTACAACCAATGGGAAGCGATGGCTACGACGGTTTGTGGAATACGTGGGGTTTTGGTAATATTGATGTTGACCCACTTTTAACAGACCCAAGTGAGGGAGACTATACACTCACCTCAGAATCACCTTGCATAGATGCTGGAATAGCCGCTTTAGATGGTGATGGTGTTGAAGATATCACGGTTTATACCGGCTCAGCGCCAGATATGGGTGCTTATGAGATGTCCATTGCAGCTCTAGATGGATTTGTACTGTATCCATCAGACACATATGTTATTATAACTTGGAATCCAACAACCGAAGATGGTTTTCAATATTATCTTCTTGAACGTTCTACAGATGAAGAATTCACAGAGGGCAATACAGTTAGCAATTATCTAATGTCCAACTATTTTGAGGANAATACGTTAGAATATGATACGGAGTATTTTTACAGAGTATCTTTTCTGGCGAGTGATTGGAGTGAACCATCAGATGTTATTTCTGTCACGTTAGAGTGGATGGATGTAGATGNGAATCAAATACCAGAGGTGTATGCACTTCACCAAAATTATCCAAACCCNTTCAATCCTGTGACCAATCTCAGCTATGACCTTCCTGAANATGCTATGGTCAATATTACNATCTTTGATATGATGGGAAGNATAGTAANTAACCTAGTAAATGAGAATCAGTCTGCTGGCTATAAGTCACTACAGTGGAATGCGACCAATAATGTTGGGCATCCTNTCAGTGCTGGTGTCTATATTTATACAATTAGAGCAGGTAGCTTTACTCAGACCAAAAAGATGATCTTATTAAAATAGTTAATTCACAAGATTAGAAATAAAAAAGCCCCGCATTCATGGGGCTTTTTTATTGTTGAATATATTCTTTAATCTGTTCCCATTACCTGGATAATAGATTTGGTATATTTATTTTGTATAAAAGCGACAACGGATAAGTTGGCTATATCATATTCGACCTGAGACCAAGTCGTCTCATACTCATTTTGTGGCCAATTAGCGGGCATGGTCCAGGTATATGTTTTAGCAATTTCTTCATTATCTAGTGATAGGAGTTCTCCCTCAAGTCCTTCATTGATCCAACCAAGAAATACGTCATCATGGTGACCCTGACCATTATATCCAGTATAGTTCACATCATCTAAAGTAGCAGCAATAAAAAGATGAAGCGAGTCGCTGGATGACATATTTCGAACACTGTTTATCGAGACTTGTACGATAACATCAACTCCATCAATGCTAGTACCATCTAAGCTTAATTGGACTGGAGTATTCTCAGCCATAGGGCCTACTGCCATATTTGGATTCACATAGCTATATGCACCATTAGTGTAAGTAGTAGGGACACCTGAGATATTATACCAACTGCCCGTACCATAACCATTCCCAAATCGGATATAACAAAAATCATCTTCTGCTGCCTCCCCTCGAAGGAATAGATACATTGGGTCCCACATGGATGGATGGTAAGTATGATAATTGATGATGAACCAGTTGCTTGTGATCTCGGACCCAACATAATTCTCACTACCACTATCAAAGTAGCTTAAAAGAAGTTCGTCTTGCTCAGGACAGTATGGACAATTTGTTGAACCAACAAACTCTGTAAGCACATTCTTCGTTACGGGTGAGCTCATTCCATCACCAACTACGGTCCAGTTAGAGTATGATTTTTGTTCGTTTGATTCTTCGTCTGCACAAGAAAAAAATACGAGAAATGCGCAAACAGTTAAGTTTAGAATTCGGTACATAAGTAATATCCCTTTGATATATATAATATCTAAATTTTATTGTATCCAAACTAATACGAACTCAAGAGACCAATGAATAAAAATCTTTATCTTAATTGTTTTTTTATATTTTTTTCTATTTCTTGTCTTTCAGCTAATAATATTATCTTAAACCCATCTTTTCAGTTCGATTATGTAAGTACAGATATTGATGCATCCTCAGACTCTATTGGATCATTTAATGGCACGATCCTTAATATATCATCAGATGTGATCACACTTGCGGTTATTAGGCGTGTGAACGACCTTTCGGAAGGTTGGACCTCTTCAATATGTGCTGGCGTAACCTGTTATAATGAATCAGTAGATAGTATCTCAATNCAAATTAATCCTGGAGATTCAGTATNNTGTGGAGTATTAGCATGGACAAATGGATCTGGAAATGGTATGGTTCAANTTGATATCTTTGATCTAACATCATCNACCGAAAATATATTAGTCGATATNAATTTTTATTTTTCAACTACNGTATCTGTGGTCNCAGATGATGATNAACCAGATATTATTAAANCATTCATATTNAANAATAATTACCCCAATCCTTTTAATCCTTTTACGAANATAAACTATTATNTNTTTANNGATGGGCCTGTCAATATTTACATCCATGATATCAATGGAAATAGGATCATAGAGCATAATATAGGAGATCAACCATCGGGTCAGGGTTCTTTTTTATGGCATGCTAATAATAATACAGGANAAAAAATTCCTTCAGGAATTTANTTTTACACTCTAGAGGTTGATGGAGAAAGAAGAACTAAAAGCATGGTTCTGATAAAGTANAANATTATTTAGATTATATTTAAAGNTATCAAATTATTGAAATACNTAAATNATAATAAAGANCACTAANATGCAAAAAGAAAAATATAAAATCTTATTATTGCTAAGGAATATTATTCTTCTAGAATTANTATTCATATTCGGTTGCACCGACCAGCCTATAAACTATGAGATCGACCTTGTTGATAGGGGCGGTGTTTATTTTAAAAAAGATTCCAATAGACCATATACGGGACCAGTATTTGCTTCTTACGATTCTGGATCAATCAAGGAAGAAGGAGANTTAAAAGACGGTCTTCTATCTGGNGGCTGGATCTATTGGAATGAAGATGGAAATAAATACTCAGAAGAAACTTACAAGNAAGGATANAAAGAGGGTGTATTNATCCTTTATAGAAATGGTCNGAAGCATAGAGAGGGTGGCTATTTAGATAGAAAAAAACATGGTCTTTTTACTGAGTGGTTTGATAATGGNCAGAAAAAGCAGGAAGGGTCATTTAAGGAAGGGCGTTTGTCAGGTAGTTGGATATACTGGGATGAAGAAGGGANCATGTATAAGGAAGAGACATATAAAGATGGTAAAAAGGATGGTCTTTTTATAGAGTACCACCCTAATGGCCAGAAAAGCNTTGAGGAGAGATGGAAGGAAGATGTNAAAGGCGGCTTATTCACTGAATGGTATGAGAATGGACAGAAGAAAAGCGAGGGTGAATTAGGAGATTTTAATTATAAACTAGGTAAGTGGACATATTGGAAAGAAGATGGTGGCCGATATCTAGAAGAGAATTATAAAGAGGGTGTGAAGAATGGTAGAATGACAGGATGGTACCCAAATGGCAAAAAAAGTTTAGAACAAGGATGGAAAAATGATACACGGGATGGTGTATTCATTGCTTGGTATGAAGATGGACAAAAGAAGCAGGAAGGTAGTTTTGTAGACGACACTAAANATGGAAAAATGACTTATTGGTATGTAGATGGTCAAAAGTGGCTTGAGGAAACATATGTAGATGGTNAAAAAAGTGGNTCAATAACTGGGTGGTATCCAAACGGGATAAAACGTATGGAAGAAAACTGGAACGATGGGATAAAAGATGGACCATTTCGACAATACTTTGGNAATGGTAAAGAAAAAATAGTTGGAAANTTTAAAGAAGGNAAGGAAGCTGGTAAATGGTTNGAGTATAATGAAGAGGGTGAGATCGAGAGATTGGTAGACTATGATAAATAGAGTGGCTCTCATTATAAGAGTTAACTTTATCTATTCCTTAAATATATCATACATATTAGCTCAAGGATTCATATTCAATGATGAATCTGAATTACAAGGACTATCATTTATTCATGATCACGGGGGCACAGATCAGAGATTTTATATTGAGACAATAGGCGCAGGGGTATGTTTATTTGACTTTGATAATGATNAAGACNTNGATCTATANTTTTGCCAGGGTTCTCCGTTACCAGGTTGGGATAAAGATCTAGAGCTAGAAAATAAATTATTTCGGAATGATAATGGTCAATGGACAGATGTTACTTCNGTTGCTGGCGTGGGTGACANATCTTATAGTATGGGTTGTGGTTGTGGGGATATTGATAATGATGGTGATGTAGACCTATATGTATCCAATTTTGGGAATGACGTATTCTATCGAAATGATGGCGATGGCACTTTTACAGATGTGAGCGATGNGGTAGGTATAAATAATACATTATGGGGCTGTAGTGTAGCATTATTCGATATGGATAATGATGGCCTTTTAGATATNTACACCACTAATTATGTAGACTATTCAATTGATAATAANCCATGGTGTGGNATTCGGCGTNCTGAATTAAGGGACTATTGCAAACCCGACTTTTTTATTGGTGTAGAAGACCAATTATTAAAAAACNTAGGAAACTGGAAGTTTGATGATGTATCAAATGTGTCTGGTATAAGTGGAAATAAGGGTAAGGGTCTTGGTGTGATTCCTGCAGACTTTGACCAGGATGGAGATATGGACCTTTATGTTGCAAATGATGGGGTAATGAATCATTATTACATTAATGATGGCAAAGGCTACTTCGAAGAAAATGCCATATTCACAGGTGCTGGGTTCAATGAGAATGGTATAGCTGAAGCTGGCATGGGAGTGGATATAGGTGATATTAATGGAGACGGTTGGCAGGATATATTTGTTACAAACTTTAGTGGAGAGTCTAATACTGTTTATNTTAATAACAAGAGAGGATACTTTGATGACGAGACCATAATGGCAGGTATCAACCAACCCAGTCTNGATTATGTAGGTTTTGGTACAAAATTAATTGATCTAGATAATGATGGTTGGTTAGATATATTTGTAGTAAATGGTCATGTAGCTGTACATATCAACGAAATGATCCAGGATTATTCTCATGCTCAGAAAAAACAAATATTTCTTAACAGCAAGAATGGAACTTTCANAGAGGTATTAACTGAAAAGATCGGTGATGCTGGTAGTCAAAGTGTGGGACGTGGAGCTGCCTTTGGAGATATAGANAATGATGGCGATATTGATGCGATCATATCCAATAATAATGGCCCNGCGAACCTGCTTATTCGTGAGGGGAAACCGATTAATAATTGGATAGGTTTTGATTTAGAGGGTATTGGATCGAATAGAGATGCAATTGGAGCAAGAGTTCTTCTTGTTGTTAATGGTAAAAAACAGACCAGGGTCGTAAATACAGCTGGAAGTTATTTAGCTTCAAATGATAAAAGGGTCTTATTTGGCATGGATAAAAACTCAAAGGCACAGCAGGTCACTATATACTGGCCCAGCGGAAGANTCGATAATTTTAAAGATCTAGAAGCCGATCATTATTTCAAGGTCAAAGAAGATGGGACTATATCACCTATAAAGTATTAGGACCATTCATGTTGATACGTTTCATATTTCATAAGAATATTATCGGTGTTGTTCTCATTTTAGTAGCTCATAATTTTCTAGATGCGAGGGATGATCATTATAAAGATAGATTAAAGATATATATTGATAATTCTATAACTGATTTCAAAGTATTTGATCATAAAAAAACTTCAGAAATAGACCTCAATAAAGAGATCGAAATTCAAAAAATTAAAGCAATAAAAAAATGGCTACCAAACGCGAGATTATCAGACCAGTATAATAATATTTACCTGAATAGATATTATATTATCAAGTTTGATGGAGATTTAAAAAACATAGGTCATACCATTGAATCATTTATCAATATTCCTTGTGTTAACTCTGTCGANTTNGTCCCTNTNTTGANNACANATTATATACCTAATGATCATTTTTGGGAAGATCAATACGGTATGATACAGATAAAAGCCGATTCTGCATATGGTCTTTGGGATATTGAAAATGGAGAGATACCAGGTCAAATGCCTTATGGTNAGGTTGTGGTAGGGGTTGTTGATATTTCTTTAATGTGGGACCATCCTGACCTCATTAATAACATATGGAGAAATATGGGAGAGGATATTGATGGGGATGGTGATGTTTTAGAGTATATTGATGGAGAATGGGTTTTTGATNCAGGTGATACCAATTCAGTGGATGATGATGGAGATGGCTATGTTGATAACTTTATTGGTTATGANATACATTTTGACGATAATNATCCAGATCTTAATAGTACTGCAAGTGGGCATGGAACTATGGTCTCTGGTTGTGTCTCAGCANTTACAAACAANGAGATAGGTATATCATCTGTGGGCTGGTCTGTAAAAATAATGGGGGTCAACTCAAGTGCTGGTGGTAATACGTTAGAAAGTGGATATGCGGGTATCCTTGCTGCTGCTCATATGGGAGCAGATATAATAAATTTAAGTTGGGGTAATACCTCCTACTGGGAAAGTCATGAAACGGTCATCAATACTGTTTATAATGAGTATGATTGTATTCTNGTGGGCGCATCTGGTAATTCTGGGGTCTATGAGCCACATTACCCCGCTTCTTATGAAAATGTTATTTCTGTAACANCAACTAGCATGAATAATTACTTTAATTGCTGGCCAACTTATCACGAGACTGTGGATATTGCAGCACCAGGAGAGGATATATTGACGACAGTTCCTTTTACAGGCGATGGTACAAGATATCAAGAAGTCACAGGAACCTCATTCTCTTCACCAACAGTTGCCGGTGGTATCGCTCTTTTGAAAACAGTATTTCCACATGCTGATAATGAAATGCTTTCTTCAAATGTATTGAATAGTGCAAGTTATTTTGAAGATATGNATGGAAGCTGTAGTGGGCAGGNACTNGATGGANTACTTGGTTCAGGACAATTGAATNTGCATCGATCATTGGTTAGTGGCATTGAGCCAGNTCTTTCAACCATTAATGTAACNGTATCATCATCCACGGGTCTCTNTAGTCCTGGAGATACGAGTTTAGTTACATTTTCATTATCTAACTCTAATGGCAGTGCNCCTATTGAAAATATTAGNGCCACGCTAACATCTTTTGACTCACTTGTGACCGTCATCAATGATCAATTTGTTTATNATCATATTGTTGGATCTGGCGATACTTTTGAAGTATCGTTCCTCATTACATCATCGGTAAATGCAAGCTACGGTGACATACCATTTGAATTGATATTAAATAGTGATATCAGTGGAAATTTTCCCACTGGGATTAGTTTTGAATCTCATGAGACACAATTTGAAGTATTTATACCATTTGGTTTTAATCAGGACGGATATCCAATTCAAGGTGTGAGTATTTTTGGTTCACCTCTTATTACCGANCTTTATGGGAATTCATCCATTGGTCAGGTTTATTTTATTGCTGATAGTACTGTCTATGGTAAATGGGTCTCGGGCTTTGATGTACTGGGTTTTCCATTTTCTGTAAGCAGTAGAATTTCTTCCCATCTCTCAGCTGGCGACCTAGATGGTGATAACGATAAAGAATTGCTATTTGGGACGGTCGTTGGTGATATATATGCCCTAAAAAAGGACGGTTCAGAGTTCATGGTATTTAGCCAGCCTGATTCGATCATATCATTTATATCACTGTATTCTTTTGATGAGGGCAGTGAGGAATTAGATATCCTATTTATATCTAAAAATGATTCAATATCAACTGTCCATCTCATTGACCTTGAAGGGGAATATTTCAGTGGATTTCCCATTGTTCTTGAAGAAAGTATAATTAACGGAGTAGCCATAGCTGATATAGACCTGGATGGTATGGGTGATATTATTGTTGGTTCACATGAAGGGCAACTCTACGCATTTGATAGAGAGGGTAGCATCAAGTCAGGATTCCCCGTTAATTTATTTTCAAATATTAATACACCCGTATCCTTAGCAAATATGGATGAAGATTTAAATATTGAGATAATGGTAGGTCTTGAGAGCGGGGAGGTTTTNGTGATCGATCATGATGGTACAATAGTTAATAGTTATGCNTCAGGAGGTGCTATCTATGGTGGTTTATCCATTGCAGATATGGACCAAGACAATTCAATGGAGATCATTTTTAATTCAGATGATCACAAAGTACATGCATGGGAGCCACAATATGATTTAGAGGTTGATGGGTGGCCGGTTCANATTGAAGGATCCTCGATCACTGAACCAATATTNTCAGACTTAAATAATGACATCTATCTAGAGGTGTTAAATACAACAATAGAAGGAGATGTGNATATTATAAAACATGATGGATCTAGTTACAATAATTTTCCATATATATCTAATGACAGTATTCATTTTTCACCTGCCGTTGGGGATATAGACAGTGATGGAGANCTAGAGATCTTTATTGGTACGAATGAAAACTTAAGGGTAATAGACATATTAGATGAATTTAGAGATCAGTATTCATGGTCTGAATATCGTAACAANTCTCACAGGGATGGTTTCTATGATACATCNCAATCTTTNTTGGAAANTGGTAAAAANNTAAATCCTAACCATATTATGCTGGAAAATAATTATCCAAACCCTTTTAATCCATCGACAGTGATCAATTTTACTTTGCCTGAAGAAATGAAAATATCTTTGANTATCTACAATATAAGTGGCAGATATATTAAAACAATTATAAACGGGAGTAAGAGAGCCGGTCGAAGTTCAGTAGTATGGGACGGCTTAGATCGTAGCGGTAATAGGGTCTCTAGTGGTATTTATTTTTACGAGCTCAGAACAGATGACTTTGTCAGTTCTAAGAAAATGATTCTCATAAAGTAGATATCATTCAATAACACCACTTTTTTCAAGTTTATCCAATTTTGGTTTGATAACAAATAAACAATATGGTTGGTTTGGGTTATCATTATAATAGTTATGGTGGTAGTCCTCAGCGTCAGAATAATTATTAATGAGGGTGATCTCTGTCACTATTGAGTTGGGCCAGTAACCTGATTTATCAGCATCTATTTTAGATCTTTCCGCACGTGTTTTTTGATCATCATTGTGATAAAAGATGACAGACCTATATTGGGTTCCAACGTCGTTCCCTTGTCTGTTAAGTGTAGTAGGGTCATGGGCTTGCCAGAAAACATTTAAGATTTGTTCATAATTAACTACTGTGGGGTCAAACTCTATTCTTGCCACTTCAGCATGTCCAGTTGTACCAGTGCATATCTGTTTATACGTAGGTTTGTCAATATGTCCACCTGCGTATCCAGGTTTTACCGATATAATGCCGTCAACACGTTGATAAACAGCTTCTACACACCAAAAACATCCTCCACCAAGGGTTGCAACTTCACTTTGAGCCATGATATCTGCCTTGATCAATAAAAAACTTGTTAATAATAAAAATCCTTTGTTTTTANGGTTGNACATAAAAGTTTGACATNTACCAGCCACCGCGACCATATTTTATCAGTATTTCAGGGGTTGAAATATCTGAGTATCTAAACCCTGGTGGTGGATTCATAGATACATNATAACTACCAGGTTCTTCNACTTGGAATGCAAACTTACCATTCTCGTCTGACATTCGCCTCTTATAGGGATCAGATAATATGATCTCTGCCCCCATAACAGGTTCTCCATTACTCACATTAAAAACTGAACCGTATATAATTGAAGGTTTTAAAAGNGTNTCTGGTAAAAATCTANTATTGCCTGATTCCTCAAACATTGGATCTGTAAGTAAACTTTTTAGTATAAAGGATAAATTTTCATATTGTCCTTCTTGGGGAACATAGCATTTTGAGACATCATATTCTTTATTATTCACTAGCATNTAAATNAANCCAGGTTCTGTTTCAATTGCTTCAGNTGATTGTATTATTATCCGTTCANCTTTGTATTTATTTATACTATAGTAAAANACATTNCCCTTAATAAAAAATGTTTCTGCTCTGTTTATAATGGTACCACGATCTAGGTCTGGTATCCTCTCATCTAGTGGCAGGGGTTTAATAAAGGTGTTTACTATAATATTTTCAGCAGAGTCTAATTTAGATGGATCAATTCTAAACTTTTTTGTTCTATAATTATGGTAACTAAATTTGATCTTGGGCTTCCAAAGATAGCCAATGATATTTTTTGAATAGAACCCATATTCATCTGTAATTGTAGAATGCTTGAGCACGTTGTTACCTGTATACATATCAATATCTACGTCCATCATAGGCTCAGAAGTAGTACTGTCTATCACATAACCAGATATGGTATTTACTTTGAACTCAATGCCCTCTTTTGGTTGAGCTGACAATACGGCAATACAAAATGATAGAATAAAAACAAACCGTTTCATATCTAGAAATCTACAACAAATTATATTTTCAAGTTTAATCTTTTGATGAAACCAAATAACATGTTTGATTAAGTTCATAGTATGGACATTAGAAAATTACAGCCATCAGATTTTAATTTTTGGTCATCAGTAAAAAGTCGATGGAGAGATATGGATGNCTTAGGTCACATTAATCATACATCATATTTATCATATATGGAATCAGCTAGAGTAGATGTTTACATAGAGCTTGGGTATGATGGCATACGAAAAGAAATGGATGAGAGTACGATACTTGCAAGTATGGAAGTACAGTATATTGAACAAGCATCACACCCATCTAAGTTTAATGTTGGACATAGAATATGTCGGGTGGGAAATAAGAGCTTTGATCTTATTTCAGCAGTGTTTAATGATCACAATAAAGGCCTTTTATGTTCCGCAATCTTCAGATTAGTTGCTTATAACTATAAGCTAAATAAAACAATTCCTGTCCCAGATAAGATTCGTAACAATCTTCGTTCTTTTGAATGATTTATGCTACTGAGAACTACTGACGATATTTTATGATTTATGTCATATTGACCAAAAATGGCCACAAGCTACAATTCAGTTTTAGGTAATAATGAAGAATAATATAGATAAAAGTCACCTATTTCAAGATCTAAGAGCTATTATTGGTGAAAAAAATATTCTAACCACAAAATGGAGCAAGCTTCCCTACTGCAAGGGGTGGAGATATGGAAAAGGAGAAGCCTTAGCTGTTGCAAGGCCGGGTACGTTATTTGAAATTTGGAAAATTATCCAGATATGTGTGGATCTAGATATTATTGTTATTATGCAAGCTGCCAATACAGGATTAACTGGGGGATCTACACCATATGGTGATGATTACGATCGTCCTATAATAGTTATTAATACTATGAGAGTCAGCCATATACATGTCATAGATGACGGCAAACAGATTGTAGGACTCGCTGGTAGCACATTATTCGGCCTAGAGAACAAATTAGCTTCTTATGGAAGGGAACCACACTCAGTCATAGGTTCTTCTTGTATCGGTGCTTCGATTGTTGGTGGAATCTGTAATAATTCGGGGGGAGCGTTAGTAAAGAGAGGTCCAGCATACACAGAGCTTGCGCTGTATGCACAAATTAATGCTGATGGAGAGCTAGTATTAGTTAATGAACTAGGTATTGATCTTGGGAATACCCCTAAAGAAATATTGACCAGATTACAGGATCAAGACTTTAGTGCAGACGAAATACAATTCCCTAATAAACTTGCATCTGACAATGAATATCAAGAAAGGGTGCGAAATGTAGATGCAGACACACCTGCACGCTTCAATGCAGATAAGAGACGCTTGCATGGAGCTTCAGGCTGTGCAGGAAAAATTGCTGTATTTGCTGTACGTTTAGATACTTATCCAATTCCAGATCGTAATCAGGTATTTTATCTAGGTACGAATAATTCTAATGTATTGGGAAAAATTCGTCGAGAAATATTATCAAATTTTAAAAATCTGCCAACCTCAGGTGAATATTTACATAGAGATTGTTATGATGCTGCAAAAAAGTATAGTAAAGACACTTTTATTGCGATTGAAAAAATGGGACCTAGTTTTATTCCAAAATTATTTGAATTTAAACGGATCGTTGATCTGATAGCAGAAAAGCTCAGTTTTCTTCCTAACCAGTTCTCAGATAGATTGATGCAGTTTATCAGTAAATTTTTTCCTAATCACTTACCACAGCGTATGGAAGAATATCGAGAGATGTTTGAGCATCACTGGATCATTGAGATGTCAGGTGAGGGAATTGATGAAGCAAAAGCATATTTCGATGAATTCTTTAAAAAAAATGAGGGCGACTTCTTTGAGTGTAATGAGAGAGAAGCTAAAAAAGCTATCCTCCATCGTTTTGTTGCTGCTAGCGCATTAGGACGCTATTATGCTATCAACCAGAATAAATTTGAATCAATATTGTCTATGGACATAGCCTTTCCTCGCAATGAAAAGGATTGGTTTGAAATTTTACCTAAGGAGATTGATGACTCATTTGAAATGAAATTGTATTATGGCCATCTGTTTTGTCATGTATTACATCATAATTATGTTGTTAAAAAAGGTGTAGATACTGAAGAATTAACCCAAAAATTATTAAAAACTTATGAGGACAAAGGAGCAGAGTACCCTGCAGAGCATAATGTGGGTCATGAGTACTTTGCAAAACCATCACTTTCAAGTTTTTATAAAAAACTAGATCCGACTAATGCTTTTAACCCAGGTATAGGAAAAACAAGTAAGAAAAAATACTGGAAATAAGAGAGAAGCATTGGTCTACAATAGAATTAAAAAGTAACTTTAGTAAAAGTATTAGAAATGACTAGACCCCTATACATTATTATCATGATGTTAGCTACGACTCCAGCTTTGGAAGCTCAGGTGATAGCTAGACTTGTAAAATCAGAAGGAAGAGTGCATTTTAAAAGACTTGGTGAGAGTTCTTTTTCTGAGCAGGCTAGACCAGGCGCACCCATCAAAAATGGCGATGAAATAAAAGTAGGTGAGGAAGGTTTTGCCGCTGTTATTTATTTAGATGATAGATCAATATTAAAGGTAAGAGAAAATACAAAATTCAGTTTTATGGATACCCGAAATTCTCGGACTATCGATCTTACCCATGGTACAGTACTTAATGATATAAAAAAAGAAGGTAGAACAAAGGATTTTAGAATTCAAACTCCAGTTTCTGTTGCAAGTGTCAAGGGTACTCAATTTGCTGCTGTTGTAAGTTTATCTGGTGTTGACCAATTTATTTGTAAAGAAGGATTATTTGAAGTTCTAAATATGGTTAGTGGCGAGACTGTAAATGTGGCTGCTGGTCAAAAAGCAGTAAGCAATGCTACTGGAGATCTAGTCCAAGCACCTGCCTCTCCAGGCGAGTATCCATCTGATCCTGAGGTAGAAGAACTTGTTGAACCTGATAATGATAGTTTTAATGAAGAGATAGATCCACAGCCATCTGATCAAAATTATGATGCGACTGATCAAAATTTAGAAAGAATAGGTACAAAAGGAAGCAAAACAGTAGAGGAAGAGGTTCAAGAGAATATTGAAGAAGACGAAATAGAAGAATCGCAGGAAATGGAAGAGCCTAAAGTTCCTGAGGGACCTCCACCAAAACCATTTTCTATGGGTCTTGGTATCGGGTCAGCTACGTTGGATGGTGTATTATATAACCAACTTGCCTTAAGACCAGAGATAAATATTTGGAAAGTAGGTATTGGACTTGATCTTGTGTTATATGTAGATAATGAAGGTAACATGAGAAACGAAGAATGGGACATTGAGAATGACCCTGCTCTCTTGCTTGATAAGATCCTGTATATACGCTATGGAGATATCTCAGATCCATTGTGGATCAAATATGGATCAATTGAAGGAAAAACTATGGGATATGGTGGATTGATGAATGGTTATTCTAATATGATGGAGTTTCCTACTGTAAGAAGAGTAGGCATTAATACAGGGTTTAATATTGGTCCAGTTGGTGGAGAATTATTTTTATCAAATCTCAAAGACATATCGAGGGGAGGAACTATAGGAGGGTTGCGAATGGCATATACTGTTTCTGATGATCTTCCTATAACAATAGGAGTTAACTATATCACCGATGCAAATATGTTTTCTGGTTTAAAAGATAAGGATGGTGATTCATATCCAGATGCATTTGATGATTTCCCTGATGATAGTACTTTATGGAATGATACGGATGGTGATGGTTGGCCAGACCCAGGTCATGGAGATTCGATATTAGATTCTTTGATAGATATTGATGCAGATGGGGATAATATAATCGATTCAGATGAAAATTTTGATGATGTAGACCTAAAGGCTACGCCATTTAGTTTAAGAAATAATAAAGCTGTTACGAATGCTCTTTCATTTGATATCGGCTACCCTATCCTTAGATCAGATATGATTTCTTTACAGGTATATGGAGAATATAACAGTCTAACGTTTCCTGGGGTCAGCACAGCCGATTCAACTTTCAATAGACCTGATAGATCTGGTTCTGGTATTACATTACCAGGGCTGAGGTCAACTTTATTTGGTATCCTTGATCTGTCTCTTGAGTATAGAATGATAAATGGATCTTATGTTCCACAATTTTTTGACCAGGCTTATGATTTAAATCGAGTTGTGACTAATACTATTGACGGCCAAACCTACGTACGAACAAAGGATATGGTGGTTTTCGACACGTATACCGATAGCGCTAGTTCAAGTGGTTTATTTGGCTCAGCTGGATTAAGCTTATTTAATCTGATCAGCTTTACAGCTTCCTATGCAAATATGAAGGCAGATACGACTGAGCTTAAGAGTTTTAATTCTTATCTAAATCTAAATACAGATAATATTCCAAAAATAAGTTCAGCAATGGCATATTATCAGAGCAATAATGATGACAATCCTTTTGATTTTGAAAATCCTACCGAAAACACGATCATGGGATATCGTGTTGGCTATGAACTTAGTAAGGGAGTGAGCCTCATATGGGATTTCCGTCAGTTTTATAGAGATGATGGAAAGGGTAATATGGAGACAATTCAGCAAACTAATATTGAGACAACCTTCAATTTTTAATGAGAATCTTTACTATCTATTTTCTATTCACATTGGGTCTTATTGCGAAAGATATGCCCGACAAAGTAGAGGTTATGATCCTAAGCGATAAGGTGGGTACAGAGATAGATGAACATGAAAACAGATTTTATAGAATATTCCCCAATGAAAAAGGACTCATAGATGCACAAATTGTGCGAATTAATGATATCAAATTCAGATTATTGATCGTAAAAAATATCAATGGCCAAGAAAAAAAGGTTCGAAGATATTTAACTAAAAATGAGTTTCAAGAGTTGAGGAAATATGTTGATGATCAGCCTGAATTAACAGAAGAGGCAATGGTTGCGATGTATGAGGGAATGGATTTTCTTCGTGCAGAGAAGATAATCAATGAAATTCCAAAACCCCAATATGTGGTCCTTAGATACTCACAAAAGAAGAAGATAAACGGTACTTTATTTAAGGTTGAAGAAAATATTTTGCACATCCAGACCGCGACTTCAATTGAACAGGTTAGTTTAGATGACCTGTATAAAATGTCCTACAGGTCATCAATAGGCAACTACGACCACATTCGCCCTTATATATTTGCATTAACAGGGTTATCGGGTCTAGGAATGGCTAGAGTCTATAATTCTCAGCGTCCGGATACCTATAACCAATATGGTATCCCAAGAAATGACCTTAATGCTTACAGGCAAATTATTGGTTTTATATTTGGTCTGATTTTTAGTAGCGAAGTGTTTGATGCTGTAAGTACATTGTTGACACCTACGGAGACCATTATTTTATCAGAAGCTGAATATGAAAAACAAAATTATAATTAATCCAGGGAGGATCTATGCCTAAGAAACCTAATGATGCAGCAGCACAAGATAATGCTGCTCCAACTGTAGACCCACAGAAACAATATCTAATGGACCAATTTGGAAATTTAATGGAACAAGTTGGTGATGGATTCGGTGGACCACTCCAGGAAGAATTAATAAGTCGTTTAGAGCAAACTATCGCTGATTTTCATGAAGAAGTGAATGAAATGCTTGGTCGCTTAAAAGAGAATTCTGAAAAACGTCATGAGAGACTAAAGGAGATATGGAATAATCCTGATGCACAAAAAGGATCAGCTGGTGAAAATGATGTTCCTAGCGATGCACCAGAGGTAAACGATGAACATATGAGCGCCCTGGAAAAAAAGCTTGAGTCGCAGAGTAATGATGAGCCCGATGAGCCAAAAGAAGAAGAACCTAAGAAGAAAAAAGGATTCTTTGGGCGAAAGAAAAAGTAATAACAAATTTAGGGGTGAAAAATCACCCCTTTTTTTTTATTTATATTCTGTCCGTTCTCAATGGTATAGTTTTTTGTCAAGAGCACGAAAAGAATCTTTCAGAATATGTCGAGTTAAAAAAGCGTGTATATAGTTTCTCAAAATTAGATTTTATTACATCAGAAGGTGAATTTAA
This sequence comes from bacterium TMED46, assembly GCA_002167345.2. GTDB lineage: Bacteria > Fidelibacterota > Marinisomatia > Marinisomatales > UBA1611 > CACEUX01. Next base: position 37,111 of record NHCZ02000022.1, on the reverse strand, counting down.
CGAAGCGATCTGTACTTTATTAATACCTGACCTTAAAGAAGATAGTCCTCCATTTGTAGCCATTTACTATAAACGAGATAACTCAGAATGGTTCACAGAATCACTATACAGGAAGCGCCTACGGTTTAACTTTAAAGATGGTATTTTGAAATTAGATCAGTCCAACTTTTGGGATTGGTTTGAGATTGCTGAAATAAAAATTGTTGTAATATATTAAATAACATCTAATCTACATTTAAATTAAAAATGATCAAAGTTTATCCAAGAAAAAAACTTGATTTCACATATAAGAATATACTTAGAGCTCTCAGGTATTCACTGAATAAGGGGGAGGATGTTACTGAGGATATTGAAAGATTGTGGCCAAATGAAAATGTAATTGTTGGGCTATCTGTAAGGTCAATATTTGATTTTCTTCTTTCTCAAAAAGAATATAAAAGTGGCTCTGAGATCATTATGTCAGGAATCACTATTCCTGATATGCTTAAAATAGTAAAAACATATGATCTAAATGTTGTTCCTGTTGATATTAACATGAAAACTCTACAAGTTGATGAAGCTGCAGTAGCAAATGCAATTACAGATAAAACAGTTATGGTAGTTATTGCTCATCTATTTGGTTCTCGAATGGATATGAAACCAGTCTATAATGCATTAGTTGATCGACCAGATATTCTAATAATCGAAGACTGTGCTCAGGCCTATGGAGGCATTAACGAGTACACCATGCAATCCAAAACAGATCTCAGTATGTTTAGTTTCGGTTCAATTAAATCTATCACAGCGCTAGGTTGTGCTGTTGGGTTTACTTCTAATTATGAATTGTATTCTACGATTAAAAAAAGGTTTTCAGAGTACGACAGGGTCAATAATAAACAGTTCAGATCTAAAGTATTTAAATACTTTTTACTTAAAATATTATCAGAGCCTTTTTTCTATGGGATATTCATATCCATATGTAAAATACTAAAAGTTGACTATGATAAAGCAATCATATCTACTGTTAGAAACTTTCCATCAAATGAATTATTAGATTCAATAAGAATGTACCCTTCATACTCACAATTAAAATATCTTTTATATAGGTTAACAAATGTAGGTGAAGATCATTTTAGTAAACGAATAAAAGTAGGGGATTACGTGAGTGAAAGGCTTCAAAATACAAATGTGCATGGCGTAGATAATGATACTCATAGTTATTGGTTATTTCCTATACGCACTGAAAAAAGAGAAACCTTAGTAAAAGCATTGCGAGAGGCTGGTTTTGATGCAACCTTTACATCAACTCAACTAATTCCAATTAAGCCGTCTAATAATAGCCTGAATGAGCCAGAGATGTGTAATGATTATATGTCTGAAACCATATACCTACCAGTTTACGAATCTTTACCAAAAAATAAACTTGATCAGTTGATATCAGTTATAAATAGCACTGTTTAGCTTTTCATTTATTCTTTTTATGTTGATCCAACTGATATTTAAGTGCATTAAATTATATCTCAAGTTAAGAATGTAAATTTAAAATTTGGCCGTGCTAGATGGGGAATTAGCGGTGCCCTGTAACCTGCAATCCGCTATAGCAGGATCGATGCTAGTATTAGGCTTCTGCCGACCTGTTCGGAAGAATTAAGCGACGTTGAAGTTCTGGACTGTTGCAAAGGATGAATGATGAACCCCGTCAGGCCCGGAAGGGAGCAGCGGTAAGTCTATTTATTTTTGTGCTGGCAGCTACCGGAATTGAGTTGGCTAGTTCTGCACGAACTGGTAGTGGGGTAGCCAAACACTAGTGCGCGGCCACTTGAACTATGGCATACAAAGTATTATCACTCAAATGGCGTCCACAATCCTTTAAGGATGTTGTGGGGCAGAACCATATAACCCAAACGCTCGTCAATGCATTTGAACAAGATAGGATCGCTCAAGGTTACATCTTCACTGGGCCAAGAGGGGTGGGTAAAACGACAACCGCTAGAATATTGGCCATGGCATTGAATTCTGATGATGGGCCCAATGCAAAATTTGATCCTCTATCTGAAATATCAATTGAGATAGCAGGAGGTCGTTTCATGGATGTTATTGAGATTGATGGTGCATCTAATCGAGGGATAGAAGAAATCCGTGGACTTAGAGAACAAATTAAATTTGCGCCCATAAGAGGCGAGTATAAGGTGATCATAATTGACGAAGTCCATATGTTAACCAATCAGGCCTTTAATGCTTTGTTAAGAACATTAGAAGAGCCTCCTCCTCATGGGAAGTTTATTTTTGCAACAACCGATATTCACAAGGTTCCTGCGACTATTATCTCTCGCTGTCAAAGATTTGATTTTAATAGGATATCAATGAGCGTTATATCGGATAGGCTCGTACATATTATTAATAGTGAAGGTATTACTGCTGATCCTGAATCTATTAATATCATCGCTAAAAAGGCTGATGGTAGTATGCGTGATGCATTATCATTATTAGACCAGTCTATTTCATTTTGTGGGAATGAAATAAAATATGATCAATTAGTTAAAGCGCTTGGATTGATAGAGCAGAACTTGTATTTCAATTTCACATCTGCAGTGAGAGAAAAAGACCATGGTAGTATGATAGCGTTGCTATCTGATTTCGCGGGATTCGGAGTTCCTGCAGCAGAGGTACTTACAGGGATGTTAGACCATATACGAAATATTATTTATGCTGGAATAGATGACGGAACTTCAATTCTGGAAATGAATAAGGAAAATCAAAAAAGATATATAGATGAAAGTTCAAAATGGGATAGACGAGATCTGTTTAGGGTTAATCAAGTTCTTATTGATGTCTCTTCTGTGATTAGAAGGTCGGAAGACCCATATCTATTATTGGAAATGTCTGTACTTAAACTACTCGAAATGGATCGATCTGTATTGATTGAGCAATTACTATCAGGTGAAATTCATATCGCTGATAATCTATCTTCAGATCAAAATAATGCCCAGGTTAGATCAAAACCATTTGGCCCTGATTCTTCCAATAAGAAATTAAAAGAACAGCATACCAGTAATGATGATTTAAGCACTCAAGATGAGCAAAGTGAAGTACCAGTTAAAGAAAATTCGAATATCGATTTAGATGATGAGGCTAAGATCGATAAAAAATTAAAAGAAGAAAATATCAATAATGATGATTTAAGCACTCAAGATGAGCAAAGTGAAGTACCAGTTAAAGAAAATTCAAATATCGATTTAGTTGATGAGGTCAATATTGATATAATATTAAATGAATGGCCAAATATTTTAAATAACATTAACCAAAAACGACCTACTATTGGAGCAATTATTGAAGATTTTGTTCCAGATTCTATTGAAAAAGGGGTGCTTATTTTTAAATCAAACACTTCTTATAGATATAATGAAAATATGATGTCGAGAGGCGTTCCAATTATAGAAAAAGAAATTTTAGAAAAGATCGGTAAAAAATTAAAAATCAGGTTTATCAAAGATGTCCAGGGTCAGCCAGAAGAGGATGAAAAAAATCATAAACAAAAATCAGATACAGATCCGAACGATGAAAAGGTATACGACAGGGTGGTTGAATTATTCGATGGTGAGCCAATAAAATAGGAGTTATCATGTTTAAAGGAAATATGTCAAAATTACTTAAACAAGCAAAGGATATGCAGGAGCAAATTGAAGAAGCACAAAATCACTTATCCGAGATGATCGTTGATGCAGAGTCAGGTGGAGGTATGGTATCTGTGCAAGTGAATGGTAAACAAGAGATATTGGAACTAAATATAAACCCAGATGCTTTATCTGAAGATAAAGAAATGCTTGAAGATCTTATTATCTCCGCTATGAATAAAGCTCTATCAAAATCTCGAAGTGATTCTCAAGAAAAAATGAATGCAATTACTGGGGGCATGATGGGTGGTATGAAAATACCAGGATTATAGATGCATTTATTGCCGGAAAGTGCAAATAAGCTTATTGATGAATTTAGTAGGCTACCAGGGATAGGGAAAAAAACCGCTCAAAGACTGACATTTTATCTACTTAATTCAAATCAGGAATATGTACATGATTTATCCCAAGCACTAAAGGATATCAAGGTTAAAATACAAAAATGTTCATTGTGTCATGGTATAACCGAAAATGATCCGTGTATGATTTGCAAAAATACAGAAAGAGATGAAAATATGTTATGCGTTGTTGAAAGTGCCTATGATATATTTGTTTTTGAAAAAACAAATAGTTTTAGAGGAAAATATCATGTCTTAGATGGTGCGTTGTCGCCTCTGGATGGTATTGGTCCAGATGAATTGAATATTAATAGCCTTGTTGAAAGAGTAGATTCGGGTATGGAAATTATAATTGCAACTAATCCTAGTGTTGAGGGAGAGACAACTGCGTTATATATCGCAAAAATTTTAGCTGACAAAAATGTTACTATATCTAAATTAGCAAGAGGAGTCCCAGTTGGTGGCGATCTAGAGTATGTTGATGACGCTACTTTAATTCGAGCAATAGAGGGAAGAATATCCGTTTAAATATCCCAAATGTGCTGACTGTTTTTAGAATATTGCTAACACCAATATTCATTATCTCTCTTTTTTCCGAATATCAATTTGCTCATCCAATAGCACTAGCTATATTTTTAATAGCTTGTATCACGGACACTTATGATGGGTACTACGCAAGGAAATATAATCAGGTAACACCAGAAGGGAAATTTCTAGATCCACTTGCAGATAAAATTCTAGTTTCATCCGCATTTATTTCATTTGCGTTCATTGGTCTTATTGAATTCTGGATGGTAGGACTTATATTATTCAGGGATCTATTTGTAACTGGTCTGAGGATGGCAGTAGAACATAAAGGTTTGTCAATGGTCACATCTATGATAGCTAAAGCAAAAACTACAATACAGTATATTATTATCATCTTTATTCTAACAGTTATGGGGTTAAAAGGTTTTTCATTTGGTTGGGTACTTACTATGATTGAGGCGGTTGATCAATTCAGTCTGATTTATTATTTCACTTTTTTCATTTCATTATTTACTGCGCTGACTGGTTTAACATATTTATATGATAACCGTGACACAATTCAACAATTTATAAATGAAAATGGCTCTTAGTTTTAAACTGTCAGAGTTAATAGGTACTGTTTTTTATATCGGCAGGATGCCATTCGCTCCAGGAACATTGGGTAGTCTAGCTGCATTAATTACTTGGTATGTTATAAAACCTATTATGATAGATCCTCTTTTTCTGCTAGTGACAGGAGGCCTATTTTTCATTGGAATTGCTATATCAGAAATTTTAACTAAGGAATGGGATAAGAAGGACCCTAAAGAGATTGTTTTTGATGAATGGGTAGGTATGTGGATTGCACTTTATTTATGTCCTCATGAAATAAAGTGGGGTTTTGTTGCATTTATTTTTTTTCGATTATTTGATATTTTTAAACCAGGTCCTGTACAGGTTATGGATGATATGGATGATTCAATTGGGGTAATGATGGATGATGTAGTTGCAGGTATATTAGCTTGTTTGGTCACCCAGAGCATACTTTATTTTAATTAATGAATATATCTTTACTATGCATAGGCAACGAGTTATTAGCCGGTAAGACACTAAATACAAACGCATCGTGGATAGGTAAAAGGCTAAACGGACATGGATGTAATATTGGTGAACATTTAGTTGTCCCTGATAAAAAAAAGTCCATTACTTCAGGCTTAGACTATTTAATTAGTCATGATCCAGATTGTATAATTATTACAGGTGGTTTAGGACCTACGTCCGATGATATAACACGGCCAACAATTTTCGAATATGTAGGAACTGATTCTAAATTTGATTCAGAATATTGGGAGCATTTATCTAAGAAATTCAAACAGTTCGATATGGACATACCTGATTCTAATCGTAATCAGGCCCTTGTGCCTGAAAAGGGTGAGATAATTGATAATCCAATCGGCTCTGCGAGAGGTCTCAAATTCCATCTAAATGATAGACAAATATTATTTGTTTTGCCTGGTGTGCCATCTGAAATGAAAGCAATGGTAGAGGCAAGTATAATTCCATGGGTTAGAGTTAATGTTAATGGTTCATTTTATATAAAAAATCTTAGAACAACTGGGATTCCTGAATCTGCCTTGATTGAGGAAATATCAGGACCGATTTCTTCAGACCATGGTTGCGATATTGGCTATTATCCATCTATACTTGGAGTAGATATTCGTCTTTCTTCAAAAGACCAGACAAAACTTGATGAATTATCATCCAATATCCGTTCTATCCTTTCAGATAAAATATATTGTGATGGTACAGATGATATCGAAGATATAATTGTTCATGAAGCCATTAAGAAAAAGAAAACCATTTCAATAGCTGAGTCTTGTACCGGTGGCCTTCTTGGGCATAGGATTACAAATGTTCCAGGGAGTTCGAAAATATTTAAAGGGTGCCACGTCGTTTACAGTAATCAAGCAAAGATAGATCTATTAGGGGTGAATCATAGAACCATTGATGCATACGGTGCAGTCAGCATAAAAGTAGCCCAAGAGATGGCTATTAAGGTTAAAAATATATTTTCAACTGATTATGGTCTATCCATTACTGGGATTGCTGGTCCTGAAGGTGGCACAAAAGAAAAACCAGTTGGTCTGATATATATTGGCTTGTCTGATAAGAATAAAACTGAAATTCGAAAATATAAATTTTCCTCAAATAGAGCCAATAATAAATCTAAAACAAGCCAAGTAGCGCTGGACTGGTTACGTCATAAATTGATCAATGACTGAAAAGTTACTAAGAACATTTATCGCGATCCCTACTCCGGTGGAAGTTCGCTCAAAGAAGAATATGCTATATTCAACAATGGAAGATTCTCCTGCAACAATTAATTGGGTAAAGAACATGCAGCTACATTTAACTATTAAGTTCTTAGGCCACACTCCTGAGTCGACGATCAATAAGATTATTGAAGATGTTGAAAAGTTAACTAGTCGATTTAAACCATTTCAAATCACTGTTGAATCTACCGGCTGTTTTCCTGTCCCTGAAAGGCCTAGAACTCTTTGGATGGGAGTTAATGGTAATTTGGATCCATTAAATGAGATATTTGTGAAAATTGAAAATTCACTAGAACTATTGGGTTTTCCTAAAGAAGAACAGGAATATAAACCACATATTACTTTGGCCCGGATAAAGTATCCTCAAAAATGGACACCAGATGTATCAAGATTCTTGAAATCATCTTATGATCCAATTGATTTCCCCGTTGATCGTGTGCAATTTTTCAGTAGTGAATTGCTCCCAACTGGAACAGTTCATACTTTATTAAAATCATTCCCATTGGGGGAAACACTTTAAGGAGACACCATGTCAACCGATACAAAAAAAGCGAAGGCATTGGAACTGGCAATTACACAGATAGATCGTCAGTTTGGTAAAGGATCAATTATGAAACTTGGAGAAGACCATGTGCCCACTATGGAAAATTCAATTTCTACCGGTTGTTTATCACTCGATGTGGCTCTAGGTATAGGAGGTGTCCCAAAAGGGCGGATCGTAGAGCTATACGGACCAGAATCATCAGGTAAAACCACACTTGCTCTTCATATAGTCGCCGAAGCACAAAAAGCTGGTGGTCATGCAGCTTTTATTGATGCAGAACATGCTGTGGACCCAGAATATTCTAAAAAGCTAGGTGTTAACACAGAAGAATTACTTATATCGCAACCTGATACTGGTGAGCAGGCATTAGAAATATGCGAAACCCTCGTTCGTAGTGGGGCGTTAGATATAATAGTGATTGATTCAGTAGCAGCATTGGTCCCAAGAGCAGAACTTGAAGGCGATATGGGAGATACACATGTGGGTCTGCAAGCAAGATTGATGTCTCAGGCATTGAGAAAGTTGACGGGTACTGTAAGTCGTTCAAATACTACTGTTATTTTTATTAATCAGATAAGGGAGAAGATTGGTGTAATGTTTGGCAACCCCGAAACTACACCAGGTGGCAGAGCATTAAAATTTTACTCTTCAATAAGAATGGAAATAAGACGTATTACAAGTTTGAAAGATGGTGGTGAAATGGTTGGAAGTAGAGTCCGGGTAAAAGTAGTTAAAAATAAATGTGCACCTCCATTTAAACAGTCAGAATTTGATATAATGTATGGCCAGGGAATTTCCTATGAAGGGGATATCCTCGACCTTGCTGTTGCAGGCGATATTGTAGAAAAAACTGGAGCTTGGTATTCTTATGACGATATGAAGATTGGACAGGGCCGTGAGAATTCAAAAACTTTCTTAAGTGAGAACGATAAGGTTTTAGAGGAAATAACAAATAAGGTCAAATCTTTTATGGGTTTGAATGGGGAGGTTGAAGAAGCTGAGTCATAAAATTATTTCCATTCAGCATCAAAAAAGATCAAAGAATAGATATAATATCATTTTTGAATCTGGTGACGTCTTCGGTATTTCTGGAGACGTTTTAATTTCTAGTAATTTGTCTATTGGTAGATGTTTGTCAGATGAAAAATTGTTTAAGCTCAAGGAAAATGAGGCACTTCAGAAAATAAAAGAGCAAATAATGCATCTACTTTCTTACAGGGCTAGAAGTCGCTTTGAGTTATTTACTAAAATGTATTCAAGGGGCTTTGAAAAAAATCAAGTTTATAATGTAATTGATGAACTAGAGTCTAAGGGTTACGTAGATGATAAAGAATTTTCAAAAATGTATGCTTTGCATTTAGTGAAATCAAAATATTTAGGAAAAATTGCAGTCAAACACCGTTTCCTTAAACATCGAATTTCACCTGAAATATTAGACCCTATTCTAAATGAATTATATATAGAATATCCAACAGATACATTGATACAAAAAATAATCAATAAAAAGAAATTAGAGTTCACTCCTGAATTGATCTCTGATCAAAAATTAATGTCTCATATTAAACGAAAGGGTTTTTCCTGGGAGGAGATATCTTCAGCTTTAAACTCATTTTAGTGATAAATCCAAATCTAATATCCATCATTTATTGGATTTAATACTGATTTAAAAACAAACAACAATTTATAGAATGATAACGAATTTAGAAAAATCAACAATTTATCGTTATTGCATGAAGTACTTTATATACATATAATAAATCCACATATTATTATATTTAAAAATAGCGAATAAAGTATTGGATTAATATATATATTAAAAAAAATGGGGCAGCGTTCATTTAGACCTCGAACATAATGAACGTCTACCCCTTCCACATACCAAAGGTACCAAACCAGCACCTTCAACTGTTAAAGTATTGGTTTATTTGATACAAGTCAAGAAAAAATTTATAAGGGATAATTAATATAGAAATCTANNTTTAGGAGANGTACCGGTGGAGGGGCTCGAACCCCCACTCCCTTGCGAGAAATGGATTTTGAATCCATCGCGTCTACCAATTCCGCCACACCGGCATTTGTTTATCATTAATTAAATCTTTTAAATTTAATGATATTATGTATAGTTACATAAGTTCATAACGTTAATATGATTCATATTTACTTATGTTTAATGGAATCTATTTTAAAATGAAAATCTAAANCCTANATCAATAGTTCTGCCGTAGTGTTGTTCATACCCCTTAGATCTCTGATTTCTTGGAATATTATTTAGCATTTCATCAATATTTGTATTTTCATTAGAATTGATNTCATCAATCATATCATCATAGTATGAATCATCAAAATTATGATCTTGAAGACTAAATCCCCTTAATCTTGTAACATCTATAGCTTCTGTTAGGTTGCTGGCATTTATGAATATTTCTAATCCTTCAATGAATAACTTCTGCTTAATTGATATATCATATCTTCGGTAAGCATCAGTATCNTGCCTCAATTCAGTCCAGAAATTTGTAGCTGAGAAAATGTTAGAAATGTAGTTCATTGAAAGTCGTCCTGAAAAACCCTTGTAATCATAACCAAGAGAATAGTTAATNATCTCATTAGGCTGATCTAGCAATCTGTCAACGTATAGACTGTCTAGATTACGCATTTCAACTTCAAAAACAGGCTCAAAAATAACCTGAGTATCAATAACTGTTCTTGGATATTTGACCCTTGATCTTATTGTGGTATAATTTGCATTAAAAACTAATCCTCGCAGAAAACTTGGCAGATACCAGANCCTAGTTTGAAAATCAACTTCTAAACCCTGGAGAAACGTATTGTATTGGTTATTTGTCTTATAATCATTGATAAGATAATATTCTGTAAATCCTGGTAATCCATATTGGTCNGGTTCCTCAATGACTCTTTGCCCGCTACTAAATATCAATCCTTTGATATGTTTTGTGAAATAACTAAAACTAAGTAGACCAAGATACTTATTATTGAATGATGCAACATAATCTTGGTTTTTAGAGATTCCTGGTTCTAAGAGTGGATTACGATATACGANAGTTCTATTTTGACCTGAAATATTATATAGGGGGATCATATCTGAATAATTAGGTCGAGTCAATGTATTAGTAGTCGCATATCTTAGTGTGAGCCAATTAATGGGTTGATATTTTAAAAAAAGAGCAGGCAAGGTATAAGAGTTTTTCCGTTTGTGATTAGAAACTGTATCTGACCCCATTGAATTAAAATAGGGATACACCGTTGACTGTCCATGGTATGATGTATAGGAGGTNTTATTATCTTCAATCCTGACTCCAGTAATGATATTCAATTTGGTGCCGATGTTCATATCGGCCATAAAATACCTTCCAAAGTAATCCTCCAAACCAGAATAGTCATATATCAAAGATGAGGTTTTGTGAAAATTATGTATGTANTTACTAAAATCAATTNGAGCNCCGCTCCAATTTTTCCTCATATATGAAAATAGTTGANCCATTTTATTTAAATCTGCAAAGGGCCCNAATGAGTAATTACNATTCAANAAATTTTCATCATCATATGCNTCATTTTCAAAATACTTGANGGGTACAGTCGATGTTTCGCTATANATGCCATCCATCCAATCAAAATAATCTATCGCNCCTTGTCTCATCTCTACATGATAACTACTATTTCCATCAAAATCTCCTTGCTCAATATCTCTATCATAGTATCTTGATTTTTTCTTTATCTTTAAACCAAATTTTAATTTTCCAGAAATATGATCTGTGATTTTGTGTTTGTAAATCAGATTAGCTCCGTAGGCACGTTCTTTTTCAATGGTTTTATTTTCAACGTAATCATAGCCTGAAAAAAAGATACTATTGGTGTCACGGATCATAAAGGATTGAATAGTATTTATANTTTTATTGAACAATGGTTCAGTAAAAGCCTGATCTTGAATAAACCGAAATACATAGCTAGTATCTCCATTCGTAGATTTTGAAAGACTGTTGAATATCTCAAAACTTAGATTAGGGTTGATTTGCTTTTCATAATTCCAGGTCTCATTCANTACATTTATCTTATTAATAATGTCTCCATTATTTAGATAACGACCTCCTAGAGATTGTGTTATACCATAACTTTCGCCATATGACATGATGTCCTTTTTTATAGTACTGTTTATTGAGGTGTAACTAAGGGTTCCATTTTTAATTTTGTAGTCAATTAAAAGAAGATGATTTTCCCTGGTATTATCTCTGATCATTTCTGAGAGTCCTAGACTATAAAAATTCAAAGGATTAACCGTACTTAGATCTGCAGGGGTGTTATCGTAGCTAGCTCTAAGATTATGAGAGCTTCTATTCCTTTTTTCCGTGTCTATTTGTGCAATTATTCCTAGTCTATGACTGAAAAATCGATTGCTGACATCCATTACGATCTTGTAGTCATCGTAGGTTTCTTTTAGCCCGTTATGAATACCTTTTGAGATAAGGNTACCATGAAATCCTTNCTTAGCNTTTCTNAGTTTAAAATTAACAGTACCACCAAGCATGNCAGCTTCTTGATCGGGGGTTCCAGCCTTTGTTACCTCGATCTCTTCAATGACATATTGCGATATCATGCTTATATCTGTGCTACGATCATCTGCGTCTGTTGACGCCAAGTTAGCACCATTTACTGTGATCTTATTGTATTTCGGAGAGAGACCACGAATTACTATTTTATTTCCTTCACCGCCTTCTCTTTTTATAGATAATCCGGGTACTCTAGCAAGAGCCTCTGCTGCGTTCGCATCAGGTAATTCTTGGATTTTATCAGACGATATTATATTTTTTATGGAGGCAGAATTAAGCTGTTTGTTGATAGCATCCATTTGACCTTTTGCCTGGGCTGTTACCTCAATGGCTTGACCTTTTATGACCTTNTAATCCAATTCAATATTTATTTCNAAGGTTTGATCATTGATTATAGTGATNTCTANTTCCTTTGAATCATATCCGATATAGGTTGCNTTTAAGGTGTAAGTCCCGGCACTGATATTCACAATCTCATAAATACCATTATCTGATGAAGCAGTACCTAGGCTCGTTCCTTTNATAAAGATATTTGCACCAATNAGNGGGTATTTGTTATTACTATCTTTTATTGTCCCAACTATTATTGAGGATTGAGATAAACCTATATTTAATAAAATGGAGATTTTAATTATATATTTCATAAAAATATTTAGATAGAAATATTGACAGCTAATTATTAATCGATATAAGACCATANTTATTTATTATATCTAGAAATTAGCCNGTGAGCTTATCTATGCTCTCTTCTAGTAGCGNGATTATTTCGTCNTTATTCTTGATCTTCTTTTTATCNATNGAGAGGTTGAAGCCTTCTTTTGAAGCTTCAATGATAACTTTTTTCTTTCCCTCTGTTTTTTTATCAATAACCTGAAAAGTTTTTATNGAATGAGCTTTCCCTTTTACCTTGATCTCATCAAAATATTTGCAGTTTATTTCTTCTTTTATNAGATTATAAGTATTCTCNGATATAAGGATCTCATTNGANTTTGATAAGGACTCNAATCTGGATGCCAAGTTAACGCCATTTCCTAAAACTGTATAATCGAGTCTGTCAATAGAACCAAAATTACCTACCGTACACATGTCTGTGTGTATACCCATTCGAACATCAAGCGATTCTGATAGTCCAGCAGATCTCCAATTCTTTCTTAACTTGTTCAATACTTTTTTCATTTTAAGTGCCATAGAGACGCAGGCAATTGCATCCTTTTTTATNCCTTTTGAGTTAGGGTCACCAAAAAAGATCATGATNGCATCACCAATATACTTGTCCACAGTTCCACCATATTCAATAGCAATATTCGTCATTTCAGTGAGGTAATTAGTTATCAACTTTGTCAATATCTCTGGCTCTAATCTCTCTGTTATGGTGGTAAAACTTTTTATGTCAGAAAAAAAGACTGTTAGGTCTTTCCTGGACGTATTAATTGCCACATCCAATTCTCCTGAGAATATTGAATTGTAGACTTGTGGTGAAAAATATTTTGATAATTTATTTAATATATTTTCTTTGTCCTTACTATCAGTGATATCAGTNCCATAAAATAGATAAAAATTGAATTCATTTATTTTAACAATATTAAATGAANAGAATTTTGACCCAACNTCGATNTCAAATACTTTTTCATTATTTNCAACNNTTTCAAATATGATCTCAGGAACTTTANTATCCAATCCAATTGACCAGTTTTNAATNATGTATTTTGATGCANTGTTAAAATAATTCAATTTTCCATCAAGATCGATTCTTAAGACTGGATTCGGGTTCTGATCGGGGAACTTATTTATTACTTTTAAAGCTGTAATGTCAGTGGCATACATAATAATAAAATTAAATTCNGGAATAGGCACAAAAGAGGCAGAANATGTATTCTTTCCCACAAAGACTTCATAAAAGGNAGCTTCGCCACTAAGCGACACTTCTCCTACATACTTTAAAATTATCTTTGAAACTNTATGCCCGAGTTTTAGTTCGAGTTCAGATACTAAGTATTNAGAACCTTTATTATAGTAATTTAATATTCCATCATATGAAATTNTCATGACAGGGTTTGGATTNCTNTCTGGAAATTTGTCTATTACTTTTTTAGCAGTAATATCCGTTCCATAAATATTAAATGAATTCAATTCTTTTAGATAGATAGCCTTAAGAAGAAAGGATGAAGACTCAAGCTTAACCTCAAATGTGTGTTCATTTTTTGATAGTGTTTCTTTTAGTTCTTTTAAGAAGATATCATTTACTTTATTCTTTAATTTGAAATCATAATGNTCAATAATGATTTTTGATGGTCGATTAAAATATTCNAANATACCTTTTTCAGATANTCNCAATACTGGATTNGGATTCTGATCGGGGAACTTTTTGAGTATATTAATTAGTTTTTTATCGTCATTTATCATNATGAAAGTCTATTTGTTTTTATTCNAATAAATAAGAAAATGATTAANCAAAATATCAAAAANATTATAAAACATATTTTTTCTAAAAAATCCCTTCAAATNAGGTTGGCAACATTTCTTTGGGTGNTCAGTTGNTCNTGGTTNTGGACAGGAGACGCTATAAANTCAGTTAATTTAGCTATTTCNATTCTNATAGGTTCTATGTTGATACAGGGNATTTTTGAGTGGNTATATGAANAGGATGAGTAGATTTAAATACCATTTATAATTTATTGAANAAGATTTAGTGCATATGNTNAAAAAACATTTCCTTGAAATACTNAGATGGGGACTTAGGCTTCACGGTATAAGCCATTTTATAGAAGTTCTATCAGCAATAGCAGAAGGAGCATATATCACTGCATCTATAGCACTTGTATTTATATTTATTGAAATATTGGCTAGTTTCTATATTCCCAAAGAGCATGTTCATTTGAAACCATTGAAATCTGATGTGCATGATGATTGCGATGATGTGAGATAAAATTGATCAGATATATTTAATAACATGAAGGGAAAAACTTTGATATCTATTCTAGGTGTATTTTTTATATTTTTCACAGGATTTCTTTTTTATGCACTTTTTTCAGGCGGTTGGTTCGATCTCTTTCTAAATGGTGGCTTTGAAGCCTTATATGGAGATTAATACAATTAATTCCTGGGCTGCTTTCATAAATAGAATATTAATTAGCCTATTTATTCTTTCTTCATTACTACAATCACAATGGTCAACTGACCTCTCTTCGCCACAGAATCTTGGTGATGGGATTCAGCCCCAAATGGCAGCGACCTCGAATGGGGGTGTTTACATAGCTTGGATAACAGATGGAGATTACCATGTATATGTTCAATTCATGGACGAATTGGGAATTGGGCAATTTGGAGATTCGGGACTTCTCATTAGCGATAATGAAAATGCATCATGGATTGCTATCTACCATCTTAATATTGTTGTTGATGCAAATGATAATGCGATCATATCGACTGTAGATCAAAGAACAGGGAGTTGGGAGGTTTATGTCTGGAAAATAGCTATTGATGGCTCAATGTTATGGGCTAATGAAGGTCTCCAGATAACAAATTCAAGTACAAGTAATATGTCACCAAGGTTAGAGGTTATGGATGATAATAGTGTGGTTGTAACTTGTAGTCATAACGATGGTGAGATTTTATTTCAAAACATCTCCTCCGAAGGGGATCTATTGTGGGGAGACGGGATCATCAAGCAAGATGACTCAAAATATTTAGTTTCCCCGCAATCTGTGCTTGATGAGAATGGTGATATTGTATTTCAATGGTTAAGGCAGTCCTCTGGATGGCCAGTATATAGTGAAATTTTCGTACAAAAATATGGCCTAAATGGTAATCCATTATGGGAAGCACCTGTATTGATTGTGGGACCAACCTCATTCCCGATGGGAAATTTTTCACAACAATTAAACCCCGCGTATGTCGGTGGTATTTATGTTGCATGGACAGAGTTGTCAGGAAATGTGCAAAATGCGATTGTTGAATCAATAACAGTTGAGGGCATGTCAATGTGGGGAGGTGGCATTGATCTATCTGAAAATTCCAATAATTTTAGAATGTCACCTGTTTTGGTAATTGCTGAGAATTCTCATGAATTAATGGCGATCTGGAAAGAGGCGAATGGAAGCCAGTCTCAAAGAGGGATATTTGGACAGCGAATTGATAGTTTGGGAACCAAACTGTGGGGAGAAAATGGATTAGAGGTTGTTTCTATGAATAGCAACTATGATTATCTCGATCTATCGATGTCAAATTTTGNTGATNATNTGATNCTTACTTATTTNGANCAAAGTTCAAATATGANNGGCGATATTTTTTCAAAAGGNATTGANTCATCTGGTANTTNNATGTGGAATAATGATGTAGTATCCATAACAAATTCAAATACCCAAAANTCAGATGTTTGTNCTGTGNANGGTTCAAANTGTGTATTTATNTCATGGTCAGAAAACGGTTCANTATATGCCCATTGTTTAAGGGANGATGGTACTTTAGGAGNTCCTGATATAATACCCAATNTGGAATGTGACAGCGGTTATGTTGAAATTGAAGGACTTTGCTTTTNTGAAAATGATCTAGGTGTTCTTCAAAATATGATAGATAATAGTTATCAAAGTGATATTGATCTTGGGTGTGAGGATAATGATATTTATTGTGGNTCACCCAATCCTTATATGGATGATNCTGATTCATGGTTCTNGACAATAATTGATGGGCAAGAATTTTATTTTGCCGATGGNGATNANNTAGTAGAACCNTTAGAGTTAGGTCTTCAGACATGGGAANANGGTCGTTTAAAGAGTATATTNTGNGGTGCGTATGTTTATTGTCAATTATCAGGACCTCTACCAGAAAATATCAATGAATTAACTGCAATAGAAGACCTGAGATTTGAAGGCAATTATCTNTCTGGTCTTATACCTGAAACAATATGTCAATTNAATCTTGATNNTGAAGATNATTTATCATTTGANCTTACATGGAATTTATTATGNCCACCATATCCAGAGTGCATTGAGGANCATNTAGGNCNGCAAGACANCACTGNTTGNGNNGAGGTTTCTATAGCTCAAGGAAATAANCCCTNACGACTNCAGGATANATGAGCCTTANCCAAACCCATTTAACCCNNTTATGAAATTAAANTATGAANTACCAGAAAAATTATTCGTAGAAATATCTATTTANGATATGNTTGGAAATATTATAAAAATATTAAAAAATNANATNGAGGANCCAGGTCATANATCAGTNCAATGGAATGGTANNAATAANCAAGGAANGCCAGTATCAGCAGGGGTTTATCTNATAAGCATAAAAGCAGGAGANTTAAGNAAAACTAAAAAGGTAGTTCTATTAAAATGAAAACNTCTAAGTTTTTCAAATTATAAGTTAACAATCGGAATTAATTATTTACTNANAAAGTNCTAACACCGCATAATTAAAANANANAAAGCTTTTTACGAAATAAATAAAAAAAGGANATATNATGCATTACAGACTAACNAGAATTCAACATAGTTCAGAATCTTTACCTAAAATAAAGTCATATTTAGATTCGGTAAGTGAGGANNTTGCATCTATTGATGGTTTGCATAGTGTAACTCTGATTAGTGTAAGCGATACAGAAACTGTAGGCNTCTCTCTTTATGAAACTGAAGAAAAAATGATTGATGCTGCTGAGAAACAACAAAAAGTTCTTGGTGGTATGGCAGAANACTTCTCNAGCACTCCAAATTTTGAGAATGGAGATNTANNATGGAAGTGGTCTAGATAGTAAANATATAGTTTGGTATTNNTTCATATTGCCTTACNAGAAANAAAAATCCCCNTATTNATGGGGATTTTTGTTTGCNNANNGATGTTTAGGCNTAAATAAAATAGGATATAATCTTNTTTTCTATNCTNCAAAGACCTGAAATTGATAAATGAAATAATTCTATATAAATTCNNTCAATATTATCTAGAGATAATACANAANCAGTATCAATAAAGATNAACGAGGATAATCATATGATGAACACTCCAAAATATTTNCTTCAGAATGTAGAGAAATATCCAAATGAACCAGCTNTNTCAATTAAAAATAGCGAAGGAGTTTGGCAGACCCATACATGGACTGAATTTTATAACTCTGTTATGGAAGTATCAAAATCGCTGATTGCTTCTGGTATTGATAAGAATGACAAAATAAGTATATATAGTTATAATAGGGTTGAGTGGAATGTTTGTTATTTGGCTGCTCAAATGATCAATAGTGTAGCNGTGGGTGTATATCATACATGTTCATCAAATGAGGTGAATTGGATCGTTGGAAATTCTGACTCAAAAATTGTATTTGTTGGTAATAACCCTAATGATAATGATGAAATGGAAAAGATGCCAAATCATCGTTTNCTAGCAGTTTTAGATNAACTAGATAAGGTTGAATTAGTGGTCACGATGGATGGCGTCGAGCTACTTGAAAATGANAAAATAATATCATGGGANGATTTTATTGCTAAGGGAGAGACCTTAGAAGAGTCGGAANTNTTAGATAGANCNAATGNNATAGGTCCAGATGATACTTCTTCGCTCATTTATACTTCAGGGACAACTGGTAATCCAAAGGGAGTGGAACTTACTCATAACAACTGGACATTTGAACTTGATATGGCGCAAACCGTAATGAAGTTTGGCCAAGGTGACTTATACGTTTCATGGCTTCCTGGCGCCCATGTTTTNGGGCAGCTAATTGATAATCANTATTGGGTNAGAAGAGCTATGCATATGCATATAGTGGATAGTCCNCTTAATACCGTTGATTATGCTAAAGAATTACAGCCACATTTGTTCATATCAGTGCCTAGGATCTATGAGAAAATATACTCTAACTTAATTGCAGCAATTGAATCCAAAGCCATTCTTAAAATAGGGCTAAAGATTCCTGGTTTTGCAAGTGTATTTAAATCAAAACTTAAAGCGGCTGCAGGTTTTTCAAATGTACGTTTTGCNATAAGTGGTGCNGCGCCAATTAATCCAGATATTTTGTCATTATTCCAAGATTTAGGTATACCACTATTTGAGGGGTATGGTATGACAGAAAANGCAGCGGGTGCATCTTTGAATTTTGTCGGAAAAAATAAGATAGGTAGCGTGGGTCCCGCATTCCCTGGAACAGAGTTAAAAATAGCAGAAGATGGAGAAGTCCTCATTAAGGGCCAACATGTCATGAAAGGTTATTATAATAATGATAAAGCAACCNCTGAAACAATTAAGGATGGTTGGCTTTACACAGGCGATGTAGGNAAAATTGATTCAGATGGATTTTTATTTATTACNGGACGAAAAAAAGAAATATATGTTAGTTCTGCNGGTAAAAACATAGCTCCTTTANTTATNGAAGAGACAATGAAGTCAATTCCCATTATATCCCAATGTTTTTTAGTTGGTGATGCTCGAAAATATTGCTCAGNNNTATTTACGTTAGATGTGGGTGCTATTTTAAGAGACAATATTGGATTGGACAGTAATATCATTCCAAAAGATCCTGCGCAGCAAATTTTGATGCTNAAAGAAAATGGGCATGAACTTTCTGANTTTACAGAAAGCGAGGANNTNAGGNCAGATATTCAAACCCAGGTAGATNTATTAAATCAAAAGTTTTCTAATCCAGANCAGNTGAAGAAATTTTCNNTCTTACCAAGGGATTTTACTATAGATGATGGTGAATTAACACCNACNTTAAAAATTAGAAGAAAACAGATCAATGAAAATTGGTCTGANATNATNGAATCNATGTANTCTGAATAATTNATTGTGGAAAAAATATCGTTTTTGGGTTGNGGNTCTTGGGGAGGTGCTNTAGGAAGTNTTTTAGCTGAGAAAAATTTTGATGTNACTATGTGGCATCGAAATGATTTTGTANTAAGNTCGCTNAANGAAACAAGAGNGCATTACCTCATACCCGAATTAANATTTCCCNAAAATTGTAAATTTTACAANTAATATNTCATNAGCTATANNTTCAGCCNANGTANTTGTNCTAGCANTACCNTCACAATCTATAAGAAAANTACTNANCGATAATAGATCANATTTTAATCAANATCAANTTATAGTAAATGTNTCAAAGGGAATTGAGNTAGATACTCTAATGACNGTAAGTGANGTAATNTATGATGTTTTAGGNANTNNTTACAATAAANCTGTAACNCTTTCAGGCCCAAGTCATGCTGAAGAAGTGNTTCAAAAACATCCCACAACATTNGTNGCTGCTTCCTCTAATCTTGAAGCTGCNCAAAAGATTCAAGANCTATTTGCATCNGATATGTTNAGGACATANCGAAATAAAGATATTAANGGTGTTGAATTAGGTGGNTCTATGAAAAATGTAATAGCAATTGCTGCAGGTATTTGTGATGGNATTGGATANGGTGACAATTCAAAAGCTGCNNTAATAACAAGGGGTATGGCTGAAATAACAANATTNGGTAAGAAAATGNGTGGAAAAAGAAAAACATTTAGGGGATTGAGTGGTTTTGGAGATCTTATAGTTACCTGTCTGAGTAAACACAGCAGNAATAGGCAGATTGGACAGGCAATAGGAGAAGGAAAATCCCTAAAAGAAATTATTTCAGATATGAATATGATAGCAGANGGAATCGATACGGCAAAATCAGTTCATCAATTACAACTTANGCATAATGTAGAGATGCCAATCCACNAAGCCATATATCAAGTCTTATTTGATAATAAAAATCCGAAAAGTGCAGTTACGGAGTTAATGAATCGTANGTTAAGTGTAGAAAATAATTGAATAAATTCANAAAGATTATTTTGGAAAAAAATCCCCATTTTCGTGGGGTTTTTTGTTTTTAAGAAGATAANTACATTATGGNTGGTATGANTACTCCAAAACGAAAACTTGCGGCTATTATTTTTACTGATATTTCTGGTTTTACAGAATTGTCTGCAAAAAATGAACCTGCTGCTCTAAATCTTTTAAATAAACAAAGAGAAATTTTAGGTCCTATAGTCNCTAGNCATCATGGTGAATGGCTTAAAGAAATTGGGGATGGGCTNCTCCTAACATTTGAGACTACACTGGATGCAGTAAACTGCTCAATTGAAATCCAGAAGATTTCACNATCAGTACCAGATTTAAAACTAAGGATTGGTATTCACCAAGGGGAGGTAGTTTTCCAGGGTGACGATGTTGTTGGCGATGATGTGAATATTGCATCAAGNATCGAATCATATTCTGCTACTGGAGGNATTGCAATATCTGGTAGGGTGAATGCATCTCTAGAAAGGAATCCAGAATTTGATACAACGTTTTTAGGCTCCCCTACATTAAAAGGGGTTTCGCAAGATGTAAAAGTATATTGCATTTCTTCCCATGGCCTACCAAAATCAAATAAAATCATTAAANATAANGAGACTAGAAAATCTACCATAAACTGGAATATTTATAGTATTACAGGAGGNGTGTTAGCAATNNTAGGTTTTCTATTTTGGATAAATCTATCATTNTTAACATCAGGCATTGCATCTGATANNAGNATTCCTTCCGTTGTCATCCTNCCATTNGAAAATAAAGGTGATGCAAAGGATGAATATTACTCATATGGAATTAGTGCAGATCTCATTTCTGATATCACTAGCGTTGGGCAGTTACGTGTGGCTAGCCTTAATTCGGTTGAAGAAATGATTGAAAGCGGTATTAAAGGTGGCAATATCGCAAAAAATTTATCATCTAGGTATGTCGTCTCNGGCTCTTTGTGGAAAATAGATTCCATCTTTCAGTTATCCATTGAACTATACGATACAGAAGAGAAAATGCTTATTATATCAGAGCGATGGGAGACTAATTGGTCTGANCTTCCATCGGTAAAGTTGGATCTCTCAGAAAAGATTATTAANGGCCTTGGTGTCAATATCATTAATGAACTAGATAANGAATACGTTGTTAACTCAGATGCATATGAACTATACTTAAAAGCAAAACATACATTTAATGATCGAAAGGCAGTTAAAGATAACCAAATAGCGCGGGACCTTTTAAACAAAGCACTGGAACTAGATTCCAATTTTGTTGATGCAAAATATTTGCTTGCAAATACTTACTATGATATTGATTATGATATTGCCTTAGAACAGTATTCTCTGGCTCTTAATATTGCAATTAGAATGGATGATCTTAAAGCAAAAATGGATATTAAAAGATCTATGGGNCAAATNTATAATTCCAGGTGGGAAGTAGAAAAGTCACTTAAACTTTTTAGAGAGTCCTATAGGATAGCCAAAGAAATTGGAA
The DNA here is from genome assembly GCA_002167345.2 of bacterium TMED46. Lineage (GTDB taxonomy): Bacteria > Fidelibacterota > Marinisomatia > Marinisomatales > UBA1611 > CACEUX01. The sequence continues at coordinate 14,904 of NHCZ02000022.1, read as the reverse complement.
ATGAAAGCAGCGTTGCAACTGCTATAAATGGTCTAGGTTCATTTTTTTGGGAAAGACGTGAAGGGGACAGCGCTAGATATTATTTTAAAAAAGCTTACGATATAAATAAAGGTCTTGGAGATAATAAAAAATTATCAAGTATTACAAATAATATTGGGCTAGTACATTGGGTTTTTGATAAAGACCCAGATAAAGCAACCCTTGATTTTGAAGAGTCAATTTCGCTGGTAGGAGATACAAATCCTGCACTAATAAGAGCACAATTATCAAATTTAGGTATTATTTATCATAATAAAGGAGAGTATGAAAAAAGTAAAAAATATTATGATCGCGTTTTGGAATATGCCACAGCTGTGAATAATAGAAATACCATAGGTTTTATCCAATATTGGATCGGTCTTCATTACCATAGATTGCATGAATATGAGACTGCTGTAGAATATTATCTTAGTAGCTACGAAATAAACGATGACCTAGGAATAGAGAGATGGAAAGCTTCCTCATTAGGTGGTTTGATTATATGTAATCAGTTTCTAAAAAATGAAGATTTAACAAAGAAATATTTTGATAAAGTCCAGGATATCAATACTGAGTTAGTAAATGACCTTTATATGAGTATTGGATTTGAGTTTTTTAAGTCTGATAATTATACATTAGCCATAGATTCATTTATAAAGCAACTTGCTATAGAAAAAGAGAATAATAATAAAAATGGTATCATAAATACACTAACAAATATTGGCCTTTCATATTTTTACCTTAGAGCCTACAGTGATGCTTTAGCGTATTTTGATAAATCAATTGCTTATGATGGCATTGAAAACCTTTGGGCTCCTGTTGAGACCTTGGTATTTAGACATGTATCTCAGAAAATGCTAGGACTTCCTGTAAATGATGATTATCTGAAATCGTTGATTAAAGGATTAGAACAGGACAACTCTCTATGGTTTAGAAATGAGCCAGCATATATAAATTGGGCTCTATTTGAGTATTCTGGTGAAAAAAGGTACATTGAAGCCGCAAATAACAAAATTATGAAAGTTGTTAGTAAAATGAACCAAGATTATTCTAATCTGTTTTTATCATATTCGATCCAGCAAAGGATATTAGACTCATTTAACAAGTTGAATAATATTTAATAACTATTTTCCTTAAATATTATTAATTCTGATACAATTTTATTTATCTGGTTAGAGCAAGTAAAATAATCTTTAAATAATTATCTCATTTGCATTTTGTTACCTGATGTATTTCAATTATATTTCGCGGCTTTCTCGTCAAGAGAATTAGTAATCTGCCCTCGTAGTTCAATGGATAGAACAAGTGCCTCCTAAGCATTAGATGCAGGTTCGATTCCTGCCGAGGGCACTGAATAATAAACAAATGAAATAATTTATGCTTAGACCAAAGAAAAAAATTACAAGAAAAGAAATTCAAAGAGATCCATTCTTGGAATCAGTTGACCAAGCTCAAGCCCATCTTGAAGATAATAGATCCATATACCTAAAAATTGGTATTGGTTTAATAGTTGTGCTTCTATTTTTCAACTTCAGATCTGATCATAACGCAAAACACAGTACACAAGCTAGTGCTACTCTTGGAAAAGCATTGGTGACACTCGACCAGGGTGATAAAAGCTCTGCAAAATTTCAATTAGAGACTGTTTTCAATGAGTTTGAAGGGACATCCAGTGCGTTCACGGCATGTTATTATCTTGGAAAAATGGAATATGAATCTGATAATAAATCCGGAGCTGAAACATATTTGAGTACTTTTATTAAAAAGAATTCGAAAGACCCGTTGGCTCCATCTGCGGCGATTATGCTTTCCGATATATTTATGAGCTCAGATGATGTAGATGATGCATTAAAGATCGTTAATAAAGCCTTAAAAAACAGTAATAAGTATGATACAAGATCACTTGAAATTGCAAAAGTAAAGATATTACTAGATCAGAATAAAAAAGGTGAAGCAAAAGAAATAATTGAGCGGTTATTAAATGAAAACGATCTCAGTACAGACCATAAACAATCTGTACAAGAAATGCAAGGAATGTCCGTTAGCTAAATTCTTGAAAACTGGGAAGATATACCGTATAATTGCGGGCTGAAAAGCGGGTGAAAACCCGCTTTTCTTTTGTTTAAAATGAATGATAAACTAAAAAATATTGTTGAGCCGCACCTTGCTGAGGACCATATCCTTCTTGATGCAGTAGAAGATCCAAGGGGTAGTTATCTAAGGATTATTATTGATTCAGAAAATAGTATAACCCTTGATGAAACTACTTCATTAACTAAAAATCTTAAAGGGTCTGCTGAATTTGAGACTATGTATCCAAATGGATACAGATTGGAGGTTTCGACTCCAGGTTTGGATAATTCGCTAAAATTTCCATTCCAATACAAAAAAAACATCAATAGACGTCTAAAGGTTGCATTTATCGACAACGAAATGGAAAAAGAATTTGTAGGCAGGCTCTTAGCAGCAAATGATGAAATAGTTGAGGTCGCTTCTGCTAAAAGATCAATAAAATTAACCTATGAACAGATAACAGATGCAAAAGTAATGGTATCGTTTAAATAATTATCAGGAGATATTTTGGTTAACAGAGAGTTAATAGAAGTTTTTTCAGAAATAGCACGTGAAAAAAACGTTGAGCGTTCAGAGCTTGCAACAATTTTAGAAGAATTATTCCTTTATGTAATTGAAAAAGAATATGGTGATTCTTCCAATTGTAGCTGTATTGTAAATCTCGATAAGGGTGAGATTGAAATTTATGCTGAAAAAACTATTGTAGAAGAAATAGACGACTATAAAGTTGAAATAACACTTGAAGAAGCAATTGAAAAGGAACCTGATGCTACCGACCTTGAGATTGGTGATGTTTTTGTAGAAGTTATTGATCCAAGAGTTTTTGGAAGAAGGCTCGTAACAACAGCAAAACAGTTTTTTGCACAAAGACTTAGAGATGTAGAGCGGAATTATATTTATGAAGATTACGCTAATCGGGTTGGGGAAATAGTCATTGGAGCAGTTCATCAAATTCAAAGGGATGGTATTTTTATTAATATTGAGCAGGCGGAATTAAGAATGCCAAAATCTGAACAGATTAACTCAGAGCGTTATAGGCGTGGTGAATCAATCCGAGCAGTAATAAAATCTGTTGAGGTTACTGCTAAAGGACCTGATATTATCGTTTCTAGAAGTGATAATCATTTTCTTTATAAATTATTTGAGTTAGAGGTTCCAGAGATAGAGGATGGAATAATTGAAATTACTGCCATTGCACGTCACCCCGGTGAACGAGCAAAAATAATTGTTAAATCAAATGACCGCAGGATTGATCCCGTAGGAGCTTGTGTGGGAATGAGAGGTAGCAGAATACAAGCTATCGTAAGAGAGCTAAATAATGAGAAAATTGATATTGTAAATCATAGTGAACAAGCTGAAATATTACTTAGTAGAGCATTGTCACCTGCTAAACCTGTGCAATTATATATTGATGATGATAAGAAGTATTGTGTTGCTCTATTTGAGGATGAAAGTCTTGATGCGGCTATAGGTAGAAATGGGATGAATATCAATCTTGCATCCAAGATAACAGATTATAAGATTGATGGTTATGGAGTTAACCAATATGAACGGATTCAGTTAGATCAAAAAACACCATTAAAAGATATAGATAGTGTGAATGGAACTATCGCTGAGTTACTTTCTTCTTCAGGAGTTGAAAAGGTATCAGACTTACTTGATGCTGATATGGATGATCTTTTATCTATAAAAGGCGTAGATGAAATATCGCTTGATGAAGCATATGAAGGTGTTCAACTTTTTATTGAACGAGAAATTGAATCTGAAGATGAGGAAGAAATCTTAGATCAACAAACTGAAAATATTTCAACCATTAATGATATTCAAGAAGAAGAATAAACCATTCCTTAATAATACAAATAATAATTATCTAGAAAAGTGATTCTCAAAAATGGCTAAAATAAGAATATTTCAAATTGCAAAAGAATTAAATATATCTCATACTGATATAGTTTCCTTCCTTAAGTCCAAAAAAGTTCAGGTTTCTAGTCACATGTCTCCAGTGGAAGAGAATATCAGAAAGATGATAATGGATGAGTTTGCTAAAGATAAAGAGCAAGTTGATCGATTTCGTAAAGAAAGGGTCAGGCGTGAGATTCATGATACAAGATTAAAAGAGCAGCAACAATCAACAAAAAAATTAAAACTTTTATCATTAAATGAGCAGAGAAAACTTGAGAAAAAAGAAATTGAAAGAAAGGCAGATGAGGAAAAAGAGAAAAAAATAAAACTTGTTAAAGATTCTCTTGAAAAAAATGATGAAATAGCACAGCGGGAAAAGCATTATAAAGATAAAAAGGATAGAAGTAAGGCTAAAACCGAATCCAGCTTAAAACAAAATACAAAAGCTAAAGAATTAAAGAAAAAATTTAAGTCATCAAAAAAATTAAGGTCTATTAATTTATCTGACATTCAGACAAAAATTGGCGCAGGTTCTAATAAGCAGCCTTCTGCAAATCAAAAAAAGATACAAGAAAGTGCTCAGCAGTCTGTAAAAACAAAAGTCAAGGGTATTTTGGCTAAAATGGATACCAAATCCAAAAAGAAGGTTTATAAAAAGACAAAAACTAAAGAAAATCAGGAAGTATTAGATTCAGCAGATCGTCAAACTATTCAGGTAGTAGAATTTTCAAACGTTGAAGAATTGGCTAAAATATTTGAAGTGACTCCTAGTGATATCATTCAAATATGCATAGAGTTAGGGATGTTGGTTACAAAGAATCAGCGTATGGACTGGGATATGATAGAGCTTCTGGCCGACCATTTTCAGTTTATTCCTGAAAAGATTACAGATGTGGGAGAAGATCTCTTTGACCTCGATGACACCAGCGAAGAAGATATTGCTAATGCAACTCCAAGAGCCCCTATTGTCACCGTGATGGGTCATGTAGATCATGGTAAAACAAGTTTATTAGACTATATAAAAGAAACAAAAGTAGCAGAAGGTGAATCTGGGGGTATTACTCAACACATAGGAGCATATAAAGTTGATTATAATTCTAGAGAAATTACTTTTTTAGATACTCCTGGTCACGAAGCTTTCACAGCTATGAGAGCCCGAGGGGCACAGGTTACAGATATTGTCATTTTAGTAGTAGCAGCCGATGATGCAGTAATGCCTCAAACTATTGAAGCAATTAACCATACAAAAGCAGCTGGTGTTCCCATGGTAGTGGCTATTAACAAAATGGATAAACCTGGTGCCGATGCAGAAAAAGTAAGGCGCTCCCTTTCTGAACAAGAGGTCTTAGTCGAATCCTGGGGTGGAAAAATTCAAGATGTTGAAATTAGCGCAATGACAGGTGCGGGTATTGATAAGCTAATGGAGAGTCTTCTTTTAGAGACTGATGTTTTAGAGCTTAAAACTAATAAAGACTGTAGTGCTAGGGGTACTGTTGTGGACTCCCGCCTTGATAAAGGTTTAGGGCCGGTTGGTACTGTTCTAGTACAAAAAGGTACTTTGAATGTTGGAGATCCCTTTATTTGTGGCGATTTTCCAGGGAAGGTTCGTGCTATAACTAATGAACATGGTAAACGATTAAAAAATGCTGATCCGTCTGACGCTATTCAAATTCAAGGGTTTGAGAATGTTCCTCAGGCTGGAGACGTTTTTGCGGTGGTAGATAATGAAAAAGAGATAAAACGAATATCCGGTGAGAGACAAAGAATTAGAAGAGAAATTGAACAAAAGAAAATGGCATTTTCACTAGATCAAATGTCATCTTTGATCCGTGAGGGATCTATGAAGACCTTACCTCTCATTATTAAAGGTGATGTTGATGGATCTGTAGAAGCCCTGGCTGAGTCTCTTGAAAAAATTAGAACTGAAGAAGTTGGGATAAAAGTAATTCATAAGAACGTTGGTATGGTAACAGAATCGGATGTTTTACTTGCTCAAGCATCTAAGGCCGTAATAATAGGATTTCATGTACAGGTTAGTTCTAATGCTCGTTTACAGGCAAATCAAGCAGGAGTTGATATAAGAACCTATAATGTAATATATCAAGCTGTTGAAGAATTGACAAAAGCATTAGAAGGAATGTTGGAGCCTGATAAAGTAGAGAGTAGCATAGGTAAAGCAGAGGTCTTAACACAGTTCAAAATACCAAAAATAGGCTTTATAGCTGGTTGTAAAGTTGTAGAAGGACTAATCATTCGAAATGGAAAAGCTAGACTTACACGGGATGGTGAACTATTCCATGAAGGCTTGATAAATTCCCTAAAACGGCACAAAGATGATTCAAGGGAAGTTAAGGAAGGATTAGAATGTGGTATTGGAATTGATGGTGTCAAGAAATTTATTGAAGGTGATATAATAGAAGTTTACGAAATTCGTGAGGTTAAGCGTAAACTAGAACTAAATTGAAATCAAAAAAGCCTTATAGTCGAGTAGAGCGTGTCAATAAGCAAATACTTGATATTTTAAGTGACATTCTTTCAAAAAATATAGATCTAAGTTTTTTAGGATTTGTGACCTTTGTGAAAGTAGATGTATCGCCTGATTTGAAAACTGCAAATGTATTTTTTTCTGTACTCAATCCAAAAATATCTGAAAAAGAATTAATCTTGGAGTTTAATAAAAAGCGTAAGGCCTTTAAGAAATTTATGGGTCCGCAACTTCAGCTTAGAAGCATTCCAGACCTTCGTTTTTATTTAGATAATTCCATCGAATATGGAGAAAAAATAGAGCGCCTTATAAAAGAATCAAATTTTAATAGTGAAAAGCATGATTCTTAATGTTTACAAGCCTAAAGGTTGTACTTCATTCTATATGGTAAAAAGTATTCGTAGGGTTATAAAAGAAAAAAAAGTTGGCCACGGTGGAACCTTAGATCCTTTTGCAGAAGGAGTGCTAATAATAGGTACTGGAAAGGATACTAAAAAACTAGCAGATATCACAAATGAGGATAAGGTTTATAATGCTGAACTCAAACTTGGAGAGCTAACTAATACACTAGACCCTGAAGGTGTCGTTATTGAAAAGAAAAAGGTCCCACTACTTAGTGCGAACATAATAAACAATGTTTTAGAGTCATTTTTAGGGAATTCTTTTCAGATACCCCCTATGTTTTCAGCAAAAAAAGTTAATGGACAAAGATTGTATAAGCTTGCAAGGCAAAATATAGAAGTTAAAAGAGATCCTATAAAAATATGCATCGAGCATATAAAACTGACTGATTTCAGTAATAACATTATTTCTTTTTCTGTTAAGTGCTCAAAAGGAACTTATATAAGGGTCTTGGGTAAAGATATCGCAGAAAAACTAAATACTGTTGGATCTCTCATATCACTTAAAAGAACAGATGTTGGGTCTTTTTCCATTAATGATTCAGTTAGAATGGCGACTATAGAAAGCGAATGGAAATCATTAGGGATATAGATAGTTTTACAACACTAGAATCATCAGTTCTTACTATAGGCTCATACGACGGTATTCATCGTGGTCATCATGATATTATTTCAGCTGTGGTCAATCATGCAAATGCCAGAAAAGTGAAATCAGTGCTGGTTACATTTGATCCACATCCTAGGCACGTTTTAGACCCAAATTCAGACAAGTTATCCCTTATAATGGGTTTAGAACAAAAATTGAATATTATTGCCTCTTCAGGGATTGACTTGACATATATTATCAATTTTAATCAATCTTTGTCTCAAACTACGGCAAAAGATTTTCTTGAGATTGGGATTATACCGTTTTTCAAACCGGAATATTTAATTGTTGGCTATAATCATCATTTCGGCAAGGCTAGGGAGGGTAGCCCTGAATTTCTAAAGCAATTTTGTAGTTTAAAAAAAATTGGATTAGAAATTATACAGCCAGTCTCTGATGATGGTCACCATATCTCAAGTACGCGAATAAGGGAATTAATAAATGATGGTTTTGTCAGACGAGCGAATTTTGAGTTAGGTTCTGTATTTGGATTCAAGGCAAGAGTTATAAAAGGAGCTGGCAGAGGGAAAGATTTAAACTTTCCTACCGCAAATGTAGTTCCTCTAGAAAAGAATCAACTTATGCCAAAACCCGGTGTTTATTTCATTCGGGGAAGGATTATTGGACTTCAGGCATTTGGAATGTGTAACTTCGGGATAAGACCTACCTTTAACGAACATGAACTGATCATGGAAATTCATTTCTTCCACGATGAGTTAGATAGTCTGTACGGGAAAGAAATAACAGTAGAGTTTTTAGAAAGAATACGGGACGAAAAAAAATTTACTTCCACAGACAAATTAATAAAACAATTAGAACAAGATAAGCAAAGATGCCTTGATTTGAAAGGCAAGTATGAATAGGAGTAAGAACTATGCCTATCAGTAAAGAAGAAAAACAAAAATATATTGATCAATTCGGAAAGGACTCGAATGATACGGGATCACCTGAAGTACAGGTTGCGATCCTAACTCATCGCATCAGAGAATTGACAGANCATGTAAAAGAACACAAAAAAGATCATCATACGAGACGAGGACTGGTACAATTGGTTTCCAAAAGGAAAAAGATGTTGAAATATCTAATTCGCTCAAATGCTGAGTCTTATTTGAAATTAATCAAAGAATTGTCTATTAGAGGTTAATCAAAACAATTCATAGAAAAGAAGAAGAATAAAGAAAATGCAAAGTAAAGAAAAAGATATCGCTGGAAAAAANATGCGATTAGAAACGGGCAGAATGGCTCGTCAGAGTAACGGTTCAGTCTTAGTNTCATTAGGANAGACAACAGTTCTCGCCACAGTTAATGCAGCAAAAGAACCCNGAGAAGATATAGGTTTTTTCCCATTACAAGTTGAGTATAGGGAGAAACATTATGCAGGTGGCAAAATACCTGGTGGATTTTTTAAACGTGAGGCTAGGCCCGCAGAACATGAAGTTTTAACAAGCAGAGTAACCGATAGACCTATTAGACCACTTTTCCCAAAAGGTTTTAAAAATGAAACTCAGGTCATGATCACAGTTTTACAAAGTGATGGTGAAAATATGGCTGATGTATTAGCTGGAGTGGGTGCTTCTGCTGCATTGATGTTATCATCNATCCCATGGAATGGGCCAATTGCAACAGTACGTGTTGGTCGTATTGGAGGAAAATTCGTTATGAATCCTACTCGTTCNGAAATTGATGAATCAGATATGGAAATGGTAGTNTCTGGCAATAGAGAAACTGTAGTTATGGTAGAAGGAGAGGCTGATTNTGTTTCTGAGGCTGAAATGCTTGATGCGCTAAAAGCCGCACATAAAGTCATAAAAGAGATAATTGAATTACAAGACGAACTCTTAGCTCTATGTGATGTTGAAAAGGATGAGTTTACAGTACCTGAGCTAGATGAAAAACTAATTGCACAGTTAAANGAAGAAATTGGTTCAAAGATTGAAGANATTGTAAATATNTCTGATAAAAANNATCGTTCTGATGCAAAAGAAGACTTGATCACAAAAATTCTTGAATCTATGGAGGANGAATTCCCAGAACAGGAGAAGGANATAAAATCTCTAATTGATGATAAGTTTAAAAATGCTTTTCGTGAACAAGTNCTTTCAACAGGTGTTAGAAGCGATGGAAGGTCTACAACCGATATAAGAGAAATCACCGTAGANCCAGATATTTTACCTAGAACCCATGGATCCGCTCTCTTCACAAGAGGTGAGACTCAAGCCCTAGTTGTTACAACTTTAGGGTCAAAAAGAGACGAGATGATAATTGANAGTATGGATGAGGATTATAAAAAATCATATTATATGCATTATAATTTCCCCCCATACTGTGTTGGTGAGGTCGGCAGAATTGGTTTCACAAGTAGAAGAGAGATNGGTCATGGAAACTTGGCTCAGAGAGCAATAAAACCAGTGCTTCCNGACTATGATGATTTTCCATATACAATGCGAATTGTATCAGAAATAATGGAGTCAAATGGTTCATCTTCAATGGCATCTGTCTGTGGTGGTAGTCTTGCTCTTATGAGCGCTGGTGCACCACTCAAAGCCCCCGTAGCTGGAATTGCTATGGGTCTTATTACTGATGGTGAGCGCCACGCAATATTAAGTGATATCCTAGGGATGGAAGATCATCTTGGTGATATGGATTTTAAAATTGCTGGTACAAATGATGGAATCACAGCTATTCAGTTAGACCTGAAGATTGAAGGTTTGTCATTTGATATAATGGAGAAAGCACTCCAGCAAGCAAAAGAAGGTAGAACCCATATTCTCGATAANATGAATGAAGTGATGCCAGAGCCAAATGATATCTCACCTTATGCACCAAGAATAATGTCTGTTTCAATTAATCCAGAAAAAATTGGAGCCCTNATTGGGCCTGGAGGNAAAAACATTAAAAAGATTATTGAAGACACAGAGTGTGAAGTTAATGTTGATGATGATGGACTTGTTACAATTGCNGGTATGAATACAGAAAAGTGTAATGAAGCNCTTGAATTGGTGAANGCTATTACATTTGAACCTGAAGTTGGAATGGAATTCGATGGAAAAGTCACTAGACTTATGTCATTTGGTGCGTTTGTAGAATTTGCACCAGGNAGAGAAGGNATGGTGCATATTTCTGAATTAGAATGGCATAGAGTAGAGAAAGTTGAAGATGTCTTAAAATCTGGTGATTCGGTTCGCGTGAAGCTTATTAAGATAGATGACCAGGGAAGATTAGACTTTAGTCGCAAGGCACTACTAGANAAACCTGAAGGTTATGTTGAGAGGCCAAAAAAACCTCGAAATGATAACAGACGTGGAGGTAAGCCATTTAAGAAAAGACGTTTTTAGAGCTAATTACATCCCCCAATTATAAAACGGTGACTCTACTGCTTAAGTGTATTTTCACCGTTTTTTGTTAGAATAACCTTTTAAATTATACAAAATGAAGATTCCTAGTTTATCAGAGCATTTCAAAAAGCGNGCTCCTTCAGCTATTAGACAGGCTCAAATAGAGTATTCTAAAAGAGAAGATAAAAATATTGTAGATGTTCTTAACCTAGCAATTGGTAATATATCTTTACCAATGCATCCAGCTATGCAAAATAGGCTCAAAGAAGTTGGTCGGGCTANTTTTTCTGATGGTGTAGTTAAGTACACCTCAACNATAGGCAATAAAGAAACNAGAGATGCATTTTTAAATATATTACAGGCCGAGGGAATTNATACCTCCAATATATTTTCTAATATTACAGATGGTGGTTCATCNGCAATGGAGTTAATGATGTTAGGAGTTTGTGGGCCAGGATCTAATGATCCGATNATGCTTCTTGACCCTGCTTATACTAATTACTTAGAATTNGCTAAAAGACTAGCAATTAATGTAGTTACTGTACCAAGAGTAATTAACGATGATGGGTCATTTGCACCTTTGGATATGAAGAAAATCGAGTCAAAAATCAATAAGTATAAACCTAATGCTCTCTTAGTTATTCCATACGATAATCCTACTGGTCAATTTTTAACACAGGAAACATTAATTGAATTAGCTAAAATTTGTATAAAGTATGGTATGTGGCTTGTAAGCGATGAAGCATACAGGCCGCTCTTTTATTATGAAGATGANCAATCCAGTATTTGGAANATTGATGAAAATATCGTTCCAGGAATAAATGGNTGCAGAATCAGTATTGAATCATCTTCAAAAGTCTGGAATGCTTGTGGATTAAGAATAGGCGCTCTTCTCACAGATAATGAGGAGTTTCATTTAAAAGCTATTTCTGAATATACAGCAAATTTATGTGCTAATGCTATTGGGCAGGAAATTTTTGGAGCCTTGGCTCATGAATCTCATGAAGATATCCAATTATGGTACGAATCTCAGCGCAATTACTATAAAAAGATTTTATTAAACTTAAAAAATCAATTTCAGAAACAAATGCCCGGTCTCATTGTAACCGAGCCTGCTGCAGCGTTATATTGTGTAATTGATTTTAGAAAAATATGCAATGAAGATTTTGACGCTTCTGCTTTTATGAATTACTGCTCTAAACATGGTAAAGTTAAGATTGAAGACAAGAGTTACACTCTACTACTTGCACCAATGAATGGATTTTACTCTGACCCGGAGATAGGTAGGACGCAATTAAGAGTAGCTATTGTGGAGCCACCTGATAAAATGATTTTAGCACCAAAAATACTGTCTAAGCTATTTTCAAATTTTAATAAAAAATAGATATATACTTTTATATTGTTATGTAATAAAGCTTTAATTATATTAAAGTAACACTTTAACTAGTATCCTTGATGTCTAAAATCAGTCCGAAGGTTAAAAAACTATACTATTCTATTGGAGAGGTAAGCGAACTTACTGGCCTAAAAGCTTACGTTTTGAGATACTGGGAGACAGAGTTCTCACAATTAAAACCTTCTAAAAACCGCGCAGGTAATCGTACATATAGGCAGAAAGATATTGACTTGATTATGCATGTGAAAAATCTTCTATATAATGAAAAATATACAATAGATGGTGCGCGTTCTGTTTTGAAAGGTAAAACAAATAAGGGTAACATAATTCAAACAGAAACAATTAATGAAAAACAAAAATTAATAGTTAAAAAGATTCGCGAAAATTTGGAAACTATTTTATCCATCATTTCAAAATAAGTATTCGGAGCGTGGCGCAGCCCGGTAGCGCACGTGCATGGGGTGCACGGGGTCGCAGGTTCAAATCCTGTCGCTCCGACTTTAAATATAATGATTAAAATTATTCTCTGTTTTAAATAAAAAAAAATAGGTTAAATAGAATATATGCTTAGTTACGCATTCATTTTTATCACATTAACACTTGTGACATTAGTTTTAGCTTCATTCTGGCTTAAAGTACCCAAAGCATCCTTTCCGCTACTTTTTATATATCTCATTTTTATTTTTAACAATAATGAATCTAAGACTGACAGTAAAGTAGTAAATGCTAGGATAATTAAACCCTCCCAAGAGAAAGTCATTGTTAATCCTGAAAAAAAAACAGAACCCACTTATAAAGAGTTAGCAACTATTAAACCGAAACCTATAACATTTGAAAGTGACAATGTTCAAGAAAAAATAACTAAAAAAGTAAAAAAAGAAATACAATCAGAAGAAAAGATTAAAGTTTTACCAAAAGATAATAATAAATCCTCCCCAACATTGGTGGTTAAAGATATAAAAATATGCAAAAAAATATATAAACGCACACCAGTAGGGGCGGATATTGTATTCACTAACTCTGTAGATTCGCTTTATTGTTACACTAGAATACAAAACACTGGGTCAAAAAAAGAAGTAAAACATATCTGGTACTTTGAAAACCAGATTATGACGCAAGTACGTTATAATGTAAAAAAGTCAAATATCTTTCGCTCGTGGACAAAAAAGACCATACTTCCACATCAAATTGGAAAATGGAGAGTGGATGTTCATGATAATCATGGAACAATAATTGGCTCAAAAGAATTTCAAATTAAGAAAATCTCGAATTATAATTAATTTATTGAGATTCCTAATACCTATATTTATATGTTTTTTCAATTGTCATAATATTGATGTTGAAAAAACTATCCCCATGAATTGGACTGAGTTTGATATTGATTTGCCTAAGGGTATAATAGTCTATCAAGGACAAAATAAACAGATTCCACTAAAAGCATGGGCAGCAAAAGTTGATCTTAATCAAGATAATTTATCAGTGCGGATTTTGTCATCTAATGATAAAGATAGAAAAGATTCACCAATGCAGTTTTTAGAATCAACGGGAGCTAGAATAGTAATGAACGGTGGATATTTTAATGCCGATAAAAATCCAGCTCAACATGTTGGATTATTAAAAACCAAAGGATTTTTGGAAGAACCAGCTAGTCATTCTGTTTACAGAGATTCGGAAAGATATTTTATAACCAGAGGAGCGCTGGGTATAAAATTCGATGGCCTAATTGATATAGGTTGGTGTTCCACTAAAAATGATTCTATATTTGAGTGGGATAGGCCTGTAACGAATAGACCTGGCTTCCCAAATCCCAATATTCCGTTTAAAACCTCGAAATATTGGAATGTTCGCGATGCAATCCACGCTGGTCCTGTTTTGATTCATGATGGTAAAATAAATATCACTGTTGAAGATGAAGTCTTTTTTAATACTCCCGTGGCAGGAATTCAACCAAGGTCTTCTATTGGATATACTGATGATAATCAATTAATCATTATGGTAGTGGATGGTAGACAAGCTGATAGCCGGGGTGTATATCTAGAGGAATTGGCTATCATGATGATGCAATTTAATTGCAAAGAAGCATTAAACTTAGATGGCGGTGGATCTAGTGCAATTGTTGCCGATAGCCGTCTTTTGAACAGGCCAGCAGGACGAACAAACCAGCGTGAAGTAATGTCTGCTATAGGAATTTTTTATAATAATTAATTTTATGAATTCTATAAGAAAGTTATACGATTGGGTACTGCCCTGGGCTGAAAAACCTACAGGCGTAAGAGCATTGTGTGGAATATCTTTTGCAGAAGCTTCGTTCTTTCCCATTCCACCAGATGTTTTATTGATTCCGCCCTGTCTAAGTAAATGAAATAAAGCTCTTTATTTTGCAATATTATGCAGCATATTTTCGATATTAGATGCAGCTATTGGATATGCTATCGGTTCATGGATATGGTGGAAAGCGCCCAATGAATTCTCATCCTTTGCAAATTTTACCCAATACATTCCTGGTTTTACAACCGATGCTTTTTCAAACATTAAACCCTTATATGATCAGTATAACTTTATGATAATTTTTACAGCCGGATTTACTCCGATACCTTTCAAGCTTTTCACAATTAGCGCCGGAGCATTTAATATACAATTTGCAATGT
>NHCZ02000021.1 GCA_002167345.2 bacterium TMED46 | reverse complement strand
CCAATTTAGGCAGTTGTCCTGAATTCAAAAAAGAAATTAATTACCCTTATTGTCTAAAAGTTTTTTAACATTCCTGACTGTAACCAGCATATTTATATAATATTTCTTATGAGTAAAAACAAAAACTACCCATTCAATACAAGACTACGATATGCCATAGATAATTTCATGTCTAGGGGCAGCTCCTCAATTTTCCTTGCTCTGTTATGTTTGTTCTTGTTTGGGTTTCTAGTGATGGTCTTGATCAGAAGTATTGTAAATACATTCATGCCAGATGAAACACTTAGTAGCTGGGGAGAAATACCATGGCGAGTGTATGTGGCAGTTATGGAAGGCTCTGCTGCAGAAACAGATGGTGATAGTAACTGGGTAGCAAAAATAACATCGATACTTGGAGTATTGGTTGGCTTGGTCCTTTTTTCAAGTATGGTTGCATTTATTACCAGCGTCTTCACGGCTAAACTTGATGAATTACGTCGAGGACGTAGCTTGGTTCTTGAAAATGACCATACCCTCATATTAGGGTTTGGAGACAGAATACTAGAAGTCATACGTGAACTTATTGAAGCAAATGAGTCAGAACCAGATGCAGCCATAGTGATACTGGCTGATAATGATAAAGAAGAAATGGATAACATGATCCGAGATAATATTTCAGATTTTGTTTCGACTAGGGTCATTACACGTTCTGGTGTGGTCACCAATATAAATAATTTAAAAAAAGTAATGGCTGCAGATGCTAAATCTGTGATAATTATGAACAGCGCTGCTAGTTGGCAGCCTGAAGATGAAAAAAATCTTGCAGATGCTCTAGTGTTGAAGTCAATTATGTCAATCATAGCCGTCTGTGATGGTGATGAACACCCACCGATTGTTTGTGAGATCCACTCAGATCGTGATCGGAGCCTAGCTGAGAACATCTCCAATGGAGATGTAAAAGCCCTAAATGAGGTGAGTGTTTTATCAAGAATGATCGCGCAACTTGCTCTAAGTCGCAATGGGTTATCTGTAGTATATAGCGATATGGTTGGATTTGACGGGAATGAATTCTACTTTTATCAGCCAGATGACGGATGGGGTGGGCCACTGAACTTTGGCGAAAGCATCAACCGGTTTAATAGTAGCACACCCATGGGAATCCATAATGCTGATGGGCAGATCATATTGAACCCACCAAAAGAAACGCCCGTGAATGATGATGATGAACTCATCATATTTGCCGAAGATGATTCTACCATTTTTTATTTTAATGAGCCTGTATTCCAACCTACGGTGGATAAAATACCCACATCGGAGATGAAGCCTCGCTCTCATAGAATAGCTCTTTTAAACTGGACCACGAAGACAGGTATCATTTTAGAGAAACTTTGTAGCTATCTACCCGAGGGGTCTGAGCTGTGTACTTTCGTATCTGCTATACTTCCCGAAATGGACATACTAAAAGGCTCTCTATCTGAGTCCTATCCTCATATAAATATTTCTATTAAAGAGGTTGATCTAAATGACCTAGAGAAATTAGATAAACTTGAACCTCAAGAGTTTGAAAGCATTCTAATATTATCTCCAGGTGGAGCTACTATTGAGGAAATGGATGCATATGTTATATCGTTACTCATAAGAATACGGCAAATACTTATTTCAAAGTCAAATAAATGGCCAAAGCTAATTACAGAGGTTATGGACAGTGACAATATAGACATCATCTTAAATAGTGGTGTTGAAGATTTTATGGTCTCTAATCAATTTGTTTCTCAGATCATGGCTCAAGTTTCAGAAGAACCATTGGCTTTAGATGTTTATGATGACCTTTTTCAAGCTGAGGGCAGCGAGTTATACATAAAACCAGCATCTTTCTATTTTGATTTTTCCGGACAAGAATCACTTACCATGCCCTATGGAGAATGTGTACAAGCTGCACAATTACGAAATGAGGTCATCTTTGGTCTTCAAATTCATGAAGACCAAAAGAATAAAGAAAAGATGTTTGGGATTATATTAATACCAGATAAGAAAGATGAATTCACAATTAGAAAAGAAGATGGCTTGATCGCTCTTGCTGAGGACGAGACATAAGTTAAAAAACTAGTAATTATATAATGAACGATAGAGATAAAATAAGACTTACAACTTTAAGTCATGGGTCGGGTTGAGCTTGCAAGATAGGTCCTGCTGACCTAGCTCAGGTACTGGGCGACCTTAAACTTTATACCAATAGTTCCGTCATCACTAACCATGAAGGAGCAGATGACGCGGCAGTAGTACGTCTAGATGACGGAAAATTATTGCTTCAAACTGTTGACTTTTTTACTCCTATTGTAGATGAACCATATGCTTTNGGACAAATTGCAGCTGCTAANTCACTCTCAGATATCTACGCGATGGGAGGAAAGCCATTGTTTGCTTTGAATATTGTAGGCTTTCCNATTAATGATCTTCCTAAATCAATACTTACTGAAATTCTACAGGGAGGGGCAGACAAAGCAAAGGAAGCAGGGATACCGATTGTAGGTGGACATTCAATTGATGATAAGGAACCAAAATATGGTTTAGTTGTGACAGGCGAAGTCAAAGAAAAGAAAATATGGAAAAACTCTGGTGCTATGGTTGGAGATGCTTTGGTATTGACAAAACCTTTAGGTACAGGCGTGATCGCCACAGCAATCAAAAAAGGTGTAGCCTCTCAATTAAGCATTGATACGGCTGTTGAAATAATGAGTACGTTGAACAANAATGCGGTAGATAAACTTGATGGCTTAGATGTAAATGCTGTTACAGATGTCACAGGTTTTGGACTATTAGGTCACCTAAAAGAAATATGCGAGAATAGCAATGTATCATCCGAAATAAACTTCAATGATATTGAATTCCTTCCAGAAGTTATAGANCTTGCAGAATCAGGGATAATGGCTGGAGGCACACGACGTAATTTAGAATATGCAAAAGAATTTGTACAATTNGATCATCACCTAGATAATCTTAAACAGCTCCTTTCTGCTGATGCTCAGACATCTGGGGGTCTTCTTNTCTCTCTGCCAAGAAAAGATGCTGAATCTTATGTTGANAAAATGGGCACTTCATCAAGAATAATTGGACAGATTGTTGATAAAAATAGTTACTTTATAAAANTAAATTAATTTAAATACGACTAAAAAGGTCGCCATAACTTCTTGATTTATACTCTTTCCTTTCNATAATTTCNANTAGNTAATTAATTATGTTAAAGATAACACGTAANGTTGAATATGCGTTGATTGCCCTTCGGCATTTTCAAAATCAAGAAAAGGGTAAATTGACCTCCTCAAAAGAGATGGCAGAAACCTATGGAATTCCAAAGGAACTTTTAGCTAAGATTCTTCAGAGNCTAGCAAAAGAGAATATTATAAAAGCCATAAAGGGTCCGAAGGGCGGCTATAAACTATCTATTGACCCTAAATCTATTAATATGACTAAATTTTTTGAAATAATGGAAGGCCCTATGGGTATCATGGATTGTTATTTTGATTCAGATTGTGAACAATTACATTCATGTACCATCAGGACACCACTCAANAGGATTAATAATTCCATTCGATCTATGTTTGATAANATGACACTAGCTGACATTACTTACTAATGGCTGATAAAGAAAAGATCATTGAGGTATTAAAACTCTGTGTCGATCCTGAGATACCAGTAGATCTCTGGAACCTCGGCTTAATATATAGTATTGATATTATTGATTCAGACACGGGCTCTAATGATGTTCACATCACCATGTCATTGACAACCCCCGGTTGCAGCATGGGGCAACATATGGCTGACGATATTAAGACGAAGGTTTCTGNTCTCGAGGGAGTAAATAAAGTAGATGTAGATGTAACATTTGACCCCCCTTGGAACCCTGAGATGATGAGTGATGAAGCCCGTANCAAATTAGGATTTGAAACTGTTACTGCAACTGTAAAGGAACCAAAAGTTAATGTGGAGTGGGAATAGATGAATGAAATAACTCAAAAAGATTCTTTAATTAAACAACAAGAAGAATTTAAAANTGCAACCATTACTGCAACCAANGCTGCAGTAAAACGATTAANGGCAGTTATGTCATCAGATGGGAAGGATGACCACTTTCTAAGAATGTCTGTTGAAGGTGGTGGCTGCTCAGGAATGACCTACAATATGGATTTTGAAAATCAAAAAGGCGAATTTGATAAAATATTTGAGTCAAATGGATTAACTATAGTTTGTGATCTAAAAAGCTGGCTATATCTAAAAGACATAGAAATTGATTATTCAGATGACCTACTAAATGGTGGGTTCAAGATAAAAAATCCTAATGCCGAGCGCACTTGTGGATGCGGCACTAGTTTCTCAGCTTAAATTAAATAACGCTTAAATATTTAATAATTATTCATGTCTAACGAACAGCAGATCATTGATTCTAATCTGAATAAAGAATATGAGTATGGTTTTGTTACCGATATTGAATCAGAAACAATTCCACCAGGACTCAATGAAGATGTTATAAGAATCATCAGTCAGAAAAANAGTGAACCTGAATGGTTATTANAATGGCGGTTAAAGGCATACAGGCGCTGGACAAAAATGAAAGACCCCGATTGGGCAAAGNTCAAATACCCTGATATAGACTATCAGTCTATTAGTTACTACTCCGCGCCAAAGAAAAAAGAGCTTTCAAGCCTAGATGAAGTAGATCCTCAGTTACTAGAGACCTATAATAAACTAGGNATCCCACTTGAAGAACAAAAGATGCTATCTGGCGTTGCTGTCGATGCTGTATTTGATAGTGTATCAATAGCGACGACCTTCAAGGNNGAGCTAAAGAAAGCGGGAGTTATNTTCTGTAGTTTTTCTGAAGCAGTTANAGATTATCCTGAATTGGTNCAAAAATACTTGGGGACTGTTGTNCCATATACTGACAATTATTTTGCAACCCTTAATTCTGCTGTTTTCACAGATGGCTCATTTGTTTATATCCCTAAGGGAGTACGATGCCCGATGGAATTATCAACATATTTCAGAATAAATGAAGCAAATACAGGCCANTTTGAGAGGACCCTTATTATTGCAGATGAAGGTAGCCATGTAAGCTATCTTGAGGGATGTACAGCCCCCATGAGAGATGAGAANCAATTACATGCCGCAGTAGTAGAACTGGTTGCACATAAGGATTCTACCATCAAATACTCTACTGTTCAAAATTGGTACCCAGGNCATCCAGAAACCGGTGCAGGAGGAATATATAANTTTGTCACTAAACGGGGTACTTGCTTAGAAGAAAACTCTAGAATATCTTGGACTCAAGTTGAAACAGGATCTGCAGTAACATGGAAATACCCATCATGTATTTTAAAAGGCGATAATTCTGTTGGTGAATTTTATTCTGTAGCTGTGACTAATAATCATCAACAAGCAGACACAGGTACAAAAATGATACATTTAGGCAAGAATACCAAAAGCACTATCATCTCTAAAGGGATATCCGCCGGAAAGGGACAGCAAACATATAGAGGTGAAGTAAANATNATGAAAGGNGCTGAACAGGCTNGAAATTTTTCACAATGTGATTCAATACTTATAGGGAGTGACTGTGGCGCACATACATTCCCCTATATCGACGTTAGGAACCCAACAGCACAGATGGAGCATGAGGCNACAACCTCTAATATTGGAGAAGATCAATTATTTTATTGTAATCAAAGAGGTATATCCTCTGAAGATGCAGTCTCTATGATCGTTAATGGATTTTGTAAGGAAGTTTTTAAGGAACTTCCCATGGAGTTTGCCGTCGAAGCTACAAAACTAATGGAAGTGACCTTAGAAGGTAGCGTCGGTTAAAATCATTTATTTATAATGTTAAATATTCAAGATCTCCATGCAGGGGTTGATAATAAAGAAATACTCAAGGGCCTAAACCTCGAGATCAAGCCCGGTGAAATGCACGCAGTAATGGGTCGTAACGGGTCTGGTAAAAGTACTCTTTCTAATGTGATNACNGGAAGAGAGGGTTACCATATTTCGAAAGGAAATATNAAATATAAAGGCCAATCCATAATCGAATGGTCACCTGAAAAAAGAGCTCTTGCTGGATTATTTATGTCTTTTCAATATCCTGTTGTTATGCCAGGAGTTAACAATACCTATTTTCTTAAGGCCGCGNTAAATGCCAAACTGAAACACCATGGGAAGACAGAACTTGATGCAGCAGGTTTTTTAAAATTGATCAAAGAAAAATTAACTGAAGTTGATATGGATACTTCATACNTACAGCGAGCTGTAAATGAAGGNTTNTCTGGAGGAGAAAAGAAGAGAAATGAGATACTCCAGATGCTTACCCTTGAACCTGAANTTGCCATACTAGATGAGACTGATTCTGGTTTAGANATTGATGCATTAAANATCATTGCTGATGGCGTGAATAGATATCGTAATAAGGAACGTTCATTCTTGGTTATCACNCATTATCAACGTCTATTAAAATATATTGAACCAGATNTTGTCCATGTATTGATTGATGGNAAGATNGTTAGNTCAGGTGNCAAAGAACTAGCGNTTGAGCTAGAAGAAAAAGGNTATGGTTGGCTTGAATCATGAACATCTCCAGTTTTGAATNAGAATTCAATAAAATAATGAGGCGTGATTATTTCACCAGTCATGTTAAGCCCATTCGGGAACAAGCTTTTAATAANTTTCTAGAAAAAGGTCTTCCAAACAAAAACTGGGAAGATTGGAGACATACTGATCTAAAGCCTATTAAAGAAATTGATTTTCGTTTATCAGAAATAAGTGATGCGCCTGCGCATGAATTAGATATTACAGAATTTGGCTTGGATGATNTACATACCATTNTNNTTTACAATGGGCATTACCAAGAAAATATATCTTCAGTNCCAANTGGGGTCANACTNATCTCACTTGCAGATTATGGAGATCAAAAAGCTTGGAAAATNAAGGAGCCNAATGATTCACCTTTTGACCTATTGAATACAGCTTTTATGGANAGCGGGTTCTGCTTGACANTTGATAAAGGAATTCAAATCGATTCTCCAGTTCGAATACTTTATATCTCATCAACAGAAAAGAATATTATGGTATCACCTAGGATGTATATTGATTTAGGGGAGTCAAGTTCCATTACTTTTATTGAACAGTATGAAGGAAATTGCAATGAATATTTCCTAAATGGGTCTATGATTGTTGAACTTAAAGAAGACTCAAGAATGAGCCATTTTCGTATCCAAAATAATTCAGTTGATACCGTAAATATCGGGAATATTCATGTGGAGCAAGATTTAGAAAGTCATTATACCTTTAATCAATTCGCGTGTGGCTCACGACTTGGAAGACTAAATCTTTTTACAAACCTTAATGGCAAGGGAGCAGAATGTTTTTTAAATGGATTAGCTCTTACCTGTGATCACCAACATTTAGACAATCATATTATTACAAATCATAATGCGCCAAACTGTACAAGCTCACAAAATTTTAAATCCGTATTGAATGATTCTTCATCAGGTGTGTTTAATGGTCGTACGATTGTAAGTCAGGGCGCAGAAAAAACAGATTCGAACCAATCAAATAAAAATATACTTTTATCAAAAGGTTCCCTGATGAATTCGAATCCTCAGCTTGAGATATATGCAGATGATGTGAAGTGTTCTCATGGCTCAACCACAGGTGCATTAGATCGAGACGCTATTTTTTATATACAGTCCCGTGGTATTGATATGATATCTGCAAAAGCATTACTAGTTCGAGGATTTGTTTCTGAAATGATAGAATCCATAGCCCATAAATATATTAAGCAATATGTTATNTCAAAGTTTGACTCATGGCTCAATGAGAACACAGTTNAATGAGTGTCCAGAAATCATTAAGCGANCTAAACGATCTATTCATTATTTTCGANGATCCAAAAGATAAGTTTGTNCAACTNATGGATATGGCTAAAGAATCAGAAAAACTAACAGAAATAGAAAAGACTGATAGCAACAAGATATATGGATGTACCTCACAGGCATGGGTTGTAGCAGAAGATAACGGGAACGAGACCTATCGTATAAAAACAGATTCTGATGCATTAATAGTNAAGGGACTTTTAACCCTCCTAGAAAAAATATTCAGTGGACAACCTGTCAATGAAATATTATCAATAAATAGTATNGATATTTTAAAATCTGTTNGCCTAGATGGAATAATTACAAGCCAAAGAACAAATGGATTCTCTAATGCAGTAGAAAAGATCCAAGGNCTAGTAAAATGAACGAGATACCATCAGAAGCAATCCGCCTATTACGTGATGTAGATGCATATGTAGTGCCTTCAGGCGATGAAGTTAAGTTGCTTGCAGGTAACTTGGTCCGTATCACACAAGCTCTAGGAGGAAATTATACGGTTATAATGAATGGCAATATGGTTCAGATCACAGCAGANAATGCTGATGCATTAGGATTTGAGATCTCTGAACCAGANACTAATGCACCATCAGGAGATCTTGAACAACAGATCTGGGATCAACTCAAAACATGCTATGATCCTGAGATTCCCGTAAATATTGTTGAACTTGGATTAATCTANGATCTGAATATTGAGGATGTTGAAGAAGGTAAAAANATAGGAATTAAAATGACACTGACGGCTCCAGGATGTGGCATGGGTCCAGTCATAGCTGATGAGGTTGATCGCAAGGTNAATGGAATCGATGGNATAAATAATGTTTCGGTAGANTTAGTATGGGAGCCGATGTGGACCNGGGATATGATGAGCGAAGAAGCACAATTAGAACTTGGTATGTTATAGATGGANTTNTCTCTTAAAGATATCAANCAGGACTTCCCAATATTTCATAATTCAGACCTNGTGTATTTGGATAGNGCATCCACGACACAAAAACCACANGTAGTATTAGACTGTATTAGCTCAATGTATTNTGAAGCCAATGCAAATGTTCACCGCGCCCTCTACTCGCTGGGNAGNGTTGCCACTGAACGGTATGAGAATTCAAGAAAAAAAGTGTCTTCTTTCATCGGAGCAAACTCAGACAAAGAAATTATTTTTACAAGCGGCACCACTGAATCCATAAATCTCCTAGCTCACACNCTNACTGATAAACTGAAACCTGGAGATGANATTCTTTTNTCTGAAATGGAACACCATTCTAANCTAGTACCATGGCAATTAGCAGCAANCCGTACTGGTGCATCAATNTCATATATTCCNCTATCAGAAAAAGGCGAACTAGACCTNTCTNAACCAGAGCGTTATTTTAAGCNCTCAACAAAGATAGTATCTATCACNCATGTTTCTAATGTTTTAGGAACCATCAACCCCTTAAAAAAAATATCTGAAATGGCACATGAGGTGGGTGCTGTCTTTGTTGTGGATGGTGCCCAGGGTGCACCCCATTGTTCGGTTAATGTTAAAGAAATAGATTGTGATTTCTACACATTTTCAGGCCATAAGATGTTAGGTCCTACGGGCATNGGTGTGCTCTGGGGNAAATTGGAACTTCTAGAATCCATGGAACCATTTATGGGNGGTGGCGAGATGATAGAGACCGTTACAATGGAATCTTCTACATGGAATGAGGTCCCATATAAATTNGAAGCCGGTACACCTAATTTTGTTCAAGCCGTAGGCCTAGGTAGTGCTATTGACTATATAAATTCGATCGGAATAAATAATATTTCTGATCATGAGATAAAACTCACTGANTATGCTCTTNAAAANCTANCNGATATTGATAAGTTTCGTCTCTTTGGTTCGCCGATTGATAGNACAGGAGTAATTAGTTTCAATATTGATGGNATCCATCCACATGACCTAGCACAATTCCTAAATGAAGATAATATTGCAATAAGAGTGGGACATCACTGTGCACAGCCTCTATTATCAAGTCTAAATGAAACTTCAATTGGGCGTCTTAGTTTCTATCTATATAATAATGAGTCAGATATTGATAAGTTTTGCGATTCGTTGACAAGGATCAAGGCATATTTTTAAATGGAAACAGTATTATTAGATGACTTTTTAGATGAGGGTATTATTCGCGAAAAGTCATTTCGCGAACAAGTAGACAATATGGACCTCAATAAATATCACGGTAAGAAAGTTATTATTAAAGGATGTGCTAGTGTGACGATCCCAACATGGGCATACCTGATCCTTACTGCTCAAATTGCACAGGTTGCTGATAAGATATATTACGGTGAAGCACGATATGCAGTTAAGGTCTTTAACAAGAAAAAAAATTAGTTATGTCTAAACAACGTGTAAAATGGGGAACTTATTTTATGAATATTGCCCAAGAGGTAGCTACGAGATCTACTTGCGATCGAAAGCACGTTGGAGCAGTAATTGTTCGAGATAAGACAATTTTATCAACTGGGTATAATGGCAGTATAAAAGGGCTTCCTCATTGCGATGAGGCAGGGTGTGAGATGGTTGAGGGACACTGTGTTCGCACTACGCATGCAGAAGCAAATGCTATTGTTCAAGCGGCAAAGAATGGAGTTAAGATCGAATTGTCTGAAATATATGTTACCGCATCACCTTGTTATAATTGCTTTAAACTAATAGCAAACGCAGGAATTAAAATTATTCATTATAATGAGCTCTATCGTGATGAACGTATTTTTGAACGCGCCAAAGAAGTAGGCATTAAGTTGGTCAGTTTAGAAGATTAACATTAATTTTCGGTCATGAATGTCCGAAAGGTAAATTATAAAGATCAAAATGCACCTCATGAGTTTACGAGGTCTCTTCGTCAAACTGGATTTAGTGTGCTAACTGATCATCCTGTGGATATGAATTTGATTGAAACTGTCTATTCTGAATGGGCAGATTTCTTTGCGAGTGATAATAAAAACAAATACCCTTACGATCCAGTTAGGCAAGACGGCTTCTTTCCTTTTAAGACTGAAAATGCTAAGGGACAGTCTCTTAAAGATCTAAAAGAATTTTTCCATGTCTATTCATGGGGAAGATATCCAGAGGAATTAAGTAATAAAACTTTGGACTTATACGCGCAACTCTTAGAACTAACTGGCACTTTACTAGGCTGGATACAAGTGGAAACTCCTAGAGATGTGAGTTCATTATTCTCAATGCCTCTTCCAGATATGGTTACAAATAGTAAGACCAACCTTTTGAGGATAATTCACTATCCACCACTTGATGGGAAAGAAGAGGATGGCGCGGTCAGAGGATCAGCGCATGAAGATATAAATTTAATCACACTCCTTGTCGCAGGAACCCAACCCGGACTCCAAGTAAAAGACACAAATGGGAATTGGCATGATATATCATGTGACCCAGGATGCTTAGCTATCAATGCCGGGGATATGCTTCAGGAAGCTTCACACGGTTATTTCCCCTCTACCACACACCAGGTAATTAATCCTGGTAATCAGATAGATAATAAGAGTCGATTTTCAATGCCTCTTTTCTTACATCCTAGAGATGAGGTGGCCTTATCAAAAAAATATACTGCCAAAGAATATCTAGATGAAAGGCTCAGAGAGATCGGGCTAAAAAAATAGCATCATGAAAAAGTATCTCTTTTGCTTCTTACTAATTGCTGTGGCCAAGGGAGAAATCTATGATATATCCATACCGGAGAATGATACAGCCAGCTATAATTATGCTGACTTTAGGATATGGGTCAATGATTCAACAGATACACTAAGAGGCATCTATTGGTTCATGCACCCAAATAATGGAGATTCTCGCGATATAGTCACTGATAGTGCCTATCAAAACTTAGTGGACAACCAAGGTTTTGCTTTATTAGGTGCACATATTTTTAATATGCATATGAATACAGGAATCGGTGATGCTGTTCTTGCTGCTATGGATTCTTTTGCCGTTCAAACTGGGCATGATGAAATATCATTCATACCTTTTTTTATCAACGGATACTCTTGGGGTGGACAATTCGGTTATCACTTCACGAAATGGATTCCCGAACGTGTTTTAGGGTTCATTACTCAAAAAGGCGGGTATCATGATACTACTGGTGCCGGAGAAGCTATTGAAGTCCCAGGACTTATGATCATTGCTGAAAACGATGCTCAGTATCGTATTGATAATCTAACTGGAATTTTTTATGACCATCGTCCACAAGGGGCGAAATGGATATTAGCTATGGAACCAGATGTGTCCCACACTTTAGTGGTTGACTATCCATTCCTTAATTCTTTTTTTAATACAGTTACAGGCCTAAGACTACCTTCTTCACTTAATGTTTTTGAACCTGTCGTATTAAATATCATTCCAGATTCAATTGGCTGGCTTGGTAATCAAAACACATACACAATTGGGTCTTGGAATTGCTATAATGGCGATATTGACTCATCATCCTGGTTCCTCTCAAGAGGAGTAGGCGAATTGTGGCAAAATTTTGTTACTGAACTTCCGACGGATACAAGTGTCTGCGATTATGCATATGATAGTAGCTATGTTTTTTTTACAGTCGGTATTCATGGAGAAGATTACGAATCTAATTATACCATCACGACAAATAATAATGAACTAATAGATCAATGCCGGTCACAGCTCGAACTTCCAGAGGGTGATAGAAATCTTCATATAAATGGGTATTTAGATTATGGTGACGCTGGATTCAATCAACCATGGAGCTGGCATATTATCCCTAACGAATGGTTACTTGCAGAAATGTCCATTGGCGTTTGCAATGGTTATCCAGAATATATAGAAAATGACTTAGACTACTGGATCGATACAGTAGGGCAATTATGCAACTGGGGAAGTTTCATAAAAGAAGAGATAGAAACAGATCAAGATACACTTTACGCACCTGCCAATTTTGAATTGCATCAGCACGATTCTTTTGTTGAAATACTTTGGTCTCCGGTAGGTGATGATGGTCTTGAATATTATCTATTAGAACGATCTACAGATGAAAATTTTATTAATAATGTTCATGAAAATTATTTGATAACGAATTCCTATGAAGATCATCAAGTAGAATTTGATACAGAATACTTTTATAGAATATCTTATTATGCAGGAGAATGGAGCGAATACTCTGAAGTACTTTCAATAACCTTGGAATGGATGGACCTTAAAAACCACAACCAATTACCCATTAATTATTCATTAGATCAGAACTATCCAAATCCATTTAACCCCACAACACAGATTAATTATGAACTCCCAGAAAATTCCAATGTGAACATAACTATTTTTGATATCCTAGGAAATATGGTATGTAATCTTGTAAGCCAAAAAGAGAGTGCTGGATATAAAACAATTGAGTGGAGAGCTACCAATGATCAGGGGCAACCACTATCAGCGGGAGTATATTTTTATAAAATAGAGGCGCAAAAGTTCATTGAGGTAAAAAAGATGATCTTAGTTAAATAAGATTTTCAGCTACAATATCTGCAACATCTTTTACTACAACCTCTTCCCTGCCTTCGGGGGTCATGGGACCCAATCCTTGCTTCATCATACCATAACAAAAATTGCAACCTGTTACAACAGTATCGACCTCTGATTCAATAACCTGTTCTGCGCGTACAAGGTGTGTACGCCCCTGTGTCTCCTTTTTCCACCAGAGCGCTCCACCTGCACCACAACATAGTGTTTCTCTNCCACTTTCNTTCATNTCCTGGAATTCAGANGTNGCNGATTGGATAGCNGTNCGAGGNTCATNTACAATATCAAGGATACGTGATAGNTTGCANGGNTCATGATANGTNACTTTACCATTGTCCCCCATNT
Source organism: bacterium TMED46 (assembly GCA_002167345.2). Lineage (GTDB taxonomy): Bacteria > Fidelibacterota > Marinisomatia > Marinisomatales > UBA1611 > CACEUX01. The sequence continues at coordinate 74,512 of NHCZ02000021.1, read as the reverse complement.
GNACCTTTATCNTNCCNTCTTNNATCANCCGNCCTACTACTTGNGTNTGATGNTCAACTGTATAANTAACTTTATCATATTTTTCATATTCTTTACCTAGGTTCACTGCACAATGTGGACATAATGTNACAACNTTTTTTGTTTCAGCGAGTTGCTCCATATTATGCTCTCTTAGCATTGTNTAGGTCAATTTATCACCAAGGCGATTCACTGGNTCACCAGAACAGTGTTCTTNCTCTAACACTCCATAACTGACNCCAGCTGTATCTAGTATTTTTGTGAAATTCTCAACCGATCTGTTGAAATCAGGATCNAGACCGTGNCTCGCAAAACAACCAAGCCAGAGTACATATTCTTTATCTGATGTAAATANAGGAAGAGAATCAGCTAAGGCACTACCAGATGCCCCTTCTGTATTGCCTGTCTCTTGTAANTTAGTAAATAATTTTTGGTATTCTTGGGGNACTCTNCCTTCTACAAGGACTTCTAACCTTCTTATTTCATCAGACTTTTCGACATGGTTACCAACAGGGCATACTTCAGTGCATGCCTGGCATGTGGTACATTCCCACCCTGCCTCAACATTGATCTTGTCTANAACNGCTACGTCTTTATCTTGTAAAAGAGGCTCCCTCAAATCTAAAATAAAATGATTTTTTGGATCTAAAATACCTCCTCCTCTATTTGCAGGGCAAACATCTGTNCAACGACCGCATTCTACACATGAAAAAATATCCAATGCTTGGTTCTGAGTTAACTTTGTAAGATCATTAAGCATTTCATCTAATTCATCTTCATCTCCTTCCANATCAATATGNACTGCTGTGTGATCGGGTTGATCAAAGGGCTTAAAGAAAATATTAAATGGTCCAAGTACAAGGTGTAGGTGTTTACTNCTTGGAATAAGAAAAAGAAAAGCCAAAATAACNATAGAATGTATCCACCAATTAACTTTCCATAAGTATGGGGATATATCCATTTCACCTAGTAAGTATGTTGCCATTAGAGTAACAATAAAAAAAGCAACTAGGCCAGAAGTTGGGGATAGTTTTCCTAATGCTTTAGGTTGAGTTATAAACCTCCTGTANNTCAGAGAAAGGATACCAAAAATAACTAGGATCGAAAAAGGNATGACTANATATGAATATGCTTTGTGAGCAGATTCAGATAATAATGGTTTATAAAAACCAATANAAAAATGGTCAAGTGTAATGACACCAAATACTAGAAAACCCCAGAATACCAGAGCATGCATTATCCCNGGCCATGGTCGCTCTCNAATNACTTTTTCATGAAGTANTACCTCTNTGAANACTCGCAATAAACGTTCTGGGAATCTATCAAATGGGAGTGANCCAGTNCCCTTAAAAACAATGACTAAACGGCGGTAAACCTCGAATGAAAATGATCCAACTGCTNNNGCAGTTANTCCAGCAAGAAGAAATTTTTCAATAGGTAAAAANGTAATAGAGTCCATCAACCCTTTATTTATTATCTAGAGCTTCAATTAATTTGGGAATGATNTCTAAAACATNTCCTACCACTGCATAGTCAGCAAGTTCGAATATAGGCGCATCAGNATCNTTATTGATNGCTAAGATATTCTTTGAACCNTTCATACCAACNACATGCTGNATAGCNCCTGANACTCCCAAAGAAAAATAAAGTTTAGGTGCAACATTATGACCTGAACTTCCAACCTGCCTAAATGAATCTATCCAGCCAGAATCAACTACTGGACGGCTTGCACAAACCTCAGCCCCTATTGCCTTTGCTAATTCAAAAGCAAGATACACATTCTCTTCTTTTTCTATACCTCTACCAACGCTAACGAGCANTTCAGCGCTTTCCAGATCAANATCACCAGTGGCCTCTTGAAAAGGTTCTTCTGAAACAGAACGAACTTGAGAATTGTCTAGTTCNACNTCAAATGCNCTTNCAGAACATGANCCTCTNTTTATNTCTTCANCATTGAAAGCAGCAGACTGAAAACTAAGAATTATTTGATCTGAGGNTGATGATAATGAGGCATTGAGCTTGGCATTAAGGACCTGCTTAACAAATCCCTCATCAGAAAGNGAAACAATGTCTGGAATGAATGGGATANCCAACTTAGCACTGACCCTGGGCATAAAGTCTCGGGTCTGATAAGTATGTCCTGCTNCTACTAAAGCTGGCGACTCAGCCCTAATAAGCTGTATTACAGTTTCAAAATAACCATCNGCACTGTAGGATGATAAAAGCTCATGTTTTGCAGTAAAGACCTCTTCNAGATCATAGCTAGATAGCTCACTGGCTAAGGTATCTGCATTCTCACCAATAGCTAATGCAGCGACCGAAGCCCCTAATTTTTGGGCACCTGCAATTGCCTCTCTACTTAAACGATGCAGAGAACCTTGACTCTCTTCAAGAATAACTAAAACATCCACGTATTATATCACCTTTATCTCTGATCTTAATATTTCAACAATCCGTTCGACCGCTGCATCCACTTCCCCATCTATGACCTCTGAATGCTTGGATGTTTGAGGAACAAATACCTTATCTACCGATTGAGAGTTACTACTATTATCAAGTTCGGTACAAGAAACGGTCTTAATCTCTTTTTTCTTAGCGCCCATTATACCTTTTAGGGACGGATATCTTGGTGTGTTTAGACCCGATTGTATGCTAACAGAGGCTGGAAGCGGGAACTCAACCCATTGAAACCAACCTGATTCTAGCTCTCTCTTAAGTCTTATGCGGTTGTCTTTTATATCTGTCTCGACAGCCAGTGTTGCAGTAGGAACACCAAGCATTTCACCGATCAAAACACCCGTCTGCCCCATCCCTGTGTCATCAGACTGGAGTCCTGTTAGAACGAGGTCAAAATTTTCATCTTTTAAAACAGCTGTAAATCGCTTTGCTATAAGTAGTGGGTCTTTTTCTATAGGCCCCACCTCTTCAATATGAATACCACGGTCTGCGCCCTTTGCAAGCCCTTCTCTTATTACTTTCTGAACCCGGTCAGGGCCCATACTTACGACAACAACCTCTCCATCTCCTTTTCCCTCCTTTATCAATAATGCTTCCTCTAATGCAAAGTTATCTGGAGGATTCATAACAAAGGTCACAGATGCTTCATCAACCCATGTTCCAGAATCATTAATTGGTAGAGTAGATTCTGGACCAGGTACCTGTTTAACTAATACTGCGATTTTCATTTATAGATTTATAAAAGGATAATTGAGTTAATTTAGGGTTGTAATTTAATTGGCAGATGGAGCTTCACCAACAATGATCGAAGAATTATGGACAAGAATCATTTTAGAATCATTCTTTATTCTAGGTAGCATTATTACACTTTATTGTCTTTTCATTCTTTGGGCAAGAGTCAGCTATAGAAACTCAAAAAAACCAGAAGAATGAAAATTCTTTGAGGATTCAAAATTCTTAGATAGATTTTCGCACACAGAGGATTCTTTAATCTGAATCCTGTATAACATAATCATAAATGGAGTAAATATGACTAGAATGATAAAATCTTTATTACTGTTCTCATTTGTCTCTGGAGCATTATACGCCCAGAGTTTGCAGGGGAACGTGAATTGCGTAGGCGCTGTTGTAGAATACACTTACGTTGCAAGAGCAATTGAAAGTCCTGAAGATTCTGCAAACGGCGTCGGTTATCAGGTAACAGGGTCTTGGCCTAGTTCCGCTGCTGCCGCTGCTGGAATGGGCTATACTCGTGTTCTGGCATCCTTTGAGATCGGAGATACCGTCACCACGGTACTAGTTCCCCTAGTTAATCCAGATCTATTAGCCTTAGGGGGTGTAGCAATGGATGTGGACCTTAATGATGATGGAACTTTCACCATAAATGAGGGTAGCACATATCCTACAACTGAAGCAGATAATTGCTCTACTTACTCCACAGTACCGGCAGTATCAGAAAATGGAACATGGACCAGCACTCCTGGATATGACCATCCAGATGACCCTTATGTTCATTCAATGGGTTGGGGAATTTCACTTTCAGATGTTTTTGCGCAATTTGGCGCTGCAGATTTAGTGAATGGCCAATATGGTGTTGACTACGGCGTAGGGACAGATATGGAAAATTGGGGTATGGTCACCATTACATATGATGATGAAGCACATACCACTCCAAGTGAGCTTGAAATTTTCTGGGAAGCGCATGATGGTGTATCATCTGGTCTTGGTGTAGATGATGATGGTCTCAAAAATGACTTTGTTGGTCTACCTGTCGCTCCAGCTGATACAGTCACCATTGCAAATATGGAAGCATATCTAGCTTATGTTCATGAGGATACAAGCTTATGGTGGAACCTAGGATGGACTGGAAGTGATGATGATTTCTTCCCAGTTTTATCTGGACCCGGTCACCCTATTGACCCTAGTGATGATTCTACTTTTGAAGTTGATCCATTTACAGGTGACACAACTCCTGCAGGAATTATAACAGCTAATAGAGGATACCTATTCGACCCTACTGGAGCATTAAGTGGAGGAGATGGCATACCATTCAGTGGTGATGAGGCCTTAGCACCTACTGGTTACTTTTTTACTTTTAATTTTCTTGAAGCTAGCAATGTTTTTGCTGGTGTTCTTGATGCCGTTCTAGCAGCAACTGGAGATTTACAGGCTTCTCTTACTGCTGCTGCTGACTCTGTTGCATTTATTTATTTAGATGCAGAATCATCAGCTGCAATTGGTGCAGGTGTTGGTCAAGCCCTTTATGATGAATATGCTGCATGCTTAGGTGCAGGTGGTTCATCAGATGCTTGTGCCGCTGTTTTCGAGAAAGGTCCAACAGCAACACTTTTAGCTGTTCAATCAGCTTGTGATTATGAATGTGGCGTAGATGATTCAGGCTGGGATTTTGACGAGGAATATGAAACAGGAAGGATGGTCTTTGAAATAGACAACTCTTGTGTTCCTGACAATACCACTCAAAGGGTGAATACTTTCTGGGTATATACTGGCACAACAGAAGTGGATGAGGATGCACCAGTTGCTGAAGAGTTCACTTTATATGGTAACTATCCAAACCCATTCAACCCAAGTACAAAAATCAGATTCGCAACTGAGAAATTCTCTGATGTAACTGTAAATATTTATTCAGTATTGGGTGAAAAAGTTGCAACAGCACATGATGGTGAACTTTCATCAGGAACATATGATATTACATGGTACGGTTTAGATAATAACGGTAATAAAGTTCCAAGTGGAGTTTATTTCTACGAGGTGCGCTCTGATAACCGAATCCAAAAAGGAAAAATGTTACTCTTAAAATAGCATTTTAACTTAGAAAATATCAGACACATTTTAAATTCAAACAGCCTCGTCAAACGAGGCTGTTTGGTATCTTGGGGTTAATATTGAGGCTAATATATTTTATAATAATTGCTAATGCTTTTCTATTTGCAAAGAATGGTGTTATCAAGGGTAAGGTAACTGACTCCTTAAATGGCTCTGCCTTGATCGGTGCGAATGTAGTCGTTGAAGGTACAAATCTAGGAGCCGCCACAGATGCTGAAGGGGAGTACATCATCAAGCAATTAGACGCTGGCACCTACACGATCATGGTCTCTTACATTGGCTATCAGAGCTACAAAGAAACCATTAATTTGAATCGTGGTCAAAAGCTCTCGAAAGATCTAGCCCTCAAGCCTGAAGCTATTGAAATGGAAACATATGTGGTTACAGCATCAAGGCGAAGAGAACGAGTAGAAGATGCACCTGCCGCTATTTCTGTTATCTCAAAAAGAGAGATACGGAGAGAGAGTAATACAAACCTTGGTGATTATTTAAAGGGAACAAAGGGAATCGATTTTACTCAGTCAGGCATTGATAGTTACAATATGACAGCTCGAGGTTTTAATTCTTCTTTTAGTTCGCGTCTTTTAACATTGACAGATGGACGAATGGCAAACGTACCTTCATTGAGACTCACAGCCTATAATGTTATTCCTGTTTCTTTTGAAGATGTCGAACAGATCGAGGTCGTTTTAGGTCCATCCTCAGCTCTTTATGGTCCCAATGCCCACAGTGGTGTTCTTAACATAGTCACGTCATCTCCTTTAAGATCAACCGGCACATCCATTAACATCCAAGGCGGTTTACTTAACCAGACGGATACTGAACTATTAAAAAAATTAACTTTTAGGACGGCCCATAAATTTGGAGATATTGGATTCAAACTTTCGGGTGTAGCTCTTGCTGGTCAGGACTGGACACATTTTAACCAAGATGAAATTGAAGGGCACGATCCCGCATTTATAGGAAGACCAAATCTTAAACATGATCGCCTGGATAAAGGTGGTATCCTAGCTCCATCGGGCGATAATAATCCAATTTTCAACCAGGATATGATCGATTTTGTTGAAGGAGCTGATGAATCCTGGCTCGGTTATTATTGGGGGGACTACATTTCAGAATCAGGAGGAGAGGATGGGTCACCCATCATTACACAACAAATGATCGAATTGGCTTCATCGGACCCATTCAATCGTTTTACCCTTCCAAATGGAATGGTGCTGTGGTTTGTAACACAAGACAGATTAGGTAAGATATATGCAGATGGTATAGATAATGATGGAGATGGTGCGATTGATGAACAGATCGACATAGGCATCGATGATGAAGAAGAAGCATGGGTAGATGGAGTTGATAATGATGGAGATGGTCTCATAGATGAGAGTGATGAATTAGGAAGTGCATGGTTAGATCGATTTGGCTCCCAGACTGCTGTTGCTAATTTGGAAGCAACAACTACTGTCTATTCTAGACCAGATAGTACATTCAGTGTTGTAGATGATTTTCACAAATCTGGCTTTGGTGATTACACATATGACTCTGATGGCAGAATCGTTTTCGATACAAATGATAATGGTGTTTATGATGATGATTGGGGTACAAATGGAATCGATGACGATGGTGATTGGGGCCCCTATAAAGATAATCTTGGTAATGCTTATGATGTGCCCTACGAACCATTTACAGATCTAAATGGCAATGGTCTTTATGATAGTGATGTTGGAGAAGGCTATGCAGATATCTTAGGGACCTTAGTTCTACTTGATTTTGGACTCGATGGTATCCCAGCAGATGATGCTAATGGAGATGGAGATTATGATGATGAGGGAGATACCCCTCCAGATTATGGAGAGGGTAATGGTATCTGGGATGGTGAGACCTATGAAAATTTAAATGGTAACGACCAGTGGGATATTTTTGATAATAATGATAATAATGGCGATGGCCTTCCTAGCCCTGGTGAAAATGGTGTTGATGAATTTGATGAGAGAGATTTCTCACTAAATTATGGTAATAATAGTAACGTATATAAAGATGCAAATGATGATGGTATTGAAGATTACCCTGTTTTCAATGTCCGTAATTATAGATATGATCTAAGAACTGATTGGGAACCAAATTCTGATTTTTCATTAAGCTTATCTCATGGCTTTGCTTGGGCGAGGAATATTAATATTACAGGAATTGCAAGATACCTTGCAGATGGTTGGATTTACAGATACTACCAAAGCAGATTGCGATGGAAAAATCTTTTTCTACAATCGTACTTAAATACTAGCTATTCTGGAGACCCAACAAATCCAACAAGAAATCTAGCTACAGGTAGTCTTATATACGACAGATCCAAAAAATTTAGTTTTCAATTACAGCACCTAAATGAATGGAAAGATGGGGATATAAGATTTGTATGGGGGATGGATTATTTCTTAACAATGCCAGATACTAGAGGCACCATACTTTCCGATAAAGACCTAAGTGATAGGCGTGATAATAATGGAAATGGTGAAGCAGGTTCACCTTATGTTTTTGATGACAGGAATGATGATACATGGTATGATGATGGAGAAAGATTTACAAGATGGGCGACTGATGATCTCTCACAATTTTCCTCGCTAACTGATTCTACAAACTCTGATGCTGTCTTTGGAGCAATTTCAGATGGGTTAGATAATGATAGAGATAGTGATGATTTTACAGACTTAAATCAAAATGGAATCCCAGATTATACAGATATAAATGGTAATGGTGAGTATGATATCGGTGAGGCCATCGAACCAGGCGTACGATGGCTAGGCGGGCAAAATTTCTATGTTTACGCTGATGGTATAGATAATGATGGTGATGGAAAAATAGATGAAAACATAGATGAGGGTATAGATGAGGCCTCAGAGGATAATAGATATACTGTTAATGAACTGGGTGCATATTATCAGATAAATTGGAAGATAAATAAAAAGTGGGAACTTATACAGGCTACAAGACTTGATGCACATGATCGGTTAACAGATATGATACAATTCAATAATCAAGGTTATAGCATGGGCTATAGTCCATTTGACTGGAAATTTAATTTTAATGATCTTGAGGGACTTCAGATATCTCCAAAAGTTGGTCTTGTACATCGACCGAGAGAAAATCAAAATTTTAGATTAACCTGGGCAAGAGCTTTTAACACCCCAACCAACCAAGCTCTTTTTCTTGATATCTTTGTGACACGTGTTTCTGTATTTAAAGTATATGCCCAGGGAGCTGATGGAGGGTATGTATTCCCTAGAGATTCTATTGGGAATCCGTATTACTATAAACCTTATGAAGGGGTTTATGACGTAGTAGACACCAGTAATTCAATATATTTCTATCCCTCCACCGATCCAAAGATCGATGGATTCTATGGTAAACAAGTGAATGACCTACCTGAGATCCAGCCAGAGGTTGTTAACACCCTTGAGTTTGGTTATAAAGGTAGGTTAAATAATTTATTATTCGGTACTTTGGATATATATGCTAGTAGCTACAGTAGTTTTGTAAGTCCTGTTACTTTCATAACTCCTATTGTGATCGAGAAATCTATTTTGGAAACAGACTATAATAGTGATGGAGTATTAAATACAATTGAGGATATAACTGATAATGAGATTCCTGATCAGGAAGATTATGATGAATCCTTTAATCACTGGCGTGGAGGGATAAAAGGTGTTACGGCGATGGATACTATTCCAGGATACACACCCCCTGTTGTGGTTGGGTATATTAATTATGGTGAAGTTGATATGTGGGGTCTAGACGCAAGCCTTACCGCGCTATTAAATCTAGAATGGTCAATCGATGCAAATTACTCCTATCTTGGTATGAATGAATTTTTAAATCCCATTACAAATGCTATGGATCCTATCAATGCACCGCGACATAAGATGGGTATGAAACTTCAATATAATTCTAGAAAATTTCCAATTACAGGTTCCTTAAATGCAAGATATGTTGATGGTTTTAATTGGTCTTCCGGTATATACTTTGGAGAGATCAAACCCTACACCCTTTTTGATGTTCACTTTGGCTACAAGTTTAATGATTATCTTAAAGCAAACTTCACTATAACTAATCTACTCAATCATTATCATACAGAAATAATTGGTGGTCCTTCACTTGGAAGAGTTTTGCTTTTAAGAATGCAAACTACATTTTAAGTTTAATCCTATTATCAATTTTCTCATCTGGAGTAAAATATTGGAAGAGAAATTCCACGTGGTATTTTGAGAATTGAACTTATCTTTTCAATATTTAATTCATGAATAATTATGATGTGACGCCTAGGAAGATGATTGAATAAAAGGAATGAACTAACACAGTTTTAAAACAATGGACAATGATAAGAAAGTAAAGATTGGATGTGCATCTGCGTTTTGGGGTGATACAACTACTGCCGCAAAACAACTTGTTGAAAAAGGTGATATAAATTATCTTGTATTCGATTTCCTCGCAGAGGTCACCATGTCCATATTAGCCGGAGCAAAAAACAAAAATAAGGATATGGGTTATGCTACTGATTTTGTAAAGCAACTAGCTCCACTATTAGACCAGGTTAAGAAAAAAAATATAAAAGTGATCTCTAATGCAGGCGGAATAAATCTGAATGACTGTCGAAATGCTTTAGTAAATGAGGCTGAAAAAGCAAAAATTAATCTAAAGATTGCAATTGTTACTGGTGATGACCTAATAAAAAAATTGCCAAAACTAATAGAGCTTGGAATTAAAGAAACCGAGACTAACGAACCACTTCCTGATTCTTGTCTAAGTGTTAATGCATACCTTGGCGCTCCTGGAATAGTAACGGCCCTTGAACAAGGAGCTGATATTGTGATTACAGGTAGATGCGTTGATAGTGCCATGGTACTGGCACCTCTTATGTATGAATTTGACTGGTCTGTGGAAGATTATGACCTACTATCAGCTGGAAGTCTAGCTGGGCACATTATTGAATGTGGTGCTCAATGCACTGGTGGAAATTTTACAGATTGGAAAATNGTTGATGGNTTTGATGATATGGGNTTNCCTATTGTCGAGGTTANGCCTAATGGTGATTTNATTGTTACTAAACCTNAAAATACTGGNGGNATGGTTACTTTTGGNACAGTTGCAGAACAATTTTTATATGAAATAGGAAACCCTNCAGAATATTTTCTCCCTGATGTCGTCTGTNACTTTACTNAGGTGACTATAGATGACCTTGGTGATGATCGTGTNCTGGTGAAGGGGGCTATTGGTNNAGCGCCCACTGACCAGTATAAGGTCTCAGCAACTTATATGGATGGTTACCGTGTAGCAGGAACTCTTGTNATCGGAGGNGCTTCTGCAAAAGAAAAAGGTGACTTGATTGGCAATGCAATCATAAAAAAATGTGAACGCATTCTATCTAATGAAGGCTTTGAACCATTTAATAGCAAATCGTATGACCTTATAGGCACTGATTCTATATATGGACCAAAAAAAGCTAAGGAAAATTCTAAAGAGATAGTACTAAGGTTAGTGGCAACTCACTCTAAAAAAGATGCTCTTATTATCTTATCTAAAGAAATGGCCCAAGCAGTAACAGGTATGGCTTCTGGTGTGATGAATTATCTTGGAGGACGTCCTCCTGTCTCTTCTTCGATACATTTATTTTCATTCTTTTTCCCTAAAGATCAGCTGTCTGTAATGGTAGACCTANATGATAACTTCACCACGGTTGATGTCTCATCCAGCAGTGGCTATGTCGCTGTGCCAGGCAATGAACGGTCGATGCAACATGATTCAAATGAAGAAATGAAAATTTCAGTACCATTAATAAAACTTGCATATGCTAGAAGTGGCGATAAAGGTGACCATGCAAATATTGGTGTCATAGCAAGGCAACCAGAGTTTCTACCATATATTCAAAGTGCCCTTACATCAGATACTGTATTAAAATACTTTGAACACGTCGTCAAAGGTGATGTTNTAAGCTGGGACGTCCCAGGTATTAATGGAATTAATTTTTTATTAAAAAACTCTCTTGGTGGGGGTGGTATGGCAAGCTTGAATATTGATCCACAGGGAAAATCCTATGCACAACAACTTCTTGATTTTCAAATCCCTATTNCAGATGAGATCGCTAATAAGCTAAACTAATTATAAACTATTTAAGTACCTAAGATTGAGCAGGATAAACAAAAATCAAAGATGATGTAAACCAGGAATAATTATATGAAAAAACTTCCAGATACCAAAAGTTGCATTTTAGAACTTGATAATGGCTGGTTAACAATATGGTTTAATCGACCTGAAAAGAGAAACGCCTTATCCGATACTTTGCTGAATGATATCAAAGATACAGTCGAATCTGTACACAATGANAGATCGATAAGGGGTATAATATTTCGTGGGAAAGGAGGAAATTTTTGTTCTGGTGCTGATCTGGATGGNATAAAAAAAATAGCCTCTTCGGGTAAAAATGCACGGGATCTTGCCATTAATATGAGTATGACTGCAGGTTCAACATTCGAGGTNATCAATAAATCACCACAGATCACAGTCTCAGTGGTTGAAGGATCTAGTATGGCTGGTGCTTTTGGTATTGCCTGTGCGACCGATCTACTTATCACAATGTCAGATGCGTGTTATGCACTAACTGAAACAAAGATCGGTTTAACGCCAGCACAAATAGCNCCTTATGTATTAAATAGGCTTGGCTTTGCCCAAGCTAAAAGACTCATGCTTTTTGGGAGTCTGTTCGATGGAAATGAAGCATTCAAAATGGGTATGGCAGANCACATTGCTTATAATGAAGGCCAACTTAAAGAGCTTATTGATAAGGTAAAATCTGATGTTAGAAAATGTGCTCCAAATGCCATTTCAATAACAAAAAGAATTATTGCTTCAAATCATTCTGTTGATCCTCAAAAAGCAGCAGAACTTTTTGCTGATTGCGTTACCCANAAAGAGGGTCGTGAAGGCTTCACCTCCTTTTTTGAAAAAAGGAAACCGTACTGGAGCTAGGTTTGATAAAAAANTTTAGAGCATTAGTTACTAAACAAAATAAAGATGGTACGTTTGAAAATATTATTGAACAAAAAACTACTAAAGAACTACCAGAGGGTGATTTATTAATTAGGGTAGAATACTCATCCTTGAATTATAAGGATGCTCTTGCTGCTTCAGGCGCAAAAGGAATAACAAATACATATCCTCACACACCTGGCATAGATGCAGCGGGCGTTGTAGAAGAATCAAATAATATTGCCTTCCCTCCTGGAANCTCTGTAATAGTAACAGGTTTTGATCTTGGCNTGAATACCAGTGGAGGNTTTTCAGAATATATTCGTGTGCCAAGTGAATGGGCAATAGAGTGCCCTGATAATCTCACAACTAAAGAAGCAATGATGATAGGGACAGCTGGTCTAACTGCTGGGTTATCCACCTTATCAATCGTTAANGAGCTAATAATTGAAAATGCAAAAATAATTGTGAGCGGCTCCACAGGTGGTGTAGGTAGCATAGGGGTTAAACTATGTTCTCAACTTGGAGCCCAGGTCACTGCAATTACCGGGAAAGTAGAAGAAACAGACTTTTTAAAAGGAATTGGTGCATTAGAGATNATTGATAGAAATGACTTTATTAATAATACCAGACTCCCTTTGAGCAANGGGATATACGATGCGGGTATTGATGTAGTTGGCGGNAATATATTATCCTCTATAATCGCAAGTATGCACTATAATGGGATAATTACAGTATGTGGTAATGTAAGAAGTCCAAAATTTGAAACAACCGTTTTCCCATTTATTCTAAGGGGAAATAGTTTAATTGGCATTGATTCTGCTAAATGTAATCTAGAGGATAGGGAAAATGTCTGGAATCATTTTGCCACAGATTGGAAATTGAATGAATTAGAGAGAATGTGTAATACAGTTGATCTTGATGGGGTCATTCCTGAGATAAAAAAAATCCTTAAAGGAGAACAGACAGGCCGGGTATTACTCCAATTATAATCNATACATAANNTAAAATATGCTTCAAACTCTTGATANAATAGATAAAACTGTAATTATATGGGTTCATAATAACCATAATTATATCCTGGATTACTTAATGCCAATTATAACTGATGCTGATAATTGGGTCTTACCAATCTTAGCTTTAATATTATATCTTGGTATAAAATGTGGTAAAAGAGGTAAGATCACTTTAGTGTTATTGGTCTTTGCTNTTGCGTTAACAGATAGCATATGTGCACAACTATTGAAACCATTCTTTGAAAGGATTAGACCTTCACATATANATCTTGAAGGCTTGAATCTACTGGTTTCTAAAGGCGGTAAATGGAGTATGCCATCAAATCATGCTGCTAATATTTTTTCATTTGCAGTTATTTTATCTTATTTCTATGAAAGATATAAAAGGCCATTATTTGTTCTAGCATTTCTAATTTCATTTTCTCGTGTGTATGTTGGAGTTCATTACCCNAGTGATGTAATAGCTGGGTCAATATTTGGGTATGCNTTAGCTTGGTTAGTACTTACNCTNTGGGTTATTNTAAAAATGAGGGAATTAAAGAGAAGACAGTCTTGGGTTTGGTACGAGGATACCCCTCCCCTTTTTAAAGACTAATTTGGCAGTACATCCTCAGAAGGTTTAACACCAAAACCTGAGAAACCTTCATCTCTGTTAGGCATTTTGATTTCACCATTTTTAGCTTCAAATTTTTTAATATTATCATTTAGGGCAGCTAGATAGGCTTTTGCATGTTGTGGAGCCATGATAATTCTTGAGTGAACTTTTGCCTTAGGTACACCTGGAAGTATCCTGGTGAAATCCATAACGAATTCAGCAGGAGAATGAGTCACAACTACAAAATTAGCGTATTCTCCAGCACTTACTTTTTCATCCAATTCAATATTTATTTGTTGNACATTCTTNTTTTCTTTACTCATTCTTATTTGCCCTTCTTATTNGCACTAAAGTCTCTTTCATTNAACTCTTCCCAGTCGTCATTGATACCATCGAATTGTGTATAATCCTTTATACCCTGATCTTCTTCAACATTCTTTGGATGTAGTTCATTCTCGTAAATATTAAAAAGGTCNTTTCTCTTTTCATATTCACTTGGGTCGCCCTCCTCCTCTTTTGTCTGATCAAGGTCATCAACGTCATCGCTATAAACCTCTTGGTCAAANAAGTCTAAGTTGTCAACTATTCCATTGGCCATTAAGAATTCTAAAAAATCAAGGTATTTTCGATTCTTAAGATCAGCTNCACAATGGGGACATTTAAGGGAGTCCCTAAGATCAATTTCTTCAATAGTGTTTTCGCAAACAGGGCAAATTAAGCCTTCAAGCATATGTTTTTCTCTTTAAAACTGGCGGNTAATATAATTGCCCGTATTTGCGGTGGCAATACTTTTACAAACTATAAAAAAAATATTATTAGTTATTGGNNTAAACCTAATATTTTCTCAATTGTTATATAATTATCCTCTAAAAAACTATTTTCTGAAGGGTCTATTACCACAGTATACAGGTNATTTGAAATAGGNGATGAAAAGCCGACTNTAATAGGTATATCTAATCTCATGCATAATAAGGAAAGGGGCTGTTCGATAGATCGATTGAGGTCGACCAAAGCATTATAGTTGAAATCACTTACCTTTTTAANAATCTTGTCAAAATCTAATATACCAAACCAATTTAGATCTGTATCGGAAAATGTAATGNTATCACTTTTTAAAATTGTCTGATAATGATACNAAGCATTTTCATGAACAATAAATTTTACATCAATTGCATCTTGATTGAGACTCTTTTTGATGAAGTGTGAGACAACCTGTGCAAGTTTTTTTTCAGATGGTAGTAAGAATACAACACTCTTTACCCCTTTACCTCCANTGCTAATCTTTACTAAAGAATCAGCCTTAGGCTTTGAATAAAAGATCTTGTTCCATATCAATAGCGCCCTTATTCGCACTGNGATTTTCATATCAGAATATAAGGAAAGGTTGCCCCTACTAAAACTATCAGTAGATAGTAATCTTATAACNATTCATGTATAAATTTTAGATAATTATAAAGGTAACAGTTTTTAATGTCATTTAATAAAAAGCTTCTCTGGGGTGGATTAGGATGGGTCTTTGCAGGGCCGATAGGCGCTATTCTAGGATATACCTATGCATCTATGANTAATGATCAATCTTCTCAATGGGGTCAACCACGGTCTCAAACTAGACACGGAGATTTTGTTATCTCTGTATTGGTCCTTTTTTCAAAGGTAATGAAAGCTGATGGACAATTACTAAAGTCTGAATTAGACTATGTTAAGAAATTTTTAAAACAACAATTTGGCGTCCAACAAACGAAAGANCTAATGGTTGTNTTTAAGGATATACTTGATCAGGAGTATCCCCTAAAAGATGTCTGCNGACAAATTCAACGGTCCATGGATCATCCAAGCCGATTAGAATTAATACACATATTATACGGCCTTTCCGCCTCAGATGGTCATGTCCACCCTGANGAGGTTCATNTTATCCAAACAATAGCAAATTATCTAAATATCAACAATAATGATTATGAGTCGATCAAAGCAATGTTCGCCAGAGACGAAGAGGCCTCCTACAGAGTCCTTGAAATATCAAAGTCAGCATCAGATACTGAACTNAAACGTGCTTTTAGAAAAATGGCGAATAAATATCACCCTGATAAAGTTTCCCATTTAGGAAAAGAGATGCAAAAACTTGCTGAAGAAAAATTCAAAGCTGTCAATGATGCATATCAACAAATAAAAAAGGATCGTCGAATATCGTGAAAAAAGAGAANCCTGGAGAATATCCTTTCACCCGTGGGCTATACAAAGATATGTATAGAAATAAGACATGGACAATGCGGCANTATGCNGGNTTTACATCTGCAAAAGAATCAAATAAGCGATTTCTTGACCTCATTGAACAAGGTGTTACTGGGCTTTCCATCGCCTTCGATCTACCGACACAGATAGGATATGACTCTGACCATCTAATGTCTTCTGGAGAGGTTGGCAAAGTTGGTGTTCCTATTTCTATTCTTGACGATATGGAAANACTGTTCAATAAAATACCACTCGATAAAGTATCTACTTCTATGACCATTAACTCTACTGCTCCAATTTTATTAGCCTTNTATATTGTTGCGGCAGAAAACCAAGGCATTGCAATAAATAAATTAAGTGGAACTGTTCAGAATGACATTTTGAAAGAATATTCTGCNCGGGGCACATACATATATCCACCTGGGCCATCAATGAGACTGGTCACGGATGTAATGGAATTTTGTGAAGATAATATTCCAAATTGGAATACAATTTCAATTTCAGGTTATCATATTAGAGAAGCTGGTAGCACTGCTGTGCAAGAACTTGGATTCACTTTTTCAAATGCGATNGCTTACGTAGAGGCAGCAATAAAAAANGGTCTTGATCCNAATANGTTTGGGCCGAGGCTCTCTTTTTTCTTCAACTCCCATAATGGATTCCTCGAAGAAATAGCAAAATTCAGGGCAGCAAGGAAACTATGGGCAAAAATAATGAAAGAACGCTTTAAAGTAACCAATGAAAAAGCCTTGTATTGTAGGTTCCATACTCAAACAGGTGGGTCTACTCTTACTGCCCATCAGATCGANAACAATNTAGTACGAACCACCGTCCAAGCCCTCTCTGCTGTCCTTGGTGGCACTCAATCATTACATACGAATAGCAAAGATGAAGCCTTAGCNTTACCATCTGATAAAGCAGCGCAAGTAGCATTAAGGACCCAACAGATNATTGCTGCAGAAACTGGCATATCTGAATANCCTGATCCATTTGGTGGNAGTTATGTAATTGAGGNAATGACACAAGACTTTGTTGATGAGGCATCATTATTAATAGAAAANATCGACTCNATNGGAGGTGCAATTTCAGCTATTGAAAATGGATTTATTGANAATGAAATAACTAATAGCGCATACCAATATCAGAAAGAGATTGAAAATAATNAGAGATTTATAGTAGGTGTAAATCTTCATCCNACTGNTGAGGAAACAAAACAAGACCTGCTTGATATCGATCTGATAAAAGTANATAAACAAATAAATGATCTAAAAAAACTAAAGTCTNAACGGGATAATAATAAGGTTGAAAATTCACTGAACGAATTAGCCTCTGCTTCAAATAATGATGATAATATTATGCCTTTTGTGATNGATTGTATAAGAAATAAATGTACACTTGGTGAGATTGCAGATACATTCCGGACAGTTTTTGGTGAATACCACTAATCCTAATTACTACACTTTGACAAAATTATCCAAAATTATATCTCTGGTCATTAATCCTTTGGTTGTAGCACCCTTTACTTTCGGCTTAATGATATATAATGATCAAACGNTTATTTCAAAACATTTAATTTTTTCTNTTTCAGTTTTATTCACAAATATCCTTCCTCTATTAACCATATTATACTATAGAAAAGTAGGAAAACTATCTGCATTTGATGCACCATTACGCGAGCAAAGAATAGAACTNCTTGTTATCGCTGCAATGTATAATGCGGTTGGTTTTATNTTTTTAGAATATCTTGGANCATCACCAATTGTAAAAGGACTCATGTTNTGTTATGCAATTAATACTGCTNTTGTATGGCNCATTACCAAATACTGGAAAATATCAATCCATATGGTAGGTATTGGTGGTCCAATTGTCGCACTTTGGTTCTCAGGCTTTCAATATCCTATTTTAATGGGAGCTATAGTANCTCTAGTTGGTTTAGCACGGATTTTACTTAGAGCCCATACANCAGCCCAGGTANTAACAGGNACAGTCCTTGCTATGGGACTGGCTTATATTGAATTAACATTACTNTTNCTCTNAACATGATATTTACAAANCTNATTCAAACAAACCTNAGGACNAATCAATTTGGAAAACAGATCGAGTACTATCAACGATTAGAATCAACTAATTTAGAATCCTGGGAATTGATCAAAGANGACTACGCTAGNAATGGTACGATNGTTATAACTGATAACCAATATAAAGGAAAAGGTAGANGTAATAATTCATGGTTTATGAGNCCTAGCAAGGGGTTAGCTATGTCGTTACTGATCACTGAACCTATATCGATCGAAGACGCTGAACTGATTCCAATTGCTACAGGTGTTGCTGTGGCTAGAGCACTTGAAAATAGAGGTGTAGTTCCACAGTTGAAATGGCCTAATGATATTTTAATTGATGGTAAAAAATGTGGAGGCATCCTTTGTGAAAGTAAGGTCTCTAANAATATCGTTCAAAAAATGGTAATAGGTATCGGCATTAATATCAATGAAAACAGAAATGATTTTCCAGAAGAGATCATGAATTCTTCTACATCCCTATCCATTGAGGCAGGGCACTCTAACCAAAGAGAATTGGTCTGTGCTATTATAACAACATTCCTCGAAAATTTATTCGAAGATCTACACTCTAGTATCCCAGTATGGGAAAATTATTGCTCACATTTAGGCAACAAAGTGACCTTCAAANATAATGACGCCGATCATACTGGTATATTTAAGGGACTAAACGAAAAAGGTCATGCATTAATAGATATTGAAAATGAAACTCGATCATTTCAATCAATCATATTAAAATAAGTTTATTTATGAGACGAAATATTTTTATTCTTTATTTATTAGGCATAATAAATGGTCAAGAATTACCCTATGGCATGCCTCGTTATTTTGAAATAGAGGTAAATGAACCCATTAAAAGATCNGCCATTCAAATACAAGAAGGTTTAAAGAATCATTTTTTTGATGAGGTCANCCCNATCACANAAGATAATCAGCACTTATATTACTTTGAAATCATACTTGAAAAAGATGACCCTATTCATTTTAAAATATTTGATTCTACTTTTCACAAGAGTTCAACACTTTATTTCATTGATATTCAAAATAATGGATGGGTTGGCCCNTATACTAAGGATAGTTTTTCTAANAATGATTTTATTTTNACTGGACGAATGAAAACAAAAAATATTCTTGTGGAATTGTCTATTTCNAAAAATATCAAACCAAAGAATCCTCTGGGCTATATCATTCATCCAAAGAAANTGGAATCACCCAATTCAATGAGTAAACCAAAGGGTATTAACAGAGAACCAACTAATAAGATATTGTTGACTGGTTACTGGCCCCCATCAAATGAAGGAATAAGGTNGTTTAGTCAAAATCATTTACTAAATCCTAATGGCTGGATCGGGGGCAACTGGGAAAATAGGGGTTATGATATTGTATCATATTTCCCAATTTTTACTGACCCTGATTGCGAATCCTGCGGTCAGGGATACGGAGATCTTGAGGTAGATTACCAAGATACATCAGAAGATTGGTGGAATATTATTGATAGTATAAACCCTATTGCAATTATCACATTCAGTAGAGGATATATTGATTATAGCTGGGAGTTAGAGTGGCAATATTTTAACTATTTCTATTGGACGGCTGACTTTACAGAGCCATTTTATCCTACTCCAGCACCTCCTGACTCCTCCTTACCAATAAACACTAGAAGATATTCTAGCCTCCCGATGGATAGCATTGTTTCACAAATAACATCTTCAGGACTAGGGCTTACTCCATACATTGATTATACACAGGGCGCTGGGGCATATTTATCTGAGTTCATGGGATATCATGGAGTTTGGCATAAGGCAAAAATGGACTCTGCAAACATACCATGTATAGTCGCAGGGCACGTGCATGTGGGAGGCCTGATTGATTGGGATACTGCTCAGCAAGCTGTAGCAATCACACTAAGAGAAGTTATAAAAGTTGTAGATGAATACCAGAGTCTCCCTGGTGATGTAGATCAAGATGGCGTNCTTTCAATATATGACATGTTAGAGATCATAGATCATATATTAGGTAATGAGATCTTANATAATGGCCAACTTAATAGGGCTGATATTAATCTTGATACACATATTGATGTTTTTGACTTACTATTATTATCAAATATAATTTTGGACTGGTGAAAACGTTCTTATCTTTANAATAAACTATAAAATAAATACAATTACAGAATTAGNANATGCATCCTATTAANAAGCTAGATAAACATACCACNTCNTANATTGATATCNANAGTGAATTGAGTGTTTATAAAGAAAATTTAAATTCCCACAAAGTTTATCAAACACTAAAATCAATAAATGATGTGCAGACTTTTATGGAGGTTCACGTTTTTGCTGTTTGGGACTTTATGTCGATATTAAAATCATTACAGATCCAATTAACGAATATCTCTATACCCTGGACCCCCAATGATAGCCCTGTAATTGCTCGCTTTATTAATGAGATAGTCTATGGAGAGGAAAGCGATATCAATGAACTAGGAGAACCGAAAAGTCATTTTGAAATGTATTTGGATGCGATGGAACAGATAGGCGCTGATAGAAAACATATNTATAGACTTTTAGATATGATACAAAATGGGNAAANNNTTGATNATTCCCTTNGTGAGATCAATATTGATNAAAGAGTTAANAAATTTGTACAATTTACATTTAGTATTATTAATTCAAAAAAATCACACTCTATTGGCTCTGCATTCACTTTTGGTCGTGAAGATATCATACCTGATATGTTCATTAAGATGTTAGATGAAATAGATCCAAAAGCCATTCACTTTAATAAGTTAANATATTATCTAAAAAGACATATTGAAATTGATGGAGACCTTCACGGTCCTNTAGCCTTACAAATGATGGATGAATTATGTGGAAAANATATTAAAAAATGGGATGAGGCCTTGATTGTTGCAAAGGAATGTATCCAACATAGGATAGAACTATGGGATACTATAGTTGATNTGATANATCAAAAAAATATGGTTCCACAAAATAATCTAGCATTGATGGACTAGATTTCAACTAACCCTAGGTTTTATAACATCCCTTTTATATTATGAAGCTTATTTACACCATTTTTGGCTAGAGCATAGTCAAAAGACCATTTTAGACAAGCAGCTCCAGCTTCCCCATCTTTTCTNAGCGCAATATATCCAATCTGGAAGTCTGGATTACCATTATGTGCTTTGATAACTCTATTCAATGCNTCAGAGCAAGCTTCATTTGGACTATAACCTTGACGCATTAATTCAACNACAAGAAAACTTCCTGTTGTCTTTATCACTTCCTCACCNAGNCCCGTGGCNGCAGCGCTNCCAACTTCATTATCTACAAATAAACCNGCNCCAATGATNGGGCTATCNCCAACTCTTCCNTGCATTTTATANGCCCANCCACTTGTTGTGCAGGCTCCTGCNAGNTCACCATTTTTATCCTGAACTAAAACAGATATTGTGTCATGTGTTTCATGTGGAGTCATTTCTCTGCGTTCTTTTAACCATTTCTTCCACTCTTTTTTTGATTTGGCAGTTAGAAGATCAATTTCTTTAAAACCTTTTGACACTGCAAATTGTCTTGCCCCTTCCCCAACAAGCATAACATGCTTTGTTTCTTCCATTACCTTTCTTGCAACAGATACGGGATGCTTTATATTCTGAATAAAAGCAACAGAGCCTGCATTTCCATTTGAATCCATTACGCAAGCGTCTAGAGTGACATTACCATTTTCGTCTGGAAGTCCTCCATAGCCAACCGAATTATTTTGCTCATCTGATTCAGCATGCCTAGCCCCTGCTTCTGCAGCATCCATTGCATTGCCACCGTCTGACAGAGCTTTAATGGCAACTTCATTTGCAGGTAATCCAAAATTCCAAGTGGAAAGTATTATGGGATTGTTTTTATTTTTTCTTAGCATTTTTGATTTTGCAAATACCATAGGAGATGCAGCACTAGCAAGTCCTGCCATTAAAAATTTACGTCTTTTCATTTGTTACCTACCTAGCAGATTATTTTAAATGAATAGTATTAGAAATGAGTTTCTATTCGAATGATTATATGCAAGTTATATCTATAATATTATTAAAGCACTTTCTTCTTGAGACGAAAAAGAGTGATCTCAGAGGGCACGCCTAGACGTAATGGCGGTCCCCAATACCCGGTACCGCGATTAACATATATCTGTGTACCAAAATGGTCGTAATGCCCAGCGAGGTAGGCATTCGCAAGCTTCGTTGGGTAGGTAAAGGGCCAAAATTGGCCACCGTGAGTATGACCAGATATCTGAAGATCTACACCAGCATCATGTACAGCATGAATACTATTCGGTTGATGAGCCAACATGATCTTTGTCATATTATTTGGAACTGATTCAAGTGCTTTTTTTGGATTTGATCTATGAGCAGGTTTTATATGGTGCGCCTTATAATCTGTGATACCTGCAATGGCAATTTTCTGACCTTGCTTAGAAATGATCTTGTTGTCATTGATCAGGTTGATCATACCCAGTCTATCGGTCTCATTAAGCCACCGATCAACGCCACTGTAGTATTCGTGGTTTCCTGTCACAAAATATGTACCATGATCAGCGATCATATCTTTGAGGGGTTCAAGATCCGATCGAAGATGCTCTACAGAGCCATCTACAAGGTCGCCTGTTACAGCAATAAGATCTGGATTTATCTGGCTTATCTTGTTTAGCACTCCTTCAACATAAGGCCTTTTTATTGTGGGCCCTACATGGAGGTCTGAGATCTGAGCAATGGCAAAATTTTCATATTCATCTGGCAAGGATTCTAAAAATATATCCTGTTTTAGAATTCTAGGACCATTTCTAGCCGAATAAAATCCATATGCACTCGCAGTCCCGGTAATGCCAAGGGTGCCAACGGCTAGGGACTTTTTCAAGAAATCTCTTTTTGAGTTATCCGCCACCTCCTGCGTATTTATTAAGCTATCAACAATTGATATAAACTGTATGAAAATATCTTTAGCTACAAAAATAAGAAAAGAAAGTGTGAAAAAGCCCAAGCTTGTATATCCAAGAAGAGAAAGTTTGTCAATGAACTTTGCTTCATTTCCGATGACTCTAAGTAAAATAGGGATTAATGGTAGGAGACTTAGTAAAAAGATGGTGATATAAGCCAATAGGGAATAAGAAGTATTCAAGCCAAGCGTGGGAATTACCCTCCATGCAACATAACCATGCATAATCCATAAGATAATTAAGGCTACTAAAAAAAACATTTATAAAAGATTACTTTATATTAAAAATAGATCTAAGAATCAAATGCTGCAATTCCTGTTACATCTTGACCTAATATCAAAGAGTGCATTTCATGTGTGCCTTCATAAGTGAATACAGATTCAATATTTGCCATATGTCTGATAGGTGAATAATCTCCCGTGACACCATTGGCGCCTAATATTTCTCTGGCCATCTTTGCAATGTCCCGTGCCATCGCACAATTATTTCTTTTTGCCATTGAGACCTGTTGGAAATTCATTGTCCCCTCATCTTTTAAACGTCCCAATCGATAGACCATAAGTTGGGCTTCGGTAATACGTGTTATCATTTCAGCAAACTTTGCTTGAGTTAATTGATAACCAGCAATAGGCTTAGAAAATTGTTTACGTTCTTTTGAATAATCTAAGGCTGTATTATAACAATCGACTGCTGCTCCTATCATGCCCCAAGCAATACCATACCGGGCCTGAGTTAAACATCCAAGAGGCCCTTTTAAACCTTTAATATTTGGTAACCTAGATGAATCTGGAATACGAACATCGGACATGGAGAGCTCTGATGTAATTGATGCTCTTAAGCTCAATTTTCCATGGATATCACTTGAAGTAAAACCTTCCATTCCTTTTTCAAGCAAAAAACCTCTAATTACTCCTTCATCATCCCTTGCCCATATAACAGAAACATCTGCTAGAGAACCATTAGTGATCCACATTTTATTACCATTTAAAATCCAATCGTCACCATCTCTTTTACAGCGTGTTGCCATGCCTCCTGGATTAGAACCAAAATTAGGTTCAGTCAGTCCAAAGCATCCTATTTTATTACCAGCACCAAGACCAGGTAGCCACCTTGATTTTTGTTCCTCTGATCCATAAGCATGTATAGGATACATTACAAGAGCACCTTGCACACTTGCAAATGATCTTAGACCAGAGTCCCCTCTTTCAAGTTCATGAAGAATAAGACCATAGGCTATATTACTTACACCAGAGCCACCAGACTCTTCTGGTAAGGATGATCCCATAAAACCTAGTTCACCTAGTTTGGCAGCTATCTCATTGGGGAAAGTGCCCTTCTCATAATGTTCATGAATAAGAGGCATAAATTCAGCCTGTACAAAATCATAGGCTGTACGCTGGATCATAAGCTCTTCTTCTGTTAATAATTCAGTTATATTATAAAAGTCAGGTCCAAATAATTTCATGTTATACCTAATTTACACCCTGAAATTAAGATATAAATCCATCTGAATACGGATGGTTTAGTTTTAAATATTAATTTTTATTATAATCATATATTAATGACCTCTAAAGACAAGTTTTTTATGAAGCTAGCACTTCAAGAAGCCTCTAAGGGTGGAATAGCCGTTTACCCAAATCCAAGAGTAGGAGCAGTGGTAGTCTCAGATGGGAAAGTAGTTTCAAGTGGTTACCATAAAACTTTTGGTAGTCCGCATGCTGAATTCAATGCCTTACATAATATTGACAAAAATATCTCTAATGCTACTCTATATGTTACTCTAGAGCCTTGCAACCACCATGGTAAAACAGGACCATGCATGGACTTGATAGACCCGAAGGTTATCAATAGAGTTGTTATTGGCTCAAGAGATCCTAACCCATTAGCATCTGGAGGATTGGAATTATTAAAACAAAAAAATATTGATGTAGAAATAGATATCTGTGCTGATGAATCTCGTCAACTCAATAGAAGGTTCTTCACATTTTATGAAAATAAACGACCCTACATTATTCTGAA
Organism: bacterium TMED46; assembly: GCA_002167345.2. Taxonomy (GTDB): domain Bacteria; phylum Fidelibacterota; class Marinisomatia; order Marinisomatales; family UBA1611; genus CACEUX01. The sequence goes on along the minus strand of NHCZ02000021.1, from coordinate 49,283 downwards.
GATAGCTTCAACTATGGATGGCTTCATTGCGGAAGATAATGGCCACTCTAAATGGATCACAAATGTTGACTCAAGAGATTCTGTGCATGAATTACGGAGTAGTTGCGATGCTATTCTAGTTGGTCGCAAAACTATAGAAAAGGATAATCCATCGCTCACAAGCCATGGAAAGGGTAAAGATCCAAAAATCATTATAATAGATAAACAAAATAGGATAAAAAAGAGTGCCAGTGTATTTAAAAATGATCCAATCATATTTTCAGGTGATAGACTCACAAATGATCCTCATGTAAACATTAAATATATCTTGGACACACTCTTTCAAAATAATATTCAATCACTTATGGTTGAGGGAGGTGGCATTACCTTTTCACACTTTATAGATAGTAAATTCTTTGATGAATTACATGTATATTATGCGCCAAAACTGATTGGTTCAGGGCTACCCCTATACCACGGCAGAAAATCGCTTGTAGATAATCTTGAACTGAAAATTCACAAGGTCCAGCGATTCAAAAATGACATAAAGATAATTTATTACAAAAATTAATGTTTACAGGTTTAGTAGAAGAGGTTGGAATCATCACCAACCATATTAATACAAAAGATGGGATTGAGATTGAGATCAATTCCGATATTATTATGGAAGATCTAAAAGTGAATGATAGTATATCGTGTTCAGGAATCTGTCTAACGGTTACATCCATAAATGATAGTAACTTTAAAGTCCAAATTGTTGAAGAAACTCTGAGCAGAACAACAGCAAGGACCTGGCAAGTCGGGACTAAAATAAATCTAGAGCGCTCTCTACTCCCATCCTCTCGCATGGGTGGACACTTTGTGCAAGGCCATGTGGACAGAGTTATAAAATTAATAAAAATTATTCCTGGTCAGGACTCAGCAGTATGGCATTTTGCCCAAACCTCCGATATAGATAAGTATATTGTTGAAAAGGGGTCAATATGCCTTGATGGCATTAGCCTAACTATTGCCTTGAAGGAGAAAGAATATTTTTCTGTTGCACTTATACCTCATACACTATCTGTCACCACATGGAAACAAAAGAAGGTTGGTGAACTCATTAATGTTGAGGTAGATATTATGGCAAAGTATATGGAAAGTTTATTAGGAGTCTGATTTGAAGTTTAGTTCAATTGATTCTGCCGTTGATGATATAAAAATTGGTAAACCAATAATTGTTATTGATAGCGAAGATCGCGAGAATGAGGGCGATCTGGTCATTGCATCAGAGTTAGTCAGCCCAGACACAATCAACTTTATGGCAAAAGAAGGCCGTGGACTTATTTGTGTTTCTATTACAAGTGAACGTTCAAAAGAACTAGACCTTGAACCCATGGACAGACGTAATTCAAGTTTGCATGAAACAAATTTCACTATTAGTGTTGATGCAAAACAAAATACCACGACAGGGATTTCAGCTTTTGATAGATCAAAGACCATCCTTGCACTTATAAATGATGGTACACAATCAAGTGATCTAGCTCGACCAGGCCATATATTTCCAATTGTTGGTAAGGATGGCGGTGTATTAAGACGTGCGGGGCATACAGAAGCTAGCATTGATCTTGCAATAATGGCAGGTCTTAGACCAAGTGGGGTCATATGCGAGATCATGGCAGACGACGGTACTATGGCAAGAGGTGACGAACTTCAAAAGTTTTCAGAGAAACATAACCTAAAGATTATTTCAATATCTGACCTGATCCGCCATCTTAGAAGGGAAAGAAGCCTTGTTAAGAAGATTGAAACAATCAAACTACCAACAGATGAATTAGATTTTGAACTACATTTGTACGAGGGGCTGTTTGATAATCAAACACACCTGGCATTAACAACTGGAAACTATCTGGACTCAGAATCCGTATTGGTTAGAGTACACTCAGAGTGCTTAACGGGAGATGTTTTCAAATCTTTAAGGTGCGACTGTGGAAAGCAACTGAATGCTGCAATTGAAGCTATAAGTAAAAATGAATCTGGTGTTATTGTATATCTAAGGCAAGAAGGCAGAGGAATCGGTTTGAAACATAAGATCAAGGCGTATAAACTTCAAGAACAAGGGCTTGACACTGTTGAGGCAAACCAAGAGTTAGGATTTGAACCTGACCTGAGGGATTATGGAGTTGGAGCACAAATCTTAAAAGATCTTGGTGTAAACAAACTCACTGTTCTAACAAATAATCCAAAAAAACTTATTGGCCTAGAAGGCCATGGATTAGAAATCGTATCTAGGACCCCAATCATCGTAAAAGCTGGAAAAGAAAATGAAAAATACCTTGATACCAAACAAAAAAAGTTAGGGCATATATTTAACGTATGATAGCAATCGTAATAAGTACATTTAATAAGGACGTAACTGATGGATTACTTAAGGGATGCCTAAGAGCTTTGAATGAAAATGGCTATAGTGATGATAAAGTAGACATACATCGCGTTGCAGGTGCATTTGAGATACCCGCAACTGTAAAATGGTGTATATTACAAACTAAATATAATTGTATTATCTCGCTGGGTGCAGTAATAAAGGGTGAGACAGATCACTATCATTATATTTCAGAAGCCGTAACGAATGGTATTATGTCAATCACATTAGAAGATAAACTACCTAATGTTTTATTTGGTGTTTTGACATGCCAAAACAAAGAGTTAGCCTTAGCTAGGTCTGGAGATGATCTAAATCAAAATAAAGGATATGAAGTTGGACTAGCAGCTGCTTCCAGACTTAAATCTTAGGTTTTTTTTGAAAGATCCGCTCTCTGCTCGTCAATTCCAATCGAAAACATATAGGGATCAGAAATTTGAAGTTTACTGAAGTCCTTTTTTGAATTTAATCCAAGCCAATTATTTTTAACCATTATTTGGCCAATGGGGCCTCCTAAAGAATTTCCAGGACCTAATAAAATTAATTTATCTGGGCAGAACTCTTTTATCGCTACGTTGATAGATGATGTAAAATCATATGTTTCAATTACCTGAGAACCAAGGGTATATCGCATTAATTCTAAAGTATCAGCACTTAAAGGAGACCAGACTCTCCCTTGTCCATCAATTAATGGTATTGAAGGTTTTTTAAAAATTAATGGATCTATAAGGTGAAATGCTTTATCAGATATATCTTTGAGTAATGGAGTATGAAATGCTGCATGAAATGGTATCTGAAATGGATATAAATCATTTTTTGGAAGCTTTTTCAATAATATATCTAAAGAACTTTTAGTTCCTCCAATCACCAAATAGCCACCTAATCTTATTGATATATTCGCTCCAGCATTGATTATTTCATCTAAAATCAATTCTTCTAACTTCTTATCTATTCTCCAATTCTCATCCACTATTGGATATATGACCTGACCACCAATTAGTTCATCTTTCATAATAGAACCCATTGTTTGTATTAATTCATAACCATTTTTTAAAGAAAGAGATCCAGATAATGCGAGTGCAGTATACCAACCCATCGAATTACCGACTATAGAAACAACTTCGTATTTGGTTTGGTCAATAGATAGAAAGTCAGATAGGCTACATGCNTATATCAAAGGAGAAGCATTTTCACCGATCATATGTATNTTTGACCTAAAAGGCATAGAATCAAGTCTTGTTAATGATTCATAATTGTCATTTAATCGTTTTTCGTTCATCCATTCAATATATTCTTTAGCTGTGCCTCCATATTTTTTAAGATATCCTTTTGTTTCTCTTGTGTAGGAGCCACGCCCTGGGCACACAATTATTACTCTTTGTTTATTCATTGATCATATCTAAGGCATTTTTAATAATTGATTCTTTGCTTGGTAGTGTTGCTGTTGCTGCGACTCCCAANGGGATAAAACTATCTTCTGCGGCATGGAGTTTTATATTCTTTTCTTTATCAGATAAGCCTTTAAGCTGATAATAAATACCCTCGCCATGGCATCCAGTCCTTCTGCACTCATCCACAATCAAAACATTATTACAATTACCAATAGATCTTATAATTGCTTCTATATTTATTGAGCTGAGCCATCTTAGGTCGATCACTTTAATTTTTTTCTTAAGTTTTTTCTCGATCTCTTTTTGGGCCTGTAACGATAAATACAAACCATTACCATAGGTAATAATAGTAAGAGTTTTACCATTCCCATAGGTCTGGAATTCCCCAAGAGGCAATTCTTCTTCAACATCTGGGTATTCGAAGACCCACTTACCATCTTTTTCATGGTAAAGGTCTTTGGTCATATATAATGCTATTGGTTCTATAAAAACAACAACACGTTCATTATGGTATGCTTCTTTCACTGCGGTTCTTAACATTCGTACAGCATCAGCGCCATTAGAAGGGACTGCTAATATTATACCAGGGATATCTCTAAATATGGTGAGCGAGTTATCATTATGAAAATGCCCACCAAAACCTTTTTGATATGCTAACCCTGGTACTCTTAATACCATTGGATTAGTAAAACGTCCTTCAGAGAAAAAAGGGAGAGTGGCTGCTTCTCCTCTCAGTTGATCTTCTGCATTATGAAAATATGCTAAAAATTGAATTTCTGGAATTGGAATAAAACCATTGTGAGCGAGACCAATTCCAAAACCAATAATTGATGTTTCATCTAAAGGGCTATTAAAAACCCTACGTCCACCAAACTTAGTATGCAGATCTGCAGTTACATGNTAAACTCCACCTTTTTGAGCGACATCCTCACCAAAGACTATTGTATTTGAGTATCTTAATAGGATATCTGATAAAGCATAATTGATCAATTTTGCCATATGCTGCGGCTTTTTCATTCGCTCATATTCTTTTCCGAAAACGTGCTTCCTTTTTTGAGCAGANGGATATTCGAGCTCGCCACGGTCAAGGTTGCTAGCGGTGATGGTCTCCATGATCTCAGATGCAAGTTGTAGTTTGGGCCTCGATACTACAGTGTCAAATACATGAGATACTTGTCTACGTACAGATTCATAGTATTTAATTATATCATCCTTAGATAAACAATTATTTTCAATTAAAATACGNGCAGAGTGTACCAATGGGTCATTTCGNTCTGATTCCTCAATTTCTTGAATTNTTCTNTATCCNACTTCNACATCNGANCCNGCATGNCCCATNAGTCGAACTGTNNTCATATGTANAAANACAGGTTCTCTATTNAATCGNCANATTTTTTCTGCACTTNTTGCTTTNTCNATTAGNTCTAATATATGTAATCCATCGGTCTGGATATATTCCATGCCATAGGAATTTGAAAAATTTTGTTCGATCCAATTTATATCTGTAGGCACAGAAATTCCTGTACCATTATCTTCACAAATAAATATGATCGGTACATGACCTCCTTGGGTAGAGATCCACCTAGCTGTATTAAATGCTGATAAAGCAGTGGCATGATTCACGCTTGCATCTCCAAAACTACAGAGAACAATACTGTCCTTATTCAACTTTCTTTCTCCTATATCTAGATCTTTTGCTCGATCAATTGAAAAAGCAGTCCCTACAGCTTTTGGCAGATGACTAGCGATGGTACTGGTCTGAGGAGGTATATTGAGCACCTCACTTCCTATTACTTTATGCCTCCCACCACTTATAGGATCTTCAGAAGATGCCATAAAAGACAATGCCATATCATATATAGGAGTTGAATTGGAAATTTGTTTAGATCTTTGTAAAAAAAAGGGCCCGCTTCTATAATGAAGGAAAGCTATGTCATTAAACGGAAAAACATGACCAAAGACTGCATTCCCTTCGTGACCAGAACTCCCTATAGTATAAAAACATTTTCCTTCGTCTTTGAGTAACCTAGCCTTTATATCCATATGGCGATTAAGCACCTGTGACTCAAATATAGAAACTAAATCTGTTTTTTTAATATTGGATCTAGATAAGGATAAAGTTGTTTTAGACTGAGGAAATTCCCCTGAAACTACCCACCGATTAAAATTTTGATCAATAACCTCTGCCCTATTGAAAATAGACATAATCGTATTAATTCGATGAAGTCATATTATTTTTTTATGGTCAGTAACTTTTCCTTGAACTCGCGAAGCTCACGGACATTACTCGTTTCAATCTCACCTGAGTCCCATTTTAACATAAAATCTGCTTCAGCATCATTACCACCCTGTTTTTGATAGAGTGGATATAGCTCATTTTCTTTGCGTGGTTTATTATGGTGGAGTGTGGCTGTAATCTGATATATAATATCTTCAAGAATGTCATCTATTACTCGCACGGGAAGATTTTGTTCAAGTAAACTTTGCTCTATCCTAGAAAACCGTAAACCACTTATAACGTAATCTTGATATGCTTCCCAGGCAAAGGGTGCCACTGCCTTAACAGATTCAGCCATAGCATCTGAAAAAACACGAATCTCATACTGGGCATGGCTATCAGATCTTAGCCCAACAAAATGTAGCAGATTATGTAGATCGTTCTTCCAGTACCATTCTGTATATAAGTTTACTGGTAGAATAGCTCTAGCTAATTCTCTGGCGACACCTGCATCATTCAATTCAGAGTAGATTTCAAAACTTCTATCTGATATTTCTCTAAAATATTCTCTAACCTTCTGCTTTAATTCATCAGACACATCTCCCATTCGTCCCTGCTTATTTAATGCAGATTGAAATTGAATATGTTCTGGATCAGGATAATAAAACTCATCCCTAGCCTCTGAATACCGAAGTGAATATTCATTTATATTTGCTGTTCGATGCCTAACCCACTGACGTGCTACAAATATGGGCATCTTACAATGAAATTTAAATTCAACCATTTCAAATGGGGTGGTATGCCGATGACGCATTAGGTATCTGATCAAACCTCGATCTTGAGAGAGCTTAGTTGTGCCTTTACCATAGCTTACTCGGGCTGCTTGTACAATTGCTTCATCACCGCCCATTGAATCTACTAGGCGAACAAATCCTTTATCTAAACATTGAATCGCATCTTTTGGAATATTTGACATTGTAAATCTCTAATTATTTTTTCTATAGACCATAACTCCATCACGAATTGGCATAAGTAATGGCTCTAATCTATGATTATTTTTTATCAGTTCAGCAGTTTCTCTTAAAGCATGGGACTCGACATCACTGGGCTCTAGAACCGTTCCGCTCCATAACATATTATCAAAAACACCAATACCTCCAACTTTTAATAACATTAGTCCTCTTTTATGGTACAACGGATAATTGCTCTTATCAGCATCAACAAATATAATATCAAATGTCCCTTCTTTAAACTTGTCCATGGAATCAATGGCTTTGCCTTGATGGATGCTTATCTTATCACCTAAGCTTGTTTTATTGAACCAGCTTTTTGCTGTTTGAATATGCTTTTCTACTAATTCACAACAATCAATAGTACCATCTTCAGGTAGCGCTTCAGCCATTTTGAGGGCACTATATCCTGTAAATGTACCTACTTCAAGTATACGCTTTGCACCGGATATCCTAATAAGTATTTGCAATAACCCACCAACCAAGGCCCCTGACAACATCTGCGGCATATCTTCTGTTTCCCAGGTTGAAGTTGCTACTTCAGATAACAACCCAGTATCATCAATTGAAAACTTTTTACAATACTCTTCAATCTCTTTTGAGATTATCTGCATTATTGCCCTAATATCAGAAATGTTTTGTCGACTGCATCTACCTGCCCCGCAATAAGGCCTGGAGTAATGAGCGTGTCTGGGCTATTATACTGTCTAGCATTCCCATAAAGATCTACCAACTTTCCTCCTGCTTCATTTATAATGCAATTTCCAGCACATATATCCCACTCATTCTTTGGTCTTAAAGAAGCAAAAATATCTGCTCTTCCAGCTGCCGTTAGACCGAGCTTGTATGCAACAGAGCCTATCGCTTTCAGTTCTTTAAATGTATCTTGAAATGGGTCCCAAAGGCCACTCCTTGTCTCTGAACGACTATTGAGTATGACCATTTCATCGGGCTTCTCTTTTTCAGAACATTTGATTTTTTCCCCATCTAGCATTGCCCCCTGACCTTTTACAGCAGTGAATGTCTCTGTTGTAACTGGATTATATAAGACCCCTAAAATAGGTTCTCCATTTTCAACAAGTGCAACACTTACCACAAAGTGCGGCACTCCCTCGATGAATTCTTTTGTCCCATCAAGAGGGTCGACGACCCAGACCCTATCCTTGTTAAGTCTTTTTTTTGAATCCACAGTTTCTTCTGACAGCCAACCGTAATCAGGGTAAGACCCCGTGAGCATATCCTTGAGCCTAGCATCTGCAGCATGATCAGCAGTAGTTACCGGATTATGATAGCCTTTATCTTTTATTTCATAATCTGCTTTGTAATATGAAAGGATCAATTCACCAGCTTCTATGGCAGCATCTTTTGCAATTGATAATTCGGTATTCATAGGAATTAAAATAACTTATAATTTGAAAGGTCTAAAGATCCTATAGTTAAGACTTATAATCAATTAATAATTATCTCATCAGTAAAAAGCCAACACGGGTTACCTGAACCAGGATGATAATCTGGACAATTATTCAGGTTATATCCTTTAACTCGAATGTAACGCGAATCTAAGCCTTTTGTTTTAACCTCATAATTATAGATAGCTTGGTCAAAACTAAAGTCATTATTTTGAAAGGATTCATATAGTAATTCAAATTTATCCCCATCTAAAGAATGTTCTATCTCTACCTTACTAGGCAAGAATATCCAAACAACCTGGTCTTGAAGAAATCTAACATCTACGGAATTAATTTCTCTTACTGATCCTAGGTCAACGGTCGCTACTAGGTCTTCTGCTTCAAAACCCTGCCATGATGCATTCCGATAATTAATATCAGCGCCTAATCCATTAATAAGCGCATCTTTACTCTCTCCCGGGTACTTAGCATTTGCATTATTTTTAAGTATAATGTTTTTCCCAGTAGCCAAGTTCTTAAGTTTTTTAGTTGGAGGATTATATCCACAGATTACATCGTAAGATTCTTTGCCAATACGGTCTGTTAATTTATCACCTAAAGTTGAACGGGCTTTTTCGCCCAATTCTTTTAAGTCTGAAACAATATTAGGGAATTTGCTGGCAAGGTCAACTCGCTCACCTATATCATTAACTAGATCATACAATTCTAATCCGGATCTTCCACGCCCGTAAGGACCAGGATGTAGGTTCTTTCCTGGCTCAACATTCTCATAAGAACGATATGTATGTGGAAAAACTAATTTCCATTGACCTTCACGTACCGCAATGAGCTCTTTCCCATAATAATAATAAAGCTCATTTCTTGGGTTTACTTCAAGGGCTCCTTGAAAAATAGGCATAAGACTTACACCATCGATCTTATCTTTAAACTCTTTTTGTCCAACTATATCGGCAATTGTAGGAAATATATCTAATGTACTGGCTATTTTTGAAATGACCTGGTCGGATTGAATGGTTTCTGGCCAGCGCATGATACACGGTACTCTTGCCCCGCCTTCCCACATCGTGCCCTTACCTTCTCTTAGAGGACCGGCAGACCCCCCCCATTTACCAAAATTCAACCAAGGACCATTATCACTCGCATAAATGACCAAAGTGTTATCATCGATACCATTTAGCTTAAGAGCTTTTAAAGCCTCACCTACAGACCAGTCGATCTCCATAATCACATCACCGTAAAGGCCCAACTCACTTTTCCCTTTGAACTTTTCTGAAACAGCAATTGGCTGATGTGGCATTGGATGAGGCATATAAAGGAAAAAAGGATTGTCCTTATTCCTTTTTATAAAATCAACAGCTAACTCTGTTATCTTTGTGGTAAGTTGACCCTGATCTTCTAAAGATCTTATAACCTCAGTGGGCTCATTACCTACCCAAAATGACATGGGTGGATAATAACTACGTTTGTCACCCACGATTGGCTCACCATTATAGTCAACAGGCCACATATCATTAGAGCATATAAGTCCAGCATATTCATCAAAACCATTTTGTAAAGGAAGATATTTTTTTCTATGCCCAAGATGCCATTTACCAAATGCCGCATTAGTATATCCATAATTTTTTAGTAGCTTAGAGATAGTCTCTCTACTGGTATCCAAGCCTGTTACATTCCATGGACTTATTGCACCCTGAACTCCAATGCGCTCTGCATAAGACCCAGTCATTAAAGATGCGCGCGATGCACTGCAGACTGCCTGAGAAACATAAAAGTCTGTAAATAAGATACCTTCTTTAGCCATTACATCAATGTTTGGAGTGGTAAATTCTTTAGCTCCATAGCAACCTAGATCTCCATAGCCTTGATCATCCGTAAATATGATAACTATATTGGGTAGATCAGGCTTGTTTTCACATCCTATTGATAATAATAAGAAAGTGGTGGTTAGTAAATATCTCATTATTTTGTTCAAAGAGTAGGATTATCTAGTAGAGTTTTTTTCTTTTGAAAAATGATTAATTTTTCTCTATTCTCTCTTGGCTTGATAGAATGCTTAGAAAACTCTTCTGTTAGGATCTTCCAACCATTATTAAAAATAGATTTAACCTCATTTACGCTGGTCCCATACGGAGGACCCCCCTCATCTATACTCTTATCAAGAGGAAACCATAGACCAACGAGTTTACCATTTTGTTTTAAAATACCTCGCACCATGATCTCATATTCTTCTCGGCGACTTGGGTGTATTGCACAAAAACAAGTTTGCTCAATTACATAATCAAATGAATGTTGATATTTTGGCATTAAAGAGAACATATCTATTTCAAGGGTATTCACCTTGACTTTTGATTCTGATGCCATTTTTTTTAGCGCATGGATAGCCGATGGAGCAAAATCTACTGCGGTTACTGAGAAGCCTTTCTTTGCAAACATGATCGCATCATATCCTCTACCACAACCTATGATACAAAGATCACCAATATTCAACTTTGATGANAGATGGTGAAATACGGGTGNAGGTCCACTTAAGTCCCAACCAGTATCTTCAGCTATATATATATCTTCCCAAAATTTAGATTGATCTTCAGCTTTCAATGGGAATTTGAATAGTTAAANATTTGTTGTATTATGAATTTTAATGTANTCATTGACATTAAACTTAGATTTACATCCGTTATAATTCATATACCTTATCTTACCATATATAGGCCTTTCAAACCAAGCCCTGTCGTGTATCCCACCGATGCTCCAGGCAATACCTGCATATCCATTAGGATCTCTACCATCCAATTCGTATTTATCATTTAGTTCTATGGCAATTTGTAACGCAACCTCGGGAGCAGGAGTCCACTCCAATATCTTTTTAGCCCAATACATACGCATATATCCATGCATTTTACCTCTATTCTTCATTTCATTTTGGGCAGCGTTCCATAGATCATCATGTGTTTGAGCCGCTTCAAATTGCCCTAAGGGATAAAGATATTCTCTTTCATCATTTCTGTGCTCATTCAATGTCTTTTGGGCCCAAGAATGAAAACCCTCAAAAAAGTCATAATTAGGTTCGTATTCACAAAANTTATCAGATAGTTCNCGGCGAACGATCATCTCTTCTAAAAATGCTTCTTTGTCTTCTTTGTTTAAATTCGAATTATTTATCTCCCAAGCGACTCTCTGTGGAGCTATATGTCCAAAATGAAAATAAGGACTAAGGTCACTTAAGGCACCTTTTGTTGGATCATTCCTGTTAACGCTGTACCCATCTAATTTTGTTTTAAGAACTTTTAANGCTTCTTTTGCAGCTAATTCACCAGGCTTTAACCAATCCACCTCTAAAATGGATCGGTCTAAATGGATATTATTCAAAATTTCATCAAGTGATAAAATTTTTGTCTCTGCCTTGCCATAAGGATGAGGAATGATTTCAGGTATATCTGTTAAATACCTTTTCAAATTTTTATGGATNTTGGGTCTTAAAGTATATGCAGCATATTCTTTTTTTTCTGACACTTTCCAACATGGGACAATATTATGAGCGTCAACCTGATACAATGGAACATCTATCTTATCAATTACCCTTTTAATTCTTTTAGTATATACTTTTAGAGGGTTATGGTCAACTATAATTGTACCTATCGAACGTTTGTTAACCGTATTAGTAATTATTTCTTCAGGTTTACCCTGCAAAAATAAAAACTCAATATTTAATGATTCTAATTTTTTTTGGGTCTCAATAAGCCCCTTAAATAAGAAACCNTTTTGCCTTAGATTGGATTCTGGAAATTTCCCAATATATTGAAAGCAGACAATTAAAGGAACCTTATTCTTGATAGCAGTTTGCTGGGCTACGAACAAAGCCCAATTATCTGAAACTCTTTTGTCTCTTATCATCCAATAGAGGACAGCGTTTCCGGAAAAAGAGCCAGTTTTAAGAGAACGAATCCTGCCTGGATCGATCATTTGTATTTCAAATATGAATTTGAGTAGGTTANGCTACTATTTGTTTAAGATCAGAATATTTTATGAAAGTAGCATCGGTTTTGCTAGTGACGCTGGGTAAAAATTGCAATCCTGACCCGCCAAAGAGTACTTTAACCCCCGCTTTTTGAGCCATCTCCGCAATAAGTTTTGTCTGCTCTTCTGTTTTTTCTAGATTATCTTTGACTGTGGCCATACAACATTGCATNTCACACAAAAAGAAAAGTACTAGGTCAAGCTTCTTTTTTTCAATCACCGCTTGGAGATTTCCAAGGTCGGCATGAGACCCAGTATTTAAGACATTATATCCATGATGCCTAAGCACTATTTCTGACATGACCACACCAAGGTCAGGTAAATTATCTTCAAAGTTAACNCACAGTGCAGTCTTACCATTAAATNATCCGTTAGGTTTGTTTTGGTTAAGGCCTTCTACGATACGTGTGATTAGTTTTCTACTTATGAATGTTTCAACATGACTTAAATATCCTTGCCTAAGAGCATTCTCTACCATGGTGCTTGCAGGCTCTACTATTTCATCACAGATATGCTCAACTTTAATTCCTTTCATGTAAGAACCATTGACTATTGTGCTCACACTTAGCTCATCTGACTCTAGGCTAGCATCTGCAAGTTTTCTAGCAAGCTCACTAAAATCCTGCTTGTTAATAAGGTCATATATCCTCTTGTGATCTAAATGCTCAAGGCCAAGNTCATTGTTTTTCCCTGCGACACCTTGGTTTTTATAATAGTTACGGACGTGTTGCATAGTAAACTTTCTATGCCCTCCAGCAGTTCTAGAACACTCTATGACACCACTGTCAGTCCAACGTTTTAGGGTGGATATATTTATNCCAAGNATTTCTGCAACATCATTAGAACTAAGATATCTCATNNNNTAATATAGCAAANTTTATTTAATTATTAAAACATAAAATGAGCGTTATGAGCATTATATGAATGAATTATTTCTAGTAGGCGCTATGCCTAGTTCATCCTTCTTCTGCTCTACCTCAGAATCATTTATTATGCTTTTCTTGATTAGGTCATTCGTAAAAAAAACTTCAACTAGATGGAATGTGAACCATGTTAGGCACAGGAAGGGCACAAAGATTCTNAAGTCAAGGTTAATGTTCTTTACACCTAAGGATGTCAACGAACAAAAAAAGATCGTCTTAACAATAAATTGTATCATGCTATATCCAAATGCCATGAGGGCCCCTTTCTTTTTACTTAGTTTTTCAATTATTTGAATATTGATATAANTCATGATTGCTCGTGTTAACATGCCAAAAAAAAATTGGATACGCCCGCATTAAAGTTGATGAACAGTAATGGCTGCACAATAATAAACGTGAGGATACAGAAATACCTATATATCTGTTTGTACATAGTTTTTNGAGNGATTANGTCTTGTATATTTTTNNAGATTATTTTAGTCCCTGTGACNTACATCNCCTAGCCACAGGGACTTGTATATATGANGTTATAAAGTAAAGTTAAGATTTNNTTAGTAAAATAAATTGTTTNNNANAAATCNNTTNNNACGNTCAANNTTAAGTAGATGTNAATATTCAAATCAACTAGATTTTAANGANTNTTTAATTCAGTATTGATTGATAATCTTTGTATATCTTTGAATATTGCGATCTAACATCTTTAGTCTTCTTATCGTACATTGATACCATCATTGCCATTCTATGATTTTTCAGAAAAAATTCTCTATTTGAATTGATAAACTCCCAGTAAAGAGCATCCCAAATACCTGACCATTCACCCTTTTTATAATTACTCATTTTTAAAATATAATTACTTCCACTTATATAGGGTTTAGTAGACATTAAACCTCCATCAGCAAATTGGCTCATACCATAAATATTAGGCACCATGACCCAATCATAAGAATCAATNAAAAACTCCATAAACCATTTATATACAGAATCCGGATCAAATCGAGAAAGAATCATAATGTTTCCTAAAATCATGAGTCTCTCTATATGATGTGAATACCCATATTTAAGGCATCGAGAAATAGTATTATCCACTGGTGTAAGGTTTGTGGATGCATCATAAAATGCCTTGGGGACATTCTTTTTAAAACCCCAATAATTCTTTGTCCTTTGCTTGACTCCATCCGTAGTATATACACCTCTAATGAATTCTCTCCATCCTATTATTTGCCTGAGGAAACCTTCAACAGAATTCAATGGAATTTTATTCATTTTTGTGTAGTCTATAACTTTTTCAATTATTTCTTTTGGAGTGATCAGACCAATATTGAGGTATGGTGTTAATATGGAGTGGAATAAGGTATGCTCATCTTTAGATATTGCATCTTCATAAGCACCAAATAATTCAAATTTTTCCTTTAAAAAGTGATCGAAAGCACTCTTACTTTGTGTATGGTCTACTGGATAATTAAAGTTTTCCGATGTTCCTATATTTTCCTGGAAAAACTCATCAATAAACCTATGACCAGATAAAATTTTGTTGTTATCGTATTCAAACTTGACTATTTCTGGAATTTGAATACCCTTTGGTAATTTTTTCCTATTTTCTAGATCAAAGCTCCATTTTCCACCTTCTGGTTCACCCTTTTCATCTATCAATAANTTNTATCTTCGTCTTTGTTTTTTATAAAATGTAGACATAAAGTGAAAATTCTTTTTTCTNAAATCATTTTCTACTTCATCTTGGTTAAGTAGAAAACCCGGGGAATCATACCAATATATCCGAACATCCAACTCTTGGGCTGCCGCTTTAATTCTTTTTTCTAAGGTATAGTCAACTACNTTTGCAATGTGGACCTCAGATAGCTGGTATTTTTTAATGATTGTTTGTGTGTAGCCCTTTGAAATCAAATTTTCATACANAACAATTTCAACATCGTATCCTCTTTTAATCAAATTATCCCTGAAGCTNTCCATAGAGAGATAGTGCANTAANATCTTTTGTTTGTGAAATAACATCGGATACTGTTGGTCACCAAAGAACAGGGGATCCTGNATTAATAGGATTTTTCTATTCCTTGATAGGCAGGGATGATTTTCAAAAAGCTGGTTGGGATACACGAATGCTGACTTCATTATTCTAAACGGAACGGGTGGCTATCTTTGATGCCCAATAGAANACCAAGATNAGGNTAGTCTTTTGTGAGGAAAAGATGTGGTTACAACTTAATTTCTAAATATCTATAANATATTAAGAAATTCTTTACTCAGAGGGTCAACACTACTTCTGAAAAAATGCATCAACTCTCCTTTTTCACTAATCACATATTTACAGAAGTTCCAGGATGGCAACTGGTCGTTCCATCCATTTAATTTTGGATCGGAAAGCCAGTTGTANAGATAACTTTGGGGTNATGATTTGATTTTCTGTTTTGATGCGATTGAAAATGTGACACCGTAATTAAGCTCACAGAAATCTTTTATCTGGTTGGCTGAGCCTGGTTCTTGGTATCCGAAGTCGTTACAGGGGACAGCAATTATCTCCAAATTGTTACTATGTTTTTCATAGAGCTCTTGTAATCTTTTNTATTGGGATGTGTAACCACACCGGGAAGCAACATTTACAATAATTACTTTCTTGCCCTTGAATTGGTCTANCTGAATTTGCTCATCATCTATGTCAGATAANTTGATATCATAAAATGAGCTATGGGATTTTACNCCAGGTTCNGCTGATATGGAGCTCTTACTGAACAAGACTGAAGCGAAACCAGATACTGCTGTTACAATGAAACTGACCATTAATATTTTCCTCCAGGGNATATTTAACATAATTAACTATGTATGACATAATGAGGCTGGTTACNCNTGGAATTTGATNTGGCCCTATTTACCCCACTCCTGTATTCTCCTGTAGANCTAGTTCTATTATCCANCATTCTTAAATAATCTTTCACATAGATATCGATTTCCTTNCTGGATATTATTAGTTTNCTCATATGATGTCTTGGCCTTNTTCTAGAAAGCTCTTTATCTGACTGGTCAAGAGATAAACGCCTGAAAATATACTCACCCACAGTCTTNGATGACTTTGTCCATTTTGTTTCTTGAAAATCTTTTGAGCTAGATCTTCCCTCTCTTAGTGCTGGTTTCTTCATTTTAAACTCCTATTTGGTTGAACTTAGACCTCCATCAATTACAAAATTTTGACCTGTAATCCAGTTATTTTCAGGGTCGGTCAGAAAAGAGATCATATTACTAATATGTTTTGGTTTACCTATCTCACCCAATGCATGCATTTTTTTGCTTGCACTAAGTGCGATTGAGTTCTGAACTATTTTTTNAGATAGAGGAGTGTCAACGAGTCCTGGTGAGACTGTATTAACACGTATGTTTTTTTTNGCGTATGTTTTTGCAGCGGACCTGGCAAGACCTTCGACNCCAGATTTTGCGCTAGCAATAAGTTCGTGGTTCGCAAGACCAATTCTTGCGGCAGCAGTCGACATTAAAATAATGGAGCAATCAGTTAGAAGAGAACCTGCCGCCCTTATTACGGCAAAGGCTGATTTGAGGTTTATGTCTATGGTTTTATAAAANTCATCTTCTGACGAAAGATGNGCAGGNTTNAGAATNAAGTTCCCGGGAAGATTNATAACTGAATCAACAGAANCNAANTCTTGNAGNCCTTTTTCAACAAAATTATGAACTGAATCAAAACTACATGCATCAACTGGCTCCAACTTAGCAGATTGNGCTACAGGCATATTATGATTGTAGCCCAGAAGGAGATTATGGAACTCTGCTAAATCAGANACCAGTTGAGAACCAATACCNCCGGCNGCGCCTATTANTAANATATTCACTGTTCGCGACGTACCATTGCTTGGAATAACTTGCTACTNGAGGACGCTATCCCACCGGAAACAANCCANCCCTCATTTGTTAATTCTTGGACCTTAATAACNANCTCNTTNGCATCTTCAATAAAGGAAGATATGATACAATAATCACTCTTTANNTATACATCGACACTGGTCANGANGATCNCCTATCTATCTTTTCTATCACATTTGAGTCCGGATCTGANTCNTACTTGTAAGCGATGCCATCCCTGTGCATCTTATGGTCAACAATATCTCGAACCGNTTCNTCAACTACTGCGAAATGGGGAGGNTGNTCCNCNGGGGTGACCAAGGCCAATGAAATATTCTCAAACCTAAGNAGCGCCCATGAGTCATCTTGATANNTGACCTCGCAGTNAAATTGGNTCTTGTACCATTCTACTGAACTGTTNATATCTTTCGATTCAAGNGCAATATGNTCAATGNACGTGAGATTCATNCGGGNTCTTGGACTTCAGCGTTGTGATAATATTTATTNTTAATTCTGATTGTGCAACTGGGACAGACNGCCNTNTTTTTNCCATATCTCGGAAAATTGTGATAATANTTNTAATCGATGGTCTTGTTGAAGACCATTATTTCCCATACAGCTTTGCAAACTGGACANGCCCTGAGGTCCTGNTCTGCCTTGCGCGCATCAAANTTATTTTTNACTTCTTTTTTCTCATTAAAGTGTTTGAGGTCTGCNCCTCTACTGACTGCATCTAATATTGACATAAGTCCTCCATATTTCGATTAAATTTATACTCCTGGCATCATACATGTCAAGGATTAATTGAGCGATTTGAGCGTTTTGCAGAAAAATATTTATACTAATATGCTATTGGATAAAGCATAACGTCGAAGGCAAGGCTGTCGCTATCTTTTACTTTTAGACTTAACCTTCCATTAACAATTGTAGCGGTACCATTATATTTAATAGGTAACAGTTTTTTAGGATTACTTCGGTCAACTTTCCATGANAACGTGTTTTCATGACCATTTTCCCATGANACCTGCCNATCCCATTCAAGGTTTCCAATTAGTTGTTCCACCTCAAAATCCATGTACGGTTTAGGATACANGTATGGTTTANTTTTTGTTCTTGTAACATAGGGACTTGGAAAGACCTCAGATGTATCTTTGAATGTTTTAATAAANAGACGTGTGTAGTTNGACCAATCTTGAAACCAGACCTCGGTCCTAAATCTATCTTTTGAGACCCACTTTTGACTTTCCAGGAGTTGTGCAGAATTNTTTTCNGACTCACANGACAGAAGCAANACTAANAAGAAAGGGCTAAATCTTTTCATTTGTTACAAACCTTTTAAATGAGATCCAGGTTTTCCCTTCCATTCGGTAAAACCAGAGTCTATATGTTAAACGCCTNATAAATATTGGAAATAACATTATAGGNAAAATAAANTATCTTAACCAGGANCTTTGANTGCCCATTTCAACTTTATCTATAATAATAGTTCCATTTTTGTGTGGCTCTACAATATGATAATGTCTCCAACTAGATAATCCGAATGGAAGGACTAGTCCTCTATCTTCGAAATGGAGATGTTNTTTAGAGACNTTATAATTCTTGTGCTCAACCTCTATNTGCCTCCATCCGAAGAACCANAATGAGAATGATGCTTTCATGTTATTATTGATTCCAATCCAGCTTTGTATCTTCACAGGCTGCATAGCAGTGAGAAATTCCACAAACCTGCGGTCGTGGAAGGACCTTATTACATCCAAAGGGTCTGTGTCTTTTAATATTACTTTTTGCCTAAATAACATGCTTTTCTATAGGTTTTGAATTAGATTTTAAAAATTAAATTTATACGCTGCAAGTACTAAATGAGCGTTTTGAGCGTTTTATTTTATCATTACAATTATTTCATTCTTTCGAAATGGTGGTAACGCCCATGGTGAGTTGTATTGTGCGACCATATAGTCACTATTTANAGTAAAGCCACTATTTTTAACAAAGNCTTCTAACCTTTTTTTATAATAAGTTGCTCTACTCTCTGTCGCCCAACCACCAAACTTTATAACAGCTGTTTTCCCCAGCTCTTTTACCTTTAACACAACATTAGATTGATCAGGTGCTGGTAATTCCTCAAGGGAATGTTGGGAAGGCATTACAAAAAGTATCTCATATATATCATTCGAGTTTGGGACATCTAAAATAACAGGCGCCGTCATCTTAATTTCCATTTTTTTTTGATTACCGCCAAAAATATAATTAGCTATCCTCCTAAACCCTGTTGAAGATGCTTCCCTGTAATTACTATTTACTTTTGTCACAGCAATNATCATTGAGTCATATTCACGGACCTCAAACTCGCCTTCTTTTTTTAATAATTGAAAATTCGGAGTCTCAATAGCCATAACTGAATCATGTAAAAAGAATACGAAGGAAGTGATAATAGTAATAAAACGGATCATTCATAAAACTCTTATTTTATGAAAGGTATAAGCACAGGAGTTTTCTTTACGTATGATTCATATTCTTCAGTACCACCCCATTTNTGGTTTGCACGTTCTTCCAAGAGNTTCACACCACTAACTCGTGTGAGCAAAAAATAAATGAATATTGGTGATATCAATGTTACGTATTGCCATCCAATTAAAGTGGGCAAAGCTATAACTGCCATTCCTACCCANAGAAGTATTTCACCAAAATAATTTGGATGCCTAGAAAGACCCCATAAACCAGTTGAAATAAATGCATCCTTGTTTTTCTTATCAGATTTAAATCTTCTTTTTTGTTCATCTGCTATGGCCTCAAAAGAAAAGCCTAACGACCAAAGGGATAGACCAAAATAGAAANAGAAGTCATCGGCAAAGCTTACATTATTTATAATCATTGTTAATGCGTTAGCTGCGGTTAGGAAGACCCACAAGGCTGATACACTCCACCACACAAGAAACTTAGAGAAATTTTGTTTTACTTCACGAAATCTTCGATCTTCTCCTGCTCTTAATACGCGGACGAAAAGAAATAGACCTAGCCTTAANGCCCATATCAATACAAGAATAATGGCTATAATAGATCTCAATTGTAAATTACTATTAGATGAGATTACTGTTAGATAAGATGCTGTTGCTAAAACTGAAAGATATGCAACAGTCCCTGCNATATCATAAAACTTTTCTGTCCTAGCTAAATATGCTGGTATGAAAGCGATCCAGTGTAAGACAAAACTAATTATCAGGCAGATAAATAAAATAGGATAACCATTATATTGAGCCCCGTTTTGAGAACCTCCAATTGCGATCAATGCTCCTATGAAAAACGCTATAATTACACTGATATAATCTTTAATATTTTTTGACATATTTTTTAATGTATAACTCTAAGTCTTTTAAGCGCCAGAGTTGCAATATAACCAAAATCTAACTCAAACCACCGCACTGCAAAATTAGGTTCTTTAGGCCTTCTATGATGATTATTCTGATATAATTCACCCATCATTAAAAAGTCCAGAGGTAAAGTGTTTTTTGAGTTATCGGGCATAGAGTCGAAATTTCTATAACCTGTCTTGTGCCCAAACCAATTAACAATAAACCCGTGCATAGAACCCATAAAAATGTGCAGGGGGAATAAAAAGAACTGCCATGTTGAGGTAGCAAATTGAACATAGAATAAAAAATATAAAATAATAAAGGCAACTCTGGTCCATACAGATTCTGCAAACCATTCTAAAGTATACCATCTGGGTGCGTCTGAGATGGTTCTTCCGCCTTTCAGGAATTCATTAACTAGTTTTCTGTATTCGGTCACAGTTGCTAGATTAAAAGAAATAATATTTTTTAGATGAACTGGTGAGTGGGGATCTTTTGGTGTATCTGCGAATGAATGATGGCGTCTATGCATTACAGCATACGCCGCAGGATGCAAAAACGAGGACCCTTGAAAAATGAATGTGAGAAGGAAAAATACTTTTTCCCAGAACAGGCTCATCTTGAACATATTATGAGAGGCATAGCGATGTAANAAAAATGTTTGGAAAAATAGTGAGAGGTACCAGTGTAAGAAAATAAATATCAGTATTACCATTGCTTAATCTAACCTTTTATAAAACGGTAATGAGACACACCCCATTCTGTTCCATTTTTAAATCCAAATAATTTTTCACAGGACATAAAGAATATGCGCCACCTCTGGAACCACTTTTTTGCATGCTCTGAACCATAAGTATCTGAGAATATATTCAATACATTACTTTTGTTCTTATCCATTTTTCTTAACCAAGCCAAAGATGTTTTTTCATAGTGAGTTCCAGACATCCTCCAGCTCTCTTCTATTTTAAGATCGTCTTGGAAATATTCAAATAGGTCATGAGAGGGCATCATCCCTCCAGAGAAAAATTCTCTTGCCATCCAATCTGCCTTACCTTTATTCTCAAAGGGGTAGACGATGTCTTTGTGAGTAAATATATGAATGAATAATTTACCATCATCATTCAATAAGCACGAGATCTTGGATAAAAGTTTTTTATAATTACGCATATGTTCAAACATTTCTATTGAAACAACTCGGTCATACATTTGTTCAACGGTAAAATCATTCATATCTGCAGTAATCACATTCACATTATTCAAACCAGATTCGCTACATCGTTTTAAGATATACTCTTTCTGGTCCTTAGAATTACTGACTGCTGTAATTTGACTTTTTGGGTATTGGCTAGCCATATAACAAGTTAGAGAGCCCCAACCACATCCCAATTCTAATATATTTTGGCCATTTTCTAATTCTGCTCTTTCGCAGCTTAGCTCTAGCATGGCTAACTCAGATTCATCCAATGTGGTAACTGTTTGAGGCCAAAAGCCCGAACTATATTTAAGGTTCGACCCTAAAACCTCATCAAAAAAGGAAGGCGGTACTTCATAATGTTGCTGATTCGCTTTTTCAGGAACAAGAGCGATCGGGCTTTCTTTCATCTGCTCGACCCATTTTAATTTTCTTTCCTTTAATTGCTCTAAAGAAGAAGAACTTTCATTTTGAAGTCTAACCTTGCAGTTCCTAACAATACCTGCCCTGATCATAAAATCAGGTAATAAACCATCCTCTGCTAATTGAATTAATTTTGATATCATGTTTTAATAACTAATGTTAATGTTTCTAGAACCCGATTTTGCGAATATCATTTGGACATCTCCAATATTTCTTTCTGAAAAACCAGCCTCACAGTATAAAAAGTAAAATTCCCACATATTAATAAACGCTTGAGAATATCCCATCTCTTTGACCTTTGGAATCACATCCATAAAATTCTTTCTCCATCTATTTAATGTTACAGCATAGTGCTTTGTGATATCTTCCATATCGACCATTGCCAGATCAGTATCCTTTTTAATTACATCAATTATCTGTGCAACAGATATTAAACAAGAACCTGGAAAAATATATTTTTTGATGAAATCTACTGAATTCTTATAAACCTCAAAGTTTTGATCATTATATGTAATGCCCTGCAAGGCAACAAGTCCATTATTTTTTAATAAGGACGACAATTTTGAGAAATAATCAGGTATGTATTCATACCCAACTGCTTCTATCATTTCTATAGATACAATCTTATCATATTTCCCATCCAAATCGCGATAATCCTTATTTATGAGCGTTATCTTTGATTCCAACCCTTCATCTTTGATACGCGACCTTGCGTAATCGAACTGCGCATCTGAAATAGTGGTTGTGGTGACCTTACAACCATAATTCTTTGCAGCATGGATAGAAAAGCTACCCCAGCCAGTCCCTATCTCGAGCACAGAATCATCCTCTGACAGGTCTAGCTTTCTACATATGCGATCTAATTTTTCTATTGAAGCCTCTTCAAGTGTGACAGAATCATTATTAAAAAAGGCACAAGAATATGTCATTGAAGGGTCCAGCCATAACTTGTAAAAATCGTTGCTAAGGTCATAATGTGCTAAAATATTCTCTTTACTTCCTTTAAGTGTATTTTGCCGGCCACGGTGAATCATTTTATTGATCGGTTTGACAAGTTTAGCAAAACCCTTTTCAAGAGAAAGTAGGATATCCCTGTTCCTTAAAATTATTTGAAAAAGTTTTACCACATCATCTGAGGACCAATATCCAGCAACATAAGCCTCTGCTATTCCAAGAGCACCTCCGCTTCCTGTCATGACATAAAATTCCTGTGAGTGAATATCTACAGATACTTTTTCATCTGAGCTACTATCGCCAAAGGAGAAAGTCTCATCACCATCGTTTATGGAAATGTGTCCCATTTTTAGATTTTTGAATTTTTTCTGTAGCCCACTTTTAAAGATAGACGTTAGAAAAGTTGATTTCTTAGGTGTCTTGACCGCATCTGCAAGATGATCAACTTGCATAGTTGTACTCATTTGGTTAATTACCTTTCATTAGATTGATTTTATCGGGATGTATGAAGTAAGGTGCTTTTTTCAACCATAGTTTAAATGCCTGCCAATGGATACGAAACACCACCAGCATAGTAATAAATGGAAATCTGGCTACTTGCTTAAGGAGATTTCCTAGAGTGAACGGTATTCTTTTCATATTTAATGTAGCATCAAAAACCCTTTCTTCATCTTTATAATTTATCATATTGACCATTAGATTCTTTCTAGGTTGACTAAAAAGCCATTCATAATCATGATCCATTCCCCAAAATGGACTTACGTGCAATTTCTTTTTTAGATCAGCAGTAAGATTGTCTATTTTACCTTTTTGACCTTTCTGATGGATAACATAAGAATGCCGCTCATCCCAAGGAGTGTTTGTAACCTCGGCCATTATCACATCAACTTCAGAATCGTCCTCATTAAAACAATAATAAAAACTCACTGGGTTAAAACAATACCCGAAATATCTTAAATTTGTAAGCAACCTTATAGGCCCTTTCACCTCATAACCAATTTGTTCACGAATTGTTTTACGAACAGACGGATCAAGCTCTCCTTCCCCTGCGCCATGATAATCATCTCGATTGAAAGATATCATAGCTGGCTTATCAATATTCCATAGCCATGAGCGTTTGAGAGTTTTCTTAATGGTATTAAGGTCAACAAAAATCATGAAAATAGGATAGGTAAAAAAATGGTCAAAGGGAGTGAATCGTCTATGTCGAATGGTACCCCTAAAAATAAAACTTTTGTTAGAGACACTCACAATGTTTCTCCAAAGTGGCTACAAACGTCCAACGCACTAACCACACCATCTTCATGGAACCCATTATGCCAATATGCTCCACAATAATAGGTGTTATTTTTTCCACTGATCTTGCTTTTTTGCTCCTGTGCTTTTAGGCTAGAGAGGGTAAATAGCGGGTGCTCATAGTTAAGATATTTGATGACCTTCTCAGGGTCGATCAGTTCTTGAGTGTTCAATGTCACGCAGAAAGTTTTTGAGCTAACAATTCCCTGCAAAATGTTCATGTTGTAAGTTAATGCCACAGGTTTACTTTGATCATGGTCTAAATAATAATTCCAACTAGACCATGCTGTTTTCCTTTTAGGTAAAATAGTATCATCAAAATGCAGTACAGCATCATTTTTCTGATAAATAATAGAACCCAATATTTCTACTTCGTCTTTTGTTGGTTGCTCCAAAAGCGCAAGCGACTGGTCACTGTGGGTTGCAAATACCACTGCATCAAAGTCTTCTTCATTTTCACCATCTAATCCAAAGCTGATCTTAACTAAATCTTTATCTCGTTTGACATTTTTCACAGGTGTTGAAAGTCTTATTTTATCTTTGAATTTGGCAATGATCTTATCCACATATCTTTTTGATCCCCCTTTGATCACCCACCAATTTGGTCTATTTATTATTTGAAGTAGGCCATGATTCTCAAAGAATCTAATAAAGAAAACAGCGGAAATATTCATCATATCAGTGGGGACAGTAGACCAAATTGCGGCTCCGATAGGAATGATAAAATGCTGAATGAATTCAGTTGAATAATTGTTTTTTAATAAATAATCGCCCAATGTCGTTTTGGGGTCGATTGAAGGAAGATCTTTTCTAGACTCTTGATTAAAACGATTCATACTTCTTAGCATTCTTATGAAAGATGGTCTAAAGATATTTGACCTTTGTGCAAAAAGTCCATTCAGAGAATGACCAGCATATTCTAGATTGTCTCTTTCAGATTTAACGCTGAACCCCATTCTTGTTACCTGGCGTTCGACCCCAAGTTGATCGAGAATTTTAATAAAATTTGGATACGTTCGTTCATTGTAAACGATAAACCCTGAATCTATAGACAAACTTTTTCCTTCATAATCGATCTTATGGGTATGCGTGTGACCTCCTATGTAGTCATTCTTTTCAAACATAGTTATATCATGATTACGGCTAAGTAAGTAGCCAGTAGTAAGGCCAGAAATACCCGATCCTATAATTGCAATCTTCATTTTAAACTATTATTTCCACGACTGTGGAACCTTGTTTATTTTAGAAATATCATATCCAACCTCCTCGAGATCACCAATGATACTCCTGTAAACCTCATCTGACATTTGTGGTTTTCGAGCCATTATCCAAACATACTTTCTTGAGGGGTAACCTATAACAGTATATTCATAATCTTCATCAAGGGTAATAATCAGGAAAGGCATTTTAAACGGCCATACAAATTGCATCCTCCACTCTGCATTTGTCTCTTTATTATGAATATATCCGGTGGGCTTGTAAATCTTTTTTTCACCATCTGGTGAATCCTCGTAAAAGGAGAAAGTTGTTTCAATAATACCTTCATCGCTAAGTCGATAAGATTCGATTGCATTTGTTGCCCTCTTCTCAATGAAAGTGGGAATATTTGCGATTACATACCAGTCTCCCATATAACGTTCTATATCTACATATTCAACTGTCTTCATTTCAGGTAATTCACTGGAGGNACTATTGTTACAACTCATGACTAAAAAAGGAATAAGTAAAGCGGAAATTAAGATTATATATTTCAAAATAATAAGTAACTACTGAACAATTATATCTTGTCTAAGTTTAGCTTCTGCTATTGCATCTTTAAATATATTCATGACACTGACCTTATTCATCATATCAACTAAAAATTCTGGTAATGCACCTCCGGGATCCATATAAATCCTGTAAGATAAGACTATTGTATCACTTAGAGTTTTCTCAGCCATCCATAATCCTGCACCATGGTCTAAATAAACTCGATTANTATTTTGATTATTGAGCCCAACCAGGACATCGTCTCTTTTTTCNAGTAAATGCCAATGGATAATAGATGTGGTATCCTCGCTNTTATATCCAGTTGAGTACATTCGAAATAAGTATTCACGATCGCCAATTAAGGGTAGGTCAATGGGGATGAATTGGTACCCATCTACCCAATCGCTTGACCTTTGAACTTCCTGAGAACGAATAGGCCCTATACTTTTTAAAAATTTTTCATAGTTACCCACGTCCATTATTACACTTTGGATTATTTCTTTAGGAATCATTGTTTTTTTTNCNACCATGACTGCCTTGAGACCCATNCCCTGGATNGGTTTTCTNCTCANAGAAATACCATCTTTAGAATCCTCAAAAACCCAACCTATATTATCATGAAGATCTTGAAATAATTGTTCGGTTCTTCCGTCTTTGGTCTCAGCCAATCCATGGCCAAGAAANAAGAGGAGGGTAGCAAAATTGAATTTTGATATTGCCCCGCTCATTTATTTCCTAAACCTAGTCTNTCATTGACCCAAAACATCAGAGGGATACTAGCTCCCCAAACTACAGCAAGCATGACGGAGACCTCTGTAAGTCCTGAATTAAAATATATTGCACCAATTTTTTCNCCTCCAATATATGCCAGAGGACCTCCTATAAAACCAAAAAGGAATGANGAAGACCATTTATCTTTAAACCATGCCAATGAATGATTAACCATGGCAGCGAAACCGCACCACATAGCTGTGATCCACATAGGAGCAATGATAGAATCATCGCTGTATAAACCAACATAACCTATCAACTTCGTATATGCCATTAACGTATCTATCAAAGTGCCTACAACCGCAAATATCAAAATAAGTTTAATCTCTGAATTGTTTGATACATTAAAGTTNAAGTGGAGAGTTAAAAATATTGCCATAGCTATAGGGCCAAGGTATTCTGCGCCACTTGTAGCCCCTAAAACGCATGCCCACCAACTTATCTTAAATCCTAAAACATTTACTATAGTTTTCATATTATTCTCTTAATAATATATTAAACCCAATATATATCAAATACAATTTAAATTAGGCGATATGAGCGTTATTTGTTCTTATTAATTAAAATTAACGAAACTATCATCATCAGGGTATAAAAACTAAGACCAATACAAAGCATTATTAAAAAATAGTATGGCCAATCAGGCATAAGTAGTGTGAAGTTGACCCCTGCTGGCTTCTCAAATGTAAACATATAATTACTATCCAGAACTAGATTGATCAGAATGATAAAAATAACAAGCACCGTTGTCCATTTTATGGCAATAAAATAATCTTCCCATTTTGGCCTGTAGCCATCTGCAATGATACTAAGCATCACAAATATTACAAGGCCATGTGCAAAGAAGTAATGGATAGAAACGTAAATGTGTTCCATTTCAGAAAGGTTTGTATTTATGAATGCGAATAAGGAGCCACTAAACCCTGCAAAAAAGAACCAGGTTTTTAAAAGTCTTAAATGTTGATTTTTACTGTAAAAAGGAATTAATAAAGCTGATAAATAACACATCTCCATCGGTAAAGAAGTTTTAAGAGACCAAATACCATAATAGACCATGTACGCCTGAAAAACGATCTCATTAAAAACGACAAGGTATCCGATTGTCTGGAGGATGACCTGTTTCACTTGATCAGAACTATTACTATAAACCCAAGCTGCTGCAATGCAAAGCACAGTACTTATCATGCCATAGATCACATGCTGGCTGGGCAGTGAGATCACAACATTAATAATATCACTCAGCATTTAATTGAGCCATTTTAAATTAATTTTTGAACCAATAATTTATTTTAAAATATAAAGCATTTGAATCTTCGTAGGACCAGTCTTTTTCAGATGGTGAGTAATAACTACTTTGGTTAAGATTGTAGACTAAGAAAAAAGTGCTGCCCGGACGATATTCCCAACGAAATACAAAGGTTCCAACGGTATTATAAAGTTTAAAATCAGGGTCTTCATAATTCTGGAGGTAATCATATTCTTGAAGGTCCATTGTTTTAGGAGCTCTTAAACGATAAAAACTTTCATAGTTCATATCTGCAAAGAATGGCTGAACAAAACATTGTAGAGACATTTTAGGAGAAAAGGTCCAATCTAAACGCAATGTTATATCACGGGTCAATAGAGTGGAATTTGCATAAACTCGAACTGTATCATCTACATTTTCTAAAATATCGACCCACTGCATATGGCTGGGACTTTTATCCTGCATAGCTTCTATTTCAATATTAAGTGGCTCGATCGGCCTCATTTCTAATTCTAAGTTGGCTCTATAACCATGGCCTCTATTTTCTCCATACCCCATACCAATACTAGATTCAAAGACGACCTTCTTACGACGATCGGTAGTGAATCTTGGACCAGCATAACCCCAAAGTTCTGTCTTATATGCCCATGCATTATCGTTTCTAAATATATCTTCATCATTGTATGCTGGTAAAAATATTTTACCAAATAAACCCATACCCCAATAATTTGAAAACAGGTTTTCTTGTTCAATATCGATTTCATTTTCTATAACTAATCCATCTTTATTCCAATTTTGACTAACCTTAAGCTCTAAATTATTATTGATAAAATTTCCCCAAGGTTCCTGTTTACGAAACTCTATTCTTATGCCGGTCCAAGAAGTGCCATTTCTTCTAAGATATCCCAAATCATTTATATTAAACTTATCATTGGTGGTCCCATACCAAAACCGAAAGCTCCACCATACAGGGTCTAAATATCCAAAATTAAAACGATAGGCACTACCAGATTCGCTATCTACATTGGAATGGATGATCTGCCCATTAGTGAACAATCGGTTATCATAAAACCCAAGTGTCCAATCTGTCCCAATTACAGTGGCTCCTGGGTTATTGGCTCTGGTAACATTTGTTGCCATAATCCCAACTCTTGAAATATTATTGATCATGGGTATCTCAACCCTCCCGATAGAATAGTTAGATTTTGGCTCGACCACAATATCTCTTGAATTAAGACTATCAATATGGATGGCAGTTTCTTCTGTGGTTAAAGCACCAATAAAACCATAATTAATACCAGATGCCAAACTCCCCATGACCCTGCTAGCCCCAAGTATTGTAGTATAGTCTGGTAGATCTTCTAGCTCGCCATTATCTGGTATATAATAGCTTGGTCTTCTACCAATTCTACGTGAATTAAATAGTGAGATCCTGTGATTAAAAAATTCAGAACCCTCAGAAAAGAATGGCCGTTTTTCTTCATAAAATGTCTCAAATGCAGTTAGGTTTAATACTGATGGATCTGCCTCAACTTGACCAAAGTCTGGATTAAAAGTTATTTTCATTACGCTGTTTGAGGTTAAGCCATATCGCATATCCAGCCCAATGTCTTGATGGGTTTTATTACTGTAACCTGCCAACGCATAGGGTATGACCTCAAGTTGGTTAGGTGTAGGTATATTTGACAGGCCACTTAGAACACCCAATGGTAATATTAGCCCCCGGACAGACTTACTACGTCCGGGCCAATCGACACGCTCTTGCAATCGATGAATAGCTCTTTCAAATGATATTCCCCACTGCATATTTGGCTTATTCTCAAACTGAAAGACAGCGAGTGGTAGTTTGAATTCTGCATGCCATCCACTTTCATTAAATGAAATACTTACGTCCCAAACCGGATTCCATGTAGGATCATAGTCCCATTCACCAGATAGAGCGACATCCATTATTACTCCAGATGCATTTACTGCAAAAAAATAGCCGTTATAGTCGTCATCTTTTGAATCAATGGTAACACCAACCCAATCAGAATTATTAGCAAACCCATCCATCCAACTATCTCTACGCACCATCGTTTTTTTAATTTTTTTGGGTTGGGAATCAAAGGACTCTATGAATATATATAATGCCTCGTCATCATAGCTAACCCTTGCAGATGTTTTCTCTGATGGTGCTGAAAGCTCTTTAGGTTCAATTTGAAAAAACTCATCAACCGGCTTATTCTGTTGCCAACAACTATCAGTTAAATACCCATCAATGACCGGTGCCTTTTCACATCTTTGAGCATCCACAATCTTTAAGCGTAAAGAATCAGGTTCAAAATTTTTCAAATAAGCTGATTGCCCAAAACTGATATTTTTTAAAACCATCAGAATGAGTATCAGTTTAGGAATCATGTAAAGAGTGAGAGTGATGTTTCTTTTTATTATCATGTCGGCAAAAAAATAGCTCCTATTTAGGAGCTAGAGATATATGCTAATCTAACTGTATCTTCGATTAATTGGAAAGTGCATGATCAACGATCATGAGTATATCAAATACATTAATTGTGCCATCTAAGTTCATATCAGCATTCTGGATCTGCTCATTATTTAATTCAATATGACCAACTACGTAGTTCACTGTAACTATGACATCAAGAATATTTACGATACTATCAAAATTCAGATCACCAAAATCAATACTCAATGGTGGCACAGCTCCGGCTGGAAACTGGATCATATCTAGCCAAGCACAATCTTCCCCAGAACTTTGTGCTTCATCCTTCTCATAGACCCACCTCAACAAGTGCTCACCGATTGGTAGATCAACAGTATACTCATTCCAATCTGTATCACCACCTATCACTAAATCTTGTGGTTCGTCATCAATGTAAAATTCTAAATAGTCATAGACCATTCCAGACCCACCTTGTTCTGATGAGGCTTTTGACCAAAACTGTATCTCACCTTCATAGAGGATATTCATTAAAATAGAAAGTTCTGATGTTTGGCTATGACTTATTTCACCAGACCTAGCAGAAAAGCTACCGGAATATGCATCCGCATCAATTGTCCAATCTGCATCACCTCCATGCGACCATTCATACGCTGAAAAACTACCTATCTCGAAATCTTCGATCATTATACCAAGGGTGATTGGTAGAGGAAAAACATTTTCATAGTCCGTACCAAGAGACCCAATAAGTATTGCGGTAAGCGCAGAATGTCCAACAGGAGCATCTGATTCAGCTTCAACCTCAATGATCAATGTTATATCTGTGTCAATATCCCATAAATAGTCGTTATCACTAACAATATTACCGATACTGATATAAGGATCACTTGTGGTTCCTTCAAAATCCGGATAATTAACTGGCGCGTGACCAACGTTCTTCATCACAACTTGAAGAATAGCTGACTCACCTGGGTCAAGAGTCCCATTCAGGTCATTTAATAATTCAGTTGAAAGTAATTGATATGCAGGAGCTTCTACAAAAACATCTGTATCAAATTCCCATGACTCCGACCCATTGGTTACAAAAACAGTAAAGTCAATATGAGCACCATCTTCCACATTCCAACTAACTTCGATTTCAAAGGGACCAACCGTAACCTCATCTCCAGCAGCAACTGATTCTAGGATGACATTTTCAGTAAGGATATCAACCATTGACCCAACATGAGAAAGGCTAAAGGTCAATTCTTCTGAAGGGTCTGAACCCACGTTCTCAAATGTGAAATAAAGTTGCCCTTCCTCACCATAATCTAGAACATCGTCTGTACCACTACTCACCATTACATTTTCCATGAGCATGTAAGCTCCATCAGGAGCGATCACATTAATAGATACCTCATAAGGTATCTTATTATATGCTGTCACTACTAGATCCACAGATCCGGGAATACTCAAAGCATCCTCGAACTCTA
Organism: bacterium TMED46; assembly: GCA_002167345.2. Lineage (GTDB taxonomy): Bacteria > Fidelibacterota > Marinisomatia > Marinisomatales > UBA1611 > CACEUX01. The sequence continues at coordinate 17,181 of NHCZ02000021.1, read as the reverse complement.
TATCTGCATTCCCTGAAGGATCACTGAATACTGATGATAAAAGTTCTCCATCTTTTGAAACTGATACAAGTGCACCACTCACACCTGTTTCAACATAAAGGTCAGTCGCACCAATGATAAGGACTCCACTATGGTTGACGTCCAACTCGGTTGGGGTATCCGAGCGTACAACAACTGAAGGATCTCCAAATATTGTCCAATAATAGGTCTCATTGTAGCCTTGAGATCCATAGCTATCATTCATTTGGTTCATGCCATTGAAAGACAACCCACCAAATGTACGTTTGATATTATCTGAATATGATTCAACAAAGATCGCATTCATTTCATCTTGTCCCTCCATGGGAGGGTTCCAACCCTGGTTAACAGTCGACATTAAAGTAGCAATAGCACCGGTGGGCGTTCCATCGGAAGCTGTTGCACGGATCCAGGTCTCTGCAAAACATGTCCCCTGTTCAAATTCTCCATTGACACAAGCGACAGACCAAATAAATGGATACATGCCTGTGTTCACAAGCCCATTAACATCTGTATTATTCATTGGGCAACCGTTGCCCCAAGAACCATTAGAACCATGGCCTGTATAGTTGATAATAGATCTTCCTTCATTAATTGCAGCCTCACCCTGTGCAACGGTTCCATTAGGGTCATATATTTGATCTATTTCGTTGTAGGTGTAATCAAGTAAAAGCTCACGAATGTTATTAAGGTGCTCATCATCATCCTCGCCATCATCACCAGGTCCTTGGGATGATGCAAACCCACAACCTTTCTTGTACCAGTCAGCAGATGGGTCAGGATTCATTTCATACGCAATGGTACGATCGATCATTGTTTGCACATGGTCCCCCGTTTCTGCTGAGAAGCGGCCTATGATAAGATCAGGATAAAAATCACTTCCCGCTACAAAAGTAAGTGAATTATCAGATGGGCTATTAGAACCCGCACCATTCGAACGACGGATGGTCTCTATCTGATCAATATCCCCAACTAATAATACAAATGCTATACCATTTTCGTAAAATTCATCCTCAATTAGTTGTGCCATATCATCGACGTCCCCAACATCTGCTATATCGACCATTTCGGTTGGAATTCCTTTATAATTCTTCCAATCGACAAATGTTTGCATCTCATCCATAAAATCACCATAACTGATTACCAACATAGGTCCTTGTTCACCAAGAACATCATATCTTTCATCAGTGTTGTAATTAAGAAAATGCTCTTTGTACATATTTTCAAATTCTCTACTACCTCCGTTAAATGGTCGTCTAGTTAAAGCATTGATCTGACTCTGGCCATTCTCTTGAATAGATATCTCTATATGGGTATGTACACGAAGCATCCTTTCAATCGGGTTGTATTGTATAGGCTGGAAAACAATCGTTTGTCCTCTCAGTGATCGCAGGATATAGGGGTCTCTTAGGAAAACTATATCTTTTGGATAAAATTCATTTCTCTCATAGGCTTTGCCAAACGTGTATGGAACTGTTGATGGGTCAATATCACGAGTTAAATTACCTTTTGAAGGTTCGACATTATCCAAAGGGATATCGATAAAATCAGTGCTAATGACGGACAATTCCATATTAGCTAGGTCAGGAATAATTATAGAGCGTGCCATACGAGACATTTCAGGGGCACCTCTTTCGAGGATAGGAACACCTCCTGGGAATGAAACGCGGGTCTTTCCATTATCAAGTAGTTCTTGGTAGTAACCTCCAAGTTCAAAATTTATCTCGATATTGCTCTCTGAAATAGAGTTTACATCCCATATAGGTTGAGATGGGCGTAAATCTCCTAGGTCCACCCATTCCGAAGCGGTTAAGCCTGCCAGTAGGCAAGGTATGACGATAAATAACTTTTTAACTAATTTCATTTAACTAATTTACCCAAGAGTACGGTACATATATAATACGTTCTATCTGAACATAAAACTCATACAATAAGACATCATATAACACCATAGTGAAATCTAATTCAAGTCTGGCATAATAAGCCAATCTTGAATCTTTTTTTCTGTGGATGTTAATTCCTCATATTTATCTCTTTTTTTCAATCCTTTAGCATAAATATTTAACTTATGTATCAACATATCTTTGGCTAATCTAAATTGAGTTTCCGTTAGTAAACCCATTGATAATATTTTTTCTAATGATCGAATACGGTATTGCTCTATTCCTTCAGGCACCCTAGATAATTGGTCTAAATGACCGCCATATTTTTTAATCAACGGCTCATCTAAAAATAGAATATTAAATTTTGCTGTTACCCGAAGCCATAAGTCATAATCCTCACAAACGGTCAAAGATTCATCAAAAGTCCCTACCTCCTCAAATACATCTTTCTTTATGATAGAGGATGAAGGAGATATTCTACAAATGTCTAGACAATACTTAAAGATATCCCCTCCATACTTTTTGTGCTTTTTCATCTGATTTACTCTAACACCATTCCTGATCCAAATCTCATTCGTATGGCAAAAAGAAGAGTCCCTATTCACCTCTATAAACTTGCTTTGATACTCTAATTTTTCAGGCATCCACTCATCATCAGAATCCAATAATGCTATCCAAGAGCCTTGGGATATCTGAATACCTTTATTCCTCGCTGAGCTTACACCATTGTTTGGTTGATGAATGCATTGAACTGAAGGATAGTTTTGTAGTAACCATTCCTTAGTTCCATCTTTAGACCCATCATCTACTATAATGATCTCATATGGTTTGAATGTTTGAGCTAAAACAGAATCGATNGCTCTTTGTAGTGTATGCTTCCTATTATAGGTGGGAATAATAACTGATATCTTCAATCTAGAATATTTTTATCAAGAACATCCTATTTTATATCCTCAGTTAAAAGATTTTTATAGATGTCTACAGGATCATCTTTCATCTTGANTGGGGTCATCAAGAAGTGATANGTNTATTTTTTTGGTTCTATTCTATATTTTTTTAGTGGCTGAGCTCCCCAGCTATCTTCTCCTGCTACCCCCATTTNAATANGGTCAATATCTAGATGGATAAGTTCTTGCTTTACAAGGTCTGTAGTGTGCATTGCTTTTTTTGTCTTCCTTGGAGCTTTCAGAGTGCCAGCTTTGCTTCTGTTAAAGCCATCATCAAAATTTTCTGGTTTGAATCNACTTGCATTCAAAGATCTATAACGATCTGATGTAGTCGGGTCATTTTTCTTGGNAAGCTTTTTTGATTCAAAATTAAAGAATGAGGCCCTCGCTGGCTCATTATTGGTCTTTACAATGGATGGGCCTTCTATTTCAGGAGGCCTATTTGCTGCCACAAGCATAAAGATNGAAAAATTATACTTTATCGCTGTATTTATGAGAACTTTCAATATTCTTGATCAAAATAATTGTTTTGGGTAAACTCCGCGATCGACTAGCGACTGCACCTGCTGAGTTACGAAGGGTTTGTCTTCCTTATATGTAACACCAAACCACTTAGAGCCTGTACGTAGAACATATATNTCTTTTTCGCCTGATCGNATCAANTTATTGACAACTGTCGGAATAAGATATTCGCTCTTCATTTCATCACCCTCCTTATGTAGAAAATCAACGAACATAGCCCTTAAATGATCGAAAAGGTCAGGTGTAAAACCCCATACATTCATCGACACTGGCTCGTTTCCATCTAATTGGATATCACGATCTGATGAGACACCACTTTCTGACCGTTTTAATTCACCCGTTTCAACTATTGTATCCAATAAATCATTTTTAACGGTACATAGACCCCGTGTGACACCTCCAAATTCAGATAATGTTTTATCAAGTTGAAATGCCACCATAGAATATGTTGCATTCTTATCTTGATAATAATCCGCTACTATCTCAAATGATTCACGACCATAAAAGTCATCACCATTTATAGCTACAAATGGTTCATGTATCAGTTGAGAGGCCGTCAAGATGGCATGGCCAGTACCCCAAGGTTTTACCCGACCCTCAGGACATAAGAACCCTTCAGGAAGATCATTAAGGTCCTGAAATGCAAATTCAACTCTGATCTTATTTTTGTATTTATTAGTAATCTTTAATCTGAAATCCTCTTCAAAATCTTTACGGATGATAAATACGACCTTATTAAACCCTGCACGTATAGCATCATATACAGAATAATCAATAATCGTCTCTCCGCTGGGGCCCACTGGATCTAACTGTTTTAATCCACCGTACCTGGATCCCATCCCTGCTGCCATGATCAAAAGTGTTATGTCATTCATTATTAACCTATCATATTCTGTTTATCAAATTAAGACCTTTGTTCCTTCATCAGCAGTAATTATGTGTGCTTTTCCACCGACCGATTCTATTGCGCTTACTACAGCTTTAGGATCTTCTGGAGCATAGGCAAACATGCACCCACCACCGCCTGAGCCATTGATCTTCCCTCCGAATGCACCAGCAGAAATCGCAGCCTCTAACATCCTTTCAATCTTGTTGGTACTTACATGAAGACAATCTCTAAGAATGCTGTGGTGATCATTAAGGAGGGAGCCGATTAGTTGATGGTCAGGACTGGTCTTATCCAACTCTAACCTAGCTTCTCTAAGGATATCTCTATTTCTAATGGTCCCATTTAATAGGTTTATTTCTTCATTGCTAAGNTCAGANAGNTCAANCNCCTGATCAAATGAATGAAGATCAAAGTTTTGGTTTTTTNAATNAATAGNATCAAATAACTCTAACCTCATATCNCGNCATCTTTTAAGGATNTTGAGTGTTTCTTTTGGCTCTTGAGAATCTCCTAGAACAAAACTTCCAAGTGATGCATTCAATGTTTGAATATCAATTGAAGGCTCTGACCCAATACAGAGTAGATTGCCAATTGCGGTAGAATATTGGTCCATCATTCCACCTGGTTCTTGAAACTCGACCACCTCTGTCCTAAACGCAAGCTCCCCTAGTTTTTGTTTACTCCAAACTACTTTTTCATCAGCCATATNTGATAAAAANTGTATCCAACTTACAGTAATNGCAGANGANCTACTGGNTCCAGCTTGGATAGGGATACTNCTTTTTATTTCACATTCAAATCCATTTGTGAATTCCAGCCCCTCAGAATTGCAGACATTAATGGCACTTTTGAAATAGTCTCTTGGCTTATTATAATCAAGATCATCAAGTGAAAAGACCTCCTTCTCACCGATATTAGGCTTATGAATAATGACCTGTCGGTCTGACCTCTTATATCCAGAAATATTTGCTCTCAACGAAATAGCCATTGCAATAACAGGTAGACCCAGATAATCCTGGTGTTCGCCAAATAAACATATCCTCCCTGGAGTGGTTATTTCCAAATCTTGAACAACCAGATCGAAGCGACCGTACCTAGTCCACATATAAGCACACCAGGATAAAGGTTACCATAGATCAATTGGCCAACACCTAAAAGTAATCCATATACTGAAAAACAGCCTAACACCATTGATAGAATTCCTTTAGGTACATGCCAGTCCTCGCTTTTAACAACATTTGAATATTTTTTCCATCCAGGGCCACCTGGATCGATCTTATTTACAAAATTCTGCAATGTCTCATCATCATCAGGCGGTGTAACATATGTGGCAATAACCCATACGACAGTAGTGATACAAGCACCGTATACAATCTTCATCCAGCCAGCAATATCAAGGTCTCCAAAATTCATATAGCCTGCTATGATGAGAGAACTAATCATTGCAATAATCTCAGTATAGGCATTTATACGCCACCAGAACCAACGTAGAATGTATATCAGTCCAGTGCCAGCACCGATCATGAGCAATAAATTAAAGGCCTGTCCAGCGCTAGTGAGGACCAGACCAAGACCCGTACCAAGAATAATGGATATGATAGTAAAGAGCCTACCCATCATGACCAATTCTTTTTCAGAAGCATTGGGTTTTATAAACCGATGATAGAGATCATTTACCAAGTAGCTCGCTCCTAGGTTTAACTGCGTAGACATGGTACTCATAAAAGCAGCGATCAAGGATGCAGATACTAATCCAAGAAGACCTTGAGGTAATAAAGTAAGCATAGCAGGGTAAGCTATGTCATGACCTAACTTATCAGCAGGAAGACCTGGGAATGCTCTTTGAATATCTGATAATTCAGGATAAATAATCAAAGAGGATAACGCGATCAAGATCCAGGGCCATGGCCTTATTGCATAATGAGCAATATTAAAGAGAAGGGTTGCACCTAGAGCATTGGATTCATCCTTGGCTGAAAACATACGCTGTGCAATATATCCACCGCCGCCAGGTTCAGCACCCGGATAATAACTTGCCCACCATTGCACCGCTAGCGGTACTAATAAAACTGGGACCCATACATCCGGATCAGACAGGTCTGGGATTAGGGATATCTTATCGATCACGTTCGAATGGGTTATGAGATTATGAAGCCCTCCGATCTCAGGAAGACCAAGTATGTAGAACATAGCCCATACAGAACCAACCATTGCCAAGGTGAATTGAATAAAATCTGTTATGATGACCGCTTTTAATCCACCTAATGTTGAATAGGCGATGGTAATGGAACCTGCGATCAATAAGGTTATCCATCCAGGGAGACCAAGAACGATCTCACCAAATTTTACTGCTGCAAGACTCACCGTGCCCATGACAAGTACATTGAAGACCAATCCTAAGTATAAGGCACGGAACCCGCGGAGAAAGGCTGCCGCTTTACCGCTATATCGTAGTTCATAGAATTCAATATCGGTCAACACACCAGAACGGTGCCATAATTTTGAGTAGATGAATACAGTAAGCATCCCTGTAAGTAAAAATGCCCACCATCCCCAATTACCTGACACGCCATCTCTTCTAACAAGGTCTGTCACTAAATTAGGAGTATCAGTTGAAAAGGTTGTAGCCACCATACTGATACCTAAAAGCCACCAAGGCATATTTCGTCCTGCTAAGAAAAAGGACCTTCTATCCTCTCCTGAGTTTCTTGAGGCCCAGATACCAACAGCCAATGAAATAGTGAAATAAGCTCCAATGATGCACCAGTCTATGAATGACAAGATCATCTAGATGTAATCGTTTGTACCAAAAATTGGATCATTATTTTTCCATTTTCCACGAGTGAAGTCCGGGACCTTGACAGACGCACTACCTAAACGGATAGACTTCTCACTTAGTGGAGAGACCACACTCATACTGGCAGCATCATAAACATCAAGAATTGGTTCAGCTCCTTTTAATGATTCAATAAATGCTCTTAGAATAAAAAAGTCCATTCCACCATGGCCAGATCCAGCGGCCTGATCTTCAAAACGCTTCCAAAGAGGATGGTCATACTCCGTTAAATATTGGTCTTCTTTTTCCCATCGATGTTCTTCTTCGCTGACACCTTCAATATATATTGATTGAGCATCTTTTTGCCAGATACCCTGAGTGCCCTGAACTCTAAAATTCAATGAGTAGGGACGAGGACTATTTGTATCATGGCTTAAAACAATGGTCTGCCCTTGAGAACATTTTATGACCGTGGTCACAATATCACCACACTTAAAATCAATTGCTGCATTAGGATGGTCTTTNCCACCTTTATCTACAATATAATTATGAAGACCTCGAGGTTGTGAAGCAGTAGATGTAAGGTGTAGCATTCTATTACCACGATTAATATNNAGCATCGAACTTACTGGTCCAAGACCATGCGTAGGNTAAAGATCACCATTTCGATCGATTGAGTGCTGGGTCCTCCACTTCGCTTCAGAATATCCTTTTGCACCAAATTCAACTCCGCCTCCATAAGGGTTGATACCATCATTGAATTTTACATGCCTAAGGTCATGTTGGTATCCACCCTGGCAGTGCAGTAGCTCACCAAACATATTCTTACGAACCATATTCAGGATAGCCATAACATCTCGACGATAACATACATTCTCCATGATCATACAGAATTTTCCTGAGCTTTCTGATACATTTACCAGATCCCAACATTCTTTGACTGTGAGTGCCGCTGGAACTTCTGTTCCTACATGTACTCCATTCTTCATTGCTGCTACCGCCATAGGATGGTGCCACTCCCATGGGGTTGCAATATAGACACCGTCCATGGTCTCAATGTCTAACATGGACCTAAAATCCTCTTCATTCTTTTTATATACCCTTGGTTCAGGCCTACCTGCTTCATTTAATATCTTTAATGCAGAGTTGACCATTCCGTCATCTATATCACAGATAGCTGGTATCTCTACCTCTGGATATTTCGCAGCAAGCCAGAGCATCCATTGCCCTCTTAGGCCCGTGCCAATAAATCCTAATTTTACTTTACGTTTCATGCGAGATGATAAAAGAGATTGGGGCAGAAGGGCTGCTGCTCCACCAGCGGCAACCGAGGTCTTTATAAATGATCTACGACTTATCTTTCTAGCCATGATATGCTCCTATATTATTGGTTATTGGCCATCTGATCTAAATAATCTAAATGCGGGGATGTTTGCCCATTCAAAGCCAGGTCCTTTCCATTTCACATCCAAAGATTCTTGGCCACCTCTTTCAAAATAATGGACCTTGATCTTATGGAATCCCTTCTTTAATGGAATATCACCAGAAACTGTTTTGCGGCCATGAAGTCCATCATTATCAACGACCGGAAATCCATTAATAATTAAAATAGACCCATCATCCGATGTGGTCTGAAACTCATAAGTGCCATCTTTCTCGATCAGGATAAAGCCAGAAAAGGAATGTCCAAAATCATTTTTTCTATATGTATCAATGGTCAGATCATTTACAACTTTTTCCTCTATAGGTTGCTGCTCGATCATTTCTAAACAGCTCTCCCATTGACCTTGAAATGTTTTTCTGATCATTCCATTTTTATCATTAAGGATATTTATAGGAATGGTAACAACACGGCTAGGCTGATGTCCATTTGCATATGACTGAACATTTAACATTTTAGGCTGACTAACCATAAAAGGACCATCATATTTATTGGATGTCTTGGCATTAATAACATCTGTTTCAAATGTGTAACTATATTCGGCAAATTTATCATTTGATGAGATAGATATCTCTGCCTGCTCTTCACCAAGTATAATATCGACCAATGGTTCATCGAGGTATGGTAGGACAGGGATCTTTAACACATGTACTGGTGAGTTTCCTAGTGATCTATGAAGATCTTCTGGAATATCAATGACCAGACTATTTTTAAAATTTCGCCAATTTAATTTTTTATTTTTCCCAAGTAATAATACTAGTTCATTACCCGCGCCATTCAGCCCTTTGATCGTTAGTTTCTTTTTGGGTATCTTTTCAATAAATGCAAATAGGTGCCTACGATCTTTTGATAGAGTGAACTTTACTTTTCCAGATCGGGTTGCACGATTTGCCATAGTGCCATAGATAGCCTCACCATTATCATCAAGCCATTCACCCATATCTTTTAGACGATTGACCATGATCTTTGGAATAGTTCCATCGGACATTGGCCCAATATTCAAAAGTAGGTTCCCGCCTCGACTCACAATATCTACGAGTAAACGGATCAGCTCTTCTGATGTATTATAATCTTCAAGTCCTTCATTTTGATTATAACCAAATGATCTTCCTATCCCTCTACACTCTTCCCATCCACGTTCAATAAATTCCTGTCCTATATGGTCAGAGTCTGGGTCATATTCTGTAGAATAATAACCTCCATGGGTAAAGCGGGTCTCACCACCCCACCGATCATTGACGACAACGTCACTCGGAGCTTTTGATTCATTATAAAGCCAGGCCAAGAATTCTTCACTACGCCATTCCTTACTTTCTCTATCCCATTCTCCGTCAGAAAAAATTATATCTGGTTGGTAGCGTTGTACTACATCCTTTAACTGAGGCAACATATGATCATTAACATAATCATTCACATTTTCTGGGTAGTCTGGATGATCCCACTCGTAAAGGGAATAATACAAACCAGACCTCAGCCCCGCATCTTTGACCGCCTGATCCAGATCGCCTAACAGGTCTCGGCCTGCTGCACCACTGACAGAGTTATATCCATTACTCTGCTCACTGGGCCAAAGACAGAAACCATCATGATGCTTTGAGGTAAGCACTACATATCTAGCTCCACACTCCTTGAATAATTCCGCCCATTTATCTGGTTCATAATTGACAGGTTTAAAAAGATCTATAAATCCTCTGTAAGGAAAATCTTTACCAAAATTATCTTCGTGATACTTGATCCGGGTAGAATCCCCAGACCTCAGGCCATTCAGGTACCATTCTGCATAGCTACCCTTAGGACCCCAGGCGGGCACAGAGTAGAGCCCCCAGTGAATGAATATTCCAAACTTTGCATCCTTGAACCACTGAGGGGTGGACCGAGAATCTAAAGAACTCCAGCTTGGGTCATATTCTTTACCGTTCAACATCATGGTACAAACAATTGTTATTACAATGCTACGTATCATTGTTTAATTGATGCTGAATTTGGTATATATATCTTATATGATTCTATAAATCTGAATATTTTTAAAATTCCAGGTAAGATCCTGGCAAAACAAATGGATCCAATCCAATATCTTGCCCTGTAAACTCTGGAATATCACCTCTTGTTATAGATGCATTATCACCCTGAAGATCTACAGAGTATTTTGAAACAACAGAACCTACAATATCGCTATTTCCCACCAAGGCAAAAGAAGAACTATAGTTTAAGATCGCTCCATAATGGGCTGTCCCACCTAGCTCAAGGCTATTCCCTTTTGATACGATCAGTCCGTATACAGTTGAATTTTCATATTCAGCATTCCCTTTCGAATACGTAATAACAGCAGCACTCATACCTGTTCCAAGCTGAGAGCCAGACACATTCAGATCCCCATTACATATAATATATATGTTCCCATTAATAACTGAATTAGAACTAATTGTAATATTACCAGTTGCCACAAGACACCCTGGACCATTCACAGTGGAATTTGATATTGTGAGGTCACTATTTACCAAGAGCTTACTTTCACTATAGGAGCTTAGATTTATCGTTCTATTCGTAAATGAAGAACTATTCATTTTTGATAGTAATGGACCGGACGTCCATGAGGCACCATTAATTATAGATCCATCATTATTGGATTGGGTCTGTGTATCATTGGCAATATTTCCAGAATTCTCCTGGAAATTATAATATGCAGTAAGACCAGATTCATTGCCAGCTAGCACAGTATCTTTGTATGAAGAAATCTGTGATTGTGTCCGGGTAGAATTCCAAAACCTCACTTCATCGATGAGACCACCAAAATATCTGGAGCTACTATAGTCACCACTATGAAACTTTGTATCTCTATTACGGCCAATACTTACATCTCCAGGATGGTGCCAGAGTTTAGAGCCTTGACCCGAGCCGAATTGCGTTCCATCCAAATATCCTTTAAATGCATTATTGCTCAATGAATTCCCACCGCTAAGTGTGAGTGCAACATGGTGCCAGGTATTACTTTGAATAGAGTTTGTGGATAACCAGGTTCCAGGGTTCCAGTTACTCTCTCCACTTGGCTCATTCCATCCTCCTACGTATAGTGAACCTCCATGCACATAGATATTCAGCCCTCTTACAGTTCCCCCCTGCTCGTAGATCGTCTGTTTTCTTGATGTTATATTCTTGTTATCAACTTTGAACCAGGCCTCGATCGTCTTGTTTGTATGATTGCTACCGGTATTGATATCTCCCGAATTATTGATCCTTATGTAGTCATTATTTCCATCAAAATCGAGAGCGGTATTCACATATGCCCCTTCAACTAAAGCTGCACTACTCAAAAGATTTTCATAAAAGGTGTTCTTAATATCTGGAAATGAGGGAGACGAGTTCAGCAACATACCACCGCTGCCCGTTCCAACATAAGTAATTCCATTGATAGCACCACTATTATCACCAACACTACCATTGAAAAACATGTCTCCGCTAATATTTCCATTGGGCTCTGAAAAGGTTTGAAAGCTTGAGTTATAACCATAAAAGGAAAAACAGAAGGCCTCCGGGAAAGAAGATAAGGTTAGTCTAACATTCCTCTCCACATCATTTATTTTACCTTTACTTTTAATGGTTAAATAATGATTATTGGATAATGTCGAACCAGTCTCATCATTTTGACTATCAAAGGATACCGAGTAGGTTCCATTATTAAAATTTCCAGAAATATCAGATATGTTTCTAGACGATTTGTAGGCTAATAGACCGCGCTCGATACCCGTCATCGCTAGGTTACGGGCTTTTATATCTAGCAAGTGATAAGCACCCGTACGGTTTTCAATTGATGAAAATCGAGCTAAATAAAATGCAAATATGCTCAAAAGAATAAATACACCCATGGTAGTTGCCATTAGTATCATCCCCGATTCTGAACCTAGTTTAGAGTTACGTTTAAGGTTCATTCGTGGTAACTCATTTTTTGACCAAACTTAAAATTGTACGGATAGATGAAAGAAGAAAGGCTAAAAATATCCTCATCATTTACGAATGTTAGCTCTAGTCTTGATAGGTGCACCAATTTAGCCTGCTCCCCAGTTAAACCTGCCGTAGAAGGAGAAATAATATTAAAACTATTGTCATAATATTTGAATCCACCTGACTGATCAAAACTCAGATAACTAGATAGGAGATTGTAATTACCTGCGCCACCCATCCGATAGTTAAAACTGTTTGGAGACTGAATTTGAAATTCTTTTTGTTCGTCTATACTATTAACTAAAAGTATATAATTCTGATCAGAGGAGACAAAGTTATATGGAGATCTTTGTCCATGAGTCTCTCTCATAGTGTTCCAAAAAGCAGACCTGGCCTCACTTACAAACCCCTGCCGTCTGGTCTCTTTAACAAATATCTCAGAACCATGATAAAGCATGGTCGCTGCCATAGATCCAATTATTCCAACCATAATGATAACAATAACTATCTCTATCATTGTAAACCCATTTGATGAACGACGAACCATTTTAAATTCCTGAACTAATGATCATTATATCTGTCACATCTGGTAAGATACCATGAGATACTGTCACTGAGACTCTTTTAAAGTTTGTTACTGCATTGAGATCAGGAATATTAAACTCTTGTTGTTCATCTGCGTAGGTAACCTCAACAGATATACTAAATCCTGAATAATCATCTATTTCTTCTTNGGTATATAAATGAAAATCATCAATATCATCAAATTGNGTTAGAATGGTCTCCCCATCATCAATACCTAGCTCTCCTGGATTCGTCCATATAGNACCTGAGTTCTCATCAAACCTTCTTGACCGTATTTGATTTTGTATACTATTCAATAGGACGCTTTGAACTGTCCTTAATTCAGACTTTACCCTTACATTTTTCCCTGTATTAAGAGCTTGAAGAAAAACGGTAAATGATAATGCTAAGATGATCAAAACGACCATGACCTCAACAAGGGTGAATCCATTCCTATTATTATCCATTATATCTTGATCTAGTTAATTGTCCATTTCCCTGTAAAAGGCTCTATAGATATTTTTTTGGAATTTAGCATAACATACCCTCCAGCCTTTGGTTTACCAAAAGGCAGGAATTGAAGCTCTGATGAACCACTAAAATCTGTCTCTTGTATATCTATGCTTCTCATTGTGGGGCTTTTTAAAANAATAACACCGTCATCACTATTGGGAAAGTTATCCATAACTTCACGATCTCCATCTGGCCCAGCGAAAATAGTATAGCTTTCTTCAATTGAGGAAAACACTATGGTGATCGTATCATGCTTCCCAAATGCCATAGATCGTACAAGATCAATATCACTAGTTAGCTGATCAACAGCAATTCCTTCCTTGATAGTAGAAAGACCGGCATTGGTTCTTGTGAGTGCCATTGTAACAAATATTCCCAGTATGACCATAATTAAGATCAATTCCATCAGGGAAAATCCAGANGAACTTTTAGTTATTATTTTTCTGTTGATTTTTTGAAAGGTCGACATTGTCATTCGACCGAGAGAATACAAGATTATATTGAATGAGTAAAGGATTTTCCAAAAGTTGGACTGTCCTGGTCAGTGTCTTCTATTTTAATATAATAGGTTACCTCCATGCCAGAACGAATTGNCCCTGTATAGGTATCAACAGTATCTGTCCAGGTCACATAACTAAATGGATTACTATTGGAATTCATTGGGAAAATACTATTTGAAAAAAGATTCTCGGGAGCTTTCAAGGATCTTGTCGAGTCCATTGGAGCCGANGCCCATTCCTGAGTCATCAAAGAATTCTGGTTTTCAGGGGCTGGCGGAAAGTGTGCTTTCTGGCCTCTTTGCTGATGGGTCCTATAATAGTATTGAAAGAAGGCCTCACGAATGATCTCCATGTTCGCCAAATTCCTTGCCCCCTGTGTTTTTTCAGCCAAGTTATTATAGGAGGGGATGGCAATGCTTGCCAGGACGCCAACGATGGTCAGAGTTACAACAAGCTCCATCATTGTAAACCCTTTACTGTTAAAATTCTTGATTATNTTTCTATACATAATTATAGTTTTTATTTGGAATCGTTTGCAATCTAAAAAGGGCCCCAATTTTGGGGCCCTTTTTGGGTTGAACTTATATTTTTAGAAGAATACTACTCTGCTGATTCTTCATCATGAAGTTCACGGCCACCGATCTCTCCAGTATCATCACCTTGGTCGCCACTTCTGTCTTGATTAGTGTAGTACCATTTGTGTACTGAGTTATCTCCGCGACGGTGATAGATCCATGACTCAACTTCTTGCATATTTCTGAACTCACTGTAATCTGAGGTTTGATGTGATGTAAGACCATTCACCATCATTCAGATCCCACGGTTCAACGTTGACTCCAGCAAACCCTTCAACTTTAACAACATCAAATGGGTTTTCAGGCCATGAACGACGTCCATTATCAACTGCCATTGTTGTAGCATAGTTCTCTAGACCAGCTTTCATGCTTGCAAGTACTGCACCTTCAGCAGCCTCTTCAGCTTTTGTCACAGTTGACATGTAACGAGGTATCGCTACTGCTGCCAAGATNCCTAATATGATCGTGACCATGATTAATTCNATTAGCGTGAATCCTTTGTTATTATTTCTCATTTTTGACTCCTTAGTTTTTATACTTTGGTTTGTGGACTTATAGTACTGGTTGGTATGTTATTTTATGGTTGTAATTTTTTCCAGAATGATGATGGAGATTCAAGATCAGCTACGAAAATGATCGGAGCAATTGAACCTGTACCAGANCCNGCACCAGCGATTACTGTATAGATGTAATGGCCATCCTGAAAAGGGCTTTTAATTGGCTCACCACCAAACCCTTCTAAAAATTCNTCTGCACCGTTCGGGTTNGAAACNCCATCAATACTTGTGGCTATTGTACCGCTTTGATAATAGGCATCGGTTGGGTCTTCAGAAGGATTGATTCCTGCAGGTACCCCTGGAGCCGTCTCTGGAACTAGGGCTTCTGGATTGTCCGTTCCAAAGCAAGACGCCCANTTCATAATNTCGGNTGTNTTATCAAATCCATTGAAAGTTGGNGCTACTTCTACATCACCATTTTCATCTAGAGTTCCCTGTAGAGCGTCTTTGACAAGATCTTCTGCATCAGATTGCAATGTTGGATTCTCTGTATCAAAAATGTATCCACCACCTGTCGCTGGAACCCTTTCATTGTACTTCCACTGACCTGGAAAACGTCCACGACCATCTTTGGTCACTCTTTCGTTGTAGAAATTGTTAGCAGACTTTAAGATCTTATCAATATCTGCAAGCGTCTTTTTTTCCTTGGCGCCTTCTCCAACACCAGAGAATTTTGGTGCAGCTGTTGTAGCTAACGTGGCCATCATCGCTGTGGTTACGGCAAATTCAGCGAGTGACTGTCCATTAACGTTTTTAAATTGTTTAAGTAGTTTTTTCATTGTTTTCCTCAATATAGGTTTNAAATCTAGTTATAGTTAGCAAATTTTATGCCAACTCCCTCTATTTCTTTTATTTTTTCTTTTCTTTTCATCATTTCTTTTATTGTTTGAGGNTTTCTTCGTCGAGAACNCCTCTGATCTTTATCTANATTCTTTTTTTCTTTCTTANTTAATCNTTTTANTNNTTTGNATCGTTACGTTACATATTTGTCTATNTTCGTGACATTGTACCTTTNTGTTACANCTAGCTATGGTTGTAGAATTATGTGTATCTGACTGGGGTTTTCAATATCNGCAATAAAAAGGGTTGGAGATGCTGCCCTTGAACCGGATCCGCTTCCTGCAACTACCTGATAGACATAATGCCCATCCTGAAAAGGACTCCCCAGAGGACCTGATGGAAAAAGTTTTTCCCATTCAAGTCTGCCTGAGGTCTCATCAGGTGGACATACATTACAGGGGCCAGTTTCATCCACATCATCCCAACGTATGATAGAATTATTAGGTTTTGGAAAATCGACATTACTTACACCAAAGACCGATACCCAATCATATCCATGCTCTGAGTCGAACGAATTATAGTCTGCTGGGTCTATCAATTCTCCATCCTGATAGATATCTATCAANTCATCTAAAATGTCTTGTGTATTTGAGTGTCCACCAACAGATAGNTTATATTTATCTTGGCCNGGAAAGCGCCCACGCCCTTCTTTGACTGCAGTCTCTTGGTANAAGTTAGCAGCTTGCTTGGCTAATTTATCTAGTTCATTTATGGATTTTTGTAGCTTCGTGCTCTCACCGATCTGGGATAATTTTGGTAGAGCTGTCACAGCAAGGATCGCCATAAGTCCCACAGTGACAGCAAACTCCATGAGAGAACTGCCTTTGGGATCTTTCAACTTTCGTAGTTGGTCGTCTGTCATTTTTATTTTTTGTTAACTAGTTAATTTTATAATACAAATGTATACATCCATAATAGAGCAAATTTTATGCCAATGCAATCAATTAGATATAGATGAATTTTCTGCCGAGAAGGGATTTTTTTTTGAAGCGCACTATGTTACACCTCAAGTAATGAACTGTCTCATTCTGGTACAAAAAGAAAAGGCCTCGTAAAATACGAGGCCTTTGATTGTAGGATGGAAAAACCACCCATCCGTGATCTATTTCTTTTACAGATTTCTACGGTTCGATCTCGTTGTTGAAATCTACAGCGTTTTCAATGTCTGCNACGTAAAGTACTGGAGGATAAACNTNANNACCAGTTCCGCCGCCAGC
>NHCZ02000020.1 GCA_002167345.2 bacterium TMED46 | reverse complement strand
TTAGAAAGAAAATCAATATAAAATTTTTTATTCGTAATTATTTAAATTAGGATAAGAAAATAAGCCAATATCATTAATAAACACATATAATATTATTTTCAGGAAAAGAGGTTTTTTAAAGGGAGCTAAATATGAAGCAGGTTAAAATGAATCTAGCAGGTACACCCATTGGCGATGGTTATTCGCCCTATATAGTGGCTGAAATTGGTCAAAACCACAATGGAGATATTCATTTAGCTAAGCAATTAATTGAAATGGCCGTTGAATGTGGAGCCAACGCTGTTAAATTTCAAAAACGTGATATCCCAAGCGAACTTACTAGAGATGCTTACAATAAAGCATACGACAATCCAAATGCTTTTGGGGAGACGTATGGCAAGCACAGAGAATTTTTAGAACTTAATGAAAGACAGCACATGGAGTTAAAAGAGTTCGCTTTAAGTTTAGGTATAATTTATTTTTGTACTCCAAATAAATATTTTAAGAATAAGTAAACTCATAAATAAAAAAAATAATTTCAAATTAATGGCAAGATCACCTCTAGCCACTGGAATATTATCTGATAAATTCAATATTAATTCAAAATACTCTAAACAAGACTATAGATATAACTGGTTAAGAGGGAAAAGGAAAAAAGTTATTCTTGATCAGGTGGAGAGTCTGAAAAAAATTTTGGGCAAAGATATACTGAATTCATCTTACTCATATTTAGTGCACCATAATAATATTGATAAGATAATTTTCGGATTTAAGGACATTGTTCAATTGCAAAATATCTTTAAGATTACAAAGTTAAAGAAACTATCGGAGAAGAAAATTGACCTACTACTAGAGTTGTATAAAAATAATTTTTTTTTAAAAGACAAAAAGTTACTCTATTGACAAAAATCGTTTTTTATAAAGAAAACTTTAATATGTGTTTATTAATGATATTGGCTTATTTTCTTATCCTAATTTAAATAATTACGAATAAAAAATTTTATATTGATTTTCTTTCTAAACCTAACGCGAAATATTTAGATGCACGACAAATCTTGTAATACTAACATTTAAAAGGGAGAGTGGACTTTAGTCATTTAATATGCGAAAGAGGAAAGTATATATAGCTTAAACAGTTCAGTAGAGCATCCATCATCTCACAAATTATAAACTCTACCAGGTAGTAGACTTTGTTCTATATTTATTTTTAGAGCATAACAAGATTATTCTCTACTTTAATTGCAGATCTGGTTCCATTTGACTACCCCTTTATTAATCTAATGAACTAATCGAGATCCACTAAACAATCTTTACAAGTTAATAGTGCTTTTGGTTCTTTAATACTTGTTAATGTTTCATATAGTCTTGCTAAACCATTAAGTGCTAATAAAACTTTAGGCTGCTCGGGAGACAAATCAAAATTTTCAAATAATTTTTTTAAGATCATCTCCTCAGGAGACAGTTCTTCGCCATAATATTCAACTTGATAGTCTACTAACTCTGCTATTTTGGCAGCGTATGTGATTGCGTCATCAATGCCTCCAATTTCATCTATCAAGCCTATTTTTTTAGCGCTGGTTGCAATCCAGACTCTGCCACCTGCAATTGATTTAATTTCTTCATATGATTGAGATCTTGACTCAGCTACAAAGTTAATAAATCGATCATATATATTGGCGCCCCAGCTCGAAAAAATTTTATCCAAATCATCATTAATTGCTTGGGTTGGATCCCAGCCACCATTCTTAGAAGTAACCACACCATCAAAATTTACTCCAATGTAATCCATTGCATTTTCCAATGTTGGTATAGCAATTGCTACACCTATAGAACCCGTAATCGTTGTGGGTTCAGCAAATATAAAATCAGCTGGGGTAGAAATATATACCCCACCAGATGCAGCGTAGTCACCCATAGATACAATCACATCGATACCTTTTCTTTTGGCAACAAATAACTCATCTCTCATCATTTCACTGGCAATTACAGATCCACCAGGGCTATTGATTCTAAAAACAATAGCTTTTGTATTTTTGTTCTCATGCGCAGACCTAATTTGTTTTACTATCCCATTTGCACCAGCAACACCTTGCGAAATATCTCCCTTCATAATAGCACCTTCAGCAGTAATTACAGCTATTTGATCCTCACTATTAGAAAAGTCCTTATCTATTTGTTTTGCATACTCAATATAAGAAATAGTTTTGTAGGTTTTGGTTTCGGCTTCTTCATCTAGACCAAATTCCTGAATCATATATTGACGAAATTCTGGAAATGATTTTGTACCATCAATAATATTATTTTTTTCAGCATAAGCAATATTTCCTATTTCAGCTTCACCAAAAATTCCGATATAGTTATCTGCAAAAGATTGGATGTCATCTGCTTTAATTCCACGTCCTTCCGCCATAAGAAATTTCATCTTGTTCCAGATAGGATTGAGTAGGGCTTCTCTCTGCATCCTGTCATTTTCTGACATGTCTATTCTTGTGTCTGGATCAAGGGCAGATTTAAAATCGCCTTCAGAATAATTGTTAACATTAATTTTTAGATTCTCATAAAGTTCTTTTCGATAAGCGCGCATTCCACCAAGACCTCGAATGCTAACACTTCCAACAGGATGAATCCATATTTCAGATGCTTGGGATGCCATGAGATAAGAGGTTGTAGACAGACGATCGTTAAAAGCAATTACTCTTTTACCAGATTCACGAAGCGCTTTTAATTCTTTTGCAATATTGATCGCTGTGGTTGGTCCAGCGAAGTCTGTGGATGAGAAATCGATAAACACAGCTGGAATATCTTCATTGTCAGCTGCCGCCCTTATTAATCGTATAAGATCTCTAGTTTGAATTTGATCCATTGAAAAGTTTGCGCCAAGGTTAATCAAAAAATCATAGTTAAACACTTCTTGATCAACCACAGTTCCTTTAGGGTTGATTGAGAGTACTCTGCCACTTGGATCTTTTATTTCAGGTCCAAAAGACTTTAGTGTTCCAATAATTATGATTGCAAAAAAGATTAAAGTGATTGCCGTGCCGAGATTCAGCATGACGGTTCTTGTTTTTTCTAGAAATCGACCGATCCAAGAAAAAATAGATTTAAGTGTATTCATAGGCACTCTTGTGGATTAACTTATACAAAACGTGACTCAAAATTATCATTATTTCTTGACATTTATTGATTGATAATATTTAAAAATATTTTATAAAAAAAGTCTTACGCGCAGTCTTTATTGGAACCGATGCTCTCTCCTTGCAGATTGCGTTTCCCGTTGAGATTTTTACATACACAGTACGCAAGGAAAGTTTTTCCATCTAAACCCTTTTTATCGATTCTTGTGCTCGGATACCTTCACAAATCTCTGATATAAGGCTGCACGTAATATTACATGTTTTTTATAAATCAGATAACCGATCGTGTCCCGAGTATCTAAGGTTTTTTATAAAAACTTGGTCATTAATACCTTTACTCCACCTATTTAACAATTACCCTAAAAAAATAGCATTACAATGTATGTCTGCCTTATTTATTGATCCATACCCCCATGATCGGGTTTAGGTTAGGTTGGAAACTTTCTTTTGGCATGCACGTTCGTAGAATTATAGGACAAATTGGTACCCTTTAGGTATAACCTTTAGAAAAAGGAGGTCGTTGAGAGCTAATAAGATTAAACTAAATACTATAGTTAGAAAAGGGGGTGTGTCCATCAAAATTGTGTCCATTATTTGATAATTAATAAACACGAAACACTACTGCTCTAGGATTATAATATTCTAATAGTATAAAAAAATTAGCTCAGCTTTGAACGTGTCCAGAAACTAAGTGCTGCGATTGTTCCTGTGGCAATCATCGGCGGGATACTCAATGGTATTCCACGAAGTACGGGCATAGTGACTATGATAGCACACATCATAGAGAAACCAACAACAGCACCGTAAAGAATCTTTTTTTGGTCATCCACATTTTCAATGTTTCTGGATTGAAATGCAAAACACACAACCATAAATAACATGCCAGACATAAGGTAGCGATGGGTTATTCCAATTTCTAAAGCTAACCCTTTCGCAAGGGGGTAAGACTCTAAAACAAAAAAATCTGGAACAGCGATAAAAGCAATTAAAAAAATTAAAGGTACTATTGCAACTAAAGACATCATTTTTTTAAATGACATATACACTCCTTTATAATTGTTAATATTTTCAATTAAAATACTGTTAAAACATTACTATTATAATCAAAATCCACCCATCATCCCACAAACAAAAAACTCCACGAAATGTGGGGCTATTTCTAAAATATTAATTCTATTTATCATTATTTAATTGAAAAGATACTCCCCCCCTTATTATCATTCCTTTGTATAATTGTTCACCAATTGAAAAACCACTTGATTTATATCCTATTTGAAATGCTATCCCATAAATATGTTTATTTTTAATTATGTCATAATTGACAGTTGCTAATAACTTCCCTCCCAATTCATCAACATTTATTAATTCATCATCATGATAAAATTCAATTTCTGGTTGTTGCCAAATTTGTCCTGAAAAATTAAATGATAGTTTATTTATGGGTTTTACATTCCAAATATTTGCAGTAGCTCTCCAAGAATCTGGTAATTTAGAATCTGAATGGCTAAAACTTAACTGAGCGAGTTTAGAACCAAATTTAAAATAATTTTGATATACTAATTCTGGACCATAAGGAGTGTATTCGAACCTAAATCTTGGTAAATACTTAAGTCTATTGCTAAGGTTTAACATCTCTACTTTAGAATTGTGTTTCCCTTTTATTAAATAATCATAAAAAATAGATTTTAAAGCATAAAAATTCATTGGGTCAGTGAAAAGTGCTAAAAAGGAATAATTTTTTATTTTATCTCGGGTTAAAAATTTTCCATTAGAATAGTAAAATTCATTCAGGTTCTGCCTGTACCTCTCAGGGTCACCTGCTGATCGTCTTACGAATGCTGTATATCCAGGCATATCATTACTACTATATAAATAAGCGAAACTATAACTATAGTTGAACCTTCCTTGAAGTAAAATATTTTTTCTCATTACATCAGAAAACACTAAGTTAATTTCAGAACCTCCAAGATTTATCATTAATTCTTGTTGCTTTGTGAAATTTGCTGGTCGGTCTAATGTTATGTAAGAAAAATCATTAGAAAATGGTGGAGGCCAATTGTAAACAATTTTTTTAATTTCACCACCTGCTTCAATCATTCGATATCCATGCCCAAATTCGTGATTCATGGTTAACATATAGTCTGTAATAAGGTAATTCGTTAAAAATATCTTACCTAATCGAATAATTGAATTACCAAAGTTGTTTTGAAATACAGGATTAGCCTTATGTATTGATAACGAATCTATATAATCAAAAAAATAAAATGCTGTATTAAGATTTTCAGGTAAGATATTTTGATGAAATTTATTTTCATAAATGATGTTATGTTTAGGCTGAGCATTGATTATACTTTTAATAATCAAGAAAATTATAATTGATATAAGTATATTTATTTTCATATCTAAACTTACCCACCTCCCACAAAATAATGACCAGTGTATTACCAGTGAAATCAGTCCATTTCAGCCCTTTTTCCCACTAAATAGACCAATCTTAGACTATAAGCAAAAAACCCCACATAAGTAGGGTTTTTAGACTGTAGAACTGCGGAGAGGGAGGGATTCGAACCCTCGAAGAGGCTATAAACCCCTTACTGACTTAGCAGGCTGAGTCCCCTCTATTACTAATGTTTGACCAGTGTATCTGTAGTGGAAATTCGACCAAAATCATTTTATCAATTCCAAATTACTAATGTTAAAAAAAATTTTTATTTTGAAAGGATAAAAACAATATCAACATGAGAATGAAAATATTTCTCAAGTTTAAGTAACCTTACAATTGGATCAAGAAAGTTATTTGTTATAAAGAAGGTTAATTGACTTGATAGCCTTAGAAAATTATTATTATTATTTTGAATATAAATATAATCTGAACCTGATTCATTATTTGTTTTGGGTTCAACTTCCTTAGGCTTATTTAATAATATTGTGTATAAATAAAATATGGATCCATATAGTTTTGGATAATGAATAATTTCGATTGCTTTGAATCCATACTTTTTACCAATTGAAAGATAATTATCAACAGTCCTTTGTTTTACATGAACAGATGGCATGAATTCTTTAGGAGATACAAGTTCACTTATGCAAAAATATCCATTATTATTCAATACCCTACTTACATCACAAAAAATATCTTTAATTTGATTTTCATTTATAACATGTTGTAAGACAGTATTTGTTGTTACCAAATCGTAACTATTATCAGTAAATGGTAAATTGTGCCCATCCCAAATAAAAAATATTCCCGAGCTATTTATATTATAGATTTTTGAATTTTGTCTACATATAGTTAATAATGAATCACTTATATCGCAACCATGTGCGGTAATTCCTCTATTGATTAAATTAATAACATAAGAGCCAATTCCAGATCCAATATCCAAAACTTTTGTGTCTTTTTTAATATATTTAAAAAATTTTGGAATTGCTTCTATATCAGGAATATCATAAAGTGAAAATCCTTTATTATTGACATCAAATTTTGCATTATCTTGATTCCCAGCAACTGACCTTTCCCCAACTGCAGTCCACCACTCATAAGGATTATACTTTTTTTTTGAATTCATAGTATAAATCTAAAAGATATATCAGATTTTGTGTCAGCTTTTTTAGGTCAAACTAAATGACCAGTGTATTACCAGTGAATTCACTCCAATATAGGGCTATTTTCAGATTACTAAGGGTGTCTCACCCTCAAGGGTTTTACTGGTCGCTTACTCACTTAGCAGGCTGAGTACTCTCTATTACTAATTGTTGACCAGTGTATCTGTAGTGGGAATTGAACCCTTTTATAAACAAAAAACCCCACGAATGTGGGGTTTTTAATTAAAATTTGTATGTTTTATTATTCTGCTTCCTCTACATCTTCTTCTTTAGTAATTATCAATTCGTTCATTAAATGATAATTCTTATCTTCTAGAAATTGAAGTTTTTGCTTTAGCTTGAGCCTAATTGCAATAGCTATTAGCTTTTATAGGTAGCAGTATAGTAGCAATTATTGCTGTTATATACTAAAAAGGATAGGAATTAATTAACTTTTGCTATTGTTGGTATAGTAGAAAAAAGCCTCAGTTTCTTTTCGTGAAACCAAGGCTTTCTAGTGCGGGACCGACGAGACTCGAACTCGCGACCTCCGGCTTGACAGGCCGGCGTTCTAACCAACTGAACTACGATCCCTTATTTAATCATCTATTTCTAAAGCATCTTTATCGCGGTAAATCAAAGAGGCTGGTATTACAATAATATAACCAATGAAAAGTATAACTGGAGCTAAGGTTAAACTTTGAAAACTATTCACTTCGCCATTACCCATTAGAATATATCCAATGATTATTAAAAAAAGGCCAATTCCGAATAGCAAATAATTGGTCTTTGACAGAGACCAAGATTCAAATAATGAATCAGTTTTTTCAGAATCAATGTTTTTAAACAATTTGCTCATTGTGTCAGCAAAATTACATTTTATTCTAAACCTCCCAAAATCCTTTTTATAATAAGTTATCAAATAAAACAAAAGTAATAGTCTAGCAACCAAATACTCTTAAATTTTGCGCCCTAAATGCGTGGAATATTAAAGAAAAGACCAGTAGTCCAGATCGGGGGAGTATTTTTGGTATTATCAGCGACCGCATTTGCTGTTATGGTATTGTATTGGCCGCAGAACAACCCTCATTCTTTTGTCAAAGTTGTAATTGAATCAGGTTCTTCACTAAATAGTATAGCTAAGATGCTTAATGAAAAGAAAATAATATCTAATAAGCAAGCATTCTGCTGGGCGGTAAAGATCATGGGTAAAGAAAAGCAAATACCTGTAGGCAGTTTTCGTCTTGTAAATGCTAAAACAAATTTTGATATTATAGATCAATTGGTCTACGGTACACCAGAAGTTAAAAAAGTTAGAATTTTAGAAGGCTGGAACATAAATCAAATCGCAGGACATCTCAGTAAAATGATGGATTTTGATAGCAGTGAGGTAATTGGTATTGCCAATGATTCAAAATTTTTATCCAAAAATGGTATAGATGCATCCTCCTTGGAAGGATACCTTTTCCCTGATACCTATTTTTTCTTTGAAGGAGATACGCCAAAATCAGTTTTATCACATCTCGTTTCAAAGTATAAAGAATTTTGGAATCAAACATATAGGAATAGAGCTGCAAAATTAAATATGAATGAAAATGAAGTAGTTACTCTGGCCTCGATTATTGAAGGTGAAGCTATCTATAATAGTGAAAGAGGAAAAATTTCAGGAGTATATCATAATCGTATGAAAATAGGTATGAAACTACAGGCTGACCCTACAATTCAATATATTATACCTGATGGTCCAAGGAGGTTACTTAATCGTGATCTTAGAATAGAATCACCTTACAATACATATTTAAATTATGGCCTGCCACCAGGGCCAATTAATTCACCTGGCAAAAATTCTCTTGTTGCCGCTCTTTATCCGGAGGAAAATGATTTTTTATTTTTTGTAGCCACTGGTGATGGATATCATACATTTACTACAAATGAAAATGATCATAATAAAGCAAAAAGAAAATTGCAAAAACTTCGTCGTCAATTAAAAAAGAAAAAATGAGTTTAAAACAATTAAATAAAACGCAACGTGCTGCAGTTGAAGCAAACGATGGTCCTGTTCTGATTTTTGCAGGTGCAGGTAGTGGAAAAACACGAGTTTTGACACATAAGATGTTCTACCTTATCCAAGA
Source organism: bacterium TMED46 (assembly GCA_002167345.2). Lineage (GTDB taxonomy): Bacteria > Fidelibacterota > Marinisomatia > Marinisomatales > UBA1611 > CACEUX01. The sequence goes on along the minus strand of NHCZ02000020.1, from coordinate 122,937 downwards.
AGAACATTATAAGCCAGAAAATATATTATCCGTTACTTTCACAAATAAAGCAGCAAAGGAAATGAAAGAACGGGTAATGAAGCTTTTGAAAAAAGATGAACTTCCAATCACAATTGGAACTTTCCATTCAGTCTGTGCTAGGCTACTACGAGTTGAAGGAAAGCATCTAGGTCTAAGCCCTCAATTTGCTATTTATGATGTACAAGACCAGTTAGACCTTTTAAAAGTTGTTTTGAAAGATTTAAATATAGCTAAAGACCAATTGACTCCTAACCATGCTCGTCATCAGATAAGTTATTTAAAGAATAAAATGATTTCCCCTGAGGCCCAGCTACGAAAAGCTAGAACAATTGTTGAAAAAAGAATTGTTGAGGTATATAGTAATTATCAAATTGCATTAAAGAATAACGACGCATTGGATTTTGATGATTTATTACTTTATCCATTAGAACTTTTTGATAACCACCCAAAAATTTTAGCAAAATACCAAAAAAAGTGGAAATATATACTCGTTGATGAATATCAAGATACAAACAGGCCTCAGTTCTTTTTTCTAACCAAACTATCTGAAAAAAACGCTCAGATATGTGTGGTAGGAGATGACGACCAATCGATATATGGTTGGCGAGGCGCAGATATAACTAACATTCTTGATTTCGAAAAATTTTTTCCAAGTTGTAGAATATTCACTTTAGAGAAAAATTATCGATCAACACAACAAATATTGGATGCTGCTACAGCGGTTGTAACCCATAATGATCGTAGAGCTAAAAAAACTTTATCTGCAGAAAATGGCTCAGGAGAGCCTCTGGGTTTAATTGAGACCAGAGATGAGTTAGAAGAATCAGATGCTATAATTTCTGCACTAGAAAAAGAAATAAAACTTAACAAGAGAACTTTTAGTCATTTTGCAGTTTTGTATCGAACTAATGCACAATCTAGAGCTTTGGAAGATAGTTTTAGACGTATGGGAATCCCTTACAATTTGGTTGGAAGCATTCGATTTTATGATCGGAAAGAAGTAAAAGATGTTTTAGCATATTTAAGAGTCGTAATAAATCTCAAAGATACTATATCATTAAGAAGGATTATCAATTTTCCACCGCGCGGTATTGGTATGAAAACAATGGACAAGTGCGTATTTCAGGCTGAAAAGGATAAAATAGAACTATTTGAAGTTTTAAAAAAAGCTGACAAGTTGCCAATTCGTGGAAAACAGTCAGAATCATTACTAGAATTCTATAAACTAATTAAAAAATATCATGGTCTAAGAAATAAGTTTAGTGCTAGCGAGCTTGGTCGTAGCCTAATTGAAGAAGCTGGCATACTAAAACAATTTAAAAAATCAGCTGATCCAGAAGATAGAGAGCGTTATGAAAATGTGGTTGAGTTATTGAATAGTATTGATGAGTTTTGCACAAAACGACCTAAAGCTCAATTAAGTGATTTCCTTGAAGAGGTCTCTTTGCTTTCAGATATTGACCAGTGGAATGATTCAGCTAATAGGGTTACACTTATGACAGTACACTCTGCGAAAGGTCTTGAATTTCCAGTTGTCTTTCTTGCAGGTCTTGATGATGGTTTATTTCCATTATATGCAACATTGGAGGATAAAAACGAACTTGAAGAAGAACGAAGATTGTTTTACGTTGCTCTTACTCGTGCTCAGGAGCGTGTTTTTCTTCTCTATGCTACTAATCGACGCNGAATGGGTGGTGAGAATGTACTAGGCATGCCAAGTAGATTCATTAGTGAGATCCCAGCTGAGTATTTAGACAGAATCGAATTCCAATCAGCGCTTACGCGAAGGGTAATTGGTGGATCCAAACAAAAGAGAACAAAAATTAAAGTAACTAGGACTGTTACTACCTTCGATGATTTCAAGGTTGGCGATATGGTTGAGCATTCAATCTTTGGAATTGGTAAGATAATGGTTTTAAGTGGATCTGGAGAAAATCAAAGGGTGGGCGTGGTTTTTAAAGATGGTACAAAGAAAAAGCTGATTGTAAAATATGCAAACCTAACAAAAGTANTGTGAGACCAGTAAATATNGGACTAATTATTAATTNTAATTTTGTATTAAATTCNAATAACAANTCAAAGAGAGATATGTGANNAGTATTAAATCACAGCATTTAGTTNAGGTCCTCCGCAAAGAAGGATTNCGCTATACATCTCAGCGGCAAGCTGTCTGGGATGAAATAAAAAAAAGTGAAGAACATCGCGATGTAGAGGACATATATCTCCAATTAAAATCAAATAATCATAATGTTTCAAGAGCTACAGTTTATCGAACTATCGATGTACTTGTAAAAAATCATATGGTTCGAAAAATGGATCTAGGAGATGGCCGAAACCTATTTGAACCTNGTATAGATGATGAACACCANGATCATATGATATGCTTANATACNGGTAAAATTATTGAGTTTTTTGATGAAGANCTTGAANANCTCCAAGATAAAATAGCAGAAAAGCATGGATATAAAGTTGTACGGCATGTNCATCAGTTATTTGTCNAACCNATAAAATAATCATTCCACCCTTTTTATCATTTTAATTAGAGATGAACNTTTTAGGTTGCTTTCTATATAATTTAATTTTTCGAATAAANTTTTTGCAGCTATATTTTTTGNGGTNATATTAAGATTATATTCCATNGCCCCTATACTTTTTCCATAATTTTCAATCTCATTCATCATTTTTATCCCCAAGCCATTTCTCCTATTATTCGAATCAATAAACAAATTGAATATATATGCTTTTCNANCCTNTAAACGGATACTAATGTGCCCTATGATCCAGCCATTATTTTTTAAAACAACTGTTGCTGATTGATTAATATTAGGGTTATAAAATATTGATCTCCATTTTTTAAATTTAAAAGGGAATGAAAAACCTGGTGCAGTAAAGTTNAATGCTTTAGGATCTTTGAACCATCCATTTANCACCCTTTCCATAATTCTTCGATCTTCTTTCCGTGAATATGAGATTTCTTCTAAAGTATATTCTTGCTTCTTCATAGAGTAAATTACAATTAATTAATTATTATTTTCTCAAAGGCAATAGAATATTTTGAAAAAATTNAGATCTATAGATACATTTATNGAAGGTGACAAGGTCCAAGGTTTCTATTTATGTGTNGAAAAACATCTTCGATATACTCGGACTGGTGATNTGTATATTGATATAGAATTGCGGGACAATACAGGACATATCTCTGGGAAGATATGGGATAATGTATCAGAATTAAGTTCAAAATTTAATGCTGGTAACGCAGTTGTGATTTCTGGTAATGTAGAATNATTTATTGANCGTCTTCAATTNGTGGTTAAAAAAATTAATAAAGCAACTGTNCAACATTATGGTCGTTATGGCTTTGACCCGGTAAATATTGTTCCAGCATCNAAAAAAGATCCTCAAAAAATGTGGCAAGAGGTTCAATTANTNATCAATGCTCTTAAAAATAAACAATTACGCAAACTGGTATCTAACATATACAAAACAAATAAAAAAAAGTTGATGGTCCATCCTGGTTCCATAAAAATGAATCATAACTATCGATCTGGTTTTCTAGAGCACGTTCTATCCATGGCCAAAGTTGCAAAAAAAATAACTCCATTATATGATGTTGATAAAGATCTCGTATTNGTAGGGGTATTATTGAATAATATTGGAAAATTAAGGGAGATTAATTCAGAATATGAATCTGATTACACATTTGAAGGCAATCTAATTGGGCATAAAGTAATAAGTAGAGATATGATAAGAGAAAGCATTGATAGAATAAAAAACTTTCCTGATTCAATGGAAAAAAAAATAGAGCATATACTCATATCTGATTTAGGACTGAATTCTTTTAAATATCACAAAACTCCTTCTTTCCCTGAAGCATTACTGGTTCATCTAATTGATCTCCTTGATTCAAAAATGAGCCTTATNGAGATTGCTCTTGACCAAGATCAAGATTTAGGGTTTTTTACAAATCAGTATAATTATTTTAGGACTCCACTATTAAAAAAAGATGGATCTAAATAATCTTGTAAAGGCTGCGATATTCACAGCTACAGCAATTGCGTTAGGCTTTATTTTTATGCTTATACCAAACGTTGAGTTTATTTCTGTTACAGTTTTTCTTTCAGGATTAACGCTAGGGTCAGGNTTTGGTGCGATGATAGGGGGAACGTCCATGTTTATTTANTCTGCGTTCAATCCTTTAGGTTCAGGATTAATATTTCTACCATTACTTTTTGGCCAAGTTATTGCCATGTCATTAATTGGCATCTTTGGGGCACTTGCAAGTAAGGTATTGTTGAATGTGTCTTTTAAAATATCAATACCAATTGCTGGCACTATTGGCTTTATAAGTGCAATATGTTATGATGGGTTGATGACAATATCATACCCCATAAGTGCTGGATATAACTGGGAAGAGACAATAACATATGCTATTTCAGGTCTAATTTTTACAGCGATGCACGTGGTATCTAATACTTTAATTTTTTCAATTGTTGTGCCTGGTTACTTGCATCGCATCTCACAATAATATGAGATTTTTTAAGTTTTATTTTATCGGCTCGATGATATTCGCAGATAGTATTGAGAATATACCATTTGATTGGAGTGGGCAGTTTGGTTNCGTTAGCCATAATGGCACGATATTGTGGAATAAAGACTGGAGCTCAAATCAACTATTTTTTGATGGTACNTGGGCAATATTCCCNAGNATGTATGGTCCTGTAGTAGACAAAGGATTTAATCAGCCAATGGATGATTNACATCACAAAAAAGANTCATNAAATGTTAAATCAAACTTTAAATATGATCAAGGAGATTATCTCCTTGATCGCTTCTCTTTTGGACTAGATTACAAGACCAATAGCAGAAATGCATCTTTACATGGTTTTAAAAGATCTTATGTTGGAAACTTTAATCAATACAATAATTATTCTTTCCAGCCTCAGCAGCAGNCCTACTTAATATCATACCGATCATCAAATGATAAAGATACTGGTGGTTTCTCGCTAGGACATTTTAATACTTATTCAGGATTACCTGATTCTACAGATAACGGTATTTTTGATAATCGAATTACATCCAAAAACATCTTTTGGAATAGGTCATATGATAAATTAGATACAAGAATTACAATGGATCATTTTTTGCAAAGATATTCAGTAAAACATTTACTATCTGAATATTTAGGGACTCGTTTTCTTACTAGAAGTAGATATCAAGGTGAAATAATATGGAAAATTAATGATAGTAAACGAACATCTATATCTATTGAATCTAGTAACAGAAGTATAAGGACAGATTCACTTTATAATTTTCAATGGAATAAGTTATCCTTAGTGTATTCAACAAGTGTTTTGAATATTTATTCTAGTTATTTATTGTATAAAAATGAATTTCTATTTAACTATGGAATGAGATTAGATAAAAAAGTTGGTATNATACATGCATATTTAGATTTCAGGTCAAATCATTATCCTACACATCCTTATTATACAATTATAAATACATTTGATAATATTCCTTCGCATATAAATAACATTTCAGTTTCTGGTTCAATTATGCTCGCATATGAAAATAATCAAATTTCAACAACTGTAGTCCAATCAAAGGATGATAATANTTTTTGGGAAACAATTATATCAGATTCGATTCATAAAATAAAAGCTCATAGAATGATTGATTTAAACTATAAAACTTCATCAATTCCTTTTTTAAGTATAGAAGCTAATTATAGATTGCAGGAACCTATGACATTTTACTCAGATGGAATTGGTAGTTGGATCAGATTAAAAATAGGCTCCAGCTTAAATCTTTTTAATGATTACATGTTGATAGATGCNAATATTGATTTTAATAGATTAGAAGACCGANATNATTCTTCATTAATTAACTTTGTAGAGATGGTGCCAATGGNTNACTATGAAAAAAATAATTTAACACCTGTAGATGTCATTAATGCAAAGATNAGTGCACATGTGTCTACATTCACAATTTCTTATGAATGGTTTAATTTNAANGAGNTAATNTTGGCATCTATGAGTNCAGACAANAATAACTTTTTTAANATTCATCCATTTCTACCTTCTCTAGGTAGACAGGTCAACTTATCAATAGATTGGNAATTTCAGGATTAGTTTTTTTCCCANATNGCATAATCACCCGGAAGTTGCCCTACTGATAANTCTCTAATTAAAACTCCAGATGCATCATGAACAAAAACAGTGTCTGGCGCTACATAATCGCTCATACCTAGATAAATATTTTCATTGTTCGAAAATGCTGAATAAAGATTGCTATAAGATCCTATTTTAGCCGCAAGGTTAATGTCTAGTTCTACATCCAATGGCGCAACACCACCATCCACNGTTCTATAAATTTGATNATTTATCTTTAGAATATTTCCACCGCAGACCATCCCCGCACCATAGTTTCTAGNTATNATCTCATTAGATTCNGTATTAATGGNTGATGACCCATAAAAGGCAGACCAGTCAGATGAATAAAAAGTTCTGGATATCCACAAGGTTTGATTATCCAAGATTAATTCTCCAGGACCATTCCCAACTTCATATGATTCAACAATNTNTTGAGAATTAAGATCAATTTTAATTACACTAGAACCATTGTTTGTATCATATAATTCTAAATTTGGTATACTCACCCAAAGGAAAGNACCATCTGATATTATATCCTCAGGTAACCCTTCNACAGGAATCGATGATTCAATTGAAAAAGTATTTAAGTTTAAAACTTTAATATCTTTAGAATTCCAATTAGTAAAATAAAGTTTATCANCCNCAACAACCATTTCACGTGGACTTGAATTATCTGTGCTAACTTCTATCCCAGGAAGATTTAAGCCGGATTCAGTGATGCTAAATCGTTTAATNAAATGGCTNTTATTTACGATGACAAATAGTTTATCTTCATTGATNAATATAGAATTGACTACGTCACCTAGGTTATCAANGACTTGTATTTCCTCACCATTTTTAAATACTGTAATTGATCCATCGCCATCACCATAACTACCCTCNGAGGCNACGAAAAGAAGACTTGAATTTTCATTTTCATTAATTGTATCCTCACAACACAAAGCAAAGATTGAGATTAAAATTATAATTTTTTTCATAAGGCTTTTCCTTCTTAAGCGGGAGCGTATTGATTTACTATTAGCTATTTTCACTCTTCTCCCGAGAGTGTTAATAGTTTACACATCTATCCAGGTCTCCTGACTTATGCAGTTTCAACTTATTTCGCCTTCTCCAAATGCTTNTACAGNGCTGGATGGCCTATATAGAAAAAGTATTCTGCAACCACAGTAGCGGGAACTGTACCCGATTTAAACGAGTTTCCCTGCCNTAGNTGAGTTAATATTTGGNCNTNAGATTACNTCAATANAAAAATAATAGCAATTGTAAAACTAACTNTCTTCATATTAAATCATAAAATAAATTTAATTATATGCAAGAATCTAAAAAGTATTGGTTTATTGTTAATGTTGGTTCTGCACCAGTNTATGCTAAACCAAGTTTCAATTCTGCTTGTGTAACAGAGGCAGTTCATGGTGAATCATGTATTATCAATAGTTATAAAGAGAACTGGCTTGAAATAAAATGTGAGGATGGTTATAAAGGCTGGATCAATTCATTTTATGGGAATAAAAGTTCTGAGAAAAATAATCCATCTTATGTAATTATTTATCCTAATGAACAAGGCAATTTTTTTAATCGATTTCCGTTTGGTTCTAGAATAGATAAAAAATTACCGGGTTCAGTGCCAATTGATATGAAATTGGGATTTGAGAAAATAATTTCAGTAGCAGAAAACCTTATTGGGACACCATACAAATGGGGAGGTAAAACCTCGCTAGGTTTTGATTGTTCAGGGTTAGTACAATCTGTTTTAAAGGTTTGTGGAATTGAAGTACCAAGAGACTCAAGTCAACAATGGAATTATTTTCATAATAATAAAATTGATNTTGAGGCATCGGAGCCAGGGGACCTTCATTTTTTTGGNATTAATGATAACATAACACATGTAGGCTTCTCCACTGGGGGAAAAGGATTATTACATGCCCAAGGTTATGTAAAAGTGGAATCATTAGATTCCAACAANAGTGATTTTAATCAGGGNCTATTAGATATCTATCTTTCAAGCCATTCGATTAAACGTAAATTTCANTAGTGAAATTCCCTTCTTCTACTTCAACTAATGGACANTTGCTTAATCGTGCAGTCCTGGTTTTAAATGCCAACTATTCACCAATGATGATATGCACNGCAAAACGTGCAATTTGTATGGGATACCTTGATAAAATAGATGTTCTTGCGAATTATACTGACCAAGTGCATAGCCCTAGTATAACTCTTAGCTTACCAAGTGTTATAAAAATAAGAGATTATATCAGATATGATAACCTATCAGTAGATCTTAATAGAAAGAATGTAATGGCAAGGGATNAAAATATTTGTCAATATTGCAACACCTCTAAGGCTCCCCTCACAATTGACCACGTCATTCCTAAAGGCAGAGGCGGTATGGATACTTGGGAAAATTTAGTTGCTGCATGCAAACCATGTAATCAGAAGAAAAGCGATAGGACGCCAGAAGAAGCTGAGATGGTACTAAATAAAATACCTAAAAGGCCCAATAGGTTACATTATTTTCAGAGATTTGTTAAAGATCAACAAAAAGATTGGAGNCCATATTTATTTATGGAACCATTCAAAATAAACTAAAAGTTATCATGCCGAATAAAAATAGTTTACGTGTTTTAAGTGGTATACAGCCATCAGGCTCATTGCACCTCGGAAACTATTTTGGNATGATGTCNAGGATGATAAAATATCAATCCCAAAATGAATTATTTTGTTTTATCGCAAATTATCATGCTCTAACAACCTTACCTGATTCAAAATNATTATCCTCAAATACTTTTAACGCTGCTTGTGATTTTCTTGCGCTGGGTCTAGATCCAGAAAAATCCACCTTTTGGGTTCAATCCGATGTTCCTGAAGTAGCAGAATTAACATGGATTCTTTCATCTCAGGTGGGTGTCGGTTTAATGGATCGTGCTACATCTTATAAAGATAAAATTTCACAAGGCTTAAAACCTAATATGGGTTTGTATAGTTATCCAATACTAATGGCGGCAGATATCTTACTTTTTGGTACTGAAATAGTGCCGGTTGGTAAAGACCAAAAACAACACCTTGAAATCGCAAGAGATATCGCCACTAAATTCAATAATTCCTATGATGATACACTCATCATTCCAGAGCCAGATATTGATGAAGGGACGAAGCTTATACCGGGGATTGATGGTCGTAAAATGAGTAAATCCTACAATAATACTATCCCAATATTTGATTCTGAAAAAAACATAAGAAAAAAAATAATGCGTATTGTCACTGATACGGCGGATATAGATGAACCAAAGGATAAAGACACCCCGCTTTTTCAATTATATTGTCTGTTTCTTGATTCAAATGGAAAGCAAGATTTGTCAGAAAGATATGATGGAAAAGGGTTACGTTATGGAGATATAAAACAGGAACTTTTTGAAACAATGATGGATTATTTTAGACCCTACAGAGAAAAAAGGGATGTGTTGTCTTCAAACCCTGAAAAAGTCTACGAAATTCTTGAACATGGAGCAAAAAAAGCCAAGCATGTAGCATGCGAGGTTTTGGAAAGAGTTCGGTTATCTGCAGGCGTTAACTATAGACCATGAGTTATAGAATTCATTTAAAAAATTTTGAAGGTCCACTTGACCTTCTTCTCTATTTTATCAGGCGTGATGAATTAGACATATATGACATCCCAATTTCCAAGATAACTAAAGATTTTATTGCCGTGATCGAAGAATGGAAGCAATTAAATATGATAATAGCAGGTGATTTTATCGTTATGGCATCAACTTTAATGAGAGTAAAAGCAAAAATGATGATTCCCCGTCCTGAGTTAGATGATGATGGTGATATTATAGACCCTAGAGCGGAGCTTATGAATCAACTTATTGATTACAAGAGGTTTCGGGATGCTGCAGAAATGTTAGACGCAATGGCAGGCAGCACAAGAAATTCTATATCTAGACAGTTTGAGCAGGAAATTTCAGATGCACCAGGCGAAGATATCGAATCTTTCCTTCAAGATGTAACACTATATGATCTTGCAAAAGTTTTTAAAGAAGCAATGGAAAATAGACCTGTTATATCCCAATTTGAACTTAATCGAGAGCCTGTGAGACTAGAAAAGCAAAAAGAATTTATATTTAGGCATTTCGATGGTGAAGGCAGGTTACTTTTTAGTACAATTATCAAAAAGTTAAAATCAAGGATGCAGATTATTGTAACCTTCCTTGCAGTATTGGATCTGGTTCGAGAGGGCATTTGCACTTTAAGTCAGGAAAACATATTTGGTGAAATTGAATTAGTTCATTTAATAATGGAAGCTTAATGCGGGAATCTGAGATAAAGAGTATTATTGAAGCGCTTTTATTCGCAAGTCCTGAACCACTTACACAAGCAAAGGCCAACGGAATATTCAGTCCAACCAGCCCAAACCTTAAAAAAGTTATCGAAGAATTAAACTCCCAATATATCAGCGAGAACCATTCTTTTGAAATCAGGCATGTTGCTGGGGGGTATCAGCTGGTTTCAAAAGATATTTATGAACCCTATATTCGAAAAATGTTAAGTAAGTCAGGTCGCATCAGTTTATCCTCAGCATCCATGGATTGCCTATCAATTATAGCATATAAACAGCCGATCAGCAGGTATGAAATTGAAGCAATACGTGGTGTCGATTCAAGCGGTGTCCTTAAAACTCTTCTGAATAAAAATATAATCAAAATTAAGGGTAGAGNTACTGGACCAGGGCGACCTTTACTTTATCAAACAACAAATGTTTTTCTTGAATATTTTGGAATCAATCGATTATCAGATCTCCCGAAACTTAAAGAAATAACAGAGTTAATGGATTCAGACCCTAGCTTAGGTGAACAGATTGCTGTATTTGAAGATGACCCTGCAGATAGTGACACCAAAGATTCACAATCTCCAGAAATAACAGCTGGTTAAATAATGCGGTTAAATAAATTTCTTGCTAGGGCAGGCATAGCCTCAAGAAGGAAGTCAGATGAATTGATTCAAATGGCAACAACGACAGTAAATGGCAAAGTTTGCCTAGATCCCGCGTACAAGGTTGATTTAAAAGATTCAATATATTTTGATGGTAAAAAAATAGTTGTTGAGTCAAAAAAGGTTGTTCTTATGCTAAATAAACCAAAAAAAGTNATAACTACAGTAAAAGATACACATNGAAGAAAAACAGTCATGGATTTCGTACCATCTAGATTAAGAGTGACACCCGTTGGTCGTTTAGACCAGAACACTACAGGTCTACTTTTATTAACTAATGATGGCGACCTTCAACAATATTTAACTCATCCAAAAAATAAAGTACCTAAAGATTATGAAGTCTTGATTGAAGGCAAAATAGATATGAAGCATATTCAAAAACTAAAAAGTGGTATTTACATTGGTTATAAAGAATATGGTAAAGGTGAAGTTTTAGANCAAAAGACAATTAAAGGAAGGTCTAAAATCATTCTTCGTATGAAGCAAGGGAAAAAAAGAGAAATTAGGAGGATTTTTCATAGACTAAATAAAAAGTTGATAAGCCTAAAAAGGATAGGTTACGCTTCAATTANACTGGGAAGTTTGAGTGAAGGAGAATGCAGGCAACTAACAAAAAATGAAATCAATGACCTATATCAAATATAATTTTGGATGTTGGCAATATTACCATTAAAAGTTAATTTCGCCGGCTNATTGAGAGTTAGATAAAATGATAATCGCTATTGATGGTCCCTCAGCTTCAGGTAAAAGTACAACTGCTAAGGGAGTTGCAGAATGGTTAGGCATAACACACCTAGATACTGGTGCAATGTATCGGGCAACTACTTATGGAATAATTGAATCTGGTATAGATATAAATGATGTTGAAAGTATTCATGAATTCCTTAAAAATATGGCATTACAATTTGATTCGTTCAATCATGTTTGGATTAATGGNAAAGACGTATCGAAAAAGATTAGAACAAATAAGATTTCATCTTTTGTGAGTGCTGTTAGTGCNGTTCCCGCTGTTAGATNCAATATGGTTGAAATTCAGCGGTCCATTGCTAAAGGAAAGGATTGTGTTTTAGAAGGCCGTGATATNGGTACTGTAGTTTTTCCTAATGCAGATTTTAAATTCTTTTTAATTGCAGACATATTGGTAAGAGCTAAAAGAAGACTAAAAGATCTTGAAAAAATTGGAGAAGAAAGTACCCTAAATGATTTAATGAGTGATATTGAAAAAAGAGATGTTTTAGACTCATCGAGAGATGTCTCTCCATTAGTTCAAGCAAAGGATGCAATCGCGATAAATACAAGCAATCTAACAATTAATGAGCAAGTTGAGAAAATAGTACAAATAATAAAAAATAATAAGGAAGAATCAACAGTATGTTTGAAGAACAAAACCAAGAACAGGTAGCTGAAGAGATTTTAGAGGTAGTAGAAAAAATAGATTCTGAAAAAATCAGTGTAGAAAATGCACCAGCTCCCCAGGCCGAAAATGTTGCCGAAATTAAAGATTATCTATCCGCTGAATTGTTTAGTGAGGTAAGAGTTGTAAATCAAAGTGAACTAATTGATGGTCGCGAGTATACTGAAGTTGACAATGAACTCGAACAAAAGTACTCAAGTACGTTTGGAGATATTTCAGAGCATTCTCTCATCCAAGGCCGCGTTGTAGGTATGAATGAGAGAGATGTATTAATTGATATAGGTTTCAAATCAGAAGGAATCATTGATAGATCTGAATTTAATGAAGATGAATTACCTTCAATTGGAGACCAGGTTGAGGTTTATTTAGAATTCATTGAAGATGCCAGTGGAAATACAATCCTTTCAAAAGAAAAAGCTGATTTCATGCGCCGATGGAAAGAGTTAAAAGATGCTTTTGAAAATGAAACAATTATTTCTGGGAAAATAGTCCGTCGTATTAAGGGTGGTCTAATTGTAGACTTAGGAGTTGTTCAAGCATTTCTGCCGGGTTCACAAGTTGACGTAAGACCAATACAGGATTTTGATATTTATTTAGATAAAGAAATTGAAATTAGAATAGTGAAATTCAATGAATCACGTAAGAATATTGTTGTCTCTCACAAAATTATTTTAGAAGATAGTCTAAAAGAACAGAGAGAAGCGCTATTCAAAGAGCTAGAAGTAGGTTCAATACTAGAAGGTCGTGTAAAGAACATAACAGATTTTGGTGTATTTGTTGACCTAGGTGGTATTGATGGGTTACTTCACATTACAGATTTGTCTTGGGGAAGAGTTAATCATCCTTCAGAAGTCATATCAATGAATGATCCTATTACAGTTAAGGTCATTGAATATGATGAAGAAAGGAAAAGAGTTTCTCTNGGTTTAAAACAATTAGCACCACATCCATGGGAAGACGTAGAAATAAAATNTTCTATTGGCACAACAGTTAAAGGCAAAGTTGTAAGTTTGACTAACTATGGGTGTTTTATNGAGCTAGAGCCAGGTGTAGAAGGNTTAATTCACGTTTCTGAAATTTCATGGACTAAACATATCAAAAATCCTTCAGAAGTTTATAATATGGGTGATGAAGTTGATGCTAAGGTACTATCAATTGATATTGAGGATAAAAAAATTAGTCTAGGAGTTAAGCAACTCACNCCTGATCCGTGGGATGAAATTGAAGAGAAATATATGATAGGGACTGTGCATAAAGCTAAAGTTCAAAACCTTACACAATTTGGTGCTTTTGCTGAANTAGAGGAAGGAATAGATGGTTTAGTTCATGTTTCAGATTTGTCTTGGACTAAAGTNATTAAACATCCTAAGGAGAAGGTTGAGAAAGGCCAAGAAATAGAGGTAAGGGTATTGGAGGTNTCCAGAGAAAATCGGCGTATTTCTTTAGGAATNAAACAAGTGACGGATGACCCATGGCCAGAAATTGTAAAATTCTATGAAGCTGGAAAAGAGGTTAGTGGTTCAATAATTCGGGTCTTAGATAAAGGAATAATTATACAACTTGANATGGAAGTTGAAGGAATAATCCCTTTCGGTAAAATGTCTAAAAAAGATAGGCGTGCTCTTGCAAGTCAATATGAAGTCGGTGCAAANCTATCTGGTATTGTTATGACAGTGGCTCCTGAAGATAANAAAGTTGTNCTCTACAAAGAAGAGCTCGCAGGTANAGGAAAACGGACATCTGCAACNGATGAAGTCAAACAATATNTAAGTAATCAGCAGACNGGTACTGGAGAAAAATTGGAATTGCCTCAAGAATTATTGGACTTAGCTAGCCANGCAGAGAAGGATGGTGGGGATAATCAAGCAGCTGAAGTTGAATCAGAAGATCAGCAAGAAGAGTAGACTTACACNTTTGGGTNCAAAAGTTCCTTGAATNTTAATAGACCCATTGAATCTTTATTAAAGCAGAAAATTTCTCTATCAATAGGTGCATTCGGACTTGCCCTNCTNCTATGGATATTCGTTGTTTCAGAAAATGAATATACAATGGTTCTTGATCTTCCGATTGAAGCAAGAAANTTAAATGCTCANAAAGCTCATNAAAAAGAGGTTCCTCTTTTTGCCTCAGTGAGGCTTAGAGGAACTGGTCGCGATTTATTTAAGTCATTTTTATTAAAGAATTTTGCTGGTTTTAAACTGGTNTTAGATTTAGAGGGAATTTCAAAAGAATATGAGTTCATCCTCAATGAATACTTCGAAAAGTATCCCCAAAAAGTTGTTCTACCACTCAACTATAATTTATCNTTCATTGAAGTCGTCTATCCGAATAAGATAAATATTAGTTTAGATGAATATCTTGTAAAAAAAGTACCTTTATTATCAAATATTCATATAAANCCNTCACCAGGTTATGTAATAGTTGGGAAACCAAAAATTTTTCCTATTGAATTAGAGATCGCAGGTCCAAAAAAAGAACTCGCATTAATTAATCAATTAGAGACGATTGTGGATACTATCTCAGGTGTTACCACCTTTTATAAAAGTAGTGTACCATTAAAATCACTAGGAAGGCTGATTGAATATTCTCAAAACAGTATTGAATTAAACTTGGATGTACAAGAAATTAGTGAAAGAATCATTGTAGATATCCCTGTTGAAGTTATCAATATTCCTATGGGGATTCGGGTCTTTCCTTCTCCACAAACAATTTCTTTAACAGTGGTTGGAGGTGTTAATAGAATAGCAAAACTAAAACCTGATGAAATAAGAGTAGTAATTAATTTCAATGACTGGAATCATCAAAAACAATTTTATGAACCACGAGTGATAATTCCAAATGACATACTTGACTGGAGAGATATTTCTCCAAAAAATCTTGAAATCGCTGTTGCTCGTGAATTAAAATGATAATTCTAGGTATAGAAACCTCATGCGATGAAACTGCAGCCTCAATTTGCAAGGATGGTAAAATCCTTACAAATATTGTTAGCCAACAAATTATTCATAAAAAATTTGGAGGTGTAGTACCTGAAATTGCGTCTAGGCAACATGAAATACTTCTTAATCGGGTAGTTGATACTTCACTAAAAGAGGCAAAAATCAATATAAATCAAATAGATGCTATCTCGGTTACTCAAGGGCCCGGGTTAACTGGTGCACTATTGACAGGGATTAGCTTTGCCAAAGGACTTGGTCTTGGATTAGGTATTCCGGTTGTTCCAGTCAATCACCTAGAAGGTCATATTTTTGCAAATTTTTTAGCTGAACCTTCATTAGAATTTCCATTCGTATGCCTACTTGTGTCGGGTGGACATACCCAGTTGTGGTATATCGAAGGTATGGAAAAATATGCTCTTTTAGGCGAGACGAGGGATGATGCAGCCGGTGAAGCATTCGATAAAGGTGCGCGTATATTGGGATTGGGCTATCCTGGTGGTCCAGCGATAGAAAAAGAAGCCATTCATGGGAATCCAAACAAATACCATTTTCCTAGAATTTTATTGAGCAAGAATAGCCTAGATTTTAGTTTCAGTGGTTTAAAAACATCTATACTTTATTTTATGGATGATTTTGAAAAAACTAAAATAAAATCACTTGCAGATGTTGCTGCTAGTTACCAACAAGCTATTGTAGATACTCTTGTTGAAAAAACCAGAAGAGCTATTGACCAAACTGGTGCAGATCGTTGTATAATTGCAGGAGGTGTTGCTGCAAATAAATGTTTAAGAAATAAGTTGGAGCTAGTTTTACCTGAAAATGATATCCTATTCCCTGATTTCTCTTTGTGTACTGATAATGCTGCTATGATTAGCTATTTAGGACAGTTGAAATTTCAATCTAAAATATTTAAAAAAATGAATTTCAGTGCTATCCCAAATTTGAAATTAGTTTAAATTGAATTTTAACTTTTCAAACCCAAGCGAGTTATTTTGGCTTGTATCTATCCTTTCAATTGTAGCTATAATAATTTCTTTTCATAAAATAATAAATTACAGACAAATAACATCTATTATAATTTTACGTGTTATATCAATTATTATCCTTTTATGTCTTCTTCTTGATCCTAGATTAACATTTTTCAATAAAAATAATCGTGAACTAGGTTGGAATGTATACATTGATAAATCCTTGAGTATGTCATACCATTCAAATCCTTCAGTAGGAACTTTGAGATCAGGCATAGATCATATCATTAATAAACTAAATAAAAAGAATATACCAATGAATATCTTTTCATTTGGTTCAGATCTTGATACAAATTGGGTTAATAGTGAAAAGGATTTTAAGGATGGGTCAACAAACATTGGTCAAGCTATTAATCATGCAAATTCTTATAAAAACAACTTACTTGCTGGTTCAATAATTTTTACAGATGGTCAAATTAATGAAGGTCCTGAAATTAATATTATAGATATAGATAACCTAAAACCTATACACATAGTTGGTGTAGGTAATAATAATCCTTTAGTTGATGTATATATTAACTCCATTGAAGCACCTCCGGTCATCATTAAAGGTGAAAATGCAAATTTAGAAGTTGCTATATCATCTCATGGCACGTCTAATCAAAGATTAAATATCACTTTATATGAAGGCAGTAAGCTCTTGGGCTCTAAAGTTATACCGGCCTCAGGGCAAGGAAGTATTGATAGAATAAGGTTCATGATAAACCCTGATAAAACTGGAGAAATAGAATATAGAGTGCAGGTTAATGCACTGCCTGATGAAATCAATATAAAGAATAATAAACAAATTGTACCAATACAGGTACTTAAAAATGAGTATAAAATTGCAATTATAACTGGGGCGCCTAATTTTAATACTCAAATAATAAAGAAAAATTTATTAAAAAGTGCAAAGTTCAAGATTGAACATTTCGTCTTTGAGAAAGATAAATATTCAATACCACTAAAGTCATTTTGGGATACAAAATATGATCTTATACTTTTTGATAATCATCCGGTAAAATTAAACTCTAAAGAATGGGAGTCATTCATAAGAATTTTTGCAAAAAAGTTATTATCCCATAAGTCTAGTTTTGCGATGTTTATTGGCCATGATGTTAATAAAAAAGTGTTTGATTCATATTTGAACTTAATGGATTTAAGTATTAAAGAATCTTTGATAGATCTTGGTTCGGACTATAACTGGGTATTAAATAAAAATTGGGAATCGTCATTCCCATTACAGAAAATCAATTTCGCTGATAGACAATTAAATGATTATCCACCTATGGGTATCAGTTTAGAGATAGATTCAACAAAGGCAACAGTATTAGCAAACTTTTCTATTTCAAAGGTTAATATTCCTCTGATTCTTATAGCTGAAAAATCTCCATTAAGATACATGGTCTGGTCTTCACCAGATTTGCATAAACTATTTTATAAAACGCAAAATAATGATTATCGAGATTTGTCTAATGAATTATTAACTCCTTTATTCTCATGGCTAATGAGGACTGGAAATGACCAGGATTTTTATTTTAGAGCAAGTAAAAATTCCTACCAACAAGGTGAAAAAGTAAAAATAATTGGTAAGCCAGTTATGGAGACTAAAACGGCGAAGGAAGGATTCCTCCATATTTATAGCAACAATACTAAAATTAATACAAAACCAATATCATATGATATGAAATCCAATATGTATAAAGGACATTTTTGGGCCTCTAAGGCTGGTAGATTAGATTATAAAGTTGAATTAATATATGGAAATAAGCCTGTAATTGTAAGCGAAGGCAGCGTGCAGGTTCAAGAAAGCCAAATAGAGTTAAACCATGTATATCTAAATAAGGAACCACTAAGTAAACTAGCAGATGCAACCAAGGGGTCTTTTCAAGATTGGGATAATCGGAATTCTATTATTAATAAAGTAAATATTAAGTCTGTGAATGAAGTAACTCAGTCTAGAATAATTATGCATAATAATTATGGGGTCTTTATTTTGATATTATTGCTCTTAACCTCTGAGTGGATTTTAAAAAGGAATAAGGGTATGATATAATAATTTGGAACTTCACCATAAATAAAATATTTAAAAACTAATCACAAAAATAATAAAAATGAAAAAAATTACGATTTTAGGTACAGGCTACGTAGGGCTTGTAAGCGGAGCAGGGATTTCTGACTTTGGTCATAAGGTCACCTGCGCAGATATAGCTAAAGATAAAATAAATCTGTTAAAAAGTGGAGTCATACCGATTTATGAACCTGGCCTTGAAGAATTAGTAAAGAAGAACGTAGATGCTAAAAGACTAGCTTTTACTTCAAATACAGACTTAGCTATTCAGAATGCAGAAGTAGTTTTTATTGCTGTTGGTACGCCTGAAGGTAAAGATGGGGTGGCTGATATATCAGCAGTAGAGTCTGTTGCTAAATCCGTTGGAAGAAACTTAAATGATTATAAAGTAATTTGTACAAAAAGTACAGTACCTATTGGTACTGGTGAATTGATTGTAGATATAATAAATAAAACTAAACCCAGTAACATAGAATTTGACTATGTATCAAACCCAGAGTTTTTAAGAGAAGGATCGGCAGTTAAAGATTTTCTTTGGCCCGATAGGGTGGTTATTGGTGCAAACACAGATAAGTCCTTTAAGATTATGAAAGAAGTATATAGTCCTTTATATATAAATGATAAACCCATCATGCATACAAGTGTTATTACTGCCGAAATGATAAAATATGCAGCAAATTCATTTTTAGCCTTAAAAATTAGCTATATAAATGAAGTGGCAAATTTATGTGATAGTTTGGGAGCAGATGTTCATGAAGTTGCCAAAGCCATGGGGCAAGATGGTAGAATAAGTCCGAAATTTCTACATCCAGGTCCTGGTTTTGGTGGTTCCTGTTTTCCAAAGGATACTAAAGCATTTGTATATTTATCAAAAAGCCAAGGAGTCTCTATGAAAACAGTTGAAGCAGCGATAGAAACAAACCGCATGCAAAAAGATTTGATGGTGAAAAAAATGAAAAGATTGGTCGGCGGTAAATTTAGAGGCAAGCAAATAGCAATTCTAGGACTTACATTTAAACCAAACACAGATGACGTAAGAGATTCTGCTTCCATTAATATGATTAATATGATTAAGAGTGAGGGAGGGGATATAAGAGCATATGACCCAATAGCAAATGAATCAATGAAAAGTATTTTTCCTGATTTAAACTATTATACATCCTGGGAGGATGCATGCAAAAATGCTGATGGTGTTGCTATAATGACTGAGTGGAATGAATTCCGCGGAATAAGCTTACCACTGTTAAAATCGTTATTAAAGTCACCTATTCTTTTAGATACTAGAAATATCTTTAGATTAGAAAATTTAGAAAAAAATAATTTTACATATGAGAATGTGGGTAGAAGTTCTATTTAATGAAAATTGAAAATACAAATATTGAAGAAGTAAAAGTAATTATTCCTAAAGTTTTTGAGGATTTTAGAGGCTACTTTTTTGAATCATTTAAATCTAATGAATATTTAAGCAGAGGTTTGCCAGCGGAATTTGTTCAAGATAACGAGGTCAGATCAAAAAAGAATGTACTAAGAGGATTACATTATCAACTTGATAAACCTCAAGGTAAATTAGTCCGAGTAGTTCATGGTAATATTTTGGATGTTGCAGTAGATATAAGAATAGGTTCCCCAACTTTTGGTCAACACCACATGGTTGAGCTTTCTGCAGAAAATAAAAAAATGTTTTTTGTACCAGAGGGATTCGCACACGGATATTTAGTTACCTCTCAAGAATCAATTGTTTTATACAAATGTACAAATATTTATAATGCAAAAGATGAATATGGCATACGTTGGGATGATGCAACTATTGGTATAGCATGGGGTAAAAACCCTCCTATCCTATCAGAAAGAGATAAAAATTTACCAACATTAAATGAACAAAAATTTTTACCAGAGTACTAATATGAAAAATATATTAGTGACAGGAGGTTGTGGTTTCATTGGATCAAATTTTATTCACCATCTTATCAATAAAAATGATTTATCCCACATTGTTAATCTAGATAAACTTACATACGCGGGAAACATTTCAAATCTTAGTCAGGTCTCAAATTCCCGGCACACATTGATTGAGGGGGATATATGTGATTCAGATTTAGTGAAATCACTTTTTGATAAATACGAATTTGAATCGGTTATCCATTTCGCGGCGGAAAGTCATGTGGATCGTTCAATTGATGGACCCTCTAACTTTATTCATACAAATATAGTAGGTACATTGAATCTCCTTGAGCATGCAAGATCATATTTTTCTAAAACAAAAAATGAGGATTTTAGATTTTTACATGTTTCAACAGATGAGGTGTATGGTTCACTTGATGATGGAGGTAAATTTCTCGAGTCAACTCCTTATGATCCAAGTTCTCCATATTCTGCGTCAAAAGCAGGTTCAGATCACCTTGTTAGGGCATGGAATCGTACATATGAATTGCCCACTTTAATAACTAATTGTTCTAATAATTATGGTCCATTTCAATTTCCAGAAAAATTAATTCCACTTATAATCATTAATTGCTTAAATGATAAACCATTACCAGTATATGGTGATGGTACTAATGTAAGGGATTGGTTATTTGTAAAAGATCATTGTAATGCAATTAGTTCTGTTCTAAAGAATGGTAAAATTGGCCAGACCTATAATATTGGTGGTAATAATGAAATAAAAAATATTGATGTAGTTAAAACTATCTGTTCTATTCTAAATGAAGTATTACCTAGAGAGGACGGTAGGTCATATTCAGAATTAATTAATTTTGTTAAAGATCGTCCCGGACATGATTTTCGTTATGCGATTAATGCAGAAAAAATAAAGATGGAGTTAGAATGGGTACCTAAAGAATCTTTTGATAGTGGTATAAGAGAAACTATACATTGGTATTTGGATAATCGTTCTTGGTGGAAGCCAATACAGGATAAAACATATAGACAGGAAAGACTAGGAGTGATTCAACCATGAAAGGAATAATNTTAGCTGGAGGNAGTGGAACGCGNNTGTANCCANTNACTTCNGTTGTNTCTAANCAGNTNNTACCTATCTANGATAAACCAATGATCTATTATCCATTNTCNACATTAATGCTNTCNGGNATTCAAGATATATTNATTATTTCCACGCCATATGATACTCCAAGATTTAATGAATTATTTAATGATGGATCTCANTTAGGTTTGAATATATCATANATGGTTCAACCNTCGCCTGANGGNNTAGCACAGGCNTTCTTACTTGGAGAAANTTTTATNGGAGACGATCCAGTTAGTTTAATTTTAGGTGATAATATATTTTTTGGTCANGGTTTATCTGGCATGCTTCAANATAGTGTAAAAACNGTTCAATCAAAAAATGATGCNGTTATTTTTGGATATAGTGTAAAAGATCCCCAGCGATATGGTGTAGTTAGNTTTGANGATTCTGGTAAAGTTACAGATATAGTGGAAAANCCCTCTCAACCAAAATCAAATTATGCCGTAGTTGGGCTATATTATTATCCAAATGAAGTTGTAAATATTGCGAAGAATGTTAGGCCTTCTAAAAGAGGTGAATTAGAGATTACTTCAGTTAATCAAGCTTTCCTTGACNTGAATAGTTTATCAGTNGAATTAATGGGAAGGGGGTATGCATGGCTTGATACTGGAACGCAGCAAGCAATGAACAATGCANCAAATTTTATTAAAACTATTGAGGAAAGACAGGGTTTAAAAGTTGGGTGTGTTGAAGAAATCGCCTATCATNAAGGATTTATTGATAAAGGCCAGCTNGATNAACTTGCNGCAANATATTCAAATGAATACGGGGAATATTTAAAAGGGCTTATCTAAAAAATAAAAATTAATCTCCAAGATAATCAAAATTATAAGATATNCCAAATTCACTAGATATTTTATTTGAATTTATACCATCCATATTTGNTTCAGAGGGATTNAAGCCAGCATTGATAAATTTTACTTGATNGATTGCTATTGCATATTGTANTCCNTCTATCCTTGAAGGNCTNATCAATTTTATTTTAAAAATAGACCTTTCTTCATANCCACTTGCATACCTTTCATTTTGATNATCATTATAATTTTCTTCTACCATTTGTTCAGTAATNGCACCGCGCTTTGCAATTGAGTAAGAAATTGAAAATTTATTTTCTTTAATTGGAATAAAATAATCNAAAATATACTCTTCTGCATGAGGNCCTGCCCAGAAACCTAGTGGTTGACCATGACTATAAAAATCATTCACAATATATTTATGTTTATAAACACGCTGGTCTGTCCAATTGAANTCCANACTTAGATTANCATTAAATAAAATNTTTTTAGCATTATAGCCAAATTGCCAAGCAAACCAATTATGGTTCTTATTTTTAAAAAGCCATTCAGGGGTTAATTCATCCATAAAAAANCCCATGTAAAGCTTATGNTCTTCTATNATANCTATAGATATATCACAACCCATTTGAATATTATCTGTATCACCTAAATAGTTCTCAATNGGATAGAAAGGCACTACTGGAATTANATAATGTATATCTAAATCTCTGGTAGCATAAATAACAGTTTCATTTGCGCTTAATTTAATTTTACTATTTAGATTCCATTCAATTCTATGNGATGCAATGTTTCTAGTTATATTGATTGATCTTTGGCTGAAGTTATTATCATAAATGTCAGCTCGGTTAGAATCCAATAAACCGCTATTTAAAAAACCATGGAAATAGGTAAGGTTTAGGTTATCTGCNATCTTCCATTTAAATCCAATTTGTGGATAAGATGGAGCNTTTCTTGATATATGTAATGCCCTTTTCCCTGGNCCCCAATGTCGGTCGAACTTNCCAAATTCAAAATTGATATTCTTAATACTATATACAATCTTTGCATTAGCATATTCTGTCCAATAACCATCGGCATCTTTTGATTTATCAATATATGGGAAACTTNGTATGGGAGAAAAATCGTATAAACCCTNNTCCAATTTTCCTAAAAACCCNAATTGAATATATTCTGCTTCGATTGTCCAATTATTATTCTCATAATAGGCTCCAAGCCCTGCACCAAAAATTGTAATTGGATTTTTTTCATATACCCAGTCGCTACCATCAGATGANTATTGANANANNAANAGNGGCNTNACTTTNATGTCNTTTGNAAATGANNNGGCATATTAAAANAATNNNTANTNTNAATTTATTATATCTCATTATTTACTTCGNGCACCNGAAANCAAAATATTAGAAATTGCTTTAGTAAAGTAAGTAAGATCTGTCAAAAATGGTGACTTTTCCTTTTTAGNTAAATANAGTCTTTCACTATTTATNATCTCATCAAAAGATTTAGGTAAATCAGAATAATAGGGCGGAATTAATCCTGGTTTAAACTTTACTCGTTTCCTTTGTAGATCTTCAGGGTAGAGTTGGAAATAATGTTCACTTAATGCCCTTACACCCACAAGATTTAAGTCTCCTTTAAGCCAATTGTAAAATTGTGGAATTTCATCTATAAAATACTTTCTAAAAACTTTCCCCCAGGATGTGATTCGATAGTCCCCTCGCATTTTACCAGATTTATCTAAATGATATTTTTCATAGATGTCACCTTGAATGAATTCACTGTATGGGTACATAGTCCTGAGTTTGAATATATATAATGGTTCACCTTTATATCCTATTCTCTTTAATTTGACAATAGGACCGTAGGAGGGTGATTTTTCCTCAGAAACTGTTTTTCTCTTTTTGCATACGAAATAAAACCTGTCATTAATATTTATCTCATTCAAGATCTCATATCCACAAAAAGCTAAACGACCTAATACTTCAGATTTTGATAGTACACGATTTCTTCCTCTGGTGATAATAAAATAAACTTGTTTAGTTATCGCTAATTTTGGAAATACTCTATGAAATAGAAAATGAAATGGCAGGATGATTGAATAGAGGAAATGAGGCATCTGAGATCTCAAGTGAATTTTAAAATTCTCAAGAGGTATAAAGTTTCCAACTAATATTCCACCGCTCTCAAGCTTTGAATAAGCAGATAACAAATATTCATTTATTCGTCTAGAATCATTTAATCTATGATTATTTATTAATAATTCTCGAGAGCCATCAAATAATAGTTCAATATTAATATTTGAAGATGTATTGAATATTGTAACTTTGTCTTTTGATATTTTTTCTGATTTTATTGATTTCCAGATAAAATTGGTGAGTTCTTCTTCATAACCATTCCTAAAGCTTTTTACGGTTTTCAATAATTCAGACCTATCATAAGATTCATCTCCATTATTTGATTGGCTTATCGATAGTGGCTCTTGGCCATTTATCTTTTCAATCGTATCTTCTGATTTGTTTTCTTGCTGTCCATTTTTTTTTGATTCACCAAAAAAGTACAAGAAAAAAGCTGTTATTTCTAAACCAGAGTGTAAGAAGCCTGCTTCATATATAAGGCGAATAGACGTATGGTCTATTCTAAGTGAGTAATAAAAAAATGTTAGAAAAAGGAACGTTAAAATTGATGCTTTGATGTAAGGAGCAATTTCGTAATAATGGTTGATCGAGTTAGGTTCTTTATAACGATTTGTTAGTAAAGTACCCAAACCCCATGATGTTATCAAAACTAGAAAATTTTGTTCTTGGAGAATATCGTAATGGAATGAACCTCGTTTGACAAATACTAAAGCTATATAGATCAATAATAGTAGTACGAGACCCGGCATAAACCATTTAATATAGAATTTATTTTTAATATTAGGTTCAGGGATTTTATCTAGGTTCGTGACTTTTAGCCCTGACTTTTTCAAAAACAGCCTCAATAAAAGAGCTAGAGTTAGTTCATAAAAAAACATTATAGACATAAAAGTAACTATGAATACCCTTGATATATTCCATAGGTCAGAAAATGATATGGTAATTACAACAAAAAGAAGACTCATTAAAGATGACCAGAAGATAATTCTGAATACAAGCAATAATGATTTTTGAATCAATGCATTTATCTTATCGTAATAAGAGGAAAAGATTGACCAGAATACAATAAAAATAAAATATAGATGCAGATAATTATTTTGAGGGAATATCAGTTCAAACTTATTGTAATTCATAGTTAGAAATACAACTGAGAAAACCAATAGGTCAAGAGACCATAATAATTTTTCGAGCTTTGATTTACTGATCATGCAATACCCGTAATATTTCCATCTGATTAAAGAAAGATAAATTTATCCTTGGAGGATATATTACGCTGTGCTGAATATCACAGGATTTTTTATAAGACATAATTGTAAGACGCAATTATCATTTGTTTTATTTTAGATTTTATTAAAAAATGATAGCGTTTTACATCAATATAGTGGTCTCCTTTTTCGAATCTAATCTACTTAAATTATCTTTATAGAACTAAAAAATATTGGGTTAATTAATTTTAAATTGAAGGTCAGGGTCTTCTTTGAAATTTCTATAGCTATCCGGATAATTCAAGATAAACCATTCTATTAATTTATTTACATCTATTTTATTTTTAAGTGATTGATCTCGAATCTTTTTTTGTTTAGTCTTATAATGGTCATCAAAAAGAATTTCCTTTGTTTTTTCAATCACACCATCTGTTGATTTGAATATATGGATAAGGTTTTGCTTAGCTTGATCTTCAAGGCTGCCAGCTGATAATGTATTAACGTAGATACTTGGCGTTCCTAAAATTGCGCATTCTGAAGCCATTGTAGCTCCTTCTCCAATAAATAATTCAGCATGGTATAGAATGTGATGAATATCTATTGGGTCTATAAATAATTTATATTTCTCTAGGTTTGTTGGTGCGACCCCCTCCACTGACAGAAATACAATTGCCTTTTGTTCAATGAATTCAATTAGTCGCTCAAGGTAACCTTGAGAAAATCCTCGATGTCCAATATCATGGCTAGCTTCCCATGATACTAAACGTATTATTACAAATTTATCATTCTTTTTGAGGTTTAGTTTTTTTAGAACGTTATTATTGGGGCTAAAATAAGTATTTTGTAGATAGCATTGTTCCATGTATCCACTAAAACGTAAATGTTTATTTCCATGGTCGCTTTGATAAACTTCAGGTGTAAATACCACATCAGTGAATGGAAGAAATGATAATATACCAAGTTTTGCATGTTCCGTATCTGTAAAAGCAATATGGGGTTTGCCTATAATACTTGATACATGGCTAGCATAAGGAGAGGCAAAACTTAAAAATAGATCAGGATTGAAATTTTTAGCTAATCTAAGTAATAGAAGATCAGCTTTTATTAGATAAAAAAACTTTCCTATTAAACTACTTTTCCCTTTCCCCCTTGAAGTATAAGGAATATCATAATTGTCTAGTAATTGAAGGGTTACATCCTTTTCACGGGCAGTGATAAATACACCATGTCCTGATTTTTTTAAATTATATATTAAATTTTTAAAATAATGAACATGAGCCGGATGGCCTATATCTATAAAAATTTTCATTAAATTTTTTTTCTACTCATAAATAGATCTTATTTACATGTCACAATATATATTTATTAATCTTTTAGCTGAGACACTGATATCATGTTCTGATTTTTTTTTATCGATATCCTTGGTCAATGATTTTACGATATTGGGATCTTCGATAATTGACATAATTCTTTTAGCGAGCTCTTTAGATTTATTGACTTCAAATAACATTCCATTATTCTTATTTATATACTCGGGTATCCCTCCAATATTTGATCCAATAACTGGTGTGCCACATGCGATTGCTTCTAGACCTACAAGTCCCAGTGGCTCATCCCTTGATGGGAAAATAAATATTGAAGATATGTTGTATAATATTCTTAGTTCAGACTGATCCATCTTTTTTAAATAAATCACAGAGTCTTTTAATGCTTTGATATCCTGTAATTTATCTTTTGTCTTTTTTAATTCAGGACCTTCAGAGCAAATGATAAGATGTATCTTAACTAAATGCGTTGTTTTTAATAGTTTTAAAGCATCTACTAATATATCAAGACCCTTTCTTTTTATTGCATTTCCAGTAAATAAAAGAACAGTTTTATTTTTATCAATATTAAAGTCCTTTTTATGTCTATCTATTTTTTGACTATCCATACGGTAGAATTTTTCATAATCTATACCTGGAGATATCACTATCAACTTATTTGGTTTAACGCCTGTTAGCTTTTGAACCTTATTTTTTATATCATTGCTATTAACAATTATAATATCAGAATCTGAAATAGTTTTGTTATATACTTTTTTATAAATGATGCTAGATGATTTATAAATATTCAAGTCTCCTCCATGAATATGAAGAGCGACTGGTTTGTCGAAAAAACGCTTTAATAATACTGCAATAAACCCACTTATCATTACTCCATGTGGGTTTATTATATCATAGGCCCTAATCCTAAAAATCAAACGTGAAATCCCAATAATAAAAAAAGAGTACTTTATAAAGTTTGCAATAATATTTTTTTTATTGCTGGCATTGCCCCAATAATTATAGACTGGGTTATGATAGACATCTGTTATGATGGTTTGTTTTTTTAATTCAATAACTAGGTTCTTTATAAAAATTTGATTTGTTTCATTTATTTTTGTTGGATAACTGTTACAAACTATTGCGACCTTAGGTTTTTCCATGATATTTATTAACCTTTGTTAATAGTTGATTCGTCTTGGTTATTATTTCCAGATATTTTACCAAGAAAAAAAAAGAATAAACTACCTGAGGTTACTGAGTCGATCACATGTCCTCCAAAAAAAGCGTAAAGAAAGAATAAAGTAAAAACGAGCCCGTCTCTATTAAATATTGTTGAAATATATAGTCTGTAGTTCCTAAACAATATAAAAATAAATAGTATGGTTCCTACTATTCCATATTTAAAAAAGAAATCAAAGAAATCCATTGATGCATGACGAAAAATAAACTCCCCTCGTCTTTCCCAGAAAATATTTTGCCCAGCCAGGCTTATACCAAAAAATGTTGAATTAAAGCCATCTAAGGACTCTCCCATTTGTATGTTCATAGAGGCATATCGTCTAAAGTTTATTGACGCCACATTGTTTAATGTCTTGTTATCATACAGGCCACCAACTCTTTCTGCTGCTGCAATGGATTTATTAATATTAAGACCGAACCTTTCTTCATACAACTCGACTGCCTTATTTGTCATGTAATCAAAAGAAAAAATAATTATGATAGCAAAAATATTATAAAAAATAATTTTATTTAAACTCAAGTACCGTCTTTTTAAAGCAAAGAATATTGGTATAACAAACCCAAAAATGCTTTTCGAAGCTATTACAAATCCATTAAAAAATGTTAATGAAATTGGGATAAGCTTTTTTCTTAATGCTCCATCCATTAGAAAAAATGTGAAAAATACCAGATTTAATATTGAAACTGGATTCCCTCCTTGGAACATCCCTTTTGAAGTACCAGAGAACCTGTATGACTCTAGACCAAATCCTAAGAAATAACCAATTACTAGGTTTAAGGTCAAGATTGAAAAATTTATCATGACCACCCTTTTTATTAAGCCTTCTGAAAAGGTGAAACGATTTCGTAAATAGACTAAAAGGAAAATTAAAAATTGCTGTCTGAGAATATATGGTATATTTTCAATAATCATCCTCGTGGAAGGCATTATGGTATAATTCAGTATCAGGTTAAATATGAAGTAAGCAAAAATAATCAACGCTAGAATTTCATCGATGAATAATTTTTTATTCTTTAATTTGACCAAATAATAAAAAAGAAAAAGAACAAGTATTGGCCCTCTTACCCAATATCCAACATTGAAAAGTGGATTTGTAATTCCTGAATATATACGCATGAAACCACTCAGGGCATCGAGTAGTAAGAAAGAATAAAGATAATACTTTATGATAACTGATAATTTGATCATTTAGAAAGGCTATTAGCTTTTGATATTGAATGATTTAATTTTAACAATAGCAATTATTATTTGGTAACCAATACCGACTATGATTCCGGTTGTATAGCCAAGTGCTATGCCAACTAAATGAAATTTTGGTACAAAGATTATCCAGAATATTAGTGAAGTAACCAGAATAACTATTCCTCCAATATTAGGATAAATAACATACTTTGTTCCTGATAAAAAAGAAACAAATGGGATGGAGACCATTCTAATAAATACGCTTGGTAAGATAATGTTTAAAATTGTACTTCCAGTTGAGAATTCTTGACCAAACAATGATAGAATATTTCCAGAAAATAAAAATAATAATAAACAAACTGTCGTTGATATTGCCAACATTAGCCAGGTTGATTGCTTAAATATTTGTAGGATTTTTGATCTATCACCTTCACCAAACAGTTTAGAAAATTCGGGTAAAAAGACCTGAGTAAAAAGTTTGGGAACGAACATAAGAATACTAACAATGGAAAGGACAGAGGAGTATATCCCCGCATCTGAGTTGCTTAAATACACCCCAATTATTAAGACAGAAAGATAACCGGTCCCAGTACTTGCCACAGTACCAACCATACTGACTATGCCATAGTTGATAAATTTTTGTATTACATCTTTTGGGTCAAATTGGTTGTTCCTGGTTAAGGTCGCTTTTATGGAATTATATTTCTTAAAAAGTGTGTTTATTGATAGTATGGAGAAAATTGAATAGCATAATATATAGCATTCAATAAGCAGAGAAGATTGGTTATTATAAGTTACATAACCAATTGCAAAGAGCATTATTATATCAGATATTATTTCATTTACTGCATAAGCTTTGACCAGATCAATGCCATATAAGGCTCGCCGAAAGAGGATATAAAATGATCTTAAAAAAATATAAAGTATCACAGGCCATAAAAGATTTGATGGTAAAGAAAAATTATTGGATATGTAGGCCCAGTTCCATGAAAGTAGCCCAGCAATAATTGATAAGATAATGATAGGTATACCGATCATTATCTTAAAAACAAATTGAAAATGTTCTAAGTCCTGGCTACCACGGTATTCCGCAAGGTATTTGTTCCCAGCACTTCCAAAAAAGTTAGTAACAAAGATCGTGATGATGAGACAGAAGCTAAGTGTAATGTTAATTGAACCTAAAATTTCTTTACCAAAGGATCTAGCTACTAAAAAATTAAATGCAAATGGAATAATCCCTACGAAGCCCAAGGCCAAGCCTGTATAAAAGGAGTTCCTTATAAGGCGTTGACTAAAGAAGAGATTATGTTTTTGATTAACTTTTTCGTCTTTCAAGGTAAATGGAGAAAGGAATTGCTAATATGAAACCACCAAAAAGTGATAGGAGAACAATTAAAGTTCGTTTTGGTTTAGCTTTTTTAACCGCAGGCTCTGCTGTGTCTAAGATATTGATTAGAAGCCTTTCTTTTGCTTCATCAATTTTTGCGATCTCAAATTGTTGTCTAAGTGTAATATAAACTGCACGATTTTCTTCTACTGTACTTTCAAGTCTTTCTCTCATCATCTCTATGGAGGGTGTATCCAATCTTAATGGATGATCTTTTCTAAAATCTGTCAAAGAATCTTCAGAGTTCTCAGTTTGAGATTTTGCTTCTTCCATTTGTTTCTCTACGAAGGTCTTATTCCTCGAGGTTTCCCTTTTTTGCTCTAGTGAAATAAAATTCTTAACATATTCTGCAATATAATTTGCAATGTCGGAGGCTAACTTTGGGTCCTCCATCAAAACTGTTACAGATATCAAACCAGAGATCTCTTCTTTCACAGATATCAATTCATCTAATTCAAGAATAGCTTCATAGGTCTCTTTATCTATTTTTGCTGATTTAAAACCACCACTTGGTAAAAACTGCCTAATTAACTTCATAGGGGAGAAAAAGGACGGCTCGTCCAATTCCCAATATTCAATTAAATTAGATCCATCAGGATAGTCCTTTGTTTTCCACTCTTTAAGAACAATATCCTTTTTTAATCTTCTACTTTTAATTATGTCAGGAATATTATATGTGGGTGCACTTGCCAATCCACCAAGTCCAAATGATTTAGCTAATCCTTGGAAGTCACCGAGTACTCCTCCAGTTTGGCTTAATTCACCTGCTGGGTAAAGAGATATCTTTGATTCGAAGTAAATTGTTGCGAAAAGTGAATAAGTAAGACCAGCTAGTGTACAAACTAAAGAAAATTTTGATACGAAGTTTCTCTTTTTCAATAATATTTCACCGATTACATTGATATTGATCTCGTCATTATCTGTTATAAGCGGTTTTTTATTCTCTTGTATTTCGCCCTTTTGAACTTTTACAAGGCCTCTTTTTTTCAGTTCTGCAATTCGGTTTCTTAATGTCTTTTCAGTTAACCCATACTTTTTTGCAACAGTTGCTCTTTTATCTGGATTATCTATGATTTCAGGATTACCTTTAATGATATTTAATATTTTTTCTTCGTGTGGTGTTAGTTTCATTANGATCTGATGATAATTGTTTGAATNTAAACAAANAGTACTACAACCTGACCTATTGCTGATATGAGCTCTTTAGCAGCATACCATCTATTATATTCTAACTTGTCTGNAACAAAAATAATATCTCCACTTTCTATTTTTTGATTCCTTCTTAGTATTAATCTTTGTCCNGTTGTTGATTTAACTATGAACTTTTTTCTTGATGCATTCTTTGAAATACCNCCTGCCATTTCTATGTAATCATTTGCTTTATTACCTATAGAAAATGGATATCTTCCTGGTGATAATATCGATCCAATGACCTCCACATAGGGGAAATCTCTTGGAACAAAAATAATATCATCGCCATTTACAAGGTGANTGTTTTGATTATNTCTTGAAGATATTTCTAGTGCACCTTTTTCTGTTCTAATTCGAGCTTTTACATAAGCTTTTTCTTCAATAGATCTATTCAATCCATCCTTTAACAATATCCGTTCAAGTTCACGGTCTGGAATTTTTATTATTGTACTATTATTAACATATATTTTTGAAGAATCAGCATTTGGTAAAAACCCACCTGCCTCAATTATAATGTCGTTTATCGTTGTTACCCCAGTTATTATTGGATAGGAACCAGGATATTTTACTTCTCCTAATATTTCAACGATATTATGTGGCTTCTCATTATCAAAGTAAGGAACCATGATATGGTCTTCTGGAAATAGCTCATAATTTTTAGATTGTTCGACTGAAATATAAAAGGATTCGGAATCTCGTTCAGAGTTAGACCGAGTAATTCTTATACTATCTATATTACTATCAGAANAAAGNCCTCCCGCGATTAACAGAGCATCAGCTATACT
The DNA here is from genome assembly GCA_002167345.2 of bacterium TMED46. GTDB lineage: Bacteria > Fidelibacterota > Marinisomatia > Marinisomatales > UBA1611 > CACEUX01. The sequence goes on along the minus strand of NHCZ02000020.1, from coordinate 90,093 downwards.
GTCCTTTGCCTTATACTCATAATCACCTGGTTTTTGTATTCCACCTTTTACTGTAAAAGAACGATTTTTATAAGGTATTTTTANTATATCATTTTGCTGTATGTACGGATTGTANAGTACATCACCAGTNACTTTAAATTTTTCAAGGTCGACCTCGATTGATTTATCACCTCTTAAAACAATAATATTCCTTTTNGATAAGAGATCAATATCGCTTTTTTCAATATCTTGAGCTATTCCAAGCTTTCTTTTATAAAAGTCATCAACAGCTATTCTGGANCTCATTCCAAATGTTTCANTATTACCAGATTCACTGCCNCGCGTGCTAAATGAATCTTTTTTCCTTTGGTTAAAGTCAGAGATGATTTGCTCAAANAGATCAGATACTCTNGTCATCGGTGTGACAATAAAGTAACCAGCATTTGTAAACTGNCCAGATACTAAAACTCTAAANTGTCTNATAACTTCTAATTCTACATTTATTTTAACGTTCTTATTCCAAGACCTTATTTCTTTTTTTATTTCATTTATTAATTGTTTTAGTGTTAATTGANTACAATCTACAATTCCNACTGAAGGAATGAGTAGNCTGCCTGATGGAGATATTGTGAGACTGTGATCAAATGTCTCATTACTTGAAATTATATTAATATTGAATTGGTCGCCCGGGCCAACATAATATTCATTGGGTTCAATGGGTTTGTCAATTATNAATCTATCTTGGCTCCTATCTNTTTTCGTGATTNNTGACGTTGTACCTGTTGATTTAGATATTTGTTTTTGTGCTAGCCTTAATGAATTAAGGTCNAGTGTCTGGGTTTTGGACAACCCGCTTATATACACTAATAGTGCAATTAATTTAATAATTATTTTCATTACTTTGGTCATTCTGCCGAGGTCTCGACATGAGACAAGGAAATACAATTACCCGATTGAATGTTCTATTATGNTTTGCCTTTATTANTTAAACTGGGCGCAGTTTATATCGATAGTATTCCTTGTATGAATATTTAAACTTATTCTGGAAATAGAACTAATCCAAATTATATTTAGCCCGGGCAACTGCCCACTNAAAACTAAAAATTCTTTAAGCTTTTGTAATGGACAATTATTNAAAATAAATTAATTGTATAACTAAAGGTAATTGTAGATGATATCNATCAAAAAACTTCGAAAAAATAAAGAGTCCTTCCAANANAAATTAGCATTNAAGCAGGATNATAGCGANATGGNGCTCATCTTATCTCTCGATGAAAAATTACGTGAATTAAAAACAATATCTAGCGAAATGAGANCTNAAAGGAACAGTGCATCTGAGGCGATTGGTCAAGCAAAAAAATCAGGTCATGATGCTTCCGTTGCAATTAATACCATGAAAGAATTAGGTGAAAATTTAAAGAAAGTTGAATATGACCTAGAAAAGATTTCAAACCAATTAAATGATCTATTATTCAAGGTTCCAAACCCTCCACATGATAGCTCCCCTCGAGGAACAGATGAGTCAGGCAATGTTGAGATCAGATCTTGGGGTAAAAAACCTGAAATAGANTTCNAACTAAAAACACATACTGAAATTGGTANAGACCTAGANTTGTTTGATTTNAAAAGAGGGGCAAANCTTTCTGGAAGTGGATTNCCCCTNTACATTGGGCAAGGGGCTCAACTNGAACGTGCCTTAATTAATTCAATGATGGAACACCATCGAAAAGAATATAGNTATAAAGAAATNTTNCCNCCTGTANTNATGAAAANAATGTCAATGGTTACAACAGGNCAGTTGCCAAAGTTTGAAGAAGATATGTACCATACTGAATTAGATAATTTATATCTGGCTCCAACCGCTGAAGTGCCAGTTACTAATATTCACCGTGACGAAATNATTGATGAATCAGAACTNCCNATNCAGTATGTNGCATANTCTCCATGTTTTAGAAGAGAATCAGGTTCTTATGGAAAAGATACAAGNGGTTTATTGCGNGTNCATCAATTNAATAAGGTNGAATTNGTCAAATTCNNAACTCCNGAAANCTCTTANANNGAATTGGAAAANCTNACTAAACAAGCTGAATCAATTTTGCANAAACTAGGNTTNCANTATAGAGTGNTAGAATTATGCACTGGTGATCTAAGCTTTGCTGCGGCAAAGTGTTACGATATAGAGATTTGGGCTCCTGGAGAATGTAAATGGTTAGAGGTGTCTTCATGTAGCAATTTTGAATCATTTCAAGCTCGTCGTGGTAACATAAGATATAGAGGNTATNATAATCATATACAATTTCTTCATACGTTAAATGGCTCTGGGGTCGCTACGCCTAGNTTAATGGTTGCTTTAATTGAGACTTATCAACAGGAAGATGGCACTATAAAGTTTCCTCAAAAGGTTGCTGATTTTATAGGCATTCAGGAGATTTTATAATTGAGGGCTTCCTGGGCTTTCCTGATTACGGTGATCTTTACTTTTATATTTGGACTATCAGGTATCTTTATATCATTTTTCGAATCTAAAAAAGGNAGGGCCNTAGGACACTGTGCAAGGTTGTGGGCAAAAAGTATTTTATTTTTCACTGGGGTAAAATTTTCTATAAAAGGCCTAAATAATCTTGATAAAAATAGTAATTATATTTTTGCAGGTAATCACACATCAGTATTTGATATCCCNCTAGCATTTGCAGCTCTGCCTTTTTGGTTGGTTCCTATNGCNAAAAAAGAANTNAGGTCNGTTTTTTTATTNGGCTGGGTAATGGATACAGCTGGGCATATATGGGTAGATAGAAAAAATACTGACAGTGCTTTTAAATCCCTTCAAAATGCAAAGGAGTCACTAATGCTAATACCCAGATCTATTCTACTATTCCCTGAGGGAACACGTACTCGTAACGGTTTGTTGGCTCCTTTTAAGCCCGGAGGGTTACAATTAGCGGTTGATACCAATATGCCTATTGTGCCAATAGCATTTGTTGGCACATTTGAGAAGCTTGAGCCTGAATCATGGTCTATGAATAATAACCCAATAGAATTGCGTGTAGGAAAACCCATTTCTGCAAGAGGTTATTCCGTTGAAACCCGGAGAGAATTAGCTAACTATGTCAGGGGTCAGGTAGAGAAATTGCAGTAATGAGAAAAAATATTAAATCCACCATTCACAAAGATTGTATTAAATGGAAGGGCTCTGGGAAATGTATTGTCTTTACAAATGGATGTTTCGATCTTTTACATAAGGGTCATACTGATTTATTAAAGGCATCTGAAAAGTTTGGCGATATATTAATTGTGGGGGTGAACTCTGATATTTCAGTTAAAATGCTTAAGGGTGAAGGCAGGCCCATTCAACCTGAGTCAATTAGATTAGACGCTTTAACAAAAACAGGGCTCGTATCAAGGGTATATCTTTTTGATGATGAAACTCCATTAAATTTGATTAAAATTATTAAACCGGATATTTTAGTAAAGGGTGGAGATTATTCGCCAGATGAGGTTGTGGGNAAAAGCGAGGTAACTGANTGGGGCGGAAAAGTGAAAATAGTCCCATTAACTCCAGGATATAGCACAACAAAAACTATTCAAAAAATGAATAGACAATGACTTGTGTGAATTNATATTTTAGGTTAATATNCNATCGCGGAGTTACACTAAATCCCTTTGAATAANATACTTAGAGCAATTGTATTCTTACTTGTCTTAACCAANGCCTTGCTTGGTTCAGAGGCGAAGTCTATTTCAAGCGTATTCCCTAGCGCTTCTGTTTTTACAACAGCAACAACCGATACTACTTCCAATAATGCCGTTGATGAAACTCGAAATAGATTCCCTGAAATATTAAAGGACGCGAAATTACTTATGTCTGAGGTGATCATTTCTGATTTCAATAAAGACACGCTCGAAGTAGCATTCTTATTAAGTAAGATTTTTGAATTGCTCATAGAAGCAGATCAGATTGGAGAGATGAACCTTGAGGATAAGGAAGAATTTGGCCGTTTCAATAGAACTTTTACTGACCTTTATACTCATAACTTGGTAACTGTTCAAAATATTAATGCACCCGTAATGGCGGAGAAAGTTTGGGCTGATATATCTGAAGCCATAGAAATTGAGATGGGTGAAACAAAGTTTACAGTTGTTGATGATCGGGATGGGCATATTCCTCTTGTTCGGACTAAGCAGGTAGATCAATACATTAATTATTTTCAAACAAANGGAAGAAAACAGTTTCAGATCTGGCTTGANAGATATGTCAAATACAAAGATNTAATCTTGCCAATTCTTAAAGAGCATGAGATGCCTGANGAGTTAATGTATCTGGCAATGATAGAGTCTGGCCTTAATCCAAAAGCTTACAGTAAAGCGAAAGCATCAGGNATGTGGCAATTTATTTACTCAACAGGTAAAACATATGGTNTANATCGAGATTGGTATAGAGATGAACGAAGGGATCCGGTCAAAGCAACTCATGCTGCCTGTAAATATTTAAAGGACNTGTATACTCTATTTGATAATTGGTANTTAACGTTGGCTGCTTANAATTGTGGTGAAGGAAGGGTTTTAAGAGCCTCTAAACTGCATCAAACTTACGATTTCTGGCAGATGCACTCTCTACCAAGAGAAACAAGGAACTACATTCCATATTTCCTATCAGCTGCTATTATAGCCCGTACCCCTGAAGCCTATGGTTTCAAAGTGCCAAAAAATATAAAACCATTTAGATATGAAACAATTGAACTTGAGAAAAGTGCGGATATTGCTGTTCTTGCACGTGTTGCAGGTTTGAAACCAAATGTATTAAGGGAGTACAATCCAGAACTTAGGCAATCAGCCACGCCAACAGAGGCCGGTTATCAATTGAAATTACCAGTTGAAAGTAAAAAAGGATTTATTGCTGCATGGAACGCGATTCCAGAAGAAGAACGCTTTGCACCTCAATTTGTAGTTCACAGGGTAAGATATGGTGAAAGTCTTTGGACTATTTCAAAAAAGTATAATGTATCTATACATGATCTAGCAGCAGTAAATAAAATTAGAAATAGAAATAAGGTTCGCGTTGGCCAAAAATTAAATGTGCCTTTGAAAGGTGGCCGAGTTTGGGGCAATGGTGACAATGGAGGGCCTCCCGGATATTCCAAACGGGTTTACAGAGTTAAACGTGGGGATACGTTAGGGCAGATTGCGGAGAATTTTGGTACAAGAGCAAGCAAGATAAGGCGATGGAATAATCTAAAATATGGTTCACATTTAATTCATGTAGGCCAAAAATTGGTTATTTGGGTAAAATAATTCCCAAATCTATTAATCAAGCTCATTAAGGGGGGAAAGGTAATGACAAAACAAGAAATTGTAGACCTTGTGGCGGAAGCAACTGGGCTAACAAAGGTTGAAACAGAAACGGTTATGAATGGAATAATGGGTACAATCATTGACTCCTTGGCAGATAATGAGAGGGTTGAGCTAAGGGGTTTTGGTACTTTTGGAATAAAACATAGGATGCCAAAGAAGGCCCGTAACCCGGGTACAGGAGAGCCAGTTTATTTACCAGAAAGGTTTGTTCCAACATTTAAACCTAGTAAACTTATGCGTTCACGTGTGAACGATTTAATTAACAAATAAGTGGATTTTAAATGCCAAGCGGTAAAAAAAGAAAAAAGAAAAAGATGAACACGCATAAACGCAAAAAACGTTTGCGTGCAAATCGCCATAAGAAAAAAGATAAATAGTTTATAATAAAAGGGCTATTAGCCCTTTGCCCTAATCACCTTAGGTCATACATTTGAGTTATGTCTGAGTTCCAAGATTGTTTCACAGTCTCTAATTTAAATATTCGTATAAGAGAGTTGCTTGAGCATCGGTTTACTGATGTTTGGGTAAAGGGTGAGATCTCTAACTTTCATCATCATCCCTCCTCAGGGCATATGTATTTTACTTTAAAAGACACAGGGAGTGAAATACGATGTGCTATGTTTCGAATTAACAACTCCTACCTAAAGTTTAAACCCAATGATGGTATGGAAGTCCGTCTGTTTGGTTTAGTGACTGTTTATGAAAAACGTGGACAGGTTCAACTTAAGGTTTCCATAATGGAGCCATTAGGATTAGGTGAACTATATAGGTCATTTGAGCATCTTAAGAAATCTCTGAATGAGGAAGGACTTTTTCTTGAAAAACATAAAGAAGAAATTCCACCATACCCTAACTATATAGGAATCATAACTTCAGGATCCAGTTCTGCTTGCCAAGATATTCTTAATGTACTTTCTAGAAGGGCCCCCAATATCAATGTCCTAATTTTATCTGTAAGGGTCCAGGGAGATAGTGCGACAGATGAAATAGTGCAAGCTATTAACACGTTTAATGAATATGGTGGTGTAGATGTATTAATTCTAGCAAGAGGTGGTGGTTCCATTGAAGATCTATGGTCTTTTAATGAAGAGAAGGTAGCGCGTTCTATTTTCTCATCTTCTATCCCAATAATTTCAGGTATCGGACATGAAACAGATTTTACAATAGCTGATTTTGTGTCCGATTTGCGTGCACCGACACCTTCTGCAGCAGCAGAACTTGCTGCACCCTTACTTGATGACATACTACTATCAATATCCGAAACCCAGTCTAGATTAATTCGCTCAATGAAGAATCAATTAGAGAAAAAATGGCAAATAAAAGATCAGGTCGATAAGAGGTTAGCCAATCAGCAGCCTGTAACAAAAATAGAAAGACAATCAGAAAAGTTATCTCAACTATATAAACGTTTTATATTGGCGATAGACATTAAATGTGAAAAATACAGTAAGCATACCGAATCCCTATCTAAGCAATTAATAAATCTAGGTCCAAAACATGTTCTTGAAAGAGGGTATGCGATACCTTTTGATCAGTCAGGAAACATAATTCGTAAAGCAGATCAAATATCTGTAGGGGAAGAATTTGCCTTAAAAACGGCGAGAGGTAGCCTCAGTGCAAAGAAAACATCTGATATTAATACTTAATAAAACCATTTAATTTTAATTATGTCAAAAAAGAAAAATGAAATTAGTTTTGAAGAATCTCTANAACGATTAGAGAACTTGGTTAATAAAATGGAATCAGGAGATGCAACCNTAGAACAGAGCTTAGTTTGGTTTGAAGAAGGAATGGATCTTNTAAAATTATGCCAAGTTCAATTNAATAATGCTGAACAGAAAGTACAAGAACTCGTTAANAAAACAGATGGTAAATTNGAGNTCAAGGATATTAAATGAATCCTCCAAAAACATTTGGNATATGGGGTAACACCGATAANGAATCCTTTTGGAAAACATTACCCGANATCATTNCGTGGGCTGANAGTAATAAATTAGATCCATACCTGACTAAAAGGATNCTAGACCATGAAAATGGATCTGAGNTTAAGTCAAAGGTGATTAGTTCAAAAGGCGACATTGAAAATCTTGATTTTATGCTTGTTTTNGGNGGTGATGGNACATTNCTNTCACTAGCGCGCACAGTGGCACATCGTAATACACCAATATTAGGTATCCACTTAGGAGACCTTGGTTTTCTTGCAAAAGTCACGCTCAAAGATCTTTTTTTTCGACTCGAAAAAGTGGCAAAGGGTGATTTTGTCTTAGAAAAAAGAATTTTTGTTAATGCAGNAATAGAAAAAAATAATCAAAAGATTGAACAAGTAGCCTTAAATGATTTTGTCGTTACGAATAGTCAATCTCACCGCATGCTTAATGCAACGATATATGTTGACGGGCATATGGTAGGTAATTANAGGTCAGATGGTCTGATTATATCAACTCCTACAGGNTCTACTGCCTATTCANTGTCAGCTGGTGGACCAATAGTAACGCCNAAAGTAGATTCACTAATTATCACACCCACCGCGGCTCATACNCTTACATCTCGTCCCTTGGTAGTCCCATCAGATTCAAACATCACATTAAGTTTTCCAANCTCTGATGATTCAATTCAGTTTATTGCAGATGGTCAGGTGCATGAATACCTAGATCCTTCTTGTAAAGTAAACATCACTAGAGCAGACTTCAGTGTGAAATTGATTGATTTTGAAGATACTGATTATTTTNAAACATTGAGAAAAAAAATGGGCTGGGGNAAGAGNGGANATCAGTAAGAATACAGNTTCGGAATATGTGATCTAAAAATGCTANTATNTCATGNTATTTGCTTAAATGGCATATGCTCATTTTCTTCAAATATTGGTTTNTTTACATANANNTTATTTACATCTTCCTTTTTATGACCNCGCAATAGTGCACATTNCCANCCANCGCGNTTAACAAATGTTGTGGTGGGAATATACCTNAGAGTAAGNCCAATACGCCACTCNTTGGAAATATTCGCATTTGAACCATGTATTATGAATGGATTGTGTATAGATATATCTCCTGGTGCTAGTTCTATATCTAACGATGATTTTTCGTCAATATCATCAGGGTGAATAGCAAGGTCTAAAACATATTCTTCTGTATCTAATTTTATCATTTCTGAGGGTTTTAATAGTCNTTTATTCTGCGTTCCTGGAATGACTTTCATACATGCATTTTCTTTGGTTGATTGNGTCCCNGCAAGCCAGACCGANACCACCTCCATGGGTTCTAGTGGCCAATAGGAGCCNTCTTGGTGCCANCCAACTGGCTGACCACTAAATGGNTTTTTNGCTATATAGTGTGCTCCAAAAAGAGCAATATTAGGNCCAATGATNTCTTCTACTATATCNAGAATGGTNCTTTGATNTAAAATATGNTGAATNAATGGNTCATGTATAAGCATNTTATGNTGGAATGCTTCTGGTCTTGTATCTGGATANTTTTTACTTAACCAGGTTACATGATTCTGGATCTCTTTGGCTAGTTCAATACTTATGACATTTTTTATTATTGCAAACCCATCGTGTTCATATTGTTCCTTTACTTTTTCTTTTAACATTGTGGGTTATTTGCTTTGAGTATTTTATGTTGTCTCAAAATGCAATCATCCATCACAACAAAAACACCTTCTTTCCTTGCTTTAATAGCAGCATCCTTATGTATTACAGAATCTTGCATCCAAATAGCTTTAGCATCTATCAATAATGCTGAATCAACAATGGAAGGAACAAATTCGCTTCGCCTGAAAATATCAACAATATCGATGGGCTCATTAATCGACTCTAGTGTAGGATAACAATTCATACCTGCAATCTTTTTATGACCAGGATTCACAGGAATAATGCGATACCCATGCTGTTTTAAATAGATTGAAACATAGTGACTAGGCCTTTGTTCATTCGGGCTGAAACCCACAACAGCTATTGTCTTCATTTGAAGGATATGTTTTATTGTATCAAGATTATTCATTTTTAAAAAAGTTTGATATTATATATCCAGCAATATTTGGATTTTCTTTTAATCGACGCACTGAATAATCAAACCAATCGGGCCCATATGGCACATAGACTCGAACTTTAAACCCCTTTTCTAGTAAAGATTCTAACCTGCCATCCATTGGAACACCGAATAATACCTGAAATTCGAAAAGATGCTTGGCAATGTTCTCATCTTGGATCCATTCTAATAAATTATCAATAAGCACTTGGTCGTGTGTAGCATATCCACAAAATGAACCACTTTTAGCCATCATTTTAGCTAGCAAAAGAAAATTATTCCTAATATCATCACGACCTTGATAAGCAATAGTACTTGATTCCCTATAAATACCCTTACAAATGCGGGAATTAAATTGGTCGTTACTTAAATTATTTATATCATTTTGACTTCTAAAAAGATATGCCTGAATAGCTACACCTATATTATCATAGAATTTTTTGCAGTGTTTTAATATTTCAAAAGTTTGATCTGTGTAGTCTGAGCTCTCCATATCAATTCTCAAAAAATTCCCAAATTCTTGTGCCTTCTTAGCAATTTCGCTCATATTAGCAAGTGCTTCGGATTCTGAAATGTTCAATCCAATATGGGTTGGTTTAACTGATAAGGTACATTCTAAAGCCTGTTCATCAATTAATTCATATAACTTACAGTATTGAGATGTTATTTGCTGNGCTAGTTCTTTATCCATGACATGCTCCCCNAGNATATCAAGAGTAGCATCAAACCCTTTGTCATTAAGTTGTTTTACATGCTGAAGTGCATCTTCACTATTTTCTCCAGCAACATAGGGTTTCGCAAATGGCTTTGCAAACAATTTTGGTAGCAGTGGTAAAGAAGAGGTGATGATTGAATTAATAAATGACATNTAAAAAATTAGACTAAACTTNATTTTACAACNAATGTGTTTTCCNATAATTACNTAAGTTTNNAGTAAGTATTTTAAAATGAAGTTTAATTTGACTCAGCAAAATATCACAGACTAAATTTCGAGGCTGTTTACCCCCTTCTTAAGTAGGATATATGTATAGAGATTTCGGAACTGTNTTTTTTACGAGTATTGTAGCTATCATTTTTGTGATAGTGCCGCTTGTCATAGCCTGGCTGGTCGCACCCTCGAACAAAACAAAAGAAAAGTTAGAGACCTATGANTGTGGAGAAGTAGTTGAAGGNTCTGCATGGTTGCAGTTCAACATACGGTTTTACGTCATTGCATTAATATTTCTAATTTTCGATGTTGAAGTTGTTTTCTTATTCCCATGGGCGGTTGTGTTCAAAGANCTNGGCCTTCTTGCNNTAATTGAGATGGGAATTTTCCTTNTNATNTTAGTNGTCGGCTTAGCATATGTATGGGTCAAGTCTGATTTAGATTGGGTAAAAAGAAGGGTACGATATGGNGCNGGTAGATATTCAAAAATTGCAATGGATCAGGATAAATANATGGGANTANTAACAAATAAATTTCAAGAAGATAATGTAATTGTTNAAAAACTTGAAAAGTTACTTAANTGGAGCAGAAGTACTAGCCCATGGTTCTTTCAGTTTGGTACCGCCTGTTGTGCGATTGAAATGATGGCTGCTGCAGCNCCAAGACACGATATTAAAAGAATTGGTTTTATCCCAAGATCATCCCCTAGGCAAGCAGATGTGATGATCGTTGCTGGTACTGTCACAATGAAAATGGCNATACGCGTAAAAAAACTTTATGAGCAAATGGCAGACCCTAANTATGTTGTTGCAATGGGTTCATGCGCCACTAGNGGTGGACCATATTGGCAGCACGGCTANCATGTATTGAAGGGTGTAGATATTGTAATTCCNGTTGACGTNTATGTTCCTGGTTGCCCNCCTAGGCCTGAGTCNCTAATAGAGGGCCTCTTAAAGCTTGAAGAGCAAATACTTGAAGACCGTCCACTAACNCGTAAAATGACATGAGCNCAGATAANGAAAAACTCATAGCNGAACTGGTAAATAAAGGNCTTGATGGTGATATGGACTCTGTNAANGCCTGCGAGGACAAGATTATTCGCGGAAAGGCAAAAGCAATGATCATGAAAGTTAAAAAAGGGACTATTGAGCGACCACCAAAGCCTGAACCNGCCGNAAATGAAAAGNTTGATNCAAAAACTCCAGAATCCCTTTCGAAAGATGAAATGATATCTTNNCTAGTNAATAAAGGCCTTGATGGCGACATGGANACTGTCAATGCNTGNGNGGATAAGATTGTTCGCGGGAAGGCAAAAGCAATGATCATGAAAGTTAAAAAAGGGACTTTGGAACGNCCNGAGATGCCAATATTNGATTCGCCTGTNTCATCTGGNGAGCCTCNNGAAGAGAATACNCAANATGATGATAAAGATACNTTCCAAAAAATAAAAAAATTGATNTACGATAAATTTCCTAACTCNNTAATTGAAAATGANGAGNGGGATTACATTCAGATCAAACCTGATGAATGGAATGAGCTAGCCGTATGGCTCAAGTCAGAACCCTCGCTTTTATTTGANTCACTTCAATGCCAAATGGGAATAGATATAGGAGANGACAAACTCGAATCAAGATATAATCTTCATTCNATGGAACTAGACCACTANATCGAGATAAGAATAGCTGTCNCAAGATCTGATNCTAAAATACCATCTGTTGAGCAGGTGTGGAGGATTGCTGATTGGTTTGAAAGAGAGACCTATGATATGCTGGGTATAGAGTACACCGGACATAGAGATTTAAGAAGAATCCTACTACCAGACGACTGGGAAGGCTGGCCACTAAGGAAAGATTATCAAGTACAAGAAACTTATCATGGCATTGTAGTGCCAAAAATGAAGGAAGGATGGGAGTAGTACACGGCGAAGAAATGGTCCTAAACATTGGGCCTCAGCACCCTGCCACACATGGTGTCCTACGNTTACAGGTNAGAACTGACGGTGAAGTAGTTTCTCAAATAACNCCNNACATGGGTTATTTACANAGATGTTTTGAAAAACACTCAGAAAATGTTACCTATGAGCAGGTAATACCATTTACCGATCGTTGTGATTATTTATCATCGATGTCCATGAATTTTGGATATGTAGTNGCGATGGAAAAATTGATGGATATTAAAGTNAATGNTAGGGTAGAGCACATAAGAGTNGTTATGGCAGAACTACAACGNATCGCGAGTCATCTACTNTGTACAGGTGTGTTTGGATTAGACCTTGGTGCATTTACGCCATTTCTGTGGGCCTTAAGGGATAGAGAAAGGATACTAGATCTATTTGAATTAACATGTGGCGCGCGGCTTTTATATAACTACATGTGGGTTGGTGGATTAAGTCATGACATCCCAACAGGCTTTGTTGANTCCACTTTTGAATTTCTTGATTATTTTGAGCCTAAGGTAGATGAATTNGAAAATATTCTTGCTCATAACAAGATTCTAGTCGAACGCTCTGCAGATATAGGTGTGATGCCAAAAGATGTGGCAATTAGTTATGGGGTCACTGGCCCGAACCTAAGAGCTTCTGGAGTTAAGTGGGACTTACGAAAAAACGATCCATATTCTATTTACCATAAATTCGATTTTGATATCCCCATTGGTGAAGGCAAAAAGGGTACCGTTGGAGACTGCTGGGACAGATTTTACGTAAGGATAATTGAAATAAGGGAGAGTGTGAAAATAATTAGGCAGGCTCTAGCAAGTATGCCAAAAGATGGTGATGTTCATCAATCTTTACCCAAAAAATTACGACCTCCTAAAGGCTCTATCTATGCGCGCACAGAGACGCCAAGAGGAGATTTGGGATATTATATTGAAAGTGATGGAAGTCCTATACCCTACAGGGTTAAGATGCGGTCTCCTGCTTTTACAGCCTTATCAGTACTTGATGAAATAGGCGCTGGTTGGTTACTCTCTGATGTGCTTGCTATTCTTGGTAGTCTTGATATCGTTTTAGGAGAAATCGACAGGTGACAGTTGACTTTATTTTCGATGCTTTGAACCAATTATTTCCCGAACTTGCGGGGAATGACATCTTTCTAATTATAGCTATGCTTCTTCCCGTTGCTGGCTTACTTGGATTCATTACCGTCTATGGATTCGGAGTTATTTACTCTGAGATAAAAGTCTCATCATTTATCCAAGATAAAACTGGCCCCATGGGTCAAGGTCCTGGACTCCATGCTGGTAAATGGGGACTTTTGCAACCTGTAGCAGACGGAATAAAATTATTCATTAAAGAAGATATAATTCCTGCTAGTGCGGATAAGCCATTATTTATTCTTGCTCCGTTCCTTATTTTTATTGGTGCCCTCACTTCATTCATTGCAGTTCCATTTGGAGAAAAAATAATTATTACTGATATGAACATTGGTATCTTCTATATAATTGGCGTAGGGAGTTTAGCCGTAATAGCATTGATCTTAGCAGGTTGGTCATCAAATAATAAATGGGCTCTTTTTGGAGGTATGAGATCCGCTGCGCAGATCATCAGTTATGAAATACCTGCCGGTATCTCCCTAGTGGTCGTTATCATGATAGCGAGCTCTCTCAACATGCAGGAGATCATTGCGTATCAAGCAGGTGGACTATTTAATTGGATAATTTTTGATAATCCATTTATGCCAATTGTATTTATTATTTTCTTTATTAGCGTTTTAGCGGAAACAAATAGAACCCCTTTCGATCTTCCCGAGTCAGAATCAGAATTAGTGGCAGGTTTTGTGACTGAATATTCTGGAACTCGTTATGCTATCTTTTTTCTAAGTGAATACGCAAACATGTTTGTAGTTAGTGCTGTAGCTGCCACCGCATTTCTTGGTGGATGGCAAAGCCCCTTTGCCAACTTCCTTAACTCTCCTGCATGGGGTGTTTTTTGGATGATGAGCAAAACGTTCTTTCTAATTTTTGTTATGATATGGGTTCGATGGACTGTTCCGCGGTTACGAGTGGATCAGCTTATGCATTTATGTTGGAAGGTTTTTATACCCATAGGTCTATTTAATGTTTTTGCTGTTGCAATATGGATAGTAGTCAGAGGATCATAAGATGATAAAATACTTTACGGATATTTTTACTGCAGTTTCAACCATTACTGGAGGAATGTATATCACATTAACCCACTTGATTGGAGCGAAGAAAGGAATTGCTACATTGCAATATCCAGAAGAAAGGTGGCCCCGTCCAGAGAGGGGTATTGGTTTTGAACATGGAAGATATAATGTGATAAGGTCACGGTTACATGTAGATATGGATGATTGTATCGGATGTCTTAAATGCGAAAGAGCTTGTCCAGTTGATTGCATTAAAATTGAAACGGAAAAATCACCAGATAGGGGAAACGATCTAAAGGATATTAATCACCGAGGTATTACTTCAAATGGCACAAAAAAAGCACTTGTTGTTACAAGGTTTGATATAGATATGACCGAGTGCTGCTACTGTAACCTATGCACATATCCCTGCCCTGAGGAATGTATTTTCATGACAGGTGGACCCAATGGTAAAAAACATCCAATAGATTATGAGTTCTCTGAACCAGATCGAAGTGATCTGATCTATCGGTTTGCAAAGCCAGGAACCAAAGAAGGTATGGAAAAGATAATGAATGAAAAGAGTCAAGTTGAGGCCTAGCCCAAATGGCTGAAATGTTATTCTGGCTCATCGCCGCATTAACAATTGCGTCTGCAGCAATGGTTGTATTAAATAATCAGTTACTATACTCTGCAATAGCTTTACTGTTCACGCTTTTTGGTGTAGCTGGATTGTATATTTACCTCTGGGCAGACTTCATAGCGGGGGTACAACTTTTAGTTTATATTGGTGGTATCAATGTTCTTATTATCTTTGGAATTATGCTGACCAATAGGATCTCATCTATCAGGCTTTCTCAGACAAATGTTCAACAAGGGGTAGGAGGAGTTGTTTCATTCTGGCTACTAATACTGATTTCTATGGTCATAACAAAAACGCCATGGTACCAGACCACATCTGCTGAACCTTCAAGTACAGTCCGAGAAGTAGGAACTTTACTCATGACAAAGTATATATTGCCATTCGAAGCCATATCATTGCTTTTATTAGGCGCATTAATTGGAGCTGCTCTTTTATCTAGGGAAGCAAGTTAATGGATCAGCTTAATAACTACCTTTTTATATCTGCGATTCTCTTTTCTCTTGGAGTGTTTGGCGTAATGACTAGGCGTAATGGAATTGCGGTCTTAATGGGCGTTGAACTCATCTTAAATTCCGCAAATTTGAATTTTGTAGCCTTTTCAAGATTTGGAGGAATGAACCTTGATGGACATATTTTTGGTCTTATTGTTATTGTGCTTGCAGCAGCAGAGGCTGCAGTGGCACTAGCAATTGTAATTAATATTTATAATAACTTGAATACAATTAATGTAGATGAAGCTTCTACAATGAAAGAATAATGGAAAATAGTTTCATAATTTATTCATTATTGATCTTATTTCTGCCTCTCTTAGCATTTGTAATCCAGATATTCTTTGGAAAACGCTTACCGCGCGAAGGCGATTGGGTTTCAATAGGAGCAATATCGATCACATTAATCTTGGCAATCACAATGTTTGTAAAAATGCTTCTAATTGATGATCCAGAATTTAAACATGAAGCTTCTTTTGTCTGGTTAGATATGGGTGCATTTACCATTAGTTTGGGGTTCCTCGTAGACAATATCACTATTATTATGTTGCTTGTTGTTGCGCTTATATCGACCTGCACTCATATTTTTTCTACAGAATACCTCAAAGGAGATATCAGGTACTCGCGCTATTTTGGTTACCTTGGTCTTTTTACATTCTCGATGAATGGTATAGTTTTAGCTAACAATCTTATGTCAATGTATATGTTTTGGGAATTGGTAGGAGTGAGTTCCTATCTACTAATAGGGCATTGGTTTGAGAAAGATTCCGCTGCAGATGCCAGTAAAAAAGCTTTTCTTACAAATAGAGTAGGTGATATAGGCTTTTTCATAGGTATCATGCTCATTTATAGTGCTGTAGGATCATTTGCATTTACTGATGTTTTCGATGGTGTTGCCTCTGGAATGATCGCTGGTACAACATTGACTCTTGCTGGAGTTGGGTTATTCATGGGTGCCATGGGAAAATCATCACAGTTTCCTCTTCATATATGGTTGCCAGACGCAATGGAAGGGCCTACCCCTGTTTCTGCACTAATGCACGCTGCCACCATGGTAGCTGCAGGAGTCTATCTAACTGTCAGAATTTTTCCAATTCTTACTCCAGATGCATTGCTGGTAGTTGCTTATGTGGGTGGNTTTACAGCCTTATTTGCGGCCTCTATTGCAATTACACAGACAGATATCAAAAAAGTATTAGCATATTCAACNGTTAGCCAGCTGGGTTACATGATTTTAGCNGTNGGNACAGGAGTTTANACTGCCGCATTTTTTCATTTATTGACACATGCTATGTTTAAAGCCAACTTATTTTACGGGTCTGGATCGGTTATTCATTCGATGCATCATGCTCTCCACGAGAAACATGACCATGAAACAGACCCTCAAGACATGCATAACATGGGTGGATTTAAAGATAGAATGCCAATCACTTATTGGTCNATGCTGATAAGTACTATGGCAATAGCGGGCGTACCACTGTTTTCAGGCTTTCTTTCAAAAGATGNAATACTTGCAGGNACCTTATCTTTTGCACAACATCATCCAGAACACTTTTTATTGCCGTTATTTGGATTTGGCGCGGCTCTGATGACTGCATTTTACATGTTCAGAATGATGTTCTTAACTTTTCATGGTGATCCAAAGATGCCTGAATTAATAGACGATATTCATGANTCTCCAAAAGAAATGACAGGCCCAATAGTCCTATTAGGAACCCTAAGTGTTTACATTTGGTATACTTTACCTAATAACCTAAGCCCAATGGCAAGNTACGGTTGGTTTAATCCAAAACTAGATAACCATNNCNTTANAGGNGGTTTAGTACATCCNGTTGATTCTAGTGTNCCAGGTAGTATNAGCGCACTTGAAATTGCCGAGCATGCGCATCATGCTCATCATATGGCCATGTATATCTCAATTGCAGTCGCGGCAATTGGTATTTTTCTTTCTTGGTTTATTTACATCAAAAAAGGTTTGTCTGTAAATGCTCTGGCAGAACGCACTGGCTTTCTNTACAGGTGGAGTTTTAATAAATATTATTTTGATGAAAACTATAATAAATATCTCTATCAACCTACCTTGAGATTAGCGGATAAAGTGTCATGGTTGGATTGGGAGCTTTATGATAAATATTTTATCAATGGATTTGGTCGATTAACGAATTGGGCTAGCAAAGTTACAGGAAAGTTTGATTTTGATGTAATTGATCAGTTACTTGTTGATGGTACGGGTAAGATCGCAAATTTGATTGGTAGGAAGTTTAAAAGTNTTCAGACTGGAAAACTTCAAAATTATGTGCTGTATGTAGCAGCAGGGGTAATCATTTTAATGGTTATTCAATCATTTTAACACAAATGTGTGAGTAGAGGAGAAGATGGATTATATTCTCAGTTGGTTAATTTGGCTTCCCGTCATTGGGATGGTTGCCATTGCATTCATACCTCGAGATAAAGAGGTTTTGATCAAACAGTCCGCTGCGGTGACGACAGGGTTACAATTTTTTCTTACCTTGGTCTTGTGGAATAACTTCGATTCAAAAGATGGATCCATGCAGTTNAAAGAGTGGGCTGAGTGGATACCTTCATTTAATATTTCATACTATCTTGGTGTTGACGGTTTAAGCTTGCCNATGGTTATCCTTACAGGGATGCTTTTCTTTATAGGTGTATTTGTAAGTTGGAATATTAAAAAGGCAGTTAAGGGTTATTTTGCACTTTTNCTTNTACTCAATACAGGNGTAATGGGGGTTTTCTTATCACTTGATTTTTTCCTTTTTTATATATTTTGGGAAGTGATGCTTTTGCCTATGTATTTCTTGATAGGAATGTGGGGCGGCCCTCAAAGAGAATATGCGGCNATAAAGTTTTTTCTGTATACTCTTTTTGGTTCTGTATTGATGTTGATTGGCATATTAGGCCTTTATTTCTCCTGTGGTAAGACCTTCGATATATTGGAGCTTACAAGAGTAGCTCCTGAAGCTCTTAGTAGTATAATGTGGTGGGGTATGAGTGCGATAAAAGTNATATGGNTACTATTATTTATTGGATTCGCTATCAAAGTTCCTGTTTTTCCTTTTCATACATGGTTACCCCTTGCTCATGTTGAGGCGCCGACCGCTGTTTCCGTCTTATTAGCTGGTATTTTGCTAAAGCTTGGTGTCTATGGTATTATCAGANTTAATTATGGGTTAATGCCAGATGGTGTTTACTGGTTCTCATANGCGCTTGCATTTCTTGGNCTCATNAATGTTGTNTGGGGAGGTCTNTGTGCCTTAGCCCAAAAAGATCTAAAAAAACTGGTTGCCTACTCAAGTGTAAATCATATGGGTTACTCTTTAATTGGAATGGCAGCAGTCGTAGCAGCTGGCGAGGCACATGGCGCTGATTTAAAGGCTGCTCAGGCTGGTCTAGGTGGAGCAGTATTCCAGATGTTTAACCATGGAACAATTTCTGCAATGCTGTTTATACTCGTCGGCGTTATATATGAAAGAGCACATCATCGGGATATTGAAGGTTTTGGTGGACTTGCTAGTCAGATGCCGGTCTATACTGGTGTTACAGCTGTAGCCTTTTTTGCAGGACTAGGTCTACCTGGGCTGTCTGGTTTTATTAGTGAGGCGATGTGCTTTATTGGCGCATTTCCAGTTTACAAAGGAATTGTGATTGCATCTACGATCGGGATTCTATTAAANGCAGCCTATTTCTTATGGGCATTCCAAAGGATATTTTTTGGAGAGTTGAATGAGAAATACAATGATCTTCCTGAGATAAATCGCTTAGAATTATTTACAGTAATACCATTACTAGTAGTAACTCTTTTCTTAGGTATTTATCCAGCTCCCTATCTAGATNTAATTTCTAGTACAATGGACACTATCATTGAGCACGTGGTCTCGATGGCAACATATGCAAGTATGTAATCGATTAAGTAATGAATAACCTCCAAAGCCTATCCTTTTTCTATCCAGAATTACTGCTAACGTTNGTTATTTTGTTTGCTATTATTTATGANNTATTAATCGATTCCTCAGAGTCTGGTAAGGTTGGATGGGTATTAGTTTTTGGATTAGCCCTGGTAGCTATAGCCATATGGTTTCAAGATAGTAGCAAAGTAACGACCNTATTTACAGATGCTGTGGTCTTAGACCCTTTTTCGACCTTTTTTAAACTGCTTATCATTCTTGCAACCATTTTTGTATCAGTGGTAAGTCTATATTCTAATGAGTTAAAGGACTATAGGAAGGGTGAATATTTTTATCTGCTAGGAATCATCACATTTGGACTTTTTATGATGGTCTCTTCTATTGACCTTATTATGGTCTATGTATCAATAGAGATTGTTTCAATCATGTCCTTCGTTTTNGCAGGATATTTAAAAAAGAATACACGTTCAAATGAGGCTGCGTTAAAATATGTTGTATATGGTGCTTTTTCTTCTGGTATCATGCTGTTTGGTCTGAGTTATATCTACGGTCTTACAGGCAGTACAAACTTCTTCCAAATACAACAGACATTNGCTGCTAGTGGAAGTGAATCAAATTCAGCAATTTTGATGGCAGTTGTAATGATTTTAGCTGGTTTTGGATATAAGGTTTCTGCNGTTCCNTTTCATTTNTGGACCCCAGATGTATATGAGGGGTCACCAACGACAATCACAGCATATTTATCTATTGCACCAAAGGCTGGAGCATTTGCAATGATGATCCGGTTCTTCAANCAAGTATTAGCTGATGGAGGTGCGATGAGTGGACTAGGCTCTATTTCCACAACAGATTTACCTTGGGCAAGTTTAATAAGTTTACTGGCTGTCCTTACAATGACCATAGGTAATGTTGTTGCTATTCAACAAGACAATATAAAGCGAATGCTTGCTTATTCNAGTATAGCGCATGCAGGATATATGTTACTCGCTATGCCAGTTATGTCTGGCGATAGTATATATGCGATAATGGTCTATCTGGTCATGTATCTTTTCATGAATCTTGGAGCATTCTTTGTAGTGATAACAATAAAGAACAAGACCAATGGGGAAACCTTTGATGATTATAAGGGGCTTGGATGGGAAATGCCTATAGTTGGCATAACTATGACACTTTTTATGGTCTCACTCACAGGGCTTCCACCTACTGCTGGTTTTATTGGCAAGTTCTATATTTTTGCTTCTCTGATTCAGGGAGGTGGCTCTTTCTACTGGCTTGTTGTCATTGGTGGAATTAACAGCGTTGTTTCTTTATACTATTATCTAAGAGTTGTAAAAGTGATGTATTTTGACGGAGATAGAAAGGACTCACTAGTNTCTCCACCCAAAGTNCTTNCAGGAATGCTNTTAGTAACTGCAGTTCCAACAATGCTTCTTGGCATATATTGGGTACCTCTAGCACAATGGATTCAAAAGTCTTTAGTATTTTTTATTCAAACTATTTAAATAATTAAATTGAATCATATTTCCATAAATAAGGGTCACGATATAAAATTATCTGGCGTGCCAAGCCAAGAGATAATTCCNGCTCCNNNTCCTAAAAGCGTATCNATCCTTCCAAANNATTTTAGGNATGTGAAGCCAAAATTATTAGTAAAAGAAGGGGATATTGTAAATNTAGGATCNCCATTGTTTTTCGATAAGACCAAACCGGAAGTTAAATGGGCATCTCCAGCTAGTGGTCAAATTAGTACTNTCCAATTTGGTGCNAGGAGAGTGGTCGAGAAAATAGAGATTGCAATNAAAGATANTGAAAAAATTTCTTTTCCAGACCTTACTNANCTAAACCTCGAATCTNTAGACCGAAATAAANTATTAGATATAATTTTANANGCTAATTTATTTACTCTNATCCGGCAGAGGCCTTTCAATAAAGTTGCAGACCCGAAAGATNCTCCAAGGGATATCTTTATTTCAGGNCATAACTCATCTCCGTTGTCTGTTGACCTTCAAAATTTAATTGAGCANGAAAGGGATGCTTTCCANACTGGTCTTANCCTATTAAATAAGTTAACGNAAGGAACTGTTTTTCTAACTTTACGTAGCCCAATANAGTTTGAAAATGTTTCAGTACAAACAATATCTGGACCCCATCCTTCTGGTAATGTTGGTATTCAGATACATCATACAAAACCATTAAACCCAGGCGAAGTTATATGGTCTGTGAATGCCCAACANGTAATAACTTTAGGCAGGTTATTTAAAACCGGGTCTTATGATCCTGCAGTAATAGTCTCTATAGGTGGTTCAGGTGCAACAAACCCTCATACAGTAAAGACTATTACGGGTGTAAATATTGGCCTTCTCATTGAGGAACAAAATTTAAAGGNACCTGCCCGCTTGATTTCTGGGGATGTATTAACTGGAAAGACNGTTGAAAATACAGATTTTTTGGGTTTTTATGATTCATCAGTTAGCATAATAAACGATGACGTAAAAAGGCCATTCTTGGGTATGCTATCTCCTGGAAGTAGTNGAACAAAATACAGTCTAACTAAGGCTTTTTTATCATTTGGAAACAAAGCATTTAATTTCACCTCATCTCAGAATGGTGAATTACGAGCTATGGTTCCATTAAATGCTTGGGAAGATGTATTGCCAATGGATATATATCCAAACCCTCTATATCGCGCTATCTTAGCTCAAGATATTGAGGAAATGGAAAAACTTGGTATTTGGGAGTGNGATGATGAAGATTTTGCACTATGTTCCTTTGCTTGTCCTAGCAAGATCGATGTAGGGGGTGTTGTGCGTGATGGACTCGATNTGATGGAGAAGGAAGGGTAGCTGTGCAATTAATCAGAAATTTATTAGATAAAGTTGCTCCGACTTTTAAAGAAGGAGGTAGCCTAGAAANACTTTACCCAATTTTTGAAGCAACAGACACNATTCTTTTTAGTANAGATGAGCGTACAAAATCAGGACCACATATACGGGACAGTATTGATATTAAGCGTGTAATGATTTTGGTTGTATTATCACTGATACCGTGTTACATATTTGGTGCAATTAACATTGGGTATCAAAAGTCGCTGACCTTTGGTCTAGATACATCTTGGTCAGAAAACCTTTTTACTGGTTTAGTAACAATCATTCCTATTATTGCAGTTACCTTTGCGTCTGGTGCCTTTTGGGAGTTGTTATTTGGTGTAGTTAGAAAACATCCTATTTCCGAGGGCTTTTTAGTGACATGTGCACTCATCCCTCTGACTTTGCCTCCTTCCATTCCATTATGGCAGGTAGCAGTCGCTACATCATTTGGAATTGTTATTGGTAAAGAAATTTTTGGTGGAGTTGGTATGAATGTCTTTAATCCAGCACTGATGGCCAGAGCATTTCTATATTTCACATATCCGATTGATATTTCTGGGGATAAGGTCTGGGCGCTCGCTCCTGATGGGTATTCCGGTCCAACTGCCCTGAGCATTCCTGCTGGCAAGACAAATGCCAATGCAATAGAACTACTCAACAAAGCTAGTTCAGATCTGGTTTTTGATTATTCTTGGATGAATATGTTCATGGGGTGGATACCAGGGTCTATTGGAGAGACAAATAAATGGTTGGTATTGATTGGTGCTATTTTTCTAGTGACTATTGGAATAACAAGTTGGAGAGTAATGGTAGGTTCAGTTCTAGGTCTTTTATCGATGGCATTTATCACAAATATTCTTGCCCCATATTCGACAAATGCAATGCTTACAATTCCACCTCACTATCATCTAGTTATGGGCAGCTTTTTGTTTGGAACTGTTTTTATGGCAACTGAACCAGTCACTGGATCGCATACAAATACTGGAAGATGGATCTTTGGGTTTTTGGTTGGAGCATTAACAGTCATTATTCGAAGCATTAATCCGGCATATCCCGAAGGAATAATGTTGGCTATTCTTTTGATGAATGCGTTTGCACCACTCATTGACTATTATGTTGTTCAAAGTAATATCAAAAGGAGGATGGTCCGTTATGCACAGTAATCAGTATACTTTGATTTTTACCTCGGTGCTTACGATTATCCTTGCATCATTATTATCTGTTGCAGCTGGAAGTCTAAATCAAATTCAAAAACTAAATGTAGAAATTGATAGTAAAAAAAATATACTGTCCTCTCTCGGATTTAAAGAATCTGATGATGAAAAATGGACTACAAATGAAATTTTAGAGCTTTTCAATAGTAATATAGAATCATATGTATTAGACAAGGATGGTATTAAGACAGATATAAATATAAAATCAATAGACCCAGAATATGATTATAATAATATGCCCATCTATATTAATAAAACTGAAAATGGGATAAATGGTTATGCCATACCTATATCGGGCAAGGGGTTATGGAGCACCCTTTATGGCTATTTTGCAATTGAGCCAGATGGCATGACTGCAAAAGGTATTACTTTCTATGCTCATAAAGAAACTCCTGGTCTTGGGGGTGAAGTGGATAAGTCGTGGTTTCAAAATAATTTTGTTGGAAAGAGATTTATAGATGACAAAGGTAATTTGGTAGGTATTAAGGTAGTTAAAGGTAAGGCAGATGTGGACAGCGATTATGAGGTCGATGGCATTTCTGGTGCTACCATTACCAGCAAAGGCCTTGAAACATTTTTGGTTGATGACTTAAGAAAATATGAACCATTTTTTAAGAAAATAAGGAATGCTAACAGTTAATGGCACTGCTTGATAAAAAATCAAAAGAAGCTCTTACAGATCCGCTTATGGCCAATAATCCCATAAGTTTACAAGTACTTGGCATATGCTCAGCACTTGCAGTGACAGTACAATTGAATACTGCTGTGGTGATGACATTAGCAGTTGTCTCAGTGCTCTCAATATCGAACACAGTGATTTCCATTCTGAGAACAATGATTCCTGGTAAGGTGAGGATAATAGTCCAATTATCAGTGATTGCGAGCCTGGTAATATTAACCGATCAAGTCCTACAGGCTTACATGTATGATATAAGTAAACAACTTTCAGTTTTCGTAGCTCTAATTATTACAAATTGTATAGTTATGGGAAGAGCAGAAGCCTTTGCAATGCAGAATTCACCTGGAAAATCTTTTTTGGATGGTTTAGGAAATGGTTTAGGATATGGAGGCATACTCATTTCAGTAGCCTTCTTCAGAGAATTACTAGGCAATGGATCTATATATGGTTATCAGGTTATTCCCAATTCATTGTATGAAATGGGATACCAAAACATGGGTTTGATGGTTTTATCTCCTGGCGCTTTTATAATTTTAGGTTTAATTGTTTGGCTACATCGTATTGCAAGTGGAATTAAAGAGGATTGATTTTTTGGAACATTATATTAGCATATTAACCAAAGCCATTTTTATCGAGAATATACTCCTGGCTTACTTTTTAGGAATGTGCTCCTTTTTAGCAATTTCAAAGAAAGTAGATACATCTATAGGTCTTGGGTTTGCTGTAATTTTTGTTCTTAGCATAACTGCACCAACAAATTGGATAATTCACAATTTCCTTTTGAAAGAGGGTGCATTGGTATGGTTAAATTCTGATTATGGAATTGATGGAAATAATACGATTGATCTTAGTTTTCTTAACAGCATCATTTTTATTGCGGTAATAGCAGCTATGGTACAACTTGTTGAGATGACCTTAGATCGATTTTCCCCAACACTATATATTAGTCTTGGGATATTTCTGCCTCTAATCGCAGTAAACTGTGCTATCCTGGGTGGCTCAATGTTCTTGGTCGAGAGAGAGTACAATTTAATTGAGTCCACAGTTTATGGTTTTGGTTCTGGAATTGGGTTTTTCCTCGCAATCGCCTCAATGGCAGCAATAAGGCATAGAATAAGATATTCAAATGTCCCCGCCGAACTAAGAGGTGTAGGGATAACAATGTTATTGACCGGTTTAGTTTCCATGGCATTTATGGCCTTTTCAGGGATTGATCTATAATGGAGCAAATCTTCCTAAGTATATCTGTTTTTACGGTTGTGGTCCTTATTTTAGTTTTGATACTTAACTTTGCTGAAGGCCAATTATTACCCCAAGGTGATGTAACTGTTGAGATCAATGGTAATCCAGAAAAAAGTATAACGACACGTCCAGGTTCTACGCTTCTCAGTGCATTGGCTGGACAATCAGTTTTCTTACCTTCAGCATGTGGAGGTGGAGGAACCTGTGCGATGTGTGAGTGCCAAGTATTTGAAGGTGGTGGGGAAATACTACCAACCGAAACAGGTCATATAAATCGTAAACAAGCTAAAGATAATTGGCGTCTGGCATGTCAGGTGAAGATCAAAGAAAACATGAAAATCCATGTTCCAGACGAGATTTTTAGTATTCAGAAATGGGAGTGCACCGTTGAATCAAATCAAAATGTTGCAACCTTTATAAAAGAATTGGTCTTGAATTTACCAGAAGGTGAGAATTTAGATTTTCAGGCTGGTGGATATATTCAGATAGACATACCAGAGTACCATAATCTGGGATTTAATGATTTTTCCATTGAAGAAGAATATCACCCGGATTGGGATAAATATAAAATTTGGGATCTGGTAGCGAATAATGATGAATCTGTTTTTAGGGCCTATTCCATGGCAAACCATCCAGCAGAGGGAAATAGAGTAATGCTAAATGTTAGAATTGCAACACCGCCCCCTCCATTATGGGATCAAGTGCCACCTGGTTTAGCTTCATCTTATATCTTTAACCTAAAGCCTGGAGATAAGGTTACAGTTTCAGGTCCATATGGTGAGTTTTTTATTAAAGATTCAGATAGAGAGATGGTTTATATAGGCGGAGGTGCTGGGATGGCACCAATGAGATCACATCTTTTTCATCTATTTCATACCCTAAAGTCTGGTAGGAAGGTTTCATTCTGGTATGGCGCTAGATCTGTTCGTGAAATGTTTTATGATGAACATTTTAAACAAATTGAAGAACAGTTTCCAAATTTCACATATAAGGTTGCGCTATCAGAGCCAATGGAAGAAGATAATTGGTCTGGGCATACAGGTTTTATTCACCAGGTTTTACATGATGAATATCTAAAAGACCATGAAGATCCTACAGAATTAGAATTCTATATGTGTGGTCCACCACCGATGATTAACGCATGTGATGGTATGCTTGATAGTTTAGGCGTCGATAAGGAAATGATTGCCTATGATAGTTTTGGATAAACTCAAAACGTACAATTACTCTTTTAAAGCCCAACTTATGTTGGGCTTTTTGTTGTGTTTCAATGGTTGTGATGGACAAAAGCATATTTCCCAGATCACTGGTGAATCAATGGGGACGACCTTTTCAATAAAAATAGCCCAAAATATGAATGAGACTAATATTCAACCACTAGAAAATGGAATTGACTCAGTTCTCTATCAGATCAATAAGCAAATGTCAACTTGGGATCCTAAAAGTGAAATTTCAATGTTTAATCAATGGCAATCAATAAAACCTTATCCAGTGTCATATCCTATAATAACTGTTATTGATACTGCAATCTTAATTTCAAAAAAAACTCAGGGTTTATTTGATGTCACAGTTTATGATCTTATGAGCTTATGGGGTTTTGGACCTAGTCCCAAGAAAGCTATGCCTAGTATCAGTGAGGTTGATAGAGTTTTGAGTAGTACAGGATATGGTAAAATTAAGATTCTCAATAATACAATTAAAAAAAACCATCCATTGGTTAAGATAGACCTTAATGCAATAGCTAAAGGATATGCAGTGGATCAAGTATTCAAATATATTCAGGATAAAGGCTTTGATAATATTTTTGTTGAGATAGGTGGGGAGGTAAGGTCTTCAGGCAGAAACTCTCAAAACAATTATTGGTCAATAGGTATTGAGAATCCTTATGGAGGAGAAAAGTCAGATAAGCAAATTGCTGCAATTGTTGACCTAGATAACAATAGTGTGGCTACATCAGGTAACTATCGAAATATAGTTAATATAGATGGTGATATTCTGGGGCATACCATCAATCCCAGAACAGGGTATCCAATTCAGACAAATATTTTATCTGTAACTGTTATAACCAGGTCAAGTATGACTGCTGATGGATGGGCAACCGCTCTAATGGCTATGGATTATAAAGAAGGTCTTGAAATTATAAATAAAGAGGATGGGGTTGAGGCCATTTGGATTATTCTAAATAAAGATGGGACACGTTCTATGGGACTTTCGGCAGGAGCCATGATGAGGGAGCCTATCTATGATCTTAAACAGTAGCTGAGTCTAAATTGGAATTATCACACTTATCTTTATTCCCTCCACAAATTTTACAGACACCATTTGGATCAAAACCTCCGCAGGAACCAGAGAGCGGTCTTCTATTAAATATAACTCCAATTGACATCGCTGCTATAGCAATACATAAAACAACTATTCCTATTATGATTTCCATGGTCCAAAATTAGTTATTTTTAGTAACAAATTTCATTTGATTATATTTCTAGTATGTTTCCATTTTTCAGGATAACGAACGTAATTTTCTAACTAACTTTTGTTTAAATATGAATTACTTTAACGTTATTCGACTAATACTATTTTTGTTACCCGTTCTTGGGTTAGCGGCTGATGTTGGCCATGGTTCTGCACCACATTTAAACGGTGAAAGTTTAGGGGTCATTTGGGTCGTACCTTTTGTAGGAATCTTGTTGTCTATTGCAATATTCCCTCTAGTTGCGCCTCATTATTGGCATGAAAACTTTGGTAAGGTCTCCCTTTTCTGGGCTGTCTCCTTAATAATTCCTTTCATTCTAAGCAAAGGTATAGGAGTTNCAATATATGAGCTCCTTCATGTTGGGCTATTAGAATATGTTCCATTTATTGTTCTTCTATTAGCTTTATTNACAATATCTGGTGGGGTTCAATTGAAAGGGGCTCTAGTGGGGACACCTATTCTGAATACTGCAATCATATTCATTGGTACAGCCTTAGCTAGTTGGATGGGTACTACAGGTGCAGCTATGTTACTGATTCGTCCCCTAATAAGAGCAAATCAATTCAGGAAAAATAAGGTCCATATAATGGTATTCTTCATATTTCTTGTAGCGAATATTGGTGGATCTCTAACCCCTCTNGGTGACCCGCCACTTTTTCTTGGTTTTCTTAAGGGTGTTGACTTTTTCTGGACAACAAAAGCTATGTTTATTCCTATGGCTTTTATGGTTGTATGTCTTTTATCGATATTTTTTGTTATTGATTCATATTANTACAGAAAAGAAGTAAAACCAGAACCAGATAATAATCCTGAAAAATTAAGCCTAGAAGGTTCTTTTAATTTATTACTCTTAGCTGGTGTAATAGGTGGAGTGCTTTTATCAGGTTTTTGGAAACCTCATATCCATTTTGAAGTATACCATGTTCACTTAGAATTACAGAANATTGTTCGTGATATTTTGNTACTATCNCTTACCTATGCAAGTTGGACNTTAACACCACAATCAATTAGAAAAGCAAATGAATATACATGGTTCCCAATCATTGAAGTTGGAAAGCTTTTTGCGGGTATTTTTGTCACGATTATTCCAGCGATTGCAATTCTTAAAGCAGGCACAAAAGGAGCTTTAGCGTATGTGGTTTCATCAGTCTCATCTGATACCGGTGAACCAATCAACTACATGTATTTTTGGCTTACGGGCATTCTATCGAGTTTTCTGGATAATGCTCCTACCTACCTTGTATTTTTTAATACTGCGGGAGGTGGTTTAGATGGAGGTCCAGAGATGTTAATGGGTGATATGTANAATACATTACTAGCTATCTCAGTTGGAGCAGTTTTCATGGGTGCAAATACGTATATNGGTAATGCACCAAACTTTATGGTTAAGTCCATATCCGAATCATCAGGAATTGAAATGCCAAGTTTTTTTGGNTTCTTNTTTAAATGGTCCGTTCCAATTCTCATTCCCTTATTTATCATTGTAACTTATATTTTCTTTTTATGAGNATCACCAAAGTAACAACAAAAACAGGCGATATGGGNCAAACTGGTTTAGCCAATGGAGAGCGTGTTTCAAAAAATAGCCCAAGAATACATGCAATGGGCTCAGTAGACACCCTTAACTCATTTATCGGTTGGACAAGGGTNAATGCCAAAGAAAATATTGATAAATCGCTCCAAGAAATACAGCAAGACCTTTTCAATATTGGAGCAGAGCTTGCCATTCCCGATGTTGAAATGAATTTATTGAATNATTCAAGATTNGANTGGCTGGATGAACAAATTGATATGCATAATAAACAATTACCGCCGCTAGATGAATTTATTCTTCCAGGAGGAACTGAACTTGCATCTAGATTACATATATCAAGAGCAGAATGCAGAGAGACTGAGAGAAATATTATATATTTGAGTGAACAAGAATANGTTCCTGATCTTCATAAAAAATATTTGAATAGGTTATCAGACCTATTGTTTAACCTTTCCAGANTAGTAGCTTTNGATAAAGGTGTGTCTGAAATTTCATGGGAGTACAATAAATAGAATGCATTTTAACAACATACCGATTGATTGGAATGCAGTTCATGGTATTATTGACCAAGCTAATACAATAATGTTGACAACCCATGAAAACCCCGATGGAGATGGCCTTGGATCNGAGAGTGGCCTNTATTATCATTTAATTGAAAATGGGAAGGATGNGCGTATTATTAATTATTCACCATTGCCTCTCCAGTATGATTATTTAAATGTTGATAACATATTTGAATGTTATGATAAGTCAGCCCACGATCNCTGGTTAAGTAAGGTAGACTTAGTGATCATATTTGATGTAGGTGATTATGTCAGAATAAGAACTCTAGTTGATGCTATTGAGAGACATGGGCTCAATACCATGAATATNGACCATCACCCACACACGAATAATGATTTNTTCACATATAACCTAGTAGACCTGTCTGCTGCTGCAACTGGTTGTATGGTATATGACTATTTAAAAGTAGCTCGAGATGAACCTATAGTGAAAAATAGTCTTGAAGGTATATACACAGCTGTCATGACAGATACAGGTTGTTTTCGTTATAGCAACACCGACACTAAATGTCATGAGATTGCAACTCAGTCATTAAATGCTGGAATAGAGACTCATATTATTTATCAACGTATATATGAGAATAGTACCAGGTCTCGTATAAAATTAATGGGTGATTTTTTATCTGATCTTAAATATGAGCTAGATGGATCNTTGGCATGGTTTACNATTACANNGGAAATGATGCACAATGCAAATGGAAAAAAATCAGACGTAGAAGGTTTCTCCGATATGGTAAGGAGCATTAGTGGTGTTGAGGTGGCTCTTATGATATTTGAACAGGATACNTCNNNTTGTAGAATCAATTTTCGCTCCAAGGGTAAGTATATNGTTAATGATATCGCTAAAACACTAGGTGGTGGTGGTCATGCTTTTGCTGCGGGAGCCCTAGTTANCGGAAAGCTTGGCGATNTTGTAGAAGAAACAGTTCATATTGCCAAAAAGNCTCTTAAAACTCAGATAANNGGTGNTGCNNAATGAANATCTATGTNGCTAAAGATGCNGGATATTGTTTNGGGGTCCGNGATGCAGTNNATCTNGCNTATGATTCAGCTAANACACATGGAGAAGTCTACATGCTAGGCACTATTGTTCATAATGAAAGAGTAATTGAAGACCTTTCAAATGCAGGCGCTAAAGTAGTTAACTCCATTGATGATGTTCCCAAAGACAAGCCTCTCTTATTTCGTGCCCATGGAACATCGCCTGAGCTTTGGGATAAGGCNTCAGAAAAAAANCTGAANNTGATTGATGNAACATGTCCANTAGTAACAGAGATTCACCATGAAATAAAAAAATTAGATCAGGANGGTAGAAAGACNATTATNATTGGNGANCATGGTCATGATGAGGTNGTCTGCTATAGCTGCACAAGTANANCGTTCNATTGTGATTGCAAATGTTGAAGAAGCCAAAAAGCTTCGTAAAATGAANAGAGCAGGCGTGGTCAGTCAATCTACTCAGATGATTGAAAATGTCCAAGANATNATGAACGTNCTTATGGAGAAGGTTTTTGATNTNAGATTTGTAAATACAATTTGTTTCCCNACNAGGAGAAANCATGAGCANATAAAAGAANTAGCTGAAAAATGTANCGTGATGATNATTATNGGATCTTNTACCAGTGCAAACTCTAAAAGATTAACTCAGTTATCTTTGGAACGTAATNAAANATCNTATCAAGTCACATCATCTGATGAATTAGATGNGTCNTGGTTCAAAAATTGTGAGANTGTTGGAATATCAGCTGGTGCATCTACTCCTGATGAAACAATTAATGAAGTAGTTAGTAAAATAAAAATGATTGGTGATGTAAAAACAAAGGAATTAGTCTATGAGTAAAGGAACATTTGAAGTTAAGGTAGGTNTAGCAGAAATGCTNAANGGTGGAGTGATAATGGATGTTACAGGACCTGAGCAAGCAAAAATAGCTGAAGATNCAGGNGCTTGNGCTGTTATGGCANTAGAAAGAATACCTGCAGATATCAGGAAAGATGGTGGAATATCNCGTATGAGTGATCCTGAAATGATCANGGGGATACAAGANACTGTNTCAATACCTGTNATGGCTAAATGTAGAATAGGCCATTTTGCTGAAGCTCAAGTTTTAGANACNCTTGAAATAGACTTTATTGATGAGAGTGAGGTTCTGACGCCAGCAGATGAGCATAATCATATTTGGAAACATGATTATAAAGTACCCTTTGTCTGTGGTTGTAGAAACCTTGGCGAGGCACTTCGTCGCATAGCTGAAGGTGCCGCGATGATTAGAACTAAAGGTGAAGCGGGAAGTGGAAATATTGTAGAAGCCGTTAGGCATATGAGAACAGTTATGACTGAGATTAAACGAGTCACGCGGCTCGATGAAGAAGAGCTTGTTGCAGAAGCAAAAAACATTGGAGCCCCTCTTTCTTTAGTACAGCAGGTTGCAAAATTAGGGAAGCTGCCAGTTCCAAACTTCGCAGCTGGTGGTATAGCAACACCCGCTGACGCATCGTTAATGATGCAACTGGGAGCAGAATCAGTTTTTGTAGGATCGGGTATCTTCAAAAGTGATGATCCTGCTGCTCGCGCAAAAGCGGTAGTGGAGGCTACAACGCATTATAAAGATCCTAAAAGTGTTGCAAAGGCTAGTTCCGGCCTAAAAAAAGCAATGAAGGGGTTAGATATGTCAGATATTCCCAAAAAGGAAAGATTGCAAGAGAGAGGCTGGTAATTAAAGTCGGTGTCCTTGAACTACAGGGCGATTTTGACCTTCATCATCAAGCTCTTAATAAGATTGGACTTGAATCCACTGCAGTAAAAGTTCCGGGTCACCTTGATAATATTGATGGGCTAATTATCCCTGGTGGTGAGTCAACAACAATATCCTTATTAATTAATACGTTTAAAATGTATGAACCGCTTGTTAACTTTGGGAAGGAGAATCCTGTTATGGGAACTTGCGCTGGTTTGATAATGATGGCAAAAACTGTTAATGATAGTAGAATTAACCCACTTGGCCTTCTGGATATTGTTGTAGAAAGAAATGCATATGGTAGGCAAATTGAATCATCTAAAAATATAGTAAAATATAATTTTAGTGATAGTGATACAATTAAATTGCCTACGACTCTGATAAGGGCTCCCAAAATAACAAAAATAGGTAATAATATAAAAGTAATAGGCAAATGTAATAATTCACCAATAGCTATTTTAGAAGGCCACCATCTAGGATTATCTTTCCATCCAGAATTGGATGGACTAGAAATTTTCCATCAAATTCTCTTTGATAAAGAAAGTCAATACTATTTTAAAAAAATAAAACACTCTTATGTCGCTTAAATATTTACCAAATATTAATAGTCCAGAAGACATTCGGGATTTCTCTAGTAAAGAGCTTCAAGAGCTTTGTGGTGAATTAAGGTCTCATACGATAGAAACAATTACAGAGATTGGTGGACACTTAGCTCCAACCTTAGGAGTAATTGAATTAACAGTCGCTCTACACTATGTATTTAATACTCCTAAAGATAAATTGGTATGGGATGTAGGGCATCAAGGCTACGCACATAAATTACTTACAGGTAGATTCAAAAAATTTTCTACAATACGACAATTCAAAGGTCTAAGTGGATTTTTAAAGCGTTCAGAGAGTGATTATGATGTCATTGGCGCAGGTCATGCTTCCACCTCCATTTCTGCGGGACTTGGCATTGCGGAAGCAAGACGCCAACTGAATGAAGATTATAGAGTTGCATCTATTATTGGGGATGGATCTATGACTGGTGGGTTAGCTTTTGAAGGAATAAATAATGCAGGCCATTTAGGAAAACAGTTTCTCGTCATACTAAATGATAATGANATGTCNATCAGNCCAAATGTTGGCGCNCTTTCATCNTACTTCACTAGATTGATATCNAANCCNCTTTANAATAGGGTTCGGAATGAATTTTGGGATTTAACTGGAAGATTGCCAATAGCAAAAAGTCAAACCAGAACACTTATTAAAAAAGTTGAAGAGAGTCTCAAAGGNTTGATAGTTCCAGGGATTTTATTTGACGAATTGGGTTTTCGCTATTTCGGTCCAATAGATGGACATGATCTTNATATGGTTATTANCACATTGGAAAATATTAAAGACATACAGAACCCTGTGCTATTACATATTTTGACCAAAAAAGGTAAAGGGATGGTCTCTTTAAATATGAAAAATCGTGAATACCATGAAGATGCTATAAAATTCCATGCGGTAAAACCTAATGGTAAGGCAGCCGCTCCTGNAAAGATTAAAAGTAAAGTAATAAAAGAAACACCAGTANCTAGCTTTCAAGATGTTTTTGGAAAATTATCTTGTGAAATAGCAAGAAATAGAAATGATACAGTATGTATTACAGCTGCAATGCGTGAAGGAACAGGCCTTGTACCATACTCTAAGGAATTCCCAGGTAGGTATTATGATGTAGGTATTGCTGAGGGGCATGGAGTCACTTTTGCCTCCGGTCTAGCTGCTCAAGGAGTTCGTCCTATTGCTGCAATATATTCTACATTTCTTCAAAGAGCATATGATCATATTATTCACGATTGTGCTATTCAGCACCTTCCGGTNATCTTTTGCATGGATCGTTCTGGTATAGCAGGAGAGGATGGCCCCACCCATCATGGCTCCCTAGATATAGCCTATTTACGTTGTGTGCAAGATATGATTGTAACTGCACCTAAAAATGGTAATGAGTTCAGGCATTTGCTTTATACTGCATTGAACATTAAAGATAAGCCATTCTCAATACGATATCCTAAAGCAAGCGCTGTATTATTTGATGAAACCGGGCAGATGGAGCTTTTACCCATAGGTTCATGGGAAACATGCAAACAAGGTTCAGATATTGCAATTTTAGCGGTTGGNCCTATGGTCTACACCGCACTTGACGTAGCAAAAAAGATGAATGATTTTGGCGTTAGTGTTGAGGTTGTGAATTGCAGATTTATTAAACCCATGGATATTGCCTGTCTTGAAAATATTAGATCAAGATTCTCTAGGATTGTTACTATAGAAGAAGGAATCATAAATGGCGGTTTTGGAGATGGTGTATCTGGTTGGTTATTAGAGGCTGGTTTTTCTGGTCNATTAAAACGTCTTGGGTTNCCTGATACATTTGTTGAACATGGATCTAGAGATCAAATACTGAGTATACTTGGCCTTGATGGCGATGGATTATTAAAAACTATACAAGATATGGTTGATGATAAAAAGGAAGTCCACAATTTTTAATAAAACATTTCTATTAATTAAAATATTTTAATGGTTAATTTAATTAAATCATAAAAAANCTAACAATGGATGATCAATTAGACTTATTTAATGAATCACTGGAATTATGGGATGAGGAAATAAAATCCAATAATACCAGAGANGCTGATTTTGATACTCTATCTGGTGTAAAACAAGAACCATGCTATTTCCCAGAGCATCCGGATAATAATTATATTGATAATATAGGATTCCCAGGTCAATTCCCTTTTACAAGGGGTATTCATTCTAATTTATATCGTGGTAGACTTTGGACCATGCGCCAATTTGCTGGATTTGGGACACCCGAAGAGACNAATGAGAGATTTAAAAACCTATTAAAAAAAGGGCAGACCGGTCTTTCTGTAGCTTACGATATGCCAACACTAATGGGCTACGACCCAGACCATATTTTTTCTCANGGTGAGGTTGGAAAATGTGGAGTTAGTGTTTTTTCATTATCTGAAATGGAAAAGTTGTTCCAAGGAATAAACCTGGGAGAGATCTCTGTATCCCAAACTATAAATGGTCCTGCAATTATTTTACTGGCCTTTTATATTGCTGCTGCAGAAAAACAAGGGGTGCGAGTAGAACAACTAAAAGGAACGCTACAAAACGATATCCTAAAAGAATTCACAGCTCAAAAGGAGTGGATATTTCCACCAAAGTCATCAATGCGCATAATTACAGATATGTTAAAATATTGNACAAGGTCCATGCCAAATTATAATACAATCTCTATAAGTGGTTATCATATTCGNGAAGCGGGGTCAACAGCTGCTCAAGAATTAGCCTTTACATTAGCAGATGGGTTTTGCTATATAGAACATGGTATAGANGCTGGATTAAATATTGATGATTTTGCTCCAAGACTTTCATTCTTTTTTAATTCACATTTAGACTTTTTTGAAGAGATAGCAAAATTTAGAGCTGCTCGTCGGATATGGGCAAAGCATCTAAGGTTTAAATATGGTGCTAAAGATCAAAAGTCTTGGAAATTACGTTTTCATACACAAACTGCAGGATGTAGTTTGACAGCTCAACAACCAGAAAATAATATTGCAAGGACAGGGTTCCAAGCGCTAGCAGGTGTTCTTGGGGGCACCCAAAGTTTACATACAAACTCAATGGATGAAACATTAGCATTACCAACAGAAAAAGCTGCTGAAATAGCATTGCGTACACAACAGTTGATTGCTTACGAAACTGGTGTTTCAAATGTGGTTGATCCGCTAGGCGGTTCGTGGTATATTGAAAAATTGACAGATGATATCGAGCANAAAGCAGAAGAATATTTTTCAGAAATAGAGGCGCTTGGTGGCGTNGTTCCTGCTATTGAACAAGGGTTTTTCCAGAGGGAAATCGCTAAATCGGCNTCTGACTACCAAAATAAAGTAGATGAAGGAAAAAGAATTGTAGTTGGNATAAATAAGTTTGTTAAAGAAAATGAGGAAATAGATATTCCAATATTAGAGATTGGTTCGGAAGCTGGACAAGATCAACTTAAAAAGCTATCAGAGTTAAAAAAGNATAGAAATAATAAAAATGTTGAAGATGCAATTTTAAAAATTAGGAAAGCCTGCAAAGAGGAGACTAACCTGATGTATCCTATTATTGATGCAGCTAAAAAATATGTTACCCTCGGTGAAATCGTTCATGCTCTGAAGGGTGAATTTGGAGAATGGCAGGAATCAGCAGTTTTCTAATTTCTCTGATAATAATTCTTATAAGATTTGATATTCTGATTAATTTTAATTCATCATTTTCAATGAAATTGAATAAAAGCCTCTACATTTTTTAGGAGATAAAATAGTGGAACGAAAAATAGTGCATGTAATTGGGACCGGTACAATTGGTGANCCCCTTATAGGCCTCTTATGTGATTATGANNATCAGTTGGGAATTGATGAAATTACTTTCCACAAAAATTCAGCATTAAAAAATGATAGGTCCAANATNCACGATCTTTTAAAGAGAGGAGCTCGTCTTGCNGTAGANAAAGGCAAGGAGCACGAATTTAAGAAACTTGGAATGGATCCAGATTTTGAAGCAGAGGAATCAATTAAACGTGCATCAGTTGTTATTGATTGTACCCCCAGAGGAATAGGCCAATCAAACAAATTGAATTATTATGAAAAATTTACCGATAATGTCAGAGGGTTTTTAGCTCAAGGGAGTGAAGATGGGTTTGGTAAAAAATATGCTCGTGGTATTAATGACAGTGCACTAGATACAAATGATCAGTTTATTCAGGTCGTTTCNTGTAATACCCATAATATGGCATGCATAACAAAGACATTAGCACTAGATAATAATCCTGATAATTTATTGGANGGGAAATATGTGTGTGTNCGTAGGGCTAATGATCTNAGTCAGAAAGATGGCTTCATTCCATCGCCACAAGTTGGTACACATAATCATGAAAACTATGGTTCTCACCATGCAGCAGATGCGGCTGGCCTTTTTTCAACATTGGGGATGGATCTTAACCTGTTTTCTTCTGCCATGAAAATTAATAGTCAGTATATGCACGTATTATGGTTCAACCTTAAAGTAAAGGAGCCTATATCTCTAAATGATGTTAAGGAAAAATTGCATAATAATAAGCATGTAGCTGTAACAAATAAGGATTTAACCAGTACTGTTTTTTCTTTCGGACGAGACCATGGCCATTACGGAAGAATAATGAATCAGACGGTAGTTGTAGAGCAATCATTGCATATACGCAATGATCATGAGATATCTGGATTTTGTTTTACTCCACAGGATGGAAATTCAATTTTTAGTTCTATCGCTGCAGCAGAGTGGATGCTTTATCCTCACTCTTATGAAGATAAAATCCAATGTTTATCACATTTATTTTTTAATATTATATAATCAAAAAACAGCAGACAGTAATCTTAAGTATATATTTGAAACTCATACTGACTGTGGAATTTTTCTTAGAATTCCTATTTTTTTTTAAGCTATATACTCGCCTAAATTTCTCTAAACCAGAATAACCACAAAAATTGAAAAAACTATCGATTCAAAGAGACCCCTTTTTTAATGATTTTCAAGATAAATTAATCCAGTTTAATTCTTTATCTAAAGGAGATAAGCTGGTAGTAGCAGTATCAGGTGGTCTTGATTCAGTTACCTTAATGATACTTCTAAGTGTCATTGATGATTTTAATATTGTTGTTGCTCATGTGGACCATCAGCTAAGAAAAGATAGCACAATCGATCAAATTTTTGTTAGAAAATTAAGTGCTGATTTAAATTTTCCATTCTTTTCAAAAACATTAGATCCAAAGAAACGTGATAAAAAACTTAGTATTGAAGAGTGGGGAAGGTTAGAACGTTATTCATTTTTCAATAGTATTTTAAATAAGACTAAAAGTAAATGGATAATGACAGCCCATCATGCGAATGACCAAGTTGAAACCTTATTAATTAACCTAGAGCGTCAAACTGGCGTAGCTGGACTAGGAGGGATTGCTAAGGAGCGCGATAAAATATTACGTCCTATGTTAGATTTTTCAAAAAACGAGATAATCAAATTTTCAAAGAGGATTGGATATGAATATCGTGAGGACCCCTCAAATATGGATACAACTATTCCAAGAAACTTCCTACGTCACAAAATAATAAAACAATGGGAAGATAAAGCGCCAAGCATTATCCCAGGTATAAGAGTTTCTATTGAACATTTCAGTGAATGGAAAATTGCCCTTGATTTCATGATTAATACCCATCTCAAGCCTAGGGTAGTTGAGGAAAAAAATAATATAATTATTCACTCGAAAATTATTTCTAAGTCACCAAAAATGGTAATAGTCAGATTAATTCAATTATTGACTGATTATCAAAATGTTCTCTGGTCAAAACATCAAATACAAATGTTAGATCAATTTATCAGAAATAAAACTACTGGAGGGTTACATACTTTGCACAATGGATGGAGGATCCTTCATGATAGAGGAAACCTCATTTTAAACAGAAAGCCTAAAAAAAATGTTATTGACTCAGTTAATCTTAATCCAAATAATCCTGTATTTTACGGGGACTATAAGTATGAATTAGTAGTTAATAACATTAATGAAAAACATTTAAAAAATGCTGAGTCCGTCGATTGGTCAAAGTTGAAGAATAAGAAACTCAAACTTCGCACATGGAAAAAAGGAGATTCATTTCAACCATTGGGCATGAAAGGACATCAAAAAATCAGTGATTTTCTTATTAATGAAAAAGTAGACCTAATATCAAAAGAATCACAATGTGTANTGACTGCAGATGGGAAGATTATTTGGGTTTGTGGAAAAAGAATCTCTGATTCAGTTAAGCTGACAAAAGATACTATGCATACTGCCNTCCTCAAAAGAGATTCCATTTACTAATGAGANACATCACTGATAATTTGAANTTGCTTTACTCCGCATCCCAGATAAGNGAAAGGGTAAAAGTGTTGGGTACTTTAATATCAAAAAANTATGATAAAAAAGAACCCATTTTTATTGGTGTCTTAAATGGTAGTTTTATTTTTATGGCAGACCTCTTAAGATCTATATCAATTGAATGCGAAATGGATTTTATTAAAGTTCGTAGTTACTCAGGTCAAAAATCCTCTGGTTCAATCCAATTATTAAAAGATATCTCAGCTGATGTAAAGGATAGAGATATAATTCTTGTNGAGGATATANTAGATACAGGCCTCACAATCAAATTCCTACGTAAGAGGTTGTTCGGATCATCACCAAAATCTATTGCAATTGCAACACTATTATTCAAGCCAAGTGNGGCAGANATTGATTTTGAAATAGATTATATAGGGTTTGAAATTCCCCAAGAATATGTTGTAGGATANGGGTTAGATTACGAACAAAAATTAAGACACTTGGACGGTCTGTATTNTATAAAATAAAATTGATTAATTAAAAAGAGATATGTCAAATAATAAAAAACAACAAAAAGAGAAAGGTAAGCCAACTCAAAATAAACNAAATGATAATTTTGATTGGCAAAGAGCAGGGAAAACTAGCTTTATCTGGTTAATCATTATCTTCAGCGCAATTTATATTTCAGGTCTCCTTACAGACGCTGGAAAAAAAGAGATAGAGATAGAATACACCCAGTACAGAAAATATCTAGACAATGGNGATATCCAGAAAGCTGTAATTATGGGTGATGTATTTCATGGAGAATTTAAGACTCCGCANTCAATTCAGTTACCTATTGGAACGGAATTAAATGATATCACAAATTTTAAGCTAACATTACCGTTTATTGATAGAGAAAATACAAATGAGTGGGATGCTGCTGGTTTAGAATATACATTTAAAGAAAGAACAATTGACTGGACAGGATATCTTTTAAACATGCTCCCTTGGATATTACTACTTGGGTTTTGGTTCTTTATGATTAGAAGAATGCAGGGAGGAGCTGGCGGTGTTGGCGGTATTTTTAAATTTGGAAAAAGCAGAGCTGCACTATGGACATCAGATCAGCCGCGTGTTACTTTCAAAGATGTAGCCGGTTGTGAAGAAGCAAAAGAAGAATTAAAAGAGGTGATAGACTTTTTAAAAAATCCAAAACGCTTTCAAAAGTTAGGTGCTACTGTACCCAAAGGAGCTCTGTTAGTAGGACCCCCAGGCACAGGAAAAACATTGCTTGCAAGGGCTATCGCAGGTGAAGCTGCAGTTCCATTCTATAGCCTAAGTGGTGCTGATTTTGTCGAAATGTTCGTTGGTGTTGGGGCTTCTCGTGTAAGAGATCTTTTTGATCAAGCAAAGAAGAGCTCACCTTGTATAGTATTTATTGATGAGATGGATGCAGTCGGTCGCCAAAGAGGAGCAGGAATAGGTGGAGGACATGATGAAAGAGAACAAACATTAAATGCCCTCTTAGTCGAAATGGATGGGTTTGATAATACCCAGAACGTTATAGTTATAGCAGCTACTAATCGTCCAGATGTTCTTGATCCTGCATTATTGAGACCAGGCAGATTTGATAGACAAATTGTAGTTGATGTACCCGATATAAAGGGTCGTTTAGGAATCCTTAAGGTTCATACGAAAAAAGTTGTAATTAATCACAGAAAAGTAGATTTAGAATCAATTGCAAAAGGAACACCGGGAATGGTGGGTGCTGACATTGCTAATATTGTAAATGAAGCTGCTTTACTTGCAGCTAGGAAACGAAAAAGATCCATAGATATGGATGATTTTGAAGAAGCAAAAGATAAGGTCATGATGGGCGTCCAGAGAAAAAGTATGATTCTTTCGGATGAAGAGAAAGAAGTCACTGCCTACCATGAAGCAGGACATGCCTTGGTAGCTATAAAGACTAAAGGTGCTGACCCCGTTCATAAAATCACAATTATCCCTCGTGGACGTGCTCTGGGTGTCACCATGCAATTGCCAATGGGTGAAAAACATGGCTATACAAGAAATTATGTTGAAGGTAGATTAGCGATTCTAATGGGCGGAAGAAGTGCAGAAATGCTCATTTTTGACCAAATGACGACAGGTGCGGGTAATGATATAGAACAGGCAACCCAAATAGCAAGAAAAATGGTAACAGAATGGGGGATGAGTGATTTATTGGGTCCTATGACNTTTGGNAAGAAAAATGAAGAGGTCTTNTTAGGNCGTGAGATACAGTCTAGCCGAGATTACAGTGAGGTTACAGCTAGAATGATTGATGAAGAAATATCTAGAATTGTCAGAGATTCACAGAGGTTGGCTGATGAAATTCTTCGCAAGGATATTGAAATATTACACCGTATTGCAAAAGAACTNCTAAAGTATGAAACAGTCGATGCAAATGATTTGGGTAAAATCATTAAAGGTGAAAAGTTGACCAGGCCANTTAATGATAAATCAGGGGCTAAAAAACAGAGAAGNCCAAGACGTCGTTATCAGCGTAAAACAAGTACTAGGAATGGTGCAAATGGTGGTAGTTCTGTGAATGGTAAAAATGAATCAAATCAAAAAGATGTAAAGCCAAAAACATCTAGTAAGAGAAAACAAGTAGGAGCTAAATCCTGACTTGAGTCAGTCTTCCCGGTTAAAATCATTTCGTAATTGGTGTCAAAATACAAAACGAGAAACACTAGTTATGGGAGTATTAAATGTTACCCCAGACTCATTTAGCGATGGAGGTGAGTTTTATAGTCAAAAGCAAGCTATTCGGCATGCGACTCAATTAATTAATAATCGTGTGGATATTATAGATGTTGGAGGTGAATCATCTAGNCCAGGAGCAGNTGAAGTATCTGAAAAAGAAGAATTAAATAGAACAATACCTGTAATTCAAAAAATACGATCTATTTCATCAGATATTNTAATTTCAATTGATACCACTAAATCCAGAGTCGCCTTGGAGGCAATTCAATCTGGTGCTGATATNATTAATGATATTAGTGGTCTATCTTTTGATCCTAAAATGGCAGATATCGCCAAGGATTTAAGAGTACCTGTAATTATCATGCACATGCAGGGAATTCCCTCAAATATGCAAAANAATCCAACCTACAATAACCTCATTGAAGACATATCTTCCTTTTTCAAGAGCAAAATAAAGTTTGTTTCGAGCGTTGGAATAGATAAGAAACAAATTATTCTTGATCCGGGGATTGGTTTTGGGAAAACAGTTGATAATAATTTTCAAATTATAAATCAATTAAATGAATTTTGTAAACTAGGATTACCAGTCATGATTGGNCCAAGNAGAAAATCATTTATTGGGACTACTCTTGATTTACCAGTTGATGATAGGTTAGAGGGTACTGCTGCTACGGTAGCAGCAGGTATTNTGAATGGTGCCCGAATTGTGCGCGTTCATGATGTAAAAGAAATGAAGAGGGTGGTATCTATAGTTGAAAAAATTAGGACAGCAGCATGACATTTTTTAAACTAGGATTTTTAACAGTAACTCTTNTTGATTTAATTGACATCATACTAGTTACGTGGGTGTTCTTTAAAGTATATCAATATTTTAAAGATACTAGAGCAGGTCAAATGTTGGTAGGACTTGTGATTCTATTAATATCATCGTTCATATTTAATTCAATTGGTTTAAGTGCCATGTCGTGGCTAGTTAATCAATTTCAAACTGTTTGGGTAGTAGCATTTGTCATTTTATTCCAACCAGAGATACGTCGCTTATTAATATATATTGGACAAACTCGATTTTTCCAAAGAATTTTTAGAATGGGGACATCGAGATCCTTGGAGGCAATTGTTGAGGCATCGCTTCAACTTTCAGCCAAAAAGTGGGGCGGTCTCATTGTGATTCAAAGAGAAACAGGTCTGCGTTCCTATAAAGAAGCCGGTATACAATTGAAAGCGGAGGTTTCTACTCCCCTGCTGATGTCAATATTTAATCCAGAATCTCCAATGCACGATGGGGCAGTTATTTTACAGAATACACTTCTNGAGGCTTCNNGCTGCATCTTACCCTTAACGGAGAGTCAAATGGTATTACCAGAAATGGGAACAAGACACCGNGCTGCATTAGGCATAACAGAAGAATCTGANGCTATAGTCGTNGTTATCTCTGAAGAACGNGGNACTATCTCTACGGCTGAGAATGGACGGTTTACCAATTTAGAAATGGATGAAATGAAACTTAGACGNTATCTNAATGAACGGCTTTTNNTATCTTCCGGTGATTGATTNGAAAAGAATTATNCTTATTCCTTAAATNTCNCNACTGTAAATTTTTGTGTGGAANTAAGTGATTTAAAAGAACAGTTTAATCTTGCTAAGAAAAAAGATTTAGAAATACGGAGGCACCTTTGACCTAGAAAAGCGTTCAAGCAATTTAGAACAACTAAGGNAACAATCATCTGTCCCTGACTTTTGGAATGATAGTCAGGAGGCATCTAATATTTTAAAAAATATTTCACTTATTGAGAAAGAAATTGCACTTTGGAAAGACCTNACACGACGTCATGATGATATGGAAGTTTTATTTGAATTTGCAGATTCTGGAGAAACTGAGTTAAAAGAGATTGAAACGGAACTAGATGCATACAAACAAATTATTGATAAAGTAGAATTAAAACTTACTCTTGGGAAGCCTGAAGATTTGCAAAATGCAATTGTTTCAATCCATCCTGGCGCAGGAGGCACGGAAAGTCAGGATTGGGCGCAAATGTTATACCGTATGTACTCGCGCTGGGCTGAAAAAGAGGAATATAAACTAGAGGTTATTGATTTCCAGCCTGGTGATGAAGCGGGTATAAAAGATGTNACTATTGAATTAAAAGGTGATTATGCTTTTGGCCTNTTAAAAGGCGAAGCCGGAGTTCATAGAATGGTAAGGATTTCACCCTTTGATGCAAATAGTAAAAGGCATACAAGTTTTGCATCAGTTTTTGTGTACCCTGCAGCA
Source organism: bacterium TMED46 (assembly GCA_002167345.2). Taxonomy (GTDB): domain Bacteria; phylum Fidelibacterota; class Marinisomatia; order Marinisomatales; family UBA1611; genus CACEUX01. The sequence continues at coordinate 45,453 of NHCZ02000020.1, read as the reverse complement.
AAAGATAATATAGAGGTCGACATTAATCAGACGGACCTAAGAATAGACACATATAGAGCAAGTGGTGCTGGAGGTCAACATGTCAATAAAACTGATTCTGCCGTNAGNATCACCCATATCCCAACTGGTATTGTTGCGCAGTGCCAAAATCAGCGTTCTCAGCATAAAAATAAAAATCAGGCAATGAAAATTTTAAAAGCACGGATATATCAATTAGAATTAGAAAAAGAAAAGGAAAAGAACAAGGANCTCGAGGATAAAAAAATGGATATTGGTTGGGGTAGCCAAATTAGGTCATATGTTTTCCATCCCTATCAAATGGTAAAAGATCATAGAACAAAGGAAGAGAATGGTAATACTCAGGCAGTNATGGATGGTAACCTAAATCGATTTATTCGTGCTTACCTATTAAATATGATTCATCAAAAATAAGTGNTACTAAAGGATTAATTATGTCAGANCAAAATAAAAGTTTAAAGCAGATAATGGATTTTAGGGTAGAGAAATTAGATGCATTNCGAGAAGCTGGTATTAACCCNTATCCAGTAAAATTTGANCCATCACATTCNAGTGCATTTATTAAGTCAAACTATAATGAGATTGAGGGAAAAACTGTTAAAATTGCTGGTAGAATCATGGCCTTAAGAAAGATGGGTAAAGCATCTTTTTCTCAAATAATGGACTCTGAGGGTAGAATTCAATTTTTTATTCGAAGAGATGATGTTGGAGATGAATCTTATTCTTGTTTTAAGCTTCTAGATATTGGTGATTATGTGGGAGTTGAGGGATTTGTCTTTACTACAAAAACAGGTGAAATATCTATTCATACTTCAGCTTTATCTGTTTTAGCAAAAAGTATTCGTCCATTACCTGTTGTTAAAGAAAAAGATGGTCAAATATTTGACTCGTTTTCAGATAAAGAACTCCGTTATAGAAACCGACATTTAGATTTAATATTAAATCCGGAAGTAAAGGAAACATTTATTAGCCGTGCCGCAATTATTAGATCAATAAGAGAATTTTTAGATAATAAAGGTTTCCTTGAGGTTGAGACGCCAGTTTTACAGCCCNTATATGGTGGCGCAAATGCACGTCCATTCANNACACATCATAANTCTTTAGACCAAACTCTCTATTTAAGAATTGCTGATGAACTCTATTTAAAAAGGCTAATTATTGGTGGATTTGATCGTGTATATGAAATAGCAAAAGATTTTCGTAATGAAGGCATNGATAGAAATCATAATCCNGAATTNACNATGCTAGAGTTTTATTGGGCATATGCTGATTATAAAGACTGTATGGAATTAGTTGAAGATTTAATTCGACAATCTGCTGAAAAGATAGATGCAATAAATATTAATTGGGGAGGAATGGATATTGATCTATCAAAAAAGTTTATAAGAAAGCCATTTTTTGAACTTTTNAGTGAAGCAACTGGTCACGATATAGCCGACTTAGATGAAAACAAGCTTATAGAAATATGTACTGAAAAAGAGATAGGCATTGATGATGATTTTAATCTAGGGCAAATACTTGATGAATTAATGAGTGAATTAGTTGAACCAAAACTTATCCAGCCAACTTTTGTAATAGATTATCCTAAAGAGATATCTCCTTTAGCAAAAGCACATAGGAATGGAAATCCAAATATAGTAGAACGTTTTGAATTATTTATAGGAGGTGCAGAGTTTGCAAACTCTTTTTCAGAGCTAAATGACCCAATCGATCAAAGAAATAGATTGGAGGCTCAAGCACTNCTCAGAGANGGAGGTGATGATGAAGCACAGCCAATTGATGANAACTTTATTCAAGCCATGGAATGTGGCATGCCACCAACTGGTGGAGTTGGTATAGGTATTGACCGCCTTACAATGCTTCTGACTGGCAACCGCTGGATAAAGGATGTGATNTTATTCCCGATCTTGCGTTCTGAAAATATATAAAGGTGTTTTTAAGCCTTAAACTCGCAATACGTTTTTTATTTTCATATAAATTAGGAAGTTTCTCTTCCTATGCAAGCTGGTTAGCAATAGGTGGNCTTTCAATTGGGGTTACTGCTTTAATGTTNACAGCAAGTATCATAGAAGGATTCCAAGANGTAATTTCTGAAAAATTATCATCATTTGAGGGNCATGCTAGGATATCGCATATTTTAGGTAAGCCTATTAATATATCAAATGAACCAATTAATTCATTACTCAAAGATTCNAAAAATTTACCAGACGAATTTATTAGGGGAGTTTGCATGCTGCGTTCNGGTGCTTNTGCTGAAGGAGTTTTGATTGANGGTGTTAATTTTTTACCTAGATCAATTTCAATGAATCAACATAAACAAATTGAATCTAACGAGATCGTTTTAGGNAATGGTCTTGCATTATCTCTTAATGTTAAAANAGGTGATACACTTTTTATTCAATCTTTTCCCCAAGAAAACTTGTATTTAAATACTCCAAGAATCAAGGCTCTCAGGATAAGTAANATATTTTCTTCAGGGTTACAAGAATNTGACAAAACTCTTGCATATACTAGTCTAGAAGATGCTAGATGGTTATTCTCATTAAATAGCAACGAGGTTTCAGGACTTATAGTTAACAATGAATTTTTATCTCAANNTGAAAAAAGAATCAATTATCCTTACCATCTTGAAACATGGAAGGAGAGACATTCTCTACTTTTTGAATGGATAGATCTCCAACGTTGGCCAGCTTATCTTATGTTTGGCCTAATCGCNTTAGTTGGCTTAGTTAATCTAATTGCATCGATAGCTATGATTATAATAGAAAAATCAAGCCAAATAGGCATTCTGCTTTCTCAAGGCATAACTAAGGTTAACTTAGTACGAATTTTTATTTTGCAAGGTGTTTTTATAGGCTTTGTAGGTGGNTTACTTGGAGGTTTGATGTCAACAATTATTATTTTTATACAATTAAGATATAGACTTTTTGAAATACCATCTGATATTTATTTTATGGATAATGTTCCCTTCTCGTTTAACATTTTTATTTTTTTGATAATCTTAGGCTTGGTTCTCCTTTTTTCAATCCTCGCTTCATGGGTACCAGTTAAAAATTTATCAAAGTTTAATATTGTGGNAGCTTTGAGGTATGAATGAATTGGGAAAAATTCATTTCTGATCGTTTTTACACATCTTCAAATAAACAGGGTAAATACCTTGGAGTGCTATCAATGATTGGAATGGGTATTGGTTGCTTTGCAATGNTAGTCTCTATATCTGTTATGAATGGATTTGAAACTATGGTTCATGGAAAATTAAAAGGGATTGAAGGAGACATAAGCATTTTAGGTANTCCTGAAGAGAAAATATTATATAAAGTAGATGGTGTTACAGAGATTATGCCTTTTATGGAAAGGAAGGGTATCATTGAAGTAAATGATATAAGCAGAGTGGCATCTATTAAAGCAATTGATGAAACAAAAATGGACAGATTTTACAATCTTAATTTTATAGGAGATATACCACAATTAGGGCAGATAGTTATCGGGCAAGACCTAGCCAATCGGTTAGGGAAGGGAATTGGTGAAGACCTCTTTGCATATAGCCCTGTCGANCAAACCGTTGGATTGGCGATCCCACATAAAAAGAAATTGAAAATCAGCGGTATTTTTTCAACAAGATTACTTGACTATGATGAGCGTCTTGTATTCATTTCTCTAAAAGATGGTCAAAGTATTTTTAAAAGAAAATATAAACTTGATGGATATGATTTAATNACCAGCAAAGTTAGTACAAATATTATTAAGCAAGAGTTGATTAAAAATTTAGGTTTGGAATACCCAGTTTATACATGGGACGAGAAAAATAAATCATTAGTTAGTGCCATGAAAATGGAAAGACTNGGAACCTTTGTGGTATTAAGCTTAATANTTTTAGTTGCAGCATTTAATCTGGCTGCAAACTTGACGCTGATATCAATACAAAAAATGAAAGAGGTTGGCGTCATTAGAGCAATGGGTGCGCCTACTGGCTCTATTTATAAAATGATTATTCTTTTNGGGTATAAAAGAGCAGGTACAGGCCTATTAGTTGGTTTTTTAAGTGGACTTATTATTGTTATTTTACAAAACCAGTTTAAGATAATTCCCTTGCCTCCAAGTATATATTTTATTGATTCATTACCAATGTTACTTTACGCTTCAGATGTANTTATCATACTATTAGTTTCATTCCTATTCATTTTAGTTGCTTCTATTNTATCAGGTAGAAAATTAATATCAACCCAAATTAGTGAGTCATTGCAATGGGTAAAATAGTTCTTAAAGCAAATCAAATNTGCAAATCATATAAAAATGGAGAAAATAAACTCAACGTATTAAACGGTCTGTCACTTTTAATCGAGGANGGTGAAATGATAACAATTATGGGCCAATCTGGATCNGGAAAATCTACTGCATTAAATATTTTGGGAACTCTAGACAAACCTGACTCAGGTAATCTTGAAATAAAAGGGATTGATACAGACACTTTGAATAATAAAGATATTGCAAAACTTAGAAACAGAGATCTTGGTTTTATTTTTCAATTCCATCATTTACTTCCTGAGTTTACGGCCTTAGAGAATGTATTGATTCCTACATGGATAAAAGGTGAATTTGATTTTGAAGCTAAGGCAATAGATTTATTTCAAACTCTTGGGATTGCAGATAGAATTCATCATTTTCCAAATAAATTGTCAGGTGGAGAAAGGTCTAGGGTCGCTACCATTCGTGCTATAATTAACAAGCCGTGTGTTTTGTTCGCAGATGAACCAACTGGAAATCTTGATGAAAAAAACTCCACAAAACTAATTGACCTATTGGGTCAAATAAATAGAGATTTTAATCAATCAATTGTCATAACTACGCACAATCCTGAAATTTCATCAATTGGCAATAAACAATACAAACTTGAAGAAGGTTTATTAAATAAGGTATAAATGAAAGAAAATTTTTCAAATAGAGTTCAACAAATAATAAAAAATTCAAAAGAAGAAGCAATCAGATTAGGACATAGCTATGTTGGATCTGAACACCTATTGTTGGGTATGCTAAAGGAAGATACTGGTTTATCAAAAAAAGTTCTCGATGTCTTTGATATTAAAATTTCTGAAATGATATCAATGATAGAAAATATGATAAAATCATCAGGTGGCACNATGACCCTAGGTCATTTACCACTTACACGTAGAGCTGAACGTATTTTAAGAAATTCTTATAATGAAGCATCTACACGTGGCGAAAATATTGCAGATGATGAACATTTGTTATTNGCNATTTTAAAAGAATCTGAGGGAATTGCATCGGATATCTTAAAATCATTNTCTCTTGATTATGAAACNATTAGTGACTTGATAGATTCAGATNCTGAAGATAAAANAATTGCNGATTTAGGNNATACTTCTGGAGCATCTGGAAAAAGTAAAACTCCAACTTTAGATCATTTTTCTAGAGATATTACTCTTATGGCGAAAAGGGGAAAGCTTGACCCTGTTATAGGTAGAGAAAAGGAAATTGAAAGAGTCGCTCAAATTCTAACTCGTAGAAAAAAGAATAATCCAGTTTTAATTGGAGAACCGGGAGTAGGGAAAACTGCAATAATCGAGGGGCTAGCACAGAGGATAATTCGTAGAGTAGTACCTGGAACTCTGCATAATCAAAGAATATTGTCGTTGGACCTTGCTGCTATAGTAGCCGGAACAAAATATAGAGGTCAGTTTGAAGAACGCTTAAAAAGTGTGATGATGGAATTAGAGATGAGTGATAATATCATTATTTTCATTGATGAACTACATACTATTGTTGGAGCTGGAGGTGCTTCTGGCTCATTAGATGCTTCAAATATGTTTAAACCTTCATTGGCAAGAGGCGATATTCATTGTATTGGTGCTACGACATTGGATGAGTATCGAAAATATATTGAGAAAGATGGTGCACTTGATCGGAGATTTCAGAAAATCACTGTCAGTCCGCCTTCAATTCAAGATTCAATGGATATTCTTCATGGTTTAAAAGAAAAATATGAAGAGCACCACAAAGTAAAATATACTAATAATGCAATAGATGCATGTGTTAATCTATCCGAAAGATATATATCTGATAAATTCCTACCAGATAAAGCAATTGATATAATGGACGAAGCGGGTGCAAGAGCAAATATGTATAATTTGGAAGTGCCAAAAACTATTTTAGACATGGAAGATAAAGTCCAAAAGATTAGAGAAGAAAAAGAACTTAAAGTGTCAGAACAACTATTTGAGGATGCCGCGACTCTAAGAGATAAAGAAAGACAATTATTTAAAAAGCTATCAAAGGAGCAAGTAAAATGGCAAGAGGGAGAAGGCAAGCGTTTAATCGATATTGATTCTGAAACTATTGCAGATGTTGTATCTCTTATAACTGGTATTCCTCTTTCAAAAGTAGCAGAATCAGAAAGCGAACGTTTGCTGAATCTTAATGAAGAGCTAAGTAATTATATCATTGGACAAAATGAAGCAATAAATAGTTTAACAAATGCAATTAAACGTTCAAGGACCGGTCTTAAAAGTCCTGACCGACCAATAGGAGTTTTCCTTTTTCTTGGCCCTACAGGCGTTGGCAAAACAGAATTAGCAAAATGTTTAGCTAAATATTTATTTCCTCAAAATAATGCGCTAGTAAAAGTAGATATGTCAGAATTTACTGAACGTTTTTCTATTTCAAGATTAATTGGGGCACCTCCTGGCTATGTTGGATATGAAGAGGGTGGAGAACTCACTGAAAAGGTTAGGAGAAACCCATATTCAGTCATTCTTTTGGATGAAATTGAAAAGGGGCATCCAGATATATTCAATGTATTACTTCAAGTTTTTGATGAGGGTATTTTAACAGATGGGCTTGGTAGAAAAATAGACTTTAGAAATTCAATTTTGATTATGACATCCAATATAGGTACAAGAGAGTTAAAAAATAATGGTTTTGGTTTCGGTAGAGGAAATGATGAGGAAGAGTATCAAAAAATGAAACAAAAAATTATGGATAATGTAGAAAAATTATTCTCGCCCGAATTAGTAAACCGAATCGATGAATCTATTGTTTTTCATCAGCTTAATGAAAGGGATGTTTATAAAATAATTGATTTGCAAATCTCCGACCTTGTAAATAATCTTTCAAAATTTGGATTAAAGATCAAGTTGAATAAAACTGCTAAAAAATACTTAGCCAAGCAAGGTTATGATTCTAGGTATGGAGTTAGAATGCTTCGTCGAAAAATTCAAAGTTCTCTTGAGGATCCGATCTCTGAATTACTTTTAAGGAAAGTATTTCCTAAAGGTACAACAATAACAGTTAAGTCAGTTAATAATAAATTAATATTTGATTATAGATTCAGAAGAAAATCAAAATCTTCTGAATTATCTTTGAAGTAGTATATTATAAATTGGGCATTTATGTTATGCCTAAATGATGTTTATTATTTAATTATCCAAAATCACTTTCATAAAAATAGGATGTGATATGTCTGCCATAAAGTAAGATTAATTTTAATAGTCTGTCAATATTTACTACTATTTTATATGGTATATTCCTTGCGAGTCATGTTTCGAGATGATTTATAATTTTAGTTTTTGGAGATAGCATGAGTAAAATTATTGGAATTGACCTTGGTACTACTAATTCATGTGTGGCTGTACTAGAAGGTGGTGAACCAACAGTAATCACAAGTCCAGAAGGTGGTAGGACTACTCCTTCTGTTGTTGGATTTGCAAAAGATGGAGATCGATTAGTAGGTCAAGCTGCTAAACGACAAGCTGTTACAAACCCCGAAAACACCGTTTTTTCAATTAAACGTTTTGTAGGAAGAATGTTTGATGAGGTTAGTACAGAGATATCTGAAGTACCGTATAAAGTTGAAAAAAACTCTAGTGGTGCTTGTGTAGTCAGGGCAGGTGAAAAAGAGTACACCCCACCTGAGATTTCTGCTATGGTTCTCCAAAAATTAAAGCAGCAGGCAGAGGAATATCTTGGGTCCAAAGTAACAGACGCAGTTATAACAGTTCCAGCCTATTTTAATGACTCACAAAGGCAAGCAACAAAAGATGCAGGTAAAATAGCAGGCCTGAATGTCAGACGCATAATTAATGAACCCACTGCTGCATCCCTAGCATACGGTCTAGATAAGAAAAAAGATGAAAAAATTGCCGTCTTTGACCTAGGCGGTGGTACTTTTGACGTTTCAATTTTAGAACTTGGTGATGGTGTTTTTGAAGTTAAATCATCAAATGGAGATGGACATCTTGGTGGAGATGATTTCGATCAAAAAGTTATTGATTGGATTGCTAATGAATTTGATAAGTCTGACGGCATCGATCTTAGAAAAGACCCAATGGCTCTACAACGTTTAAAAGAAGCTGCAGAGACGGCCAAAAAAGAATTATCAACATCTAAACAGACTGACATCAATCTACCATTTGTTACAGCAGATGCCTCAGGGCCAAAGCATCTAAACCTAACACTATCTCAAGCTAAATTTGAAGAATTGGTAAGAGATTTGATTAATAGAACAATTGAACCATGTGTCCAAGCAATTGAAGATGCGGGATTATCAAAGTCTGAAATTGATGAAGTGATTCTAGTAGGTGGCTCCACAAGGATTCCAAAAATTCAAGAAAAAGTAAAAGAGATTTTTGGTAAAGAACCAAATAAAAGCGTTAACCCTGATGAAGTTGTCGCACTGGGTGCGGCTATTCAAGGTGGCGTGTTATCTGGAGATGTTGATGATATACTTCTACTTGATGTTACGCCCTTATCACTTGGTATTGAAACGCTAGGTAGTGTATCGACAACATTGATAGAAAGGAATACAACTATCCCAACAAAAAAGTCACAGGTTTTTAGTACTGCAGCTGATAATCAGACCACTGTTGAGATTCATGTATTACAGGGAGAAAGGCAAATGGCCACAGATAATAAAACGATTGGCAGATTTCACCTTGCAGACATACCTCCTTCACCACGCGGAGTTCCCCAAATTGAAGTTTCATTTGATATAGATGCTAATGGAATACTTAATGTAAATGCAAAAGATAAGGCTACAGGAAAGGAACAGAGCATTAGGATTGAGGCGTCAAGTGGTTTAAGTGATTCAGAAATAGATAAGATGGTAAATGAAGCAAAAAAACATGAATCTGAAGATAAAGATAAAAGAGAGAAAATTGACCTAATTAACCAATCAGAACACCTCATTTATGAAACGGAAAAAAATGTCAAGGAACATGCTGATAAATTGGAAGAATCAGAAAAGGGAGATTTAGACGAAAAGGTCAAAGCTCTAACCAAAGCTAAAGAAAGTGGTAACATAGAAGACATTAGGTCCTCAATGGATGCCCTAAATGCTTCATGGAGTGCAGTCGCTTCAAAATTGTACGATTCTACCAAACAGGAACCCAATGCTTCTGAAAAACAGACAAATCAAGACGCTGAAAAAAAAGCAAAGAAAGAAGGGGAAATTGAAGATGCAGATTTTGAGGTTGTAGACTAAAGTATCTAAAATATATCAAGANATATAAAAAANGCACTCATANCAGAGTGCTTTTTTTATATTTTGGAACTNNCTTNCTANATACAAGTTTATTTTATAATGTTTCTATGATGCAAATGGGTAAAAAATATCTACTTATCGCACCAGCGATCTTAATAACAATATTAGTTCTTTCATTGAGGACATCAGTTTGGAATAGCTATTTTCAGTCTGAATTAAATAAATATATCAACTCCAGTGGATGGAGTATTCAAGTTGAACGTGCTGAGGGATATTTATTTAGTACTTCTGTTTTTAATAACATTAATCTAATTCACAATAATGGTTCATCCTTAAAAATAAAAGAATCTTCTATAAATATTGGATTATTTTCATCTTTACTAGGAACTCCAGTTTTTGATTTATTAACCCTAGAGGGAATTCACTTAAATTNTTCTGGAGACATTTATTCCCAAGAAGAGACTGGAAAAGAAAGTGACTCCGTATTAAATATCCCATTTCATGTCAAATCATTTTTTGTTGATGGAAAGGTGCGGTCCAACATAAAAAGTAAAAAATATATATTTAATATAATGGCTGGAGGAGAAATAATAGGTTTGGAAAAACCTTTATTAAAATGTGACTTAGTTAAGGTATCATTAGAGGATAATTCAGATTTGGTGTGCAAATTTGATACTATGGTATTGGGATATGATGGTAATTCNTATTTTTTAAAAGATATCGATGGNGAACTTTTTAGTTTGCCAATATCAGGTAGTTTATCATTCGAGAAATCAAACTCAATTTTNAAGGGATCTATANNAGCTTCACAATTTAGTTTTCCATCAGAACTTTTTAGTAGGCTGCCTCTNCAAACAAAATTTTCTACGTTCACAGGTCAATTTAATTTTGAATCAGACCTTGAGTATTTTGAAGGAGAATTATTGGTTGAGAATCAATTAGGCCTTGATATGGGAGGCCGATTCGATATAATTAAGAAAGGAAAAACTTGGATAATTAATGCACTNGAACTNGAGGGGGAAAGTTCTAAGCTAACTATGAATGGACTATGGAATGAGAATGAGAGANTTAGTTCTTACATGAATTTAGANAACTTAGATCTGGGTCGATGGATAAAAAATCAAAAATCCACTCAAATGTCGGGCCTTTTCATTATGGAAGCAGGCTTGACCGAAAATGGCGCNTTAGATCAGATTGATATGACAGTTGAAATGATTGAAAGCAAATTATTCAATCAAGNGGAAATCTCGATTCATGGTCAATTAACATATAAGGATAGTCTNTTATCGACAATAGATCCTGTAATGCTTTTTGTTGGAGATAGTTATTTAACCATTGATGGTAAAGCTGATTTTTTTTCAAGGACCATTGATNTATATACTGATATGGAAAAGGCTGATATTGAATTAGTAAATAGTTTTCTACCAGGTGATTTTGTTTCAGGAAAAGCTACTGGAAATTTAAAAATATCGGGAGATATTCTTTCACCATCAGCTTTAGCAGAGCTTACATGTGAAAATGTAAAAATAAGTAATTTTACACTTGAGTCTATCGAGCTGAATTCTCATATAACTGTCAATGAGAGTGTTCCCTCTGGTTTCATTGATATTAAAGCTGACAAAGGCCAATGGAAGAACAGAGGTTTTGAAAGTGGTACTGTAAGCGCAATTATTGATAATAAGTCAATCATTATAGAAAATTGTCATTTTAAATCTGGAGATGATTTTTTGCAGGCATCTGGTCATTTTAATGGATTAGACAAATATAGAATTGATAGATTACAATTTGCATACCAGGATAACTACATGGTAAANGCAAAACCANTAAACTTCGTTATACAAGATTCAATTTTTCAGTTTACCCCATTTGAACTACACATAAATGATGGTTTAATGGAGGGAGTAATTAAAGGCAATAAAAATCCTGAGGGTAGGTTCAAAATGTCTAATTTTGACTCAGAGATTCTAACTCAATTCTTTGATGATGAGCGTTTAAAACTGTCTGGATTAATTTTTGGTGAGGTTTGGATAAAATCAAATCAAGGAAGAATTGACCTTGATGTAGACCTTTCCCTTAAAAAAGGAAAATATATGGAGGAATCATTTGATGAAATGACCCTATCATGTCTCTATAAAGGTGGTATGCTACACCTTGATGACATTACGATGACACGGAAAGGTACTATGGGAATACAAGCATCTGGAATAATTCCATTTGAAAAACTAAATACTAAAAATCAATCAATATCGTTGGTTTCGAATTTTTCGAATATTTCATTAGAGTTTGTTAATCGATTTATTCCTAGGTTTTATGCAATAGGTGGCTCTGGGACTGGAAGGCTTGATTTAANTGGTACCACAGAAAAGACAAAATTCTCTTACAATATAAGCATAGATAATGCAATTTTTGATTTAGTACACTTAGGAAACTTTNAAAGTAAGGGCACTTATGACGGACGAAAATTAAATGTGGTTTCAGCTAGTTCTAAATCTAAAGAAGGCACTATAACAGCATCTGGTTCTATTCCTTTTGATCTAAATCTTAATTCTTCAAGGTTTGGATCTTTCTTCGATAAAGATAATATCAATTTTGAGGCAAATGCTGAACTATATTCATTACCATTTCTTTCTCCATATTTAACTGATCTAGATTCTGCTAACGGTAATATTAATATTCGATTATTACTTGATGGTCCAGGTGATGCTATAAATCGTAATGGATATATTAACATAAATAATGGTAGTCTTTATACGCTGCTAGTTAGTGATCCTATCACATTGATTAATGGCAATGCTAGCATGGTAAATAATACATTAGTCATTAATAGATTTGATGCACTTTTGCATAATTCAAATAATAAAAGCCCCAAGAAAAAAGTCCAGAATACGACAATGTCTGGTACAATGAATTTTGAAAAATTCTTTGATCCAGGATATGATATAAAAGTAAAAGCAACTAATGCATCATATAAATTATTATTTTTGGATATAGAAGCTAATAGTAACCTTGACCTAAAGATTGTTGGTAAAGATACAGTGCTAATAGATGGATTAATAGAGACTCAAGAAGCAAATGTCTTTTATGAGTTTAATACAGAATATGTTGGTACCGCTATGCAAGATAATCAGGGTTCTATTTTAGCCTATAGTCTAAATATTCCAATAATTGGATCAGCATTTTTTAAAAATTCTCAAATTAATGCAAAGGTTACAGGTGAATTGAATTTGGCTCAAGTAGGAAATGAAGAAGTAGATTTTGGGGGTCAGATAATTGTTGAAGATGGAAGTGTTATTTCCTTTACAGATTATTTTGATGAGTTACAAGGCTTGGTGAGTTTTGATAATAAAGGTTTTAATCCTTACATTGATGTGAATGCAAATACTATGGTTGATGATGAACGAATTGAGTTACGTATGAAAGGTGGTATTGAGGATCTTGATATTATATTAGAATCTGGTAGTGGTTTTTCAGAGAGTGATATACTTGAATTATTAACATGGGGTAAGAGGATTGAGGACGCTGAGTGGACTTCAACTGGATTTGGCAATCAGACGGTTTCAATACTAGGTACATTATTAGAAAATCAATTAGAGAAAAATCTTAAAGAATCTGACCTAGGTATGATGAATTATGTTGATGATATTGACATATCTGGAGCAGCAGGTCTACTCCAGGGTTCTAATGAAGATTATGAAGTGACCGTAAAAACAAAACTAAGCGATAGAGCATTTTTAAATTTATCCTATAAAAGGTCATTTTCCCTCAATAATGACCAAAAACAGATTGGAGTTGAGTATAAATTAAATCGTCACTTTTCTGTGGTCGGTGCCTACGATGAAGAAGGCAATTTGAATCTTAAATATCGTTATAGATACGCTTATTAAATTATGATATATATAATTAAGGCGGTCTTTTGCCTCTGGATTTTTATGGATATTTTAAAATCAGAAACTGATTCAAGATTTATTAATAAAGTTTTGCTGGAAGGAAATGATAATGTCACTATGAATGAGGTTCTTTATGTTGTTAGACAAAGGCCTCCTAATTTCTTTTTTCGTAAACCTAAGTTTGATGACCGTTTATTAAGATTAGATGCACTAACCTTAAAAAATTATTATCATTCAAAAGGCTTCCTCGATGTCAAAATAAATGATTCATTTAAAGAAATAGAAATCTCCAATAAGAGATATGTCGATATTCTTTTTAATATTGATGAGGGTAAGCAGTTCTTCCTATCCAAAGTTAATATCGTTGGAAATGATATTATTGAAGAAGAAAGAATTAGAGAAGTTTTGGGCTTATCACTAAAAGAGCCCTATAACCCGGTTGGATTAAATGACAATTTATATTTATTAGAAAATGAATATCATGAACAAGGGAAACTTTTTTTTGATGTCTCAATCAAAGATGTGGTTGAGGATTCAGTACTTGTTGATATCATTATAAATGAAGGTGGTAATTACTACGTGCGAAATACTACTTTTGAAAGAGCTGGTAATATTGATAGTTCATTAGTGCTAAGAGAATTGGTTTATAAAAGCGGGGATCGTTACACTAAATCAACCATGGATAAAACATCAAAACATTTGAGGGAAATTGGGATTTTTTCAACAGCAAGTCTAATTCCTGTAAAAGTTACTGATTCTGATTCTTTAGTTGATATTTATATTGATTTAAAAAGATATAAGCAGCGCGAATGGAACTCTTCTGGGGGTTTAGTACCAATTAGCTTTGCTGAAGGTGCAAATGAAATTGATGCAGTAAGTGCAACGATAGAATGGAGAGATCGTGCTTTTCTTAATTCACCTAATCAGTTTTCTATGAAACTTTTAGCTGGCTTTACGGTAGATACGAGTTTTGTTGCTTCAAGGCTTAGATCTGATGCAAGTCTTTCCACAAATTGGTTTTTTGGTATAAGATTTCCAACAAAAATAATTGGATATTATGAAAAATTTACTTTTGGTAAGGCCACAGATTTACCAGAAGGGATAGATAGATTTGGTGGTAATCTAGCTCAGCGTATTCAGTTAAAAGGAAGATCCTATTTTGAGACTAGAGCGATTTGGGAAGGTTTTTCTGATAAATCTGAAGAGAATATTGAAGAACGATCTATATCATTAAAAATAAATATTGATCGTAAGGATAATCCCCTTTTCACAAAAAACGGTTATTTAATTCAAGGCCTATTAAAAAAAGCTGGCTTTGAAGGCTCTCGAGAATATTTTAAAACCGATTTAACATTTCAGTCATATTTATCCTTATCAAAAGGCCCTGTTTATGCCATGCGTATCCAATATGGTAGTTTATGGCAATGGGATCCAGAATATGAGGATTATTCTTTTGAGAAGTTCTATCTTGGTGGGAGTACTTCAATGAGAGGTTGGCAGGTGTTAAAGTTCAATGTAAATGAACAAGGTGAACCATATGGTGGAACAACACGGCTCATGACAAATATTGAGCTCAGACAACATCTTTATAAATCACTAGGAATGACACTTTTTGCTGATGGTGGAATTTTATCCGATGAACCACTAGGGTCCAACTTTCTAGGGGAATTGAAGTGGGATTTAGGTATAGGATTAACATTTGAAACTCCTTTAGGCCCGGCTAGACTTGATTATGCAATCCAAATTGATAATAAAAGCAGTCAACAGTTTAATATTGGAGTTCAAAATTTATTTTAAAAAATTTATTAATGGAACTCTTTGTAGATCTTTCACATATAAGATTCCATCAAACACTTTACGGGGAAAGAAACAGGCATTAATTTCCACAGCTTTTAAATAAAGGAAGATAATGAAAATTAAATATACGTTAGCCTTTTTAGTATTTTTTTCGATGAGTAGTTGCACTAAGTCATCTAAAGAACTCTTTGAATCATCTAAGCAAAATACTGAGAATAATAAAATTGATCTAGCAATAAAAGATCTTCAGAAATTATTAGAAAAATACCCTAATGATAGCCTGGCTTCCAAAGCCCAGTACAAGCTTGCTTCAATTCACTTAAACTGGAAAAATGACCTAAGGTCTGGTTTACTTGAACTCCAAAATACAGTTGATGATTACGGAGAGTCGATTCATGGGGAGCAGGCTCAAACACAAATAGATGAGTTTCCTGATTATATCTTGAATAAAGCTGAATCGCTTCGAAAGCGTAAACTATTGAAAGAAGCTGTTGACCATCTAATGTATATGACTGAAGAATACTCACAACATGAGTTCACACCTAAGGCTCAATATATGCTGGGAGATATATATATGAATGACTTTAGAGATTTCACTACTGCAATTCAAGAATATAGAAAGGTAAGTGAAAAGTTTGTCGGTTCGGACCAAGAACCACATGCCTTATTTATGGTCGGTTATATTTATGCTAACATACTGAATGATACAAAAAGTGCACAAATTGAATACGAAAGTTTCTTAAATAAATTCCCAGATCATGAATTATCGCCATCAGTAAAGTTCGAGATTGACTATTTGGGTAAGAGTATAGAAGAAATTCCTGC
Organism: bacterium TMED46; assembly: GCA_002167345.2. Lineage (GTDB taxonomy): Bacteria > Fidelibacterota > Marinisomatia > Marinisomatales > UBA1611 > CACEUX01. Next base: position 29,430 of record NHCZ02000020.1, on the reverse strand, counting down.
ATTAAAGCACATCACCTCCTAGATAATATTTGATGAGTGATTTTAGTTTATCAGAGATTAACGATAAGATCTCTAAAGCGTCTAGTTTTATTGATGATCTAAAAAAAGGTATGAATGGGGTTATTCTTGGCCAAGATGAACTCATAAATAAAATAATTATATCCATGCTATCAAATGGCCATATCCTTTTGGAAGGAGTTCCGGGTCTTGCCAAAACATTGACTGTAAAAACACTTTCAAGTCTAATTAATACTGATTTTCAAAGAATTCAGTTTACTCCGGATATGTTACCTGCAGATTTATTAGGAACTCTGATTTATAATCAAAAAACAGGAAGTTTTGAAACGAGGCAAGGGCCTATATTCTCAAATATAATACTTGCTGATGAAATAAACCGATCACCCGCAAAAGTCCAAAGTGCACTACTAGAGGCAATGCAGGAAAGGCAAGTAACTATTGGCGAAAATACCTTTGCTCTTAATGCTCCTTTTCTAGTAATGGCAACCCAAAATCCCATTGAACAGGAGGGAACCTATCCATTACCTGAAGCACAGGTCGATCGTTTTATGTTTAAACTTATTGTTAAATACCCAGATCATGATTCAGAAAGATTAATTTTACGTCAGAACACAAGATCCAATGATGCTACAAAGTTAAGTTATGTTGTCACTCCAGAAGAGATATTAAATGCTCAGGCTATTATTGATGATATATATGTTGATGAAAAAGTAGAGGATTATGTTCTGAACTTAATTTTTGCAACAAGAAAGCCCAATAATTACGGACTTAATGATCTTGATGGAATTATTGATTTCGGTGCATCACCTCGAGCAACTATAAATCTTGTTCGTGCTGCTAAGGCAAGGGCGTTTACTGAACACCGTGGTTATATCACTCCTGAAGATATTAGGTATATAGGAACTGATGTATTGCGACACAGAGTTATACTGACTTATGAAGCTGAAGCTGAAGAATTAACTCCTGAAGACGTTATAAAACGTTTATTTGAAGTTGTAGAAGTACCCTGATTATTAAATGATTTCTCAGCACCTCCTCAAGAAGGTCAAGCGCATTGAGATTCGAACCCGTGGATTGGTCAATGATCTTTTTGGTGGGGAATACCATTCTGTTTTTAAAGGACGAGGTATGACATTTTCCGAGGTCAGAGAGTATCAACCAGGTGATGACATTCGTTTAATTGATTGGAATGTTACTGCGCGAACTGGTACTCCTTTTATTAAAATATTCGAAGAAGAACGTGAACTTACTGTATACCTATTAGTTGATATATCAGCGTCAGGAGAATTCGGTTCAAATCAGCAGTTAAAAAGAGAATTTGGAGCTGAAATTGCATCTGTACTTGGTTTTTCCGCTATAAAAAATAATGACAAAGTTGGTTTAATTCTCTTCTCTAGTGAGATAGAAAAGTATGTAGTACCAAAAAAAGGTAAAAGCCATGTACTTAGGGTGGTTCGTGAACTGCTATATAATCGTCCAGAAAAGAAAGGAACCTCAATTAAAGTTGCTTTGGATTACTTATTGAAAGTAGCTAAAAGAAAGAGCGTTGTTTTCTTAATTTCAGATTTTTTAGATAATCAATATTGGTCTTCGTTAAAAGTTGTAAATAGGAAACATGACCTTATTGGCATAAAACTATATGATCCAGCAGAAATAAAACTACCAAAATTAGGTTTAGCAAAAGTTGAAGATCCTGAAACCGGATCTGCATTTTGGATAGACACGTCTTCTGAAAAAGCATTAAAAGAATTAAGGAATCAATTAGCTACAACCCAAACTAAATTTGAAAAAGAATCAAGAAGTATTGGTTTTGATTTAATCTCAATTTCAACTAATGAAGACTTTGTTGAGCCTTTATTATCGCTCTTTAAAATGAGAGAAAAGCGGAATTAGTGAAAGTTTTCATATTATTATCGCCTATTATATTATTTGGACAATATCTTTCTGTCAATTCAGAATTAGATACAACACGTGGTTTTATTGGTGACGTATTTAATTGGACTATAAAAGTTGAAGGGTTAAATCAACAAACTATAAAATTGCCAGAACTAACTAGTCAAGATGATACAATTTCTATTAAAATGAAAAATTATATTTATAAAGAGGATAAATTATACGGAATACAATATGAGTTAATTCCTTGGGATACAGGCCGTTTTAAAACCCCAGGATTTTCAATAAGATTATTAAATAATGGAAAATTTGAAGGTGACTCAATAATTGCAGACCCTATTTATTTTTCTGTATCAAGTATATTAACCTCATCAACGAAAACTGATTTTCAGGATATAAAAGACCCGGTTCCTGTCAAAGGTATATTCCCCATCAGATTACTATTATATTGTTTTATTCTTATTGTTATAGTTCTAGGCATAGCTTGGGTTTGGAGGAAGCGGCAATTACCTAGATACCACAAAATTGACTATTCCAACATAGAGGCACCTTATGCCAGGGCATCAAGACGTCTTCGAGAGTTAGATGATTCTGGTTTGATAAAAGAATACTATTCTGAACTGTCTCATATCTCAAGAGAGTATATTGAAACAAAGTATTTTATCCGTACTCTTGAGATGACCAGTGAAGAAATCGATGAAGCACGTAAATTATTCCCAGTAAAAAGTGACCATTTATCCGAATGGATTAAGTTTTTATATGCAGCAGATCAGGTGAAATATGCACGTTCAATACCTAAGGCTGAAATGATGTTAATTCATAAAAATAAAGTCAAATCGATGATTGAACAATTATAAAACAATTGTTCTTTAGTCCTTCAACTCATTTGAAGAGAGGAGGCAGTATAGTAATTTATGTTAAGTAACTTTGTAATAATTTAGGACGTTTTATGGCAACAACAGCAAATATCCGTAATGGTGCAGTAATCCTTCACAAAAATAAAAGAATGAAGGTTGTTGAATTTCAGCACGTGAAACCAGGTAAAGGTGGTGCATTTGTTAGAACTAAACTTAAGGATATACAATCGGGTAAAATTATAGATGAAACATTTAATTCAGGTCATAAACTTGAGTTTATAAAAGTTGAAGCAAAAGCTATGCAATTTCTCTACCTAGATAATGATTCTTACGTGTTTATGGATAATGAAACTTACGAACAGATAAATGTTGCATCTGATTCAGTTGGTGATGGGAAAAATTTTCTTACATCAGGTATGAATGTTGATCTTCTATTTGACGGTAGTAAGGTATTAGATGTGAGACTTCCATCCCATGCTGTTTTAGAGGTCACTGATACAGAGCCTGGTTTTAAAGGTAATACTGCAACTGGTGCAACTAAGCCAGCAAAAGTCGAAACAGGTTTTACGCTCAATGTTCCTCTTTTCATTGAAGAAGGTGAAAAGTTAAGAATTGATACTAGGACTGGTGAGTATGTTGAACGGTCTAAAGAATAAGCTCTTGAGGAGGATTTATGTGGCAAGATAAGCTAAAGGAAATCATATATATTTTAGAGAACTCAAAGATAAATGAGATTGAAGTCAATTTCTGGGGAAGAAAATACCGTGTTGTAAAAAACGCAAATATCATGGTTCAGAATGAATCAGCTCCTCAAATACAATCCTCAAACGCTTCAACTAAAGACAAAAATACCCCACTTGCAGAAAGTGAAGTATCAGAAACAGTCCCTCCAGCAAGTTTAGAAGGTGAAGAACTTTTATCGCCAATGCCGGGAACCTTTTATTCAGCTCCAACACCTGATGATCCAAAATTTGTAAATGTTGGTGATAAAGTTAATAAAGGTCAAACTTTATGTATTATTGAAGCGATGAAAATAATGAATGAGATTGAATCAGAATTTGAGGGGACAGTCACAGATATTAAGGTCAATAATGGAGAGGCTGTTGAGTATAGTCAACCTCTTTTTATAATAAACCCCACCTAAATTATAAAAAAATGTTTAAAAAAGTTTTAATCGCTAATCGTGGTGAAATTGCTCTTCGTGTTATAAGAGCTTGTCATGAATTAAATATAAAAACTGTTGCAATATATTCAACAGCAGATGAGTTTTCTCTTCATGTGAAATTTGCTGATGAGGCAGTATGTATTGGTCCACCACCAAGTAAAGATAGTTATTTAAATATTCCAAGAATTATTGCAGCTGGTGAAATAACAGGTGCAGATGCAATTCACCCTGGTTATGGTTTCCTTTCAGAATCTGCTCAATTTTCAAAGATATGTGAAGATAATGGTTTTGTATTTCTTGGCCCAAGTTCAGATATAATTGATTCTATGGGCAATAAAGCTAAGGCAAAGCAAACAATGAAAGCCGCTGGTGTACCAGTTGTGCCTGGGGGTGATGGAATCTTGGAAGGACCTGATGAAGCGCTCGAAAAGGCAAATGAGATGGGATACCCAATAATGCTTAAGGCATCTGCAGGAGGAGGTGGACGTGGGATGCGTTTCGTTTCAGAAGCTGCTGATGTAATAGCTTCATATAAATCAGCAAATCAAGAATCAATCACAGCATTTGGTAATGGAGATATTTATATTGAAAAGTTCATTCAAAATCCTAGGCATATTGAGGTCCAAATATTAGGCGATAAACATGGCAACGCTATTCATTTTGGAGAAAGAGAGTGCTCTATACAACGTCGACATCAAAAATTGATTGAGGAATCACCATCGCCATTAGTAGATGAAGAGACACGAAAAAAGATCGGTGATGCTGCTGTTTCAGGTGCAAAGTCAGTGAACTATGTGGGCGTTGGTACAATTGAATTTTTGATGGACAGTGAGAAAAACTTTTATTTTATGGAAATGAATACACGTATACAAGTTGAGCATCCAGTAACAGAAATGGTTACGGGTATTGATCTGATAAAACAGCAGATCAGGATGCATGCAGGACAAAAATGTCCTGTTCTTGATAATTTCCAACTAAGAGGTCACTCTATTGAATGTCGTATAAATGCAGAAGACCCATCTAATAATTTCATGCCTTTCCCAGGAAAGATTAATAGCTTTCATATGCCAGGTGGTAAAGGCGTACGTGTTGATTCACATGCTTATGCAGGTTATGTGATTCCAACGCAGTATGATTCGATGATTGGTAAGATTATTGTTCACGCTAAAAATAGAGAAAGAGCGATTATTCGAATGCAAAGAGCTCTAGAAGAAACTATCATTGATGGTCCAAAAACTACAATCCCTTACCAGATGGCTATTATGAAGGATAAGGTGTTTAAATCAGGCGATTTTGATACAAGTTTTTTAGAAACATTTAAATATAATTCAGAAGAAGAATAAAAAAAGGACGAATAATGAATACTCCGGATCATTTACTTTATACGAAAGAACACGAGTGGGCAGATTTTAAAGAAAATGAGGTTACCATAGGCATTACAGATTACGCACAAGGTCAATTAGGTGATATCATTTTCATTGAATTTCCAGAAGCTGGACAAGAACTTAACGCTGGAGATACTTTTGGTGAGGTAGAAGCGGTTAAAACTGTTTCTGAGCTTTATGTCCCAGTTTCAGGCACTGTAATAGAAATTAATGAAAAATTAGAAGACTCAGCTGATCTGGTAAATACCGACCCATATGGTGATGGGTGGCTTATTAAGATAAAACCAACAAACGTTAATGAAAAAGACGATCTAATGAATTTCAGTTCATACGAGGAGTTTGTAGGATAAATGTCTGTATTTGATGATTTAATCACTGATGTATCCAAAAAAGGTGCTGCATATGTGGTCTTGATTGATCCTGATAGGAATGATGAAGATTCAATTCAAGACCGCGTTCAAAAAGCGAACATCTCTGGTGTAGATGCCCTTTTTGTCGGGGGTAGTTTAATGATGGACTCTAAGTGTGTAGATAGAGTTAGGTTGATTAAATCATATTCAAATATTCCAGTCATTTTTTTCCCTGGAGGAGTAGGTCAATTGAATCCTTACTATGATGCGATGCTTTTCATGTCAGTTATATCCGGTAGAAACCCTCATTATCTGATAGGAGAGCAAGTAATTTCCGCACCCTTGGTTAAAGATATGGATATTGAGACAATACCCACTGGTTATCTACTTATTGATGGTGGTGCTGGTAGTACTGTTGAATTTATGAGTGGAACTAGACCTATACCCATGGATAGAGTGGATGTAACAGTTGCACATGCTTTAGCTGGTCAGTACTTAGGAATGAAATTGATATACCTTGAAGCAGGAAGTGGTGCTAAGTATCCTGTTTCTTCTAGTTTAATAGGGGCTGTAAACGATATGATTGATGTACCTTTGGTTGTTGGTGGAGGTATTAAAACACCTGAAGTAGCAGCAGAGCTTGTTCAGTCGGGTGCTTCAATTATTGTAACAGGCACAGTCATCGAAGATGAAGTTTCGCGAATGAAAGAGTTCTCGAATGCCATTCACTGGAAAGAATAATGTATGAAAAAATAAAAAGAGAAATCTTAGATAGTTTGTCTATTAAAGAACTTATCATAGAAAGCTGTATAGAGGATATTGAGTCCGCCAGTGTTGCTATGATTAATTCAATAAAAAATGGTGGTAAAATATTATTTTGCGGAAATGGTGGCAGTGCAGGAGATGCTCAACATTTGGCAACTGAATTGATGGGAGGAATGACAAGCCATGAAAGAAAACCTATCCCATCCATTGCTTTAACTACAGATACATCATTTATCACTGCGTGGTCAAATGATACTGATTTTGATTCCATTTTTTCAAGACAGATCCAAGGTTTAGGAAATGACGGTGATGTATTAGTGGCAATTTCAACAAGTGGAAATTCTTCAAATATCATTGCTGCATTAAAACAGGCAAAATATAAAGGTCTTAAGACTATTTCTTTTACTGGTAAAACAGGTGGAAAATTAAATGGTTTAGCTGACCTTACTATCTATGTTCCATCTGAAAATACTCAACGTATTCAAGAAGGACATATAATGATTGGACAGATAATTTGCGGTTTAGTTGAAGATGAATTTTTAAAGTGAAATGAATGATTATTTCCAAGATTATTTAATAATGCTTAGAGTAGAGCGTAATGTATCAGCTAATACCATTGATGCATATAGACGAGACCTCAAACAATATTTAGGATATATTATTGATGATCTGGAAATAAAATCGTTATATAATATTTCATCTGATAATATTCGAGATTATATAAGGAATTTGAATAATCAAGGTCTTGCGCCAAAGAGCATTGCACGTATTATTTCATCCATTCGCTCATATCATAACTTTTTGTCAAGTGAGCAGATAATTAAAGAGAATCCTGCACTTAATTTGGATACCCCAAAAATTCCTAAAAAACTACCTTTAGTACTTAGTGAAAAAGAAATATCTGATATTATTAAAGCTATAGATGATGCATATCAATTTGCTAAACGAGATAAAGCTATTATTGAAATGTTATATTCATGTGGTATAAGAGTTTCTGAACTTTGTGATTTAGAAACCTCAAATTTAATTATTGATGATGATTTAATAAGAGTTATGGGCAAAGGATCAAAAGAGCGTCTTTTGCCAATAGGTGGTAGAGCAAAAAGATTATTGAACGATTATTTAATTCATTCAAGGCATAAATTGATAAAAAAAACAAGTTCAAGCTTTGTCTTTGTTAGTAGGAATGGAAAACAACTTACACGTGCGATGATAAATAATATTCTGAAAAAATGGTGTCTTAATTCAGGAATTAAAAAACCGATCTCACCACATACTTTGCGACACTCTTTTGCAACACATCTCTTGGAAGGTGGTGCGGATCTTCGTTTTGTTCAGGCTTTGTTGGGTCATAGTGACATAACCACAACCCAGATATATACTCATTTGGACAAACATCATATAAAACAAGTATATAAATCACATCACCCAAGGAGTTAAATATTTTATTTAGATTATCACCTGAGGCACTAATTCTTCTTATTCCAACTCTAATGTTCGCATTATCTTTTCATGAGTTTGCACACGCATGGATGGCGTCAAAATGCGGTGATAGTACTGCAGCAAGGATGGGAAGGTTGACACTGAATCCAATGGCACATTTAGATGTAATGGGTTCAATGATGATTCTTTTCGTTGGATTTGGTTGGGCAAAACCAGTGCCTGTTGATGGTCGAAACCTAAGAAATCCCAGAACAGATATGATGAAAGTGGCAGCTGCTGGCCCTCTTTCTAATTTACTCCTGGCTATGATAGCTGGAATGTTATTTAGATTATTAAGTGGTGCAGGGTTGCTTTCAGAGGCCATTTATTTATTAATAATATATTTTACTCAGATTAATATAGCTTTAGCAGTTTTCAATCTAATTCCTGTTGCACCTCTAGATGGGTCTCAAATATTCTCAGGTTATTTAATGAGAACGAATCCACAGCTTGCATGGAAAATTCAATCATATGGACCACAGGTACTCTTTGGTCTAATACTATTTGGTTACATAACTGGATTCTCGATTTTATGGCTGTTCATGAGACCATTTGTTAATTTTTTTATGATATTGTTTCTTGGTGGTAGTCCAATGTAGGATGGGTTACTTCAAGAATATAATTCCTAAAAGAAGAAATAGAGCTAGAACACTATGGTGGACTTTTGGGATGTTTATTATAGTAATGTTTTTTATCATATATTTAAATACAATTGCATATAATTGATCTATGACCAAATTAATAGAATGTGTTCCAAATTTTTCCGAAGGGCGAGACTCTGAAAAGATAAATTTAATTGTAGACCACATTAACCAAATAGATCTGATAACAGTTTTAGATGTGGATCCTGGTGAAGATACAAACCGAACTGTAGTTACATTGGTAGGACCACCAGATGCTATAGCAGAGGCTGCTTTCCAGGGCATAAAAATTGCTTCAGAAGTTCTTGATATGAGTAAGCATACTGGAACTCACCCTAGAATGGGTGCTACAGATGTTTGTCCATTCATTCCGATAAATGGTGTTTCAGAAGAAGAATGTATAGAGCTTTCAGAGCAAGTTGGAAAGCGAGTTGGTGATGAATTAAAGATTCCAGTGTATTTATATGAAANATCTGCAAAGGANAAAAAGCGAAAAAAATTACCAGATATTCGGAAAGGTGAATATGAAGGGCTTTCTGATAAATTAGCTGATCCAGATTGGAAACCTGATTATGGGCCCAGTAAGCTTCACATAAAAGGTGGTGCTACGGTCATTGGATGTAGAGACTTTTTAATTGCTTATAATATTAATCTTAATACTCGTGATCATCGTTTAGCAACGGATATTGCATTTGAGCTAAGAGAGGCAGGGAGAAGCAAAAGAATACCTAACCCAAACTCTAAAAATCTCTTAGATGGAGACATAGTTCGTCATGATAATGGTAAACCAGTAAAGGTTCCAGGAATATTTAAAGATATAAAAGCCATAGGTTGGTATGTGGAAAGTTTTAAAAGAGCTCAAATATCTATAAATTTTAATAATTATAAGGTTTCAACTATACANGATGTGTTTGATGAGGCCTGTAGNCTAGCTAACGAAAGAGGTATAAGAGTAACAGGGAGTGANCTCGTTGGGCTAATTCCTTTAGANGCAGTCCTTATGGCGGGNAATTATTATCTNATAAAACAAAATAGGTCTATTGGAGTTCCTGTCAAAGATATTATTGAATGTGCTGTGCAGTCTTTGGGTCTGAATGACGTTGCACCGTTTAATATAAATGAAAAAATAATAGATTATGCTGTTAATAAAGATAGTCAAAATNAANAGANGATGATTGATACTGATTTTTTAAATGAATTATCCACCAACAGTCCAGCTCCTGGAGGTGGAAGTGTAGCTGCATTAGCAGGCTCTTTAGGAGCNGCATTATCCTCTATGGTAGCAGCACTTACTCATGAGAAAAAGGATATGCTTGAAAATAAACCACTTATGGATGAGATTGGAGTGGAAGCACAAGAGTTGAAAGACCGATTAGCGATATTAGTAGAAGAAGATACACAGGCATTTAATAAGGTCATGGAAGCAAATAGGTTACCAGTAACTACAGATGAAGAAANAAGTATAAAAAAAGAAAATTTAGAAAATGCAAATAAGTATGCAATCCAGATACCATTAGAAACAGCTCAAAAATGTTTAAGAGTTATTGAACTTTCAGAATTGTTAGTGATAAATGGAAATCCCAATTCGGTCTCAGATGCAGGTGTCGCAGCAGAGGTTGCCCTAGCTGGCCTCAGGGGAGCATGTATGAATGTAATGATAAACCTTTCAGCAGTTGAGGATAAAATATATTGTGAATCTATTCAAGAACAAGTCGATTCATTCATAAACTATGGAGAAGNAATTCACAAAAAAGTTTTTGAAAAGANGATAGCAATAATTAAAAGTTAAAATTACTGCATATGATAAAAGCCCTAACAGAAGANCTAAGAAATAAAATATCTGCAGGAGAGGTCGTTGAGCGTCCTGCATCCGTTGTCAAAGAATTAATTGAGAACAGTTTAGATGCTGGAGCTTCAGATATTATGATTGTTATTGAAAAAGGCGGACATCAGGTAATTCAGGTTCGTGATAATGGTAATGGAATACCNGCAGAAGAACTTCCCTCATCTATTTTGCGATTTCATACAAGTAAGATCCAAACAATCAATGATCTATTTTCAATAAATACTCTGGGGTTTCGTGGTGAGGCTCTNGCGAGTATTGCATCGGTATCGGAGATGTCTATTATTTCAAGTAATGGCAATGGTGAAGGAGCTGANCTTCCTATANACAACGGTAGTCCTGGAGATGTCCAGCCAGCTGCTGAAATCGGTGGAACAGAGGTAACCATTCGTAACCTATTTTATAATACCCCTGCACGTAAAAAATTCTTAAAAACACCTAGAACGGAACTAAGAAAAATTGTTGANGTTGTNCGTTGCTATGGATTGGCATTCCCTGAAGTTGCCTTCAAATTANTAGCTGATAATAGAGATATCTTTCATGTTCTACCAGAACCACTACAAGAAAGAATTGATAATCTTTTAGATCCCACTTATTCCAGAAANCTTCTTGAACTTAAAATAACTAAGAGCGATTATATCTTTTCAGGTTTTGTTGGGAATCTTAATCTTGTACGATCTCGTCCTGGCGAGCAATACTTATTTTTAAATAGACGGTTTATTAAAGATCGTCTCATGAACAGAGCTGTTTACAATGCCTATGAAGCANTAATAAAAAGAGGAGAATATCCATTTTTTGTGATAAATATAGCCTTACCTACAGACCAAGTAGATGTTAATGTCCATCCCATGAAAACTGAGGTACGTTTTAAAGATGAATGGAGAGTCTTTAATATCTTAAANTCTGGTGTTNGCGAGTCCCTCAGCTCTATTNTGGATACAATTCCAGGATTTGATAATTCTTTTCANCANCCNTCATCAACTTNNGGAATAAATAANGANTACTTNGATTCCNTACAAANATCNCCAANTGAAACTATCNCNANTGANCCTAATCANAATACNATGGATTTNAATCAGTCTCAACCTCTTGCACCCACAANGAGTAATATCGAAAGAGCTAGAGATTATGTTTCAAAGCTCGCTGATACACCTATTTCAGATCAAGAATCAATTACAACAGAAAATATATGGCAGATACATAAAAAATACATTGTATCTGAGGTTAATAGTGGGTTAGTCATAATTGATCAGCATGTTGCACATGAACGAGTGTTATATGAAGAAGCTCTTAAGGCCTTCGAATCAACCTCAATGGCATCACAGACACTTCTTTTTCCAGAAAAAATTGATTTTTCCCATAATGATTTTGATGTCTTATTAGATGTATTACCTTATTTAGAGAAAATCGGATTCAAAATTAAAAAACAAGATGAATCCTCTATACAAATAGATGCCATACCCTCTGAAATGGCTCTTGGAAATGAAAAAGATGTCATAAGAGAAATATTGGATAATTTCATTAAAGAACGTAAACAATATAGTTCATTTCAAGAAGGCTTAGCTGCCATGTTTGCCTGTAAGGCAGCTATAAAAGCAGGTGATTCCTTAATGAAAGAAGAAATGCAAGAACTAGTGAATAGGCTTTTCTCTACAGAGCATCCCTATTATTGTCCACATGGACGACCAATCATTGTGCAGATGTCTTTAGATGAATTAGATGGCAGATTTGAGCGTCATTAATCGATTTTTTTCGGTCTGCATAGCCAGATCAAACTTCCAAATTCAAACCCAATTTCAGACCATTTATCAATACCAAAATTTATTCTTGCCATGGAAGCGGTAGGGAACCTTATCCAATTATTATTATTACAAAGTTGTATAAATGAAGAGAATGTTGGTTCGTGTCCAACAATACATATGTTTTCATAATCATCTCTTTGTGTGCTTAAGATGTCTATTAAGGTTTTCACGGTGCTTTCATAGATCTTTTTTTCATGATCTAGGTCTGTACCCCATGCTCCTGCTTTTATAGCTAATTTAGCTGTATTTAGGGCTCTAATTGCAGTAGATGAAATTGTGAAATCAGGTACCTCGTCTATGTTGCTAAGATACCTACCCATTTTCTTAGCAGCTTTGATTCCTCTTTTTGAAACTGGGCGATCATGGTCCTGTCCATAGTTTGAATTCCAATCTGACTTTCCATGTCTAAAAAGGATAACTGATTTCATTATAGTCCTAGATAATCTTTTTTAAATTAAAATTTTTATTTAATTCCTTATAATCGAATCTACTTTAATGGGGTCATTCAACATTTGTTGAATTGATGGTAGAGCTTGAATTTTTCTTACTATATCCATACCAGATGTTACTTTTCCAAATGCCGCAAATCCGTAACCATCAGGGTTTCTTAGGCCCTTGAAATCAAGCTCTGGCTGATTATTTATGCAAATAAATATTTCTGAGCTTGCAGTCCCGGGTGCCATTCTTGCCATTGAAATTGTTCCATTTAAATGTTTTATATTAGATATTTCAGTGGTCTCATGCGTTATACCTTCTAATTTTAAATGATGTTCATCAAATCCTAATCCACCCTGAATCAATTCTATCTTAATGTCATTTTGGGGCTGATTTTCAAAATGTACAACACGATAGAAATGAAAATCTTTATATTGACCTTCATCTAAATATTTTAAAAAGTTATTTACTGTTATAGGTGCCTTATCAGACTAAAGTTCTACTATAATTGGTCCTAGCTCTGTGTAGATTGTTATTGGGATTATAATATTCTGATTACAACCGAAAATAAAAAATAAAAAAAATAATATTCTTTTGTTCATTTGCAAAATTTAACTCTGGTTATACAAATCATTATTATTTTTAACATTAAATTTTACTATGCCAACGCTTAAAGAAATACAAAAAGCACATAGTAGAATAAAGCCTTTTATTCATAATACTCCAGTACTTACAAATTCAAGCTTAGATCATCTTTCACAAGCTGAGCTATTTTTTAAATGTGAGAATTTTCAAAAAGCTGGATCTTTTAAGATAAGAGGTGCAACTAATGCTGTTCTTCAGTTATCAGAAGAAGATCTATATAAAGGGGTTGCAACTGCATCTTCTGGTAACCATGGTGCAGCTTTATCCATGGCTGTTACAGCTCTAGGTGGAAAAACAAAAGTAGTAATGCCAAATAATACTCCTGATATCAAAATAAGAAATGTTAAAAGAAATGGTGGTCAGATTATATGGTGTGAACCAAATCAAATTTCCAGAGATAAAGCATTAAGGGAAGTTTTAGAAGATACAGGTTCAATATTGGTCCACCCTTATAATGATAACCATATTATTTGTGGTCAAGGAACTACATCATTAGAATTAATGGATGAATGTCCAGATTTAGATATTCTAATTACCCCAGTAAGTGGTGGTGGACTACTGGGTGGGACCCTTTGCTATGCCAAGGAAAAAAATAAAAATATTCAAGTATATGGAGCAGAACCAATGGAAGCAGATGATGCATATAGGTCCTTATTAAGTGGCGAAATTCAATCAAATGAGACAACCAATACTATTTGTGATGGTCTCAGAGCACAAATAGGTACTATTACTTTCCCGATTATTAGAGATAAGGTAAATGGTATTATACCAATTTCTGAAAAAGATATTATATCTACCATGAAAATGATATGGGAGCGTATGAAGATCATTGTTGAACCTTCTTGTGCAATCGCATTGGCAGCTGTCCTAAATAATAAAAACATCTTTAGTGATAAGAAAGTAGGATTGATTCTGTCAGGTGGAAATGTTGACCTAGATCAATTACCTTGGTTTGACTAAAAAAGATTAGTTTGTTATTTTTTTTCTAATTAATTAGAATGAAAAAAATCCTTACTATAATTGGTCCAACAGCTAGCGGGAAAACTTCTTTAGCAGTTCACCTCTCAAAAAAATTAAATGCTGAGATTGTAGGTTTGGATTCCAGACAGCTATATCGAGGAATGTCTGTAGGAACAGCACAACCTACAATTAAAGAAATGGGAGGGGTCAAACATCATTTAATTGGTTTTCAAGACCCATCAGAGCCCATATCAGCTGGGCAGTACGCAAAACTTATCACTGATAAAGTGAAAAATATTCAAACTATTGGTAAGAATCCAATTATCTGTGGTGGTGCAGGGCTCTATTATAGAGCAATATCTAGAGGAATATTCAAAGGCAGTGTTTCAGACCCAATAAATAGAAATCGACTAGAAAAGCTATATGATAATAACCCTTCTGAATTACTAGACCACCTAAATACTATTGACCCAGAATATGCAGAGCTTGTACATATTAATAATAAAAAACGTCTAGTTAGGGCACTTGAGATATTTGAAGCAACTGGTAAACCTCCAAGTGAACATTTCAATAACCAGAGATTTAATCCAACAAAAGAATTAGATTTATTTACTGTTAAGATTAAATGGAAACGAAATATTTTAAATCAACGCATTCAAAATAGAGCAGATGAAATGCTCGACCAAGGTTGGATAGAAGAGGTGGAAACATTATTGAAGCAACAAGATAGAGAAGAGAAGCTTTACACCGCACTAAATTCAATTGGGTATAGTCAAATCCAATCATATCTTAGGAATAAGATGTCTTATGAAGATATGAGGAAAGATATCATAATTAAAACTAGACAATTTGCCAGAAGACAGGTTAAATGGTTTGCTAAAGAGCCAATCGATTTAACATTAGAAATGGATAACTTGGATACAAAAGAAATTGTACAAATACTTCATTGTTTATTTAAGGTGATTATATAATTTATGCGGCATTTTGACCCTTTAAATCGGTCCAGTGAGGCTGAAAAGGGCAGAGAAAATACCTCCGTGAGAGAAAGATAAACTCTGCCGGGGGTTTTTTTTTGAAAGTAATTAGGAGCCTAATTGAAAAAGAAAGTATTAATGGATGAGGTTGCGGTAGAAAGATCGATCACTCGCCTTTGCCATGAAATCCTTGAACACAACCGAACTCCAGAAAACATAGTCCTTATTGGAATCCATAATCGAGGTGTCCCACTAGCAGCGCGTATAAAACTTAAGATATCTGAATTTATTGGGATAGATCTAGAACAAGGATCCTTGGATATTACTTTTCATCGTGATGATTTTAGAGAACGTCTTCAAGTACCAGAAGTAAAAGGAACGGATATCTCATTTTCCTTGGATGGTAAAGTAGTGATCCTAGTGGATGATGTTCTTTATTCTGGTCGTACTGTAAGAGCTGCATTGGATGAATTAAATAGCTTTGGTCGGTCAGCAAAAGTACAACTAGCAGTTTTAGTTGATAGAGGACATAGAGAATTACCTATAAAAGCAGATTATGTAGGTAAAAATATTCCGACCAATGATGGTGANCATGTTAGTGTATTANTAAAAGAAACAGATGGAAATGATAATGTTTTATTANTGAANGNTGTAGAATAAAGATGCTAAAGCAAAAACACCTGTTAGGTTTAGAGGNCTATCCANCGGAAGACATACAAACAATTATTGATACAGCTTTTAATTTNCGTGAGGTNTTAGAACGACCAATAAAAAAAGTCCCTTCNCTACAGGGNGTCACTATTGTTAACTTATTTTTTGAAAACTCAACGCGTACTAGAATTAGTTTTGAACTTGCTCAGAAACGTCTCAGTGCTGATACTGTGAACTTTTCGGCTTCTTCTAGTAGTTTGAAAAAAGGTGAAAGTTTTAAAGATACAGCCCAAAACATAGAAGCAATGAAGATCGATGCTGTTGTCATGAGGCATCCAACNCCTGGNGCAGCAAAACATCTTACGGAATTTATTGATGCAATCATTATTAATGCTGGTGATGGTACCCATGAGCATCCAACCCAAGCAATCCTCGACATGATGAGTCTNCANGAAAAATTTGGAANACTTAAGGGNCTCAAAATTGGTATCATTGGTGATATACTTCATAGCCGCGTAGCTTTAAGTAATATTTATGGATTAATAAGTATGGGAGCAGAGGTAACAGTTTGTGGTCCACCAAATCTGATTCCAAGTTTCCTTCAAGATTTAAATATAAACTATAATTATAATTTGGATGAAGTTATTGATTGGGCAGATGCTTTNAATGTCCTTCGTATTCAGAGAGAAAGAATGGGCNTTGGATTAGTTCCTTCAAACCGTGAGTACAGGGCGACATTTGGAATTACGCAAGAAAGATTGAATAAACATAAAAAGGAGATCATCATTATGCATCCTGGGCCTATGAATAGAGGCGTTGAAATTGATGGGTCTGTTGCAGATAGTGAGCAAGCTATAATCTTAGACCAAGTGTTAAATGGTGTCGCATCCAGAATGGCAATACTCTATCTACTCTGCGGTGGAAAAGCAAATGTTGGAGAAAATTAGATGTCATTAAAAAATCTTTCTAAACATACTGTTCTAAAAGCCGGAACTCTTNTAGACCCTTTTAATAAACNTACGTATAAGGCTGATTTATGGATAAAGGATGGTTTCATCGAAAGTATAGGTGAGTTTAATGCACCAAAATCTGCAGAGATCATTGATTGTAAGGGTAAAATAATTACTCATGGATTCTGTGACCTGCATGTACATTTTCGAGAGCCTGGTAGAGAGGACAAAGAAACGTTGGACACAGGCTCTCTTTCGGCTATGGCTGGAGGATTCACTAGGGTATGTGTAATGCCTAACACTAATCCACCATTAGATTCTCCAGAAATGATNAACTTCATTAAAGAAAAAGCAGAAAAATGTCCAATANATATACATCCAATTGGTGCTGTTACTAAAGCTCAGAATGGAAAGGATATAACNGAAATGGCATTGATGTTTAAAGAAGGCGCTGTTGCCTTTAGTGATGATGGTTTACCTATCCAAGATGGTGCAGTGATGAGGATAGCCTTAGAATATTCAACTCTTATTGATGTTCCAGTTATTAACCATGCTGAAGATGAATGTTTACGTTCAGANGGTCTTATGCACGAAGGAATTATTTCAACACATTTAGGTTTGCCTGGCAATCCAGACCTGGCAGAGTCAGCAATGGTTCATCGAGATCTTGAACTTGCTGATTTTACTGGAGCAAAACTCCATGTCCCACATGTAAGCTCAGCTAAAGCCGTTCAACACATTGAAAAAATGAAACGAAAAAATAATAATATCACCTCTGAAGTAACTCCACATCATCTTTTTTTCAATGATCAAGCCTTNAGGTCCTATGATACTAATTTAAAAGTAGCACCACCAATACGAACAGAGTCCGATCGTGAAGCTTTGGTTAAAGCAGTTAAAGATGGAACCATTGATTGTATTGCAACAGATCATGCGCCCCATACANTAGAAGATAAGGAAACGACTTTTGACTGNGCATCATTTGGGATGATTGGTTTAGAATCTGCTTTTGGTGTTGTGAATAAGGTTCTTGTTCAGGAATCAGGAATGGAATTGATTGATTTGATATCTCTTCTAACTGTAAACCCTAGGAAAATAATGGGNTTTGATTCTGACTTGTTTAGTGAGGGTANAATGGCGGAAATAACTGTGATNGATCCAGACCGTGATTGGACCTTTGATAAAGATCATATCCATTCAAAATCGGGAAACTCACCATTTATTGGTAAAAATTTGAAAGGCACAGTTGAATTAACAATTTCAACTAATTCTGTATATAAAAGCCAAATAATAAAATAATAGAATATTTATTGACTGGGCAAACATCGAAAGCATAATTTCCCGGGCTTTATTCGAAATAAAATGAATACATTATCAATCAAGAAATCAGAGATAGATAAACATTGGTGGATTGCCGATGCTGACGGTCAAGTCCTTGGTAGGTTTGCATCTAGGGTTGCACAGATCTTGAGAGGAAAGCACAAAGTTAATTATACACCNCACATGGATATGGGTGATTTTGTAGTGATTATTAATGCAGATAAAATCCAAGTTACTGGTAATAAAGAAAAAGANAAGAAGTATTTTAGGCATACTGGTTATCCTGGAGGTGNTAAGGAAACATCTCTAGCTGATCTAAGGCGCTCTAAGCCTGAACGAATCATTCAGAATGCAGTAAAAGGTATGCTNCCACATAANCGCCTAGGAAGGAGTATATTAACCCANCTAAAAGTTTATACCGGATCNGAGCATCCTCATTCCGCACAACAACCAAAAATACTAGAGTTATAATCAGATGTCAGATACAATATTTTATGGTACAGGAAGACGCAAGCGTTCAGTAGCCAGAGTTTATATGACACCAGGAAAGGGAGATATAAAAGTAAATGGACAGTCTTTTCGGGATTACCTATGTAGGGATACATTAGCAAAGATTGTAATGGAACCTCTAGCAGCAATTGAGGGTGAAAAGGCTTACAATATTGAAATAAATGTAAATGGCGGTGGCCTAACTGGACAAGCTGGTGCTATTAGGTTAGGCATCTCTAGAGCTTTATTGGGTGTAAATGATGATTATCGCGCTATCTTAAAAGAGAAAGGTTTCCTGACTCGTGATGCTCGTAAGGTTGAGCGAAAAAAACCTGGGCAGCCTGGAGCCAGGAAAAATTTCCAATTCTCAAAACGTTAAAAAACAATGGCTGAAGTAAAATTTGAAGATCTATTAGGAACCGGTGCCCATTTTGGGCATGTTACACATAAGTGGAATCCTAATTTTAAACCCTACATCTTGTTGGAAAAAAATGGGGTACATATTATTAATCTAGAATCCACAATTGAATCAATCAATAAGGCTTGCGGGTTTGTTAAAAAGGTTGTCCATAAAAATGGAGAGATTCTTTTTGTAGGAACAAAAAAACAGGCCCAAGATATCGTCCAGCAGGAAGCAGACAGATGCTCGATGTTTTACATTGTTGAAAGATGGCTTGGTGGAACTCTTACCAACTTCTCGACTATTAAAAAGAGCATCAAGCGTCTAAAAATGCTTGAAAAGGAAGGGTCTAACCTCTACGAAAACATGACCAAGAAAGAAACTCAAATGCTTAACAGAGAGCGAGTAAAGCTAGCCGATCAGCATAGAGGTATCAAAGATATGAAACGATTACCTGATGCTATTATTGTAGTTGATGCCCAATATGAAGATACAGCCATAAGAGAAGCTAAACGGCTAGATATACCGGTTATTGCAATTGTAGACTCTAATACAGATCCTAATAAAGTTGATTATCCGATTCCTGCAAATGATGATTCAATGCGTACTATTCAGCTTATTATTTCAGCTCTAGCAGATTCGGTGGTAGAAGCACGAGCAGTATCTTCTAAAAAAGATGACAAGCCAATTGAAACTTCTTATCAAAATAAATCTAAAGAAATAGTCAAATCAAATAATATTGAAGAAGTTGTAGAAGACACAACGCAAGAAGAAGAATAATTCACATGGGTATAGATGCTAAACTTGTAAAAACGTTGCGTGAAAAGACTGGTGCGGGTATGATGGATTGTAAGAATGCACTTGTTGATTCAGAGGGTGATCTAGAAAAAGCTGTTGATTACCTCAGAAAATCCGGTGTTGCAAAAGCTGAAAAGAAAGGTACTCGTGATACAAGAGAAGGACTTGTATATTCTTATATTCATGCCGGTGGACGCCTAGGCGTTTTATTAGAATTGAATTGCGAGACTGATTTTGTTGCTAAAACAGATGGTTTTACAGAATTAGCGCACAACATCTCGATGCAAATTGCAGCAACTAACCCGCTATCACTAGATCGTGAATCTATAGACCCAACAGTTATATCACGTGAAAAAGAAATCTTCACTGATCAAGCTAAAGCAGAAGGTAAACCCGATAATATTATTGAGAAAATGGTAGAGGGAAGACTTTCTAAGTTCTATCAAGAATCTTGTCTTATGGATCAGACTTATATAAAAGATCCTGATAAAAAAATATCCGACCTACTTACTGAAACTATTGCCACCCTTGGTGAGAATATTAGTATCAATCGATTTATTCGATTTGCCGTTGGTGAAAATCCTGCATTAACAAACGGACAAGAATAATAACCCCTTAATGGCTGAACCTATGTATCGCCGGATTCTCCTTAAACTTTCGGGAGAAATTTTAGCTGGTGATAAAGGTTTTGGTATTGACCCTGGAAAAGCATCTTATTTAGCAAATGAGGTAAAGTCTGTTTATGAACTAGGGATTAGTATTGGCTTAATTATTGGAGCTGGTAATATATTCCGTGGAATTGATGCCTCTAGTCGAGGAATGGATCGAGTCACAGGCGATTATTTAGGTATGCTAGCCACAATAATGAATGCAATTGCAGTTCAGGATGCATTAGAGAAAATTAATTGTGAAACACGTACTCTTTCTGCTATAAATGTATCTCAAATAGCGGAACCATATATTAGAAGGAGGGCAATTAGGCATCTTGAAAAAGGACGCGTCGTAATTATCTCTGGAGGTACTGGTAATCCTTTTTTCACCACTGATTCAGCTGCGGCATTGCGTGCAAAAGAACTCGGTGCAGATGTTGTACTAAAAGGTACTAAGGTAAATGGGGTTTATGATAAAGACCCGATGGAATTTGATGATGCAAAAAAATTTAATAAAATATCTTTTTCTCAGGTCTTAAAAGATAACCTAAGAGTTATGGATCTAACTGCAATTACTTTGTGCAAAGAAAATAACCTCCCTATTCAAGTATTCAACATCAATCACCAGGGAGACTTGAAACAACTAGTACAAGGAGCTAAAATAGGCACATTAGTATCGGAGTAAAACATGATAGAAGATATACTAAAGGATGTTAAACACCGTATGGAACAAGCTGTAAATCATACAAATGGAGAATTAAATAAAGTAAGAACTGGAAGGGCAAACCCAGAGATGTTTAATTCATTATCTGTTGATTATTATGGTTCAATGACACCAATAAACCAAGTTTCTACAATTTCAGTTCCTGAGCCAAGGTTAATCACTTTGACACCTTATGAGAAAACCTTGATTCCAAATATTGAAAAAGCAATTATGGATGCAAATATGGGTTTTACGCCTGGAAATAATGGTACTGCAGTTTTAGTCCCTGTTCCTCCTTTGAGTGAAGAAAGAAGACAAGAATTAAATAAATTTGTACATCAATTAGTTGAGGAAGGTAAAATTGCTATCAGGAATGTAAGAAGAGATGGTATTCATCATTTACACGACCTAGAAAAGGATGGACATATCTCTGAGGACCTTATTAAAGATAACGAGGCTGAAGTTCAGAAGATAACAGATGACTACATTGGTAAATTGGATACTCTTCAAAATGAAAAGGAAAAAGAAATCTTAGAGGTTTAGTAATTAAGTTTATGCCAGAAATAAAAAAAGCTCCAAACGGAGCTTTTTTTATTTTTTAGATTTTTCATTAATCACATTTTGACCAACCACACTCTCTGCAAGTAAGGCAACCACTTTCATTAACAACATTTGGACACTCCATATTTCCAACACCTTCGATGCAGCCTTCTGTTTCTTTTTTCTCTTGGGCTAGTGTAATCCTGGGGATATCAGAGTTTTGTTGCTTTATTTCTCCATTAGGTTTTTTACTTCTTTCGATTAGGTAATCATCTAATGCTTTTCCAATTGCATCTGGAGTAGACAATATGAGCCTACCATCCTCCCAGGTTGGGTTTGGTCCAGAAATCCCTTTTAGCTGTCTAACTATAGCATGTGGATCTAACCCAGATCGTAAGGAAAGAGAAATTAAGCGACTAATTGCTTCTGATTGTGCTGCTGCATTTCCTCCAGCCTTACCAATAGTAGTGAACACTTCACAAAGCCCATTTTCATCTTCGTTAATAGTGATATAAAGAGTGCCTTCGCCTGTTCGGATTCGGCGTGTGACTCCTGAGGTTTGAGTAGGCCTACTACGAGGGCTCTTTTCAACAGCTGTCTCTAAGTCGAGGTCATTTACCTCATTATTTTGTTCCTCTGTATCAGTTACTAAAATACCCTCGCGGCTTCCTTCTCGATAAACTGTTATACCTTTGAGACCGGCTTCGTATGCTGTCATGTAGATATCTGCTATGGTATCTACAGTTATGTCTTCAGGCAGATTGACAGTTGAGGATATTGATGAATCAATATATTTTTGAATAGTACCCTGCATTCTGACTCGAAAGTAGGGGTCAATATTATGAGATGTAACTACATACTTTGGTAAATCTTCATCCGTACCAAATAATTTTTCGATGATTGGGTGGTAGACGGTATATTCTTTGAATGTTTTACCATATCCATCATTTTCTTTTACACGTCTCTTGTATGAAGTAGAAAAAATTGGTTCAACTCCAGATGTAACCCGGGAGACTATAGCGCCACTGCCTGTTGGTGCAACTGTTGTAAGAGTACAATTCCTTATACCATGCTTTTTTATTTTTCCCTGTAATGATTTTGGTAAGTTTTTAACAAACTTACTTTTTGAATACCCAGACCAATCAAAATTAGGATATTTGCCTTTTTCAATTGCAAGGTTCACACTGGTTTCGTATGTAGTATCTCGGAAAATTTGCATGATCTGGTCAATAGTTTGTAAGGCATCCTCGCTATCATATTGTATACCAAGCCTTACAAGCATATCACCCAATCCTAATATTCCTAGACCTACACGTCGGTCATTCATAGCATTTTGTTTTTGATCTTCCAGTGCATGGCGATCCATATTATAATCAACAACATTATCTAAGAAACGTGTTCCTATGGCTACTGTCTCTTTAAAATCATCAATCATAAAATTTCCATTATCATCCACAAATTTTTCTAGGTTTACAGCACCTAGGTTACAACATCCTCCATCGGGTAAGGGTTGTTCCGCACAAGGATTTGTTGATACCAATGGTGAACAATATTCAGCATTGTGATAATCTTTCATGGTATCCCAGAATAAAAGTCCCGGTTCTGCACTTGCATGTGCGTGTTCAATAATTTTATCCCATAATTCTCTTGCTTTAACCGTTTCATAAACGTCATTGTCATAATGCAGATCAAAATCCTTGTCTTCCTTTACTGCTTCCATAAATTCATGGGTTAGCAGGACAGATATATTGGAATATTTAACCATATCAATATCACCAGTTTTTATACTAATAAACTTTTGTATATCTGGGTGATCGATACGCAGAGTCTGCATATTAGCACCGCGACGACCGTGTTGCGCGATAGTGTTTGTATTTTCGCTGAATAGATTCATGAATCCGGTTGGCCCACAAGATTCCCCTCCAGTGCCATTTATTGCTTTACCCGCCGGTCTCAATACGGAAAGATCATGACCACAACCGCCACCGTATTTATAGGTTAGAGCCTCGTTGATTATGGTATCATATATAGATTTAATTGAATCATCTCTAACTGCAACTACATAACAATTATTCAAGGTGGTTGTGATGTCTTCTCTGCCTGCACCATGCATAATTCGCCCACCTGGCACAAATTTAAAATTCTCTAGAATGGAAAAGAATTTTTCTTCCCAATTTTTTCGGGCAGCCTTAGTTTTTTCAACTGATGCTAAGGCGGTAGCCTGACGTTTCCAGAGTTGGTAGGGATGTTTTTCCCATGGTGCCAAGTATTTCTGTTTTAAAACATCTGACCCTAACGTATCATTTTTATAGTATGATTCTATAGTGAATTCACTTGGTACATCTGTTTCTGAATCTGTAGAACCTACCTGAGGTGGGATTGGGTTTTCAAGTGGTTGTTTGCTAGGTTGATTTAGTGATAAATCAAGTTCCATTGCTTCTGCCATTCAACATTCCTAGTATATGAAAGTATAGACTGGTTACAGTTGGACTTTCGTTCAAGTATTGTAAAAAAGGATGACAAATGAAAGCGTATTAAATCGCTAGGTTGGCTAAAATGAATATAGAAAACAGAAACTAATTAAGACAAGATAATAAAGGTAAAATATTCAAGTAATTTCTGAATTGTAACTTCAAACCTTAGAAAAAAAACAATAGAACAAGGAAATGAAATACCCATTACATCAATTTACTATCAATAACTTTATACTTTATATTGAAAGGTAAATTGTATTAAGCTCTGCCCTAACTCGGAGAGCAATATGAAATATACCTTAATACTCGCATCATTAATCGTCTCAATAGCCCTAGCAGGAGATAACACAGCTTACCTAAAAGTTGATGGTATGAAGTGTGGCTATTCATGCTCAGGCAAAGTAAGTACAGTCGTTCAGAATTTAAAAGGCGTTAAAGATTGTAATGTTGATTTTGAGAAGGGAATGGCAACTGTCGTCTATGATGATAAAAAGATAGAAGAAAAAGATATTCTTGAAAGTTTAGAAAATAAAACCTCTTACAAGGTAACACTTGTTGAGGTATCCAACAAAAATAAGAAAACAGACAAGATTTAACTAATCAATATGTCAATTCAAAAAAGCCCCACGTCTGTGGGGTTTTTTTGTTATTAAACATTTATATCTAGACACCAGCACTTTTTCAAATTTCAACATTTTAGTAACTTCTGATAATCGAAAATAGAATAGAGGGGTGCCGTACAATGGCTATCACCCCAACTTCCCAAGCTGGAGACGCGAGTTCGATTCTCATCACCCGCTCTAATAAAAAAAAGGAATTAACATGAAAGAATTATTGGGAGGAATCCTGGCACATATATTCTTAGCATTTATCTTGATCTGGCTTATCCTGAAAATCACAAACTAANCTATCCNAATGGCGAAACCCATTATTGCCATCGTAGGTAGACCTAATGTAGGAAAATCCACATTTTTTAACCGTTTATTAAGTCAGCGACAATCTATTGTAGATTCACGTGAAGGAATTACTAGAGACCGTATTTATGGAGACATGGAGTGGTGTGGACATTCATTAAAATTTATAGATACTGGAGGGTATATACCTGATGATGTTGATCAATTTAATTCTGCTGTTAGGGAGCAGGCACAGGTTGCGGTGAATGAGTCCGACCTTGTCCTATTCATGGTGGATGGTAAAGAAGGTCCCACTGCGAGTGATGAAGCTTTATCACGAGTGGTACGAAAAAGTAGTAAACCTTATCTACTAGTTGTAAATAAATGTGATGGTTATAAGACTGATAATTTAATTCATCAATTTCATGAACTTGGTCTCGATGATCCACATCCTATCTCGGCTTTGAATGGTAGATTAACAGGAGATATTTTAGATGAGATTATTAATAAGCTAGATTTAAATGAGGCTTCTTATTCTCTTGACAATATTGGACTTCGCCTTGCTATTGTTGGGATGCCAAATGTTGGAAAATCATCATTGACAAACGCTCTACTAAAAGAGGAGAGAACTATAGTCACACCTACGGCTGGAACGACNAGGGATGCTGTTGATGCAATCGTTAAATGGCATGGAAATAATATTACTCTTGTAGATACAGCTGGGCTTAGAAAATTAGCTAAAATAAAAGATAAGATTGAATATTACTCGACAGTTAGAACACAAAATGCAATAGNTACCGCAAATGTTGTACTCGTTTTAATCGATGCTGATAAAGGGTTTGGTAAACAAGATAAAGCTATTGTTGATGAGGTGATCAATAGAGGTAAAGGGTTAATATTAATTGTTAATAAATGGGATTTGATTAAAAAGGACACCCACACAATGAAAAGTTTTCAGGAAGAGATTCGTTACCAATTTAAAGCATTAGACCATTACCCGATCCTATTCATTTCTGCCCTAACCAAACAACGCATTCACCGTGTTTTAGAAGTTGCATGGGGTGTTTATGAAAAAGCACANAAAAAGGTATCCACTAAAAATCTCAATAAAGTCTTAGAAAAAATCATTTATAAAAATCCACCTCCCGCTGAACAAGGTAAGAGCATCAAAATAAAATATGCTACACAAGTAAGTAAAGAACCTGCTGTTGTTGCAATGTATACCAATTATCCAAAAAAAATAAAAGTTTCTTACCNGCGCTATTTAGAAAACCAATTACGGAATGAATTTGATTTAATTGGGATACCTATTATG
Source organism: bacterium TMED46 (assembly GCA_002167345.2). Classification (GTDB taxonomy): domain Bacteria; phylum Fidelibacterota; class Marinisomatia; order Marinisomatales; family UBA1611; genus CACEUX01. Next base: position 3,032 of record NHCZ02000020.1, on the reverse strand, counting down.
CTGTCATTTCGTCGTAAATGAGTTTNTTTACAGTTTCTAAAGTAAGCACCTATTCCCTCAAATTAAAAAGATCTCAGTTCATATCATATGTACGCCATTGCGATTCCTTGCTGGATTTTAGATCTTGGTTATCTCAATTACGNAAAGATNATTATGATGCATCCCATGTNTGTTGGGCCTATAGAATTACGGAAAATTCTAANCTAGATCAGCATTCATCAGACGCTGGTGAGCCNAGTGGTAGTGCTGGATTTCCTATTTTAAAAATACTTAAGCAAAATGACCTAATTCAATGCGGTNTGGTGGTCATTAGGTATTTTGGAGGAATAAANNTAGGAAAGAAGGGACTAATAGNTGNNTATGGAAATGCAGCAGAAANTGTTATCAGTGATTCATTATTAATTAAATGGNNCAGTACTGAAAACTACATTCTAACNTGTCCAATGGAACTCTATGGTGATTTAAGTCAAGCATTNCAAAAATTTGATGGTAGTATTTTAGAAGACCAAAGTGGNGAAGATTTAAAATGGTTAGTGAATATCAAATCAAANAAAGTAAGTGATTTAATTTATTTAATNAGCAATGTAACAAAGGGAAAAGGAAACTTAGAAAAATACAAAAACAGTGANTAGTAAATTATNTAATGAAATAANTCANTTTCNTGGACTGCCTTTAANTATTAGTTTTCTATTATTTATGTTATTNTAGTACNGGCTGTGTCGTGTTCTGNTTCCANGATTTTAGATCNTCTGAAGTATAAATGATTCCTGAACTAGTGGTAGCAGTAAAATACTGCTTTATATCTTCTCCAAAAACAATTCTACTAATTGAAACAAAATCCTTACGGTCTGCAATNGTNCCTACAAATTCAATGGATTGTCCTAATGACTGTGGAGTTTTATTCTCAAGTTTAAAGATTCTACCATGATCAGTTAAGTANACAAAACCAGTAATAGTTGGTGCAAAACCAAAACTATAGGTAGNAGTTCCAATCATTATTTCTTTATCCCTTGATTNATTATNATTGATCAATTCATTTAGTGCTTTTAATTGANTNTCTGAAGNNCTCTTACCTGGGTCACCCTTTGGGCCANGAGGGCCAGTAATTCCACGNAGGCCTTGAATTCCTCTTTCACCCTTNGGACCCTTAGCGCCCTCTGGTCCNGGTGGTCCGGGGATACTTTTAGGGGTACACCCTGATATCAGAAGTGCAAAGAACAGAATAGATATAGCTAATTTCATTAGGTTGGAAATAGGTATGGCAAGGCTCTTGAGTATGCCATAGACATAATAATTAATAATTCAGATATAAGAGCGGTAATAAAAAAGAAAAGTGATAGACGTACATTCTCATTTTTTCTTTGATTTATATTTCCTAAGGCAAAAACTTGAGAAGCAAACATCTCATATAACCTATGTTCATCCTTAGCTATTGATTTTAAATATATAGCATATTCATCTGAATTTTTAAATTGGCTAATACCTGCAAAAAATGTAGGGTTAATCACCTCATCTTTTGAAACTTCTTCATCATTAGTTTTGATTTTATGTTTTCGTATTCGGGGTATTATTACCCTAACCAAATAGTATATGGTTCCCATCGCAGATGTGAAATAGATCATCATCATTAAAAATATAAACATATTTATTTGAATTTTTGGAAAATGGACAATAAAAAATACCATAAACACTCCTAAAATAGATAAGAGTGTAAATGCTTTCTGGTCCGTCCTCTGAATCACTTGTTGCTCACCAGATAAAACTTGCAGTAGGGCGTTGAATTCTTTTCCTGTCTCCATGCTATTTTTAAATTTAACTAAATTTTATTATATACATTGTATTTATCCTAGTCTAATCCAAGGCTAATGATTGATAATCTTTAGACCTTTATATAACTATTAAATGATTGAATAAAGTATGCTTGTTAAGGAACTAATAATTATCTAATATTCCTGCCCTGTCTCCAGAAAAATTAGATATGATCGCGGGGTGGAGCAGTCTGGTAGCTCGTCGGGCTCATAACCCGAAGGTCGGAGGTTCGAATCCTTCCCCCGCTACTATCGAGAAAACCAGAATCTCGTTAATTAGCCCTCTGAAATGAGGGCTTTTTTGTTCTCTAAATAGCATAAATTATAAGGTTTTGTGATTGATACAAGAGTTGCTCTACCAAAATTTATTCAAACGTAAGCTTTTTATTTTTAATTATTAAATACAGATTTTTTGACAGCGTAAGCGAAAAAAATACATTATAAGCGTATTGCTATATAGGTAGATAAGATATATAAAAAAGAGATCGATTCTAATATTGCGCCAGTATCTTTAAAATAGCCTAGTTTCAAATGACTAAAAAATTAATAATAAGTTTTCTTTTAGCGTTTTTGCTATCTAATATGATTATGCATAGAGGTCAGAAAAAATTCTTTGATGGATCAAAAGCACTCCATACTAAAAGTGGATTTACCAATCCATATTTAGCTAAAAATTTTTAAAAGAAAAAATTCACAGATCTGGTCAAAATGATGAAAGAAGATTGAACTGATCCAGAATTTAAAAAATAAAAAAAATAGATGAAAAAATCTTTTAGGCTTAATTGTAATAAAATAAATATAAACTTTAAATTTTTATAATTTGAATAGATCAAAATCAGAATACTTAAAATTGTTGCTTAAGGGTATGGCTATGGGAGCTGCAGATATTGTTCCAGGAGTCTCAGGTGGAACTATAGCATTTATTACTGGGATTTATGAAGAGTTATTAAAATCTATAAGTTCAATTAATTTTAAAATATTTAGTTTATTAAAAGATGAAAATATTAAATCAGTGTGGCATAAAATTAACGGGAATTTCTTGGCATGCATATTTTTCGGTATTCTGTTTAGCGTGTTTTCTTTATCAAAGACTATTACATTTTTGATAACAAGTTATCCTGTATTAGTATGGTCATTTTTTTTTGGATTAATCTTAGCAAGCAGTTTTATAATTGGCAGAACAATAAGAAGTTGGAATTTTCAAAAAGTAATAAGTTTAATTTT
>NHCZ02000019.1 GCA_002167345.2 bacterium TMED46 | reverse complement strand
ATAATGAGATTAAGTCTCATTAACAATTAGTTATGTACTCCCGGGGCTCCCGAAACCTTTGTTACATATTCCGAAATCAGAGGTCTCTAATCCCAAGATAAAGAAATAGGGAGCCCCAACTTTTGGCAAAAAAATGGCAGAATTAATTATAGTATTTAGAGAAGTGCTTGAGGCAACCCTCATTGTGGGGATTCTTTACACCTACCTCAATAAGATCGGGCAAGATGATGCATTGATTCAGCTCTGGCAGGGTGTCATGGTAGCCCTAGCTGCCAGCCTTGTTGGTTCATTATTATTTCAAAGATTTGCAGGTGGTTTTGATGGGCAGGCCGCTAAGATATTTGAAGGCATTGTGATGATACTCGCTGCAGGTATTCTCGGCAGCATGATCATATGGATGGCGAAAAATAGCAATATCGCTGGCGAGCTAGAGGAAAAAGCCGCAGATGCATTAAAGAATAATAACCTTGGGTACGGTATTTTTGCTTTGGCATTCATCTCTGTTTTCCGTGAGGGAATTGAGACCATACTTTTCTTGTATGGGGTTACGATGCAAAAGGGTGGTTTGTCAGTGCCTTTATCGTTTGTAGGTGCCGGCCTAGGAATTGGAGTTGGGTATATGATATTCATCCAAGGAAAGAAGGTCCCGCTAAAGACATTTTTTAATGTGAGCTCTTTTGTTCTGATATTTGTTGCTGCAGGAATGCTTACTTATGGTGTACATGAGCTAGAATCTGCTAAGGTGATCCCCTATTATGGAGGCACAGTGTCTGTTCAAGACAATCAAGTAGTTGCAACCAGAGTGAGTGGAGATTCAAAGATATTCCAATTAAATAATAGTTCAGATCGAACTAAGATCGTTAGTAGCGCAGAAAAATGGGCATCAAGGGTATGGGATGTGAACCCGCCCAAACGTTCGGATGGTACCTACCCAGTTTTTCATGATAAGGGTGCTATAGGTGGTTTATTAAAAGGCTTATTTGGTTATAATGGAGACCCGGGATGGGTTGAATTGTTGGTCTGGTTTTCTGCGGTCTTCTCAATGAACTTTATGTGGAAAAGAGTTTCATCAAATAGATAATAATTATAGAATGTTATAAAAATGTTCAAACAACTAATAAAATATATCTTAATTCTACAATTTGTTTTTGCTAATGAATTTATTGGTAAAGTAATCGATAGTAATACAGGTATGCCAGTAATTGAGGCAAATATTAATTTAACTAATGTAGAAGGAGTAGGCACCACAACAAATGAAAATGGAATTTTCTCATTTAATTCAAAAATTGGTGATCAAATCTCACTAGAAATAACTGCAATAGGTTATGCATCCTATAGCAATGAATTAGCAATTAATGATTCAGAACTGGTCATCATAGAATTGGAACAAAGTACATTAAAATTTTCACCAATTGATGTTATAGCGGACCAATCTCGATTATCGGGTTCAGGTCAAAATTATTATCGTTTACCTGGATCTATTTCATTAATCTCAAAAGCAGAGGTCTTAGAGTTCAATGATACAGATATAAATAGAATAATTGGCCAAGTCCCCGGCGTATATACGCAAGAAGAAGACGGGTATGGCCTCAGACCAAACATTGGAATGCGGGGCACAGGCCTAGAACGATCTGCAAAGATAAATATGATGGAAGATGGAATATTGATTGCCCCAGCACCATATTCATCCCCAGCTGCGTATTACTCTCCAACAGCAGGTAGAATGGAATCCTTTGAGATTCGAAAAGGCTCAAGTCAGATAAAGTATGGTCCTCATTCAACAGGTGGTGCAATAAACTATGTATCAGCCTCTATTCCACAACACTTGGATTTTAGCGGAGGAATTGCCTTAGGAGAAAACTCCACTCGCATAGCCAAGTTCAAAACAGGTATTTCATCAAATAATTTTGGTTTAATGTTTCAAACCCATTTGGACAATACTGATGGATTTAAAGAGCTTGATGGTGGTGGTGAAACAGGCTATGATAAAAAAGATTTTCTTTTTAAAGGAAGATTAAATACAAATTCAGATTTTGCAGCTGTAGAAGTTAAAATCAGCCAAACTGAGGAGCTCAGTCATGAAACATATTTAGGTTTGACTAATTCAGACTTTGATAAAAATCCATACAGACGATATGCAGCTTCAAAGAATGATTTAATGGATGCCAATCATGACCAGATAACACTCACAGGCGTTATTAAGATTTTACAAAATCTAGATATTACTTCTACAGTTTATAATAATGATTTTCATCGTAATTGGTATAAGTTAAATGAAGTTAATGGTGATAAAATAGGTTCTATATTAAATCAAGATGAAGGCACTGAAGTTTCCTATTCTCTATTATCTGCAACCAATTCTGATGATGATATTTATGATATAAAAGCAAATAATCGTATTTATAATTCAAAAGGGGTACAAACTCTCTTGAGATCAAATTTTTCATTATTTAATACTAACCATAATCTTATGATTGGTATTAGGCGACACTCAGATGAGATGGATCGCTACCAGTGGTCAGACCTTTATAAAATGAATAATGGTAATTTGATAATGACCACCGCGGGAGTAAGAGGCGAGGGTAGTAAAAATAATAGACTTTACTCTGCTATTGCTAATTCAATATTTTATGAAGATGAAATAAAATTTAATAAGCTTACAGTAATAGCTGGTGCTCGATACGAGGAAATTTTTCTTGAAAGGAAAGACTGGGGAAATGATTTAGACCGTGATTCCACGGCAGCTTCTATTAAATCTGCATCATTAAATGTACTTATCCCAGGCTTAGGTGTTTCTTACCAATTAGCCAATGGGATTCAAATTTTTACTGGTATTCATAATGGATTTTCTCCTCCTGGTCCTGGGATTGATGATGAAGATGAGGTACTGCCCGAAGAAAGTACAAATTTTGAATTAGGAAGTAGGTTTAATCAGGGTTTCCATTCTGCAGAATTTGTTGCTTTTTATAACGATTATAAAAACCTGCTTGGTGAAGATACTGAAGCAACTGGTTCAGGCACCTATGCTCAGTTCAATGGTGGAAAAGTTTTGATACAAGGATTGGAATTATCCTATGGAAATCTATTTAGCCTTAATGGATTTCTTTTGCCTATTACATTTAGTTATACATTTACAGATGCAAAGTTCAAAAATAATTTTGATAGTGAATTTGATCCATGGGGTAATGTATCAATAGATGATGAGCTACCATATATTCCCAGAAATATGTTCCACGCACAAATAGGGTTACAGAAAGGTAAACTTCGATCTTACCTCCGGTTAAAACATGTAGATGAAACACGTACTATCGCAGGCAAAGGTGAATTATCTTTGCTGAATAGTACAAGTTCATTCAATGTTATTGACTTGGTTACAAAATATCAATTCAATCGAAATATCTCATTAGATATGAAGGTAAATAATTTGACGAATTCCAAAGCAATAGTGTCAACTAGGCCAGCAGGGTATAGGCCTAATATGCCAAGACAATTTATAACTTCTCTAATTTTTGATTTCTAGATATTGAGAAATTATTAAGCAGGCCAATTCGATTATAAATAAATTTATATAATTAATTATTTTTACCAATCCTTTGTACTTTGATCTATAATTGATTTAATCATATCAATTTGAAGATCGCTATCGTTCAGGCAGGGAATGTATTCAAATTTTTCACCACCATTCTTTAAGAATAGGTTTTGGTATTGCATACTTATTTCTTCTAATGTCTCCAAGCAATCGACCGCAAAACCTGGTGAAATAACTTGAATATGCTTTGTACCATTATTTGCTTCATTAATTAATAGCTCATCAATATAAGGTTCTAACCATTTATCCGATCCAAATCTTGATTGAAAAGCAGTCTCATAAGAATTATCATTGAGGTTTAGTTTTTCAGCAGTTAACCGGGCAGTTTTTTGACAAAAGCAATAATATGGGTCACCTTTTTCAAGGTAGCGGTATGGCATTCCATGGAAACTAAAAATTAGTTTCTCAGGTTTACCATGTTCATTGAAACTATTATTTATAGACTTAACTAAGGCATTTATATAATCATTTTGATCATGGTATCCAGCAACAAATCTTAGATTCGGCATCCATGGAATATTTTTTAGATAATCAGCAATTGCATCAAATGTACTTGAAGTAGTCGGTGAGGCTGATTGTGGATATAAAGGTATAACTAATATTTTTGATATTTTCTCTTCTCGCAAAATTTTCATTGCATCGGCTATAGATGGTGAACCATATCTCATACCTAGTGCTATTGTGATTCTATTATCAACAACACTAGATAATTTATTTAAAATACTTTTTGAAAAGACCATTAGAGGAGAACCCTCATCAGTCCAAATAGCCCTGTAAAGTTTTGAAGACTTTCTTGGCCTGATATTTAGAATAAATAGTTTTAATATAGGAACCCAAAGTATCCTTGGAAGATCAATAACTCTTTTATCCATTAAAAACTGATTTAGGTATCTTTTAAGTCCCCTCCTAGTTGGTGCTTCAGGTGTACCTAGGTTAGAGATAATAACCCCTATTTTCTTATTGCTATTTATATAATCATTTTTCATTAAATGGACTACTTTTATTGTAGAAAAATCAGAGCATATATTAACAAAATATTAATTCAGTTCTTTTATTTATATAGTCAATATCAATTAATAACATAATCTAAATTTTATGGGTATACTTAAATGTTATCGCTTTATGATAAAAAAAAATTTTCAATATATTTGAGCTTTAAAAACACTATAAGACTTGATTTTTGCAATATTATAATGACTTTAAATCTTTGCCAGTTAACAATTTTGTATTGGTGTGTAATTAGTTATGGAGGAAAAATTTGGATTTAGGTTATCAATTCCAAATTAAGGTTAAANCTNAANCAATGAACAGNCTCATAANANCTATAATTNTNNNANTCATTTTTTCTTGTAGTTCNNNNAATAAANTAGATGAACGTTNCATGNTNGAGCAAAAAATNGCTGCNTTTCAGTTTNTGAGNGNCTATCATCATCAATTACACGTAATGATAGGTGAGGAAGAAGGAAATATTGATGAGGCATATAATGAATTTTTATCTGCGCTTGAAGACACTAAAAATCGTGAACTCATTCCCATTGAGAAAGCTTTGATGAGGGTCACAGAATTAAACATAGAGGATACTCATATTAAAAGGTTGGATTATTTAGTTGATTATTATCAATCGGGACTATCAATGCAAATAGAGGGTATCATGCGTGGGTATGGTCACCTAGAAACCTTTGCCATNGAAGATGCGTTACTCTTATATGATAGTTTAGAAAAAAAATAATCTTTAAAGTTCTACACCCTAGAAATTATCTCTCAGCATCTTTTTCAATTCAGCTTCATGCATCTCTTCTGCAGCAATTTGTGTACGAGCAAATTCTTCCAACATAATTGAACCACTATCTACATTTTTCAATAGTTCGTAGTATGATCTAATTGCTTCTTTTTCATGCTCTAAGCACTCATTTAAAATATCTTCTGTTGAGTGTTTATGAGTTTCAAGTAGATCACTTATTTTTAGTGTAGGGTGTTCACCAAGGCTAGTTATATGTTCACCGACTGCTTCCGCATGGGTTAAAGACTCTTGTGCTTGCTCTCTCAACCATTCAACGACTGATAATCGGTAGGGACCCTGTACCATAAATGCATAGTGTGTATACTTTACAACTCCTGCCAACTCAAGTTCTAAGATATTATTAAGGGAGTTAAGAACTTTTGTTTTGTCCATTTTTACTTTCCTTTTTAGAAATAAGATTAAGTTATATAATCATAAAAAATTAGTTTTTAACTATATGTGAAATTAACAGAAAATTATTATATCTTTTTTTGATTCATTTTGTATTGCAAGTATTGGCGTTTTAAATTTCGACTTAAGATTCGAATCATATTCTATAAAAATCAATTATGTCAATATCAAATCGTCAGTTAGAAGAAAGAAAAATGCGTCAAGATCGTATTCTATTGGGTGCTCTTGATGTCTTTAAAGATAAGGGCCTTGATGGTGCAACAATGGATGAGATCGCCAATTCCTCAGGATTTGGTAAGGCTACACTCTATTACTATTTTAAATCTAAAGAAGAAGTTTTATCAGCAATCCTTGAAGATGGCTGGCGAAATATATGGGAGTCACTTGAGCCTGTTATTGCAGAGCAAGATTCACCAAGAAAGACATTTGTTAATGTGCTCATTAAAATAGCCGAGAATGCCCAAAATCGACCAGGCCTTTTTGAATTTCTTTTCAATGTTCCAAAGGCAATTAAATTAGATAAGCAACCATGGAAAGATTACCAGCATCGCCTATATGCAGTCATTCAAGGGCTTTTAGAGGATGGGGTTAAAAAAGGTGAATTTCCTCAAGTTGATCCACAGCTCATGTTCAAAGCGCTTGGTGGTCTATTTATGGGTTTGGTATTTATGGGTGATAGAAAAGAACCAGTCACAGATAAAGATGTTGAAAGCCTTCTCAATGAATTGATCACAGATCCAAAGATCAATAATTAATTAAACTATAATACCTAAATAATAATGCATCGCTTAATCTTTTTCCTGATCTCAATATCAATAGCTAGCGGACTATCTATAAACGGTTATATAGTAGATAAAGAATCAAATAATCCATTAGAAAATGTAAATGTATTTATTGAAAACTCAGAAGTAGGCACCACCTCAGATAAGGATGGTTTTTTTCAAATAGATAATTTGCCTCAAAACGATTACCAAATATTCTTTTCAATCATCGGGTACAAAACATTTTCAAAACGATTACAAGTTAATGAAAATCGTAAAGAGTCTCTGAATGTTGTGCTTCAGAAAAATCCTATACAATGGAAAGCAGTCAATGTAATGGGTCTGATACCTTCAAAGCATGCCCCGGAGATAACTGAAATAGTGGAAACAAAAAAAATAACCAATACGGACCAAGAAACTCTCTCAGCTCTGTTAGGTAATCTACATGGAATTGAGGTTCAAAGTGCTCATGAGTATGGCCGTAATGTTAATATTTCAATAAGGGGTTCTTCTGACTTTAAACCAGGTGGATATAATAATAGGGTCCTATTATTACTTGATGGTTTTCCTGTATCAATACCGAATTCTGGATCTTCAGATTGGAATGCCATTCCCTTTGAAACGATAAAACATATTGAGGTTGTTAGAGGTCCCGCTTCATCTATTTATGGACACAATTCAATGGGTGGTGTTATTAATATTGTTACAAGATCAGGTGGGGATTCGAACAAGTGGTATCCAGAGTTACGTTTTGGTAGCTATGGTTCACATGCTCTCTCACTATCATTTAGTGGTAATAAGAATGAAACAAATTTTATTAGCACTCTAGGCCATGGCAGTTCAAATGGTCATAGATTTAATTCAGGTCATGAGCAAACACGGTTATCTTTTAAAATTAATAAATCATTACCACGTGACCAAAAGATTCAATTATCCTTTATTAATTCTAATAGTTTTAATGGCCAGCCTGGTTTTGTCTATCCAGATAATCCTGGTTTAGTTTCCTACAGAGAATCAAATCGTGTAAGCAGTTACCTTCAATTTTATTATAAACGATTGATAGGTAAATCACTATTCTCTTTATCACTGGCAACAAACCAGTTTAAAACCGATTATAATGATCGCAACGATGCTCCTGAAGAGAAAATACTTG
>NHCZ02000018.1 GCA_002167345.2 bacterium TMED46 | reverse complement strand
TGAAGACCTTCCTCACGGGGATTATCAAAAAAGGATATTTATCAATGATAGTTTAGTTGCTTCTTCCGATTTTGTGGTAGATACTTTACCTAACCAACTACCCGTAGTTGAATCACAATATATTGATATGGATCAGGGTGAAATTGTAGAAGGTGAATTTTTAGCTTCAGATATGGATGGCAATATCTTCTGGTACAATGTTGAAACACAACCAGAATATGGAAATCTTGAGGTTTATGGAGGAAGAAAAAGGAAGTTTAAATATCATGCACCTGAAAATTTTTCTGGTTTAGTTGAGATTGAAGTATCTGCTACTGATGATAAAGGAGCTACAGGAAGCAGCACTTTGATTACATTCAACATATCAGGTGAACTTGGAGCTGATATTAGATTAAATGCAGAAAAGTTCACGATAAGTAAAGCATTCCCAAATCCTTTTAATCCTTCCACAACTTTAAATTTTAATGTTCAAGAAGAATTAACGTTGAACATCACAATTTATAATGCACTTGGAAAACGAGTAAAGAATCTTGTAAGTAATAAGTATACTGTTGGTGATCACTCTGTTTCTTGGGATTCTAGAAATGGTCAAGGCAACCTAGTATCGGCAGGTATGTATATTTATACGATACAAGCTGGAGAGTTCAGGCAAACCAGAAAAATGGTATTACTAAAATAACTTTTCATTTTAAATAATGAAGCCTCACTTAATCGTGGGGCTTCCTTGTCTCATCTTTAATCATTTCTATTCATAATTACCCAAAAGTGGGATACAAAAAGGTGGGATATGACCCATATAGGCGTATGAGTAATTAGTTGCGTTTTTTAATCTGTGTTCCCTGTGAAATAAATTAAAATAAAAATCTAAAACCTAAATCGATGGTCCTACCATAATGTTGCTCATATCCTTTTGATCTTTGAGTTCTTGGGATCTGATTCAGCATTTTATCAATATTGGCATTCCCGTTAGAATTGATTTCTTCTAACATAGCATCATAATATGAATCATCAAAATTAGAATCCTGAAGACTAAAACCCCTCAATCTCGTAACATCAATAGCCTCCGAAAGGTTACTGGCATTTATATATATCTCTAATCCCTCAATGAATAACTTCTGTTTTATGGATAAATCATATCTTGTATAGGCATCTGTATCCTGCCTCAATTCAGTCCAGAAGTTTGTACTCGAGAATATATTTGAAATGTAGTTCATAGATAATCGACCTGAAAACCCCTTGTAATCATATCCAACAGAATAATTAATAATGCTATTAGGCTGATCTAATAGCCTGTCAACATATAAACTATCTAGATTATTCATCACAACTTCAAATGAGGGATCAAATATGACTTCAGTCTCAATGACAGTCCTTGGATATCTCACTCTTGACCTTGTAATTGTATAGTTGGCATTAAAAACTAATCCTCTTAGAAAACTTGGCAGATACCAAAATCTAGTTTGAAAATCTACCTCCATGCCTTTTAGAAATGTATCATGTTCGTTATTTGTCTTATAATCATTTATCATGTAATATTTAGAAAATTCAGGCAACCCGTACTTATTGGGATCCTCAATAACTCTCTGCCCACTACTAAAAATCAATCCTTGGATGCGCTTTGTGAAATAACTAAAACTAAGTAGACCAAGATATTTATTATTAAAGGAAATAACATAATCTTGATTCTTAGAGGTTCCTGGCTCTAAAAATGGATTACGGTATACAACTGTTCTATTTTGAGCAGAAATATTATAAAGAGGAATCATATCTGAATAATTAGGCCGAGTCAATGTTTTGGTAGTAGCATATCTTAAGACGAGCCAATCAATAGGCTGATATTTTAAGAAAAGAGCGGGTAATAAATAAGCATTGTTACGCACATGATTAAATACAGTGTCGGACCCCATAGAATTAAAATGAGGATATACAGTTGACTGTCCATGGTATGAGGTATACGAAGTTTTGTTATCTTCAAATCTAACCCCAGTGACAAAATTCAATTTGGCACCAAGGTTCAGATTGGTCATCAAATACCTTCCAAAATAATTCTCTGTTCCAGAATAATCATAGATTAATGACGAGGTTTTGTGAAAGTTATGTATAAAATTGTTAAAGTCAATTTGGGCTCCTCCCCAACGTTTCCTCATATATGAAAATAATTGCCCCATCTTGCTCAAATCTGCAAATGGGCCCAATGAATAGTTGCCATTCAAAAAATTTTCATCATCATATGTATCGTTTTTAAAATATTTCATTGAAACAGTAGAAGTTTCATTTTCAATTCCATCTAGCCAATCAAATAGGTCAAGGGCCTCTTGTCTCATTTGAGCATGGTAACTGGAGTTACGATCAAAATCACCTTGCTCATAATCCCTATCATAAAATCTCGACTTTTTTCTTATTTTAAAACCAAACTTTAATTTTCCTGAAATATAATTTGTGATTTTGTAATCATATTCCAAATTAGCTCCATAAGAACGTTCCTTTTCTTTCGTTTTATTTTCTACATAGTCATAACCTGAAAAGAAAATACTATTGGTATCATAGATCATGAATTTTTGAATGGTATTTATATTTTTATTGTATAATGGTTCAGTAAATGCTTCATCTTGAATAAAACGAAACACCTTGCTTGTATCCCCATTCTTAGAACTTGAAAAACTATTGAAAATATCAATTCTCAAATCAGGGTTAAACTGCTGCTTATAATTCCAAGTCTCAGTTAGTACATTTATTGTATTATCATGGTCTCCGCTACTTAGAGAACGACCTCCATTATGCTGTGTTATACCATAAGATTCTCCGTATGATATAATATCTTTTCTTATAGTGCTATTAAGAGAAGTGTAACTAAGGATCCTATTTTTAATATTGTAGTCAATTACAAGAAGATTATTATTCCTATCATTGTCTCTAACTATTTCCGAAAGTCCTAAACTATAAAAATTCAAAGGATTAACAGTACTTAAATCTGCAGGAGTATTATGATAGCTAGCTCTAAGATTGTGTGAACTTCTATTCCTTTTCTCCATATCTAGTTGTGCAATGATTCCTAGTCTATTACTAAAAAATCGATTACTTATATCCATCACAATTTTATAATCATCGTAGGTATTTTTGAGCCCGTTATACATCCCTTGAGTAATCAAGCTACCATGAAATCCTTCTTCAGCTTTTCTTAGTTTAAAATTAACAGTCCCCCCAAGAACATCAGCCTCTTGATCAGGAGTCCCAGCCTTGGTCACCTCGATCTCTTCAATCATATACTGTGAAATCATGCTAAGGTCAGTGCTTCTGTCATCTGAATCAGTTGAGGCAAGGTTTGTACCATTTACCTTGATTTTATTGTACTTTGGTGAAAGACCTCTGATAATAACCTTATTCCCTTCACCTCCTTCTCGCTTTATTGATAAGCCAGGAACTCTAGCAAGAGCCTCCGCTGCATTTGCATCAGGTAATTCCTGGATTTTATCAGACGAGATAATATTCTTAATTGAGCTTGCATTTAGTTGTTTATTAATCGCATCCATTTGACCTCTTGCTTGGACAGTAACCTCAATGGGCTCTCCTTCAATACTCTTATATCCTAATTCTAAATCCTGTCTCAGAGTCTCTCCGGTGGGGATACTAATCTCAATCTCTTTTGATTCATACCCGATGTAAGTCGCTTTCAAAATATATACTCCAGGACTTACATTAGATATTTGATAACTACCATCATCTATGCTTGCAGTACCTAGACTAGTATTTATTAAAAAGACATTTGCGCCCACTAACGGTTTTTGACTTTTACTATCTTTAATAGTACCTATCAAAGATGAAGACTGAGAAAAACCTATGTTTAAAAGTATAAAAATGAATAAAAATAACTTCATAGACCATCGTTAATGATTTTTATTAGCATATAAATTATTTTAATGAAACTATACTTCCCATAAATATAGAAATTGATTTTCCATCATTAGTAAATAGCACCATAAACACTCAAATTTGGGAAAAAGGGCAAACATTTGAAGGATAAAATAGTACTACCTATAGCTTATCTTACATAATATCATCAGTCAGAGAGTCCTGACACCTGCTTTGGGAGCAGGAGATCGGGAGTTCAAATCTCTCCACCCCGATGAGGAACCCATTTCCTACTCAAAAAAGCCTTGTCAAACGATGAGGCTTTTGTTTTTCATATATAATCATATTTATTCATCCATACCTAAAAGTCGTACAAGATTCAGGCAGGTGACTTTGTTGAAACTAAAAAGATGGTACTAATCAAGTAATGTTGCATACTAAGAAAGATTTATTTTAGAATTACCATCTTCTTACTTTTCTTAAATTGTCCTGCTTTAAGCATATATAAATACATACCAGATGATACTGGCCTACCAAGATTATCCTTCCCATCCCACTGGACTTGGTGGAAACCTGCGATTTGTTTTTGATAAATTAATAATCTGATTTTTTTACCCAACATATCAAAAATTTCAATTTGAACTTCCTCATTTTTTGGTAAATCATATCTAATGTTAGTATATGGGTTAAAGGGATTGGGGAAATTCTGATGCAAAGTATAGTCTGCAGGTAAAATGTTATTAATTTCTGTTTCTAATTCCTCTGTAATGGTAAGGTTTACGATATTTTGAGCCATTGCTGACAAGTTGTAGTCTGGTATTAGCTGTACTAATCCAACATAGTTTCCAACTTCTAATGAGTTTGGGACGATCTCTATCGTTACTGGTTGACTACTATTTGGACTAATTGTTTGGGAGCTTCCACCAAGTAATCGAAGCCATGGTTCGCCAGCTTGTATTAATTCAGTTCTCCATATATTTTCTGTTCCAAGAACCTCAGCATGGAATCCATTCCCGCTGTAGTCTAGAATAGTATACCCCTCCTGTTCATTGACTTTCCAATAGGTAATAAGGTCTTCTGCAGATTCATAATTTCCAATATTCAATGAGAGGTTAGCATTTGTTCCAAGATTGTGAAGTGTAATGATTTCAGGTTCACTCAGTGCTGTTGTCCAAATGGATGTTGTGGATAAAAAACCTGTATAAGTTCCTGGCCCAACCATATTAATACCTAGACCTGAGTTTGATTGTATCTCCTGGGAAATTGGATGACTGAACTGCTCCTCTCCATTCATATAAAGCTTTACTACTTGATTAGGAAGATCATGAACAAATACGCAATGATACCAACCAGTTGGCAATATGGNTCTNTCAGAAAGTAAATAATTATCATTATCCTTCCAACCAATTACAGGATAGCCATTATAGTTATCAAGAATTATTTCCCAGTAATTAACTGAATTTGAATTAACAGGCGACAANAGATTTGTATATTGATCATTTGGAGGGATAGACCAATCGGTTTCCAAGGGCTTAAGCCAAAGGGAGATTGTAATAGGCGAATTATTCCATTCTACAGGTGCATACATCTCATCTCCACCGCTCCCATCATGGAAAAGAATTGAAGAAACTAACTCATTACCTGATTCAACATCTAAATGATAACCAAGTTCATATTCTGTATTGTTTGTGATAACAAATGAATCTATTCTGGTACTGTTTTGATGCATAGTAATATCCAGTGTGTCTGGACCTAATGCTAACGCATTGCCTTGTAGACAACCGATACCGCAATTATCAATCGCTTCCTGAATATTTAGAATTACACTATCCTGATTAAATTGACCTACGTAGGTAATATTTGATGAATGATCAATCACAACTGATTGAACATCATTATTAAAGTGTAGATCAAACCAATCGTCTAAGAACACGAGTTTGTTTTCACGTTCCTCAAATTCATTAATAAGTGAGTCACAATCCTGATCAAAAGAGTTGGGAAAGCTAAGACTATCTCTATCGATTCCAAGCATACTGACAAAATAAGAATTATTTTGAAAATGAGAGCTAAGAGAGTCCAATTTCATCCCATAATTAGCACTATCAACTCCATCAAAATAACCAAAATCAAGATGATGAACTTTTGTAGTAGTTTCTGGATTTGACAAAGCACTTAATGAAAGATATCCATTATCTGTTATCTGTTGACCACAATAATTAATTCCAGAATTATAATAATTTGTCAAGCTAAGATTATCTCCAGCTTTCATGTATCTTCTGGCATTAAGGCCAAAAGTGATNGCAGATGAATTATAGTTACTAAATACAAATGTGGCAGTACCCGAGTAGATGAATGGTGATTCCGGCAATGTAGTATAAATATCAATTGCTAAGGAATCGTTGGGTAAAATGAAATCGTCCTCACCAAATGGTTCAAATTCAAAAAAATCAGGTAAAATAATATCCTCAATATAGGCTGTTGCATTTCCTGTATTGTGAAATTCTATTGATTCAACAACCGTTTCTCCATAATTACCAATGAAAATATTTGGAATTGTATACAAACGAATTTCTGGTCCAAAAAATGAATTAATAGGAACAATAGTTGTATCAGCCCACCAGCCTCTACTATAAATTATTATTTGCCCGGCCTCATTTATCTCGTGCAATGAATCATATATACAGTAAATCTGAAGATTAAGTGAGTCTTCGAATAAAATATAGTCCATTTCGGGTTCTTCAAAATAAAATGGATGGTTTTCAGTCAAATCTATTTGGTTATTTTCATCGAATGTTGCAAGATGAATAGAATCAAGATAAACTGTATCGGGACCAATGCTATAAAGCGTAATAGTCTGGAAAATTGTATCTCCCATCGCACCATTAAATTGATCAGGAAATGTATTATCAATGCTCGGCGCTCGATAAATATGTGACCCTCTGACCAAAGTATGGTCACCTCCCAAAGTAATTATGGGTGCTGAGTTACCGTCATTATATCCACCAGGCGTGCTAGAGGGACCAATCCAATCTATAATATATTCTAGTGGAAAACTAGCTTGGCCTTGATCATTTTTTCCCCAACCGGTTATAGATCTACCTGAGGCATTATGTACATATGGCCACCACCCGTAGCCATCCATAATTTGTTGGTCAAGCATAATTGTTGAGTTATTCGTCGTTGCAAGACTATTATGATCTCCTCCAGCACCAATATCTTCAAACAGTCCAGAAATATTGGGAATATCGCATTGGCCATAGGAATTATCACCCCAAGCAAGCACAGAAACAGAATTTAATGTAGGTATTGGTCCATTCGGTCCATTGCCACTAGTGGAATCGTAGTTTACATAAAATAATGAATCGACGTAGCCTTCATCGTTATATAATTGCTCCATAATATCTGTTCCAAAGTTTATAAAGACAGCTAGATTATGATTATTTCCACAATGTAGTTCGTAAAGTGTTTTATCTCCGTTTAGCTCTGATTCTGTTAATACATCAGATTGTCCATGTGTATTGTCTCCCCAAGCAGCCATTTTAAGAATATCCAAAGAATCGTAGGTAATAATAGTATGATTACTACCCGCATAAACGTCCCTGATTACAATAGTTGAATCTGATATGTATTGAAACCTTTCGGGGGTATCGCATTGACCATAGGTGTTGTCGCCCCAAGCTACGATCTGCGGGTTACTAATTTCCATTTGTGGAGGACCACCTTGAAAGGAAACATAGGTGATATTGGCTATGTAAAGAATATTATGATTCCCTCCTGCTGCCATTTTAAGAATCCTAGCTGAGTCGGGTATTTCTGGATGAGTGACCTGGCCATAGGTACTATCACCCCATAAATAAAGAACGGTTCCAAAATTACCGCTAAATGTACTATCTACCCAAGCCATTCCATGGTTGGAGCCTAAGCTAAAATCATAAGTCTGGAAACCATTATTCCAAGTAAAATCTTTTAATCTATTTGGAATATCACATTGACCAAACAAATTGTTACCTCGGCAAATTAACAATGAGTCTGATAACCCAGATTGGTTGAGATAGGCGAGATTAAAACTTCCCCCAGCCCAACTGGCACTGTAGCCCCCAGCTAATGGTTGATCTTGATAGTTAGTGCCTTCAAAACTCAATTGACCGTATTGATTATTTCCATACCCTACCATTTTAGGTGGTGGCTCGCAGGAAGGTGTTATTACTAAAAGGATGGAAAGCATTGTTATGAATCCAAGATTAGATTTTGTCGTTATCTTGAAATTCATTAGGAAATCCTTTTAAGATAAATCAACATAGCACTATCTCCAAAATCAACTTCTTGTATCAAATTACCGTCTAAGTATCTATACTCTCTGAAAGATAATCTGTTGATTCGAAATAATTTTTGATACTCCCTAGTTCTTGAATACCTATCTGGATCGCTTTTAACTTTCTGTTTTAATNCAGTTTTTGCAGCAATGATATTTTCATCTGAATCTAATCTAACTAGTGCAAAGTGTCGTCCATATTTAGACCATACCCCATTTAGAGTGGTTTTGTATATCACCTCTTCAAATTTTCCTTCTGATGAAAATATTACTCTAAAACTATTTCCAATATGATGAAACATATCTGCTTTGAATGATTTTAAGATAGAAGGGTTGTTCTTGATGGTTCTTTGAACGTCAATTGTCCATTGACCAACAAATTCACTTTCTAACGATTTAGCGTTTAGGTGTTGAGAGTTAGAAAAAGTAGAAAGTGCTATAAATAAATATTTTAAACGGTATGAAACCATCTTCCCTCCTTTTGGGTTATTAAAAATTAGTTAAAATTGATAATTATTTTATAATAATAAGTTATATTTCTTTTTAACTAAATAACTTAATTATTAAAGTTATAGATCTAATTATTTTAAAATTTAATTAAACTTTTTTGACACATTTGAAGGAAATACTTCCAATGCTATATCTATAAGCTCAATAATATCAGTAGTTAGTACATCGTAGCAGTGGTCTTTTAAGCCATTGGTCGTGAGTTCGAGTCTCACCCGGATCACTTGAAGANAAANNNCANNTNTCTCTCATAGAAGCCCTCGGNAANTNNNGGGGGNTTTNNNTTTCAATTCTANTCATNNTTATTCATTNCTTATCAAANAGAGGTACACANNNNTGGAGGTACACACCCNTATNGGCGTATGNCGTANTTAAGTGCCTTCCTTAATCCGTATTCCCCGCAAAGCATTTGAAAAGAAAGTCCGTTTCCTGTTTGTGTGATAATGGTAGATTTGGTTAAGGAGTATTATATGAAAAAATGTTTATTAGTGGTTTTGTTCATTTCATTTGGTTTTGGACAAGATGTATTAATCTTGAAAAAAGGTGCCAGTTATGAAGGAGAATTTCTTGGCATTAAATC
>NHCZ02000017.1 GCA_002167345.2 bacterium TMED46 | reverse complement strand
ATCGTCCGTATGGCCTATGACAGCTCCGTCGATATTCACATTATCAATCACCGCCTGCGTCACTGCACTATTTGTTCCTAGTGTCACTGCATCGATCGCGCCTCCATTCACATCTACCGTTGGGATCACCGTAGAACCAGTAAAGGTCACACTACCATTTTCCAATGTTATAAGATCTGTATCATCTGCGTGACCTATTAGGCTACCATCAATGTTGACCGTATTATCCAGAAGTATTGGTGAACCTGATGCTGGATTGATATTAATCGCACCTGAAGACGTCCCTATTGTCACTGCTGCATTACCCTGGCTAATGTCATCTGCCAGAATAGATGATGCAGATATACCGGTTAGATTTGAGCCATCACCAGTTAAGGTTGTTGCTGCAAGAGTACCCGAGACCGTAAGGGTTCCATTTGCCAAGGTCATTAGATCTGTATCGTCTGCGTGACCAATGTAAGTGCCATCAATCTTTACATAATCAATTGTTGCATTTTCTAATTCTGTATTACCATTTATATCGATCGTTGTGCCATTGATCTCAATTTCATTATCCGATACTAGGTCTAGTACGCCATCCGCACTTTGGGATATTTTTGTTCCTGAATCACCAAACTGCAATTGATTTACACTGTTTAATCTTATTCCTTCATCTTCTATATGAGTAAGGGTGACATCCTGATTATTACCTAGGTTCATTACTGCTCCATCCGCGAGAAAAACATCTGAGAACTCTGCTGATGATGAACCCAAAGCAGCTCCATCTACAGAAGCAGGCAATACGGAACCAGCAGTTGTGATCGTAGAGGCATTTGCGATAGCACCTGATATATCAACAGCACCATTTATATCGATCGTTGTACCATTGATCTCAATTTCATTATCCGATACTAGGTCTAGTACGCCATCCGCACTTTGGGATATCTGTGTCCCTGAATCTCCAAACTGTAATTGGTTCGAACTATTTAGCTTTACACCTGTATCTTCTATATGGGTCAAGGTCACGTCTTGTTCATCTCCCAAATTGATCACTGCTCCATCCGCAAGAAAAACATCTGAGAATTGTGCAGAACTTGTTCCAAGATAAGCACCATCAGACTCATCTGGAATTATCCCTGTATTTGCTGTTATTGTTGTTGCTGTAGCTGCTACGGGGGTTGTTCCTCCAATAACTGAATTATCTATAGTTGCTCCTGATAGCGTGATATCATCTGGAACATATGCATCTGCAATAGCTGTACCATTCCAGACACCACTTGTAATTGTACCAACCTGGTCTATATCAGAATCATTAGCTGTGGTAATTATAGTACCGGTATTATTTGGAAAAGTAATAGTGCGATCACTTGTTGGCTCTTCAACGGCCAAAGTGGTCTCAAAATCATCAGGTGAATTCCCTTCTATTATGATAGGGGAAGTCCCAGAAAGAGTTCCTATCGAAGTAGCTTGAACGCCAGTTATGCTAGAACCGTCTCCACTAAATGAGTTTGCTGTAATTGATCCTGTGATTGTAGCATCACCAGTTACTGCAGCGTCTCCTGCTACTGTAAAATTATCACCAACCATTACCTCAGATGTACTATGACCAATATTTACTGCGATTCCATTGGTCTCGGTTCCAAGATTTAAATCTCCAGTCTTGTTGGCAATAAAAGAGTTGCTGCCATCATGATATAATTCCATATCCGAGCCAGTCCCAAACATATATTTATCACTATCTGGGACAATGAGATCACCATTTGCATCAACCGTAACAGCTTTTGATGCTTCTGATGTCCCTAAAGTGGTTACATCATTGAAATTAAGCTCCGTTGCAGTCGCTGTCACGCCGTCTAATATATTTAGCTCCTCGGCTGTAGAGGTTACATCAGTACCTCCTATGTCGAGCGTCGTAACTGATACCTCTCCGTCAACTGTGGCTAAACCGTTTGATAAGGTAACAAGATCCGTATCATCTATATGACCAATATATGGACCGTCGATCTTTACATAATCAATTGTAGCATTATCTAAAGTTGTATTCCCAGTGATCTCAGTATCACCATTTATATCTATTGTGGCACCATTTATTTCAACCACATTATCAGACACCAGATCGAGTATTCCATCAGCACTTTGAGATATTTGAGTTCCTGAATCTCCAAACTGGAGTTGACTTGTTCCATTTAATTTTAAACCATCATCAGGTACGTGAGTTAATTTCACATCTTGATCATCACCTAAATTGATAACGGAACCATCTGCTAGAAAAACATCAGAAAATTCTGAGGAGCTAGTTCCAATTTGGGCTCCATCAGGCTCATCTGGAGTAAAACTTGTGCCAGCACTTATTGTCCCTGTGGTTGCTAGGTCATTGGCTCCAAACGATATAGAACCATCTCCATCAATAATACTCCCACTTTGAATTGTCATAGAGCCAAACTCGGCCCTAGAACTTGCATTTAAACTAGTGAAGTTCCCCTCTCCAGGTGAGGCTGCTCCAATAGAGGTACCATCAATTGCACCGCCATCGATATTAATATTGTTAATGTTTTGTGTTGCAATACTTCCTAAGCCCAAAGATTCTCTCGCAATTGAATCACTCTCAACGGTCCACTCTGTGCCATCTGATACAATAAAAGCACCATCTGTCTGCTCTAAGCTTGCTATAGTCTCAAGGTTTTCATCTGCATCTTGCTTTGTGTCTATGTATGCTTTAATTGATTGTTGGGTCGCAAGGTGAGTATCAGAATCAGAAACCATATCATCCTCATCCAATACAGCGGCACCTGATATTGAAGATGCAACAACAGTGCCCCTTACCGTCATAGTATCTGTGGATAAAATAATTAGGTCACTATCCTCCACAACACCAATTATACCACCATCAATAGTTACCGTACTATCAATTACAACCACGGCATTCTCAGCTGGAGTAATATTTATGCCTCCATTTGTCGTTTGCAAAACTATGGAGGTATCACCAATTATTATATCATCGGCTGCAATTGCAGTTGGGATTCCCCACTCACCGGAACCATCGCCATCAGATATCCATGACTGACCTGTTGTTCCATCAGTAGTAATGCCAAACTCTACTTTGCTAGCTGAAAGTATTCCATCTTCAACCAGATCTGTCAGATTAGAGTCTATTTGCTGATAGGTCGAGAGGGTATCAAAAAGATCAGAGCTAGTGGTATAACTGTCCAAAGAATCTTTCAATACATATACATCTAGATCTGGAAGATCAATAAGGTCATCATAATCTGCAGTCCTTGCATAAGCTGATGTATCTGATAGTACTGAGTAAAAAACAGATGTTAGAATTTGCCTTGGAGATAGAGTAGAACCATCTACAGTTAATTCAAGGTAGGCTTCTTGAGGGATGACCGTAAATGGATTGGTATTGCCAAGAACCGTACTTATTATACCGTTATTTACCGTTACCTCCTGATTCTCAGTCCAGATTGGGCTACCACCATCCACAGTACTGTAAACCCTAAATGTTACTTCATAGCTCCCATCATCTGTAGGACTTCCATCAGCCTTAGTGATAAGCCCCTGATAAGATATACGTCTTGGGACTGACTCAGTATTTGTCTGTTTGATCTTATTAACTACTGTTTTAGATACACTAACTTGGTTTGCCTTTTTTTTGGACCTGTTTTGAGTATAGACAGTAGTTAATAATAATAGGATAAGAATGAATTTCTTCATATTGATCTCCTGTTGTGTATGTACACACTCATTTTAATTTGAATAAAAATTTTATGGTTCATGAGGGAACCCTGGTGGTAGTTCTGGTTCAGGCTCTTCTGAGTCCTGTGAAAATGCCGCATCTATAACTAGGTATGCTGCACCAAGCATAAGTGGATATTTCCCTAACGAAATCCATCGTTCATTTTTCATCATCAAGCGATCTAATCTGGAGATATCCTTTTTAAAAATCTTTGAGCCCATGATATTAGTGACTGCTTGTCTTAATTCTTTTTCCAGACCGTAAATACCATTCTCATTCATGATCGCATATGGATCTTCTATTAAAGCATCATTAAGATCCTCACTATAATTTTGAGAGTTAAAAGATCTTATTGTAAAGAGGTCTTCTGAATCTGCGAAATCCCATGTCAATGCATATTGCGCGTTTAAAAGCTGAGCATTATTTGCAATACAAAGGTCTGTTTTGCAATTAGCTTTATATTTTTTGGGTCTAGTTTTGCTATTTAGATCCTTTGTTAGGATTATTTTATAATCAAACCCTAGTGACCGGATCTGGTCTTTAATTATGCTATTGATGATCTGAACATCTACATCTGATATTTTTGTGTCCACGAGTTCTTGAATAAGCAACCTTGAGATCATTTCACCTGCACTGGATGTATCAACCTCACCTGACCCAAAAGCCATTGTATCTTTAACAGCTTCAAGCGTATCTACAAGAGCCTGAGCTGGTACAGAGGGGTCAAAATACGTTACGACCAATGTATCTGAATCCTCAAAGCCAATACGATCTTTGATCTTAAGTATGACCTCTAATTTCGTGCCTGGTACATTGTCTGCAAGTTTTACATTTAAAACTGTTTTATAGGTTGAAACACTCTTTAAAAATTTCCCACTATAGGTCTCTGAGGATATTTCTGATTGAAAATCATTATCGCTCTGTAAAGCCAATCCAGGGGCAAAGATCCATTCGTATTTTATTTTTGATCCATCACCAATGTATGAACGGGATCCATCCAGAAATATGGAACCTTTTGTCAAGGTCTTTATATCGCCACCCGCATCTGCTACCGGTCGGCTACTACCAAAAATGAACATATCAGTTTGCGCCTGCACAGTTGTTACAAATAATATTGTAAATAAAAGTATGTTTATTAATAAGGCTCTATACTGGTTTATTTGATAATAGGTATTCATATCAATGTCCTTTTAAGCATCACCTAATACAACTGTAGGAGTTATAAATATCAATAACTCCCTTTGTTCTTTGGTCTTGTTGTTATAATTAAATAATCTTTTTATGATAGGGATATCTCCTAATAATGGAACCTTATTATTCATTTCATCTGCAGTATCAAAGATCAACCCCCCTATTAATAATGTTTCACCATTATTGACTCTTACATTTGTATTTGTAGACCTTGTTGATATCATTGGACGTTGATCTTTTCCAATGAACCCGATGATGTCTTGAACAATGGCATCAATTTTCATACTAATGATCTTTTCTTCATTCACTCTTGGTAAAACCTCAAGAGATATATTTACATGCTGATTTTCATATGTGTACGGGTTTGTGCCAAAGACACTACCCTCACCCTGCGGTACCAGAACTGGTATGGTTGTGCCTACTACAATATTTGCTGGGGAATTATTAGTAGTTGTTACCTGAGGTTCTTGGAGTAGCCTTGTACTTCCATCGTTGGCCAAAAGCGAAAGAATCGCAGAAACAACTGGTCGGCTCAGGGTCGCAAAGTTCATTGTCTGATCCCCTATCGTTAGATAACCAAGATCAAAGGTTGATGAAGTATCTGCGTCTAATTTCCCCACGATACTCATTTGCTCTCTCATATCCCAATTGATACCAATGATCTCATCATGTTTAAGTGCAGTTTCAACAAATTTCACTGCGATATTTATCTGTGCACTTTTTACATCGAGAGATTTTACTACACCTTCAATGAGTGAAAAGTTATTTGGTAAATCTGTAACTAGAAGGATATCCTTTTCACCAGGTTCAAGGTTTGTTGAGGCGGTAGATGAAAGGGCCCTTATTCTACCCCTTGTGCTCAACACTTCTTTTACAGCTTCAGATGCAATAGCACCAGATATATAATTAAGCCTGAACATTCTTGTTAATAGCTCCCCAGGCATAACCTTTTTAGACGTCATTGGTTGAACAATTATAATATTATCTTGTATGAACCATTCATAATTATTCACATGAAGAATAGCATCTAGTGCAGTCTCTAATGAAACATCATCTAGGCTTACTGTGACTTTTCCTGAGACGTCTTCTCCCATGATCAGATTCAGATTATCCTGGGATACCAACATACGGACAACGTTTACTAATTTTGCATCTTGAAAGCTGAGGCTTACTCTTGAAGGGGGAAGCCTTCTAGTTACAGATGCATATTTTTGTTGGGCCTTTTTGACATTATTTTTATTCCAGTTGATCTTTAAAGAATGTTTTTTCTTTCTTCCTTTGGCAGGTTCAATCTTGATACTGTATTCGGGCACTCTTGTAAAATCTAGTTTTAACGTAATTCTTTTATCTATCTCTTTCTGATTCACATTTCTTGGGACACTTAAAGAATACTGGTATAGAGGATTTTCTTCACATTTCTTTGTGAAATTACCTTTCGCCCATTCTACATTTTTAAATAATAATGTCAGGCTAGGCGGAGCAAATGTCTCATTTTTAAGATAGTCAAAATTTGCTCCACTAAATTCTAAAACAAGGGTATAAGAGTCTTGCTGGTCTGTAATATAAATATCATTTAAAACGGGTGTTGGAGGGAAAAGATCATACTTGAATCCCTGGCCCTGAATTATATCCAGAGACAAGATAAAACAGCAAAATAGTATCTTTTGTATTTTTAATAAGTATTTCATTTATTTTTCCATTTTAAGGGTTACGCGGTATTCGTTTCTTTGTAATACCACCTGTGTCTCAGTGATACTAGTCACTGTAAAACCTCTAACACGATTCATTTTATGTACTATCTCACCATTTACGATAGCTTTATAACCATTTTCAAATTCAGTAATACCTGTTAGTTTGAACCAACTGTTATAAATGTTACTTCTATCATGAAAAATATCTTTATTCCATTCATTTATTGAAAGAGATGGAGGCTCCATAGATTCTCCAATGGGCATATTTGATTCATTTAAAAATGGATCATTATTCTGTTCATTGCGATTGGTCATGATATCTAATTCTGGATATATATAAGGTAAAGCTTCTGTAAATACTGCTAAGATCATTACCGCAATTGAAAAAAGGATCATTTTCTCTTTAAACATCATTCTGGACCACCGTAGGTCAAATATTCTAACTCTGCGATAACACCTCTTGGATCTAGACTGTCTAAGATGATTGAACAATATTGCATCCTGAGTGCTGGTGAATTATCCTGAACAGCATCAATAAAAGTTCCAATATCTAAAAAGTTTCCAGATAGATTAAAACTTAATGATTGCCTTTCAAGTACTATCTGGTCACCATCTTGACCTTGGTCAATATTGGGGAATGTATTCCTCGGATCAATTTCTAGATCATCCAGAACAATATCCATTTCATCTGCCAATAGGTTCAGGTTCTGTATCTCTTTCATTAATTCACTACCAGATATCTGGTAAGCAGTCAAGGTATTCTTATTCTTAATGAAATCCTGTCGGACCTGATTCATACGATTGATCACCTCTGACCCAGCTTCTAATTGCATATCAATATCTGAAATAGCTGTTTCAAATATTTCCATATCACGCCTTACATATTTTGCATCATATATATAAATAATGAGAAGAAAGATGATCAAAATTAGATTGAGGTAATATTTCGTTTTTTGATTCATATTCATTTAGAGCAAAATTGTTATTTTATAACCAGTCATAGACTTTTTAAGTTTTTTACCTTCACTTATTTCAACTTTTTTGAACTGCCCTTTATTTACAAATGATTCATGCAATTTTTTAGAAAGTGTTGATGATTTTTCCATATTATTATTATAAAAACCATCTACTTTGACCAGTAGATCATAGAATTCTGTCCTATCAGCAACTAGTGATTTTTCTGATCTTTGCTTATCCACAGTTACCTTGGTAACCTGGAAATTTTCAGGAATATTCGTACTTAGATATTTCAATAATGATACCATGTCCTCAGATATATTTTTATCATCCTTAATTAATTGTCCAAAAGTATTCGCAACCTCATTTTTATTTTCTACAACATTTTTCATTTGTTGGCGCATACTGAGTAGACTGAGTTCAGATTGTTTTATAGGTAAGCGTTCTTCTAGGGGCTTGATACTAGATCTCTGGAGAAAAGCACTTAAAGAAAAGGTCAGGATTAGGGCAAGCATACCATTTTGAAGAATTCGGTTTGGCTTGAAGTAACTGAATTCTTTTATATGCTCATTAGGTAACAAGTTAAGGCTTGAATTAGGGTCCATTAATAGCCCAAGGTTTGCTATGTAGTCAATATCTATAGAATTCTCCTTGATAGTTCCTTTACTCCTTATAATATTGTCCGCCCTTTCCTGGACAGATTCTATAGATCGATCAAGATCATTAAGGATCAGTTCATAGTCCACTTCTTTTTCTCTAAAGTCTGCTAGCTCTTTTTCTAAAACCTCTATCCTATCTCCATAGTTAAAAGCAAAGCTCTTAAGTTCTTGGACCTCATTTTCAATTCCTTCTAATTCATTTTTTTCTTTTGTTATCCGGAGTTCTAAACTGGTACATGTATCTTCCATGCGTTTTAATTTCTTGTGACTAACTTTCTCATTATCTGATATCAGGTCTTTAACGGATGATTCTTTTGTTTTTAACTGTGCGATCTGTTTTTCGATCTTTACTATTTCATTAAATAGATCTTTCGCATTTATTTTTAGTTGAGCAAGATCCATGTAGCTCTTCATTTTATGTTCCGCAATCTCCCATTTCCATTTCTGCTCCTCTGGCTCTTGTTCTTGCTCATAAAAAGAATTTTCAAGAGCTTTTTTCATATCATCATTGATCTTTGAGAGTTGTTGTGCTATCATTGCTGCTTCGACTCTTTTTTCTTTTAATTCATGCTTCATCTCATCGAGCGAATTATTGAGTTCGTCCTTATCTTTGGACCTAAGCTCGACAAGAGTAAAGAGGTTGGCTATTCTTTCATTTAACATGATCTTACATTCGGGATATAATTCTTTTATATTTGATATTCCATTAAGCGATGTCCTATGATCAGAAGAGATTTTTTCAAGGTGTTCTTTATTATTTCTTATAAGTGTTTCTATCCTTGAAAGATCTGTGTGGAAGTATTCAAGATCACTTTCAATCAAACTAATTGAACTTTCTAAGCCAGATTCTTCATTCCTCATTTTATCGATCAAAATATTTAATTCTTTTATACTTAATTCTGAACGCTCTATGCTTATGTTAACATCTTTTTCTATCTGATCTAGATAACGAAGCTGTTCTTTTCTATTTGACGTCTTCTTAGAACTCATTGAATTCTTCTGAGAACTATTGATCGATTTAGGTATAAGGCTAGGTACCAAGATCTTCTTCTTTAATTCTTTGACGATAGTATTTGATCTATTGAAATCTTTATCAATATTTTCTTTTTGAGATATCAATTCATCTTTCTGTTGATCTAAAGAAAGAAGATGCTCCTGCAAGCTAGAAAATTCTTTTCTATTTGTACCTATTTGTTTTTCAAGGACATCCTCTTTCACCTTAAATTGATTTTCTTTGATACCAATTGACTGTTGGGCCTTGTCATGTTTTTTAAAAGCTTGTTCGAGCCTAGATTCAGATGACCTTTGGTTCTTTTCTAGCTTTTCCAATTCTTTTTCAAGTGACTTTATCTGCTCTTTACTTTTCTCTATTTCAGAGAAAAATGATAACATCTTTTCCTCGACACCATTGATCTTTAATATTAAATCCTCATTACGTAGAGCATCCTCAACTGTAAAAAGAGCGTCATTCATTTCATCTTTTAATTTTGTCTGTTTACCAGAAATCATAATTAGTCTTTTTTCTGTCCGTTTATCAATATCTGAATGCGCTCTTTTTTCTTTCTCTGGAGAGTTTTTAATCTCAGAATCGATCTCAGAAAGTTTTGTATATGTTTCTTTCTTTAATTTTTTGAACTCATTTTCTTTTAAGATAAGCAGTTCGTTTTTCTCATCTAGTTTGTTAACAGACGATCTTATCATAAACTCTAGTTTTGAGACTTTTTCCTTTCCACTACGGATCTTTTTTAGGATAATATTTTTTCGTCCACCATAAGGTTTCAACTTTGTAAGGATATCCCTGTGGTTTTTTCTATATCGTATCATGAAAGCATCATAACGTTTTAGAAAACGATTATAAGTTTGCTCTTCCTTTTTGATTTCTTCTTGATCAAGTGCAATACTTTCTTCTGACATTCTTTCCGCGATTTGGTCTACGTCCCCATCATTACGAAATCGGTTCAGGCCATCTTTAATGAATAGTTTATAAGAATCGGTTCTTTTTCTTTCGATAGACTTATTAAGTGAATTTACCCGTTCGTCTTTATTTTCAGTTTCTACTGCTAATAGTCTATCCCACTCAAATTTTTTACCTTCTAGTAATTCAAGCCTCTCTTGTGTCCTTCGACCTTGCTTGAGATCTCTTTCCCAGCCATTGATCTGTTTCATTAGTTCAGCTATTAGAGGCATTTTCTTTTTTTTCATCGCACTAAGTGAAGATTTTGCCCTGTCTCTTTGATTAGACGCTTTTGCTTTATCTTTAGTAACCTTTTGGAGATCTTTTTGTAATGATTTTGATCTATTTATTAGATGGGTTAATTCTTTTTTGAAAAATGTTCCAATAGTTATAGTCTTGGTCTTTTCAGCTTCAGCAAGTTTTGTACTTTTTTCAACCTCTAGTTGTTTCAATCTTTTTTCAAATTCCTTTTTTATTTTTATTTTTTCTTTTTGAGCTGATTTGACTATTGGTATCTTTTTCTGATTTAGTTCTTCTATTTCTTTTTTGCTTGATATACATTGTTTTTCTAATTGATCAATATAGGTTAACGCGTTCTTAATTTTTTGGCCGGTTAACTTTTCTTTTTCTATATCCTCATCTATTGCATTATTCAATTCTGATTCTTTTTGTCCAAGTAATTCAATTTCATCATTTATATTTTTTATTTCCTTTTCGAATGAATGATTTAACTCTGCATGACCTATCTCCAGGTCTTCATGATCTATGTTGTATGTATCAATCGATTTATTAATGATTGCCATCTTCTTTGTTAATTCTTCTAAATCTTTTTTATTTGTCTTTTTTTGTGGTCTTAGCTCTTTTAAAAGAATATTATGATGATCTAAATCTTGGATCATGTCAATGGTCTCTCTTACATAACGTAGAACTTCTACTTTTTCTTGTCGGCTATCTTCTTTTTGCAGTAAGTCGTTTTGATTAACATTTATCTCTTTTTTCAAAGCCGTTAGTGATTTTTTATCCTCTCGATTTTTTCTTTTAGATTTTCTGATCTGGTTTTTAATCAAATGATCTTTATTCTTTAGATCTTGCTGAGATTCATTGATCTTTATTATTGACCCGGTTAGGTTTTTCAAATGAATCAATTTATCTGGGGCATCTAAGACCAGGTCAAGGATCTTCAATAATTTTTCTCTTATTTCCACTCCATCATTTCCATCTATCGTCTCTTTGATAATTAAATCAAGATCACCAGATACAGTTGCTTTAAAGGATTCATTTATTTCATCAATACGTTTAGAATTTTGAGTCAACAAATAGCCAGATTTTTGCAAGGTATTTAGATCATCTTTTGATAGATGCTCTATAGATTTAAGGTGCTCTAAGAAAGAACGCTTAAAAGCATTTGCTGTATTTTGTATTGAATCATTTAGATATTCAAATATTGATATTTCATCTTGGCCATTATCAAGTCGAATACTAATATGCTGGACTGATTCTTCAAGTTTAATTATTTTAGATTCAAGATCATCGATCGAATCTTCTAAACGATCTTTATCTTCAGAAAACTTTGCACGAGATCGAGCAGCATGCTTGATTTTGGTCTCATATCGATTGTCTTTTTTCTCATTTTCTTTTTTCTGTTTTGTTTGATCTGATTCATACTCTATTTCAGAAATTCGTTTGGTAATACTCTCATGTTCATTATAACTATCAACCAATAATTGGCTCTGATCATCAAGCTGAACAATAATAGAATCCATGTCCGCTCTGAGGACCTCTTGTGAATCAGTATATTCGTCTTTCAGGCCTTTAAATTCTTTCGATGCGCTGATAAGCTTTATGTTTGCTGCTTCAAGAGATTTAAGCTTAGAATCTTTTTCTATTTCTAATCTCGCTAGTCTATACTTTGCGCTCTCTGGACTCTTCGCTGATTCTATAGCCTTTTTGTGATCATGAATCCTTTTTTTGATAGAACTTAATTGGGACGCCGTATTTTTTTGTTTCTTGAAAAACGTCTCTCCCTTATTCCAATTTAGAAAACCACTCTTTGATCTCTCTATATTTTTTATATGCTCTGTACAATAATCAGATAGATTACTTACCGGTAAGCGAAGGGCATCATTTAATGATTTATCTAAATTTTTTATATGGCTTCCAGGACCACTAATATAAACCTTATCAATAGGCTGTATAGAGAAACCATCATGAGTAAGAACATTTTCAAAGAAGTATATTGCTTCTTTTATATCTTCTGTGAAACTAAGAGCAAGGTGCTCAAGGATAGATTGCGCTTTTTTAAATGGAAATCCATCTTGGATATTCGTATCTGTTGTTTCTGCACCAATTCCATAATAAGAAAGGAAATGCATCGCATTGCTTTCAGCATCTGCTTCCCCATTGTTTGATAGGGATATTTCTTTCAGTGTATTTGAAAAATAGTAAAGACCCTTATTGAATTCTCTAGATTCAAACAATTGATCACCCATTGTAAATACTGTATGTGTTTTTGTCCTATCTATATATATAAGGAGTGAATAATCATTCTTAGAATCAAGATTATAATATTTATATATATTATTTAGAATATTTGGAATAGAGGTATTGTACCGGGGTTGTAGCCCTGCCTCTTTTAAGTTGGAATAGTCTTTTTCTATCTGTGGCTTCTTTGTTGAGAAACAGACTGTAGCATTTTTCCCCTGGCTGTCATGCCTTGTATAATTAATAATACAGTTTTCTTGATCAACCTTATAAGAATTATTCAGTATGTGGTTTAAATCATATTCAAATAATCGTTCGTTTTTCCCCTTAGCATTAACATATGTCATTTCGTATTGATAATTATCAGAATGAATGGCAAGGTAGATTTTCTTCCGATTCTTTTCTTCAATAAATTGATTAAAAACATTTGCAATTAATTCAGTCAATGTATTGATGGTATTTTCTTTGACCCTAAGAGGTAGCCTGTAATTATTGATCCTTTTAATTTCAAATCCTTTTGATTGTAGCTTGCAAAACAGGAATGTGACATTATCCCCTGTATGAACAAAGGTCATCGCATCTTTTACACCATTAAGCCCTAAGAGAAAATTTTTATACTTTATTGATTTACTTTTAATGGTTATCCTTTTAACATTTTTCGTTTCAACTGCGTTACGCTTTTTAAGGTTGTTTTTTTCAAATCTCCTATCTAAAAGTTCTCTCCTACTGAAAGTTATTCTTTGATCTTTGATATATCTTCTTTCTTTTTGACTACGTTTGTCTTCACCTTTAAATCTTGAATTATTTTTATTACGCCTATTTGATGATAGTCTTCGTTCTTGATTTCTTCGACCATTGACCCTTCTACGCTCACTAATCTTTCTATTGACCTTTCCTTTAATTTCCTTCTTAGAATTTTCTTTGTTATCAGAACTAAAATTATTTTCGATTTCTTGATGTGTTTTCGGTGGTTGGCTTTTGTGTTCCCTAATTTGAAATTCTTTGGCTGATGGTATAAAGGATTTTTGCTCTATACCTTTAATAACCTGTGTATCAGCAACTAATAGAAAATTATTTGCTAATAAATTTTTGATATGATAATAGATTTTTTCTTTTGGGAAGGAAATAGTTTTAGCGATCTCAGATGCAGTTTTAGGTTTGTCTGAAAAGGACCCTAGGATTTGTTTTGTAAATGATTTGTTTAATAATTTGATCTTTTTAGGATCATTAATTATAATAATATCTTTTTGTAATTGAGTCATGCTAATGGATAATCCTATATGCAGTGGTAGGACTAGGGCATCCTAGAAATAGGCATAGGTCTACGGACCAGAATATAATTTGATTCCACATCATTGATTACCTCGGAAAAAGTAATTTCCTAAATTTATTCCTTAAGAGGTATTATTTACAAGTAATGTTTATATTTACAATGCTGTATATGAATGGTAATAAAAACTATTTTGTATTGTAATTCTAATTTTATTCAGTTGTATGAAGTAGATGTTTAACGCTCTGTATTTAATCTTTGTAATATTTTATTTTTATAATATAAAATAAAATTTTTAACTCTGTAAACACAATATAAAGTATATTTAAAAATTTATAAAATAATTGTTTTGTCGACGGTAATAATAAATTTTTTGGATGATATATTAATTAAAAATTTTAATTACGTATATAAATTTTGTAACAAAATTTTTTTAGGAAATTTTTATTAAATAAATTTACAATGTTTAATCTATTCCAGTATAGCAGGTATAAATATGTATTTAAAATTCAAAATGATTTAATTATAAAATAATTAAATAATATTTGTAAATAATATTACAAATAGCTTTTCAAGGTTTCATTTTCTTCCAGAAGTTTTAAATATTCTGACTCTACTGTATTAATCTTCTCTAATTTTTTATTTAAAAGTTCATGATCACTTTTATTATCTGGGTCAATTAATATTTTTTCGCAATCCGATATTATGATTTCTATTTGTGAGGTTCTTTTTTTGATCCAAGCTAGTCTGTTCTTTATCTTCTTTCTTTCAGAATAGTTACTTTTCTTTTTCTTGTTTTTATTTTTTTTACCATTCACTTGCTGACTATTTTTTTCATTATTCTTTTTCCACTCATAATACTCATAATTCCCATCATATGTTTTAACACCACCATTTCCCACCTCACATGTGCTATTTGTTACAATATTTAAAAAGTGTCTATCATGTGATATACAGACTATAGCCCCAGAGTATTTACTCAACGCTTTTTCAACTATATTCCTACTTACCATATCTAAATGGTTTGTAGGTTCATCTAATAAAACTAAATGAGATGGAGACAGTAACATTCGTGCTAAAGCTAACCTTGCCTTTTCACCACCTGATAACACCTTAACATATTTTTCTATTTCATCCCCTGTAAACATAAAGCTTCCTAAATATGTTCTTACCTCTGTTTCTCCCCATCCCCCAGAGTCCTTACTTAAAGAATCAAATACAGTTTCCTCTGGGTCCAATACTTCTAGCTGATGCTGTGCATAGTACGCTATCTTTATATCATTCCCATACCTAACTTCACCCTTAGTTACTTTTTCAACCCCTGCTAACATTTTCAACAATGTCGACTTACCAGCACCATTATAACCGACCAATCCGATCTTTTGACCTCTCTCTACGTCAAAGTCAAGGTCATCAAATACTCTGTTATTACCATATTCTTTTTTAACATTAATACAACTTGCAACTTTTAGAGGTGATCTATTAGGCTGTGGTATCATAAGATTCATTACTGCCCTATCTACGGTTGGTTCCTCAATTATATTCATTTTATCTAATTGTTTAACCCTGCTCTGAACTTGCGTTGCCTTCGTATTTTTATACCTAAAGCGTTCTATAAATCTTTCCGTATCTTTTATTTGTTTTTGTTGGTTCTTATATGCGCCACGCTGTTGCTCTATTCTTATATGTTTTTCTTTTATATAATCAGAATAATTCCCATGAAATAAATTTACTTTTTTAAGGTCTATTTCAATGATGTGGTTTACTGACCGGTCAAGAAAGGCGCGGTCATGGCTTATAACCATCATAGCGCCCTTCCATTCTGTTAAAAAATCTTCAAGCCAAATTGTAGCTTCTAGGTCTAAATGATTTGTTGGTTCATCTAAAAAAATTATATCTGGCTCCTGCAAAAGAATTGAGGCTAGGGCTACCCGCATTCTCCACCCACCAGAAAAGGATTCCATTGGCTCATGGAATTGTAAATCTCTAAACCCAAGTCCACCTAATATCTTTTTTGCGTTCTTCTCTAATGTCCAGCCACCAATTGCCTCATACTTATTCTGAACCTCACCTAACTTATTTATCAAGGAATTGTTATTAGGGTCATCTTTAACTGCATTTGATAAACTCATCATTAACTTTTCAGTGTCTGCGGCTTCAGGATAAGAAGCTAAAACCTCTTCAATTATCGAACGGCCTGTTCCAGTAATTATCTCCTGTTCTAAATATCCGATAGTCAGGTTCTTTTCTTTTTGAATGTTTCCAGAATCTTGATCTTCCTCTCCAAACATTAACCTGAACAAAGTTGTCTTACCTGAACCATTCTGACCAACTAGACCAATTCTCATGCCTCTTTTAATATATAGATTTACATTGGAAAATAAGAGACCGTTAGGATATGACTTAGAGACGCTTTCTAGCTGAATCATTGTAGGTTTCTAAAAAGCTGTAGTAAAAATTATATATATCATCATCTATAATTCCCCCATTACATATTCGCCTCTGTTTTCAATAAGTTTTACAGAATGTATCTTATTAACAAGACCTGGGAAATTATCTATCTCTACCTTTATATAATTATCTGTGTGTCCTACCAGTTTACCATTTCTACTGCTCTCAAATAAAACTTCACGGTGGGTATTAATAAAATGATCATAAAAATACCTACGTTTTTTTTGTGATAGAGTGTGCAGCATTTTACTTCGTTCAGCCCGTACTCTTTTTGATATGACCTCTTTTATATTTTTAGCTGGAGTGTCTGGTCTTTCTGAATAAGTAAATACGTGTAAATAAGAAATATCAATATCATTAATAAAGTTATATGTTTCTAAAAAATCTTCATCAGATTCACCAGGGAATCCCACCATCACATCTACACCAATACAGGTTTCAGAGTTAGAGGATAGAATTTTATTTATCTTTTTTCTATANATNGTTTGGTCGTATCTCCTCCGCATNCCTTTNAGTATTTTATTAGANCCAGATTGAAGCGGAATATGAAAATGAGGAACAAACTTTTTAGATGTATTACAAAATGCTATTATATCATTATTTAAAAGATTTGGCTCTATAGATGATATACGNAATCTCTCTACTCCTTCAATATTATCTAATTCAATCAATAGCTGGAGTAAGTTTTCATCTGACCCTACACCAAAATCTCCAATATTAACTCCAGTCAATACAATCTCTTTTACTCCTTTGAGAGCTACCTCTTGAGCAGTTTTTACTGTAGTTTGAATATTACCACTTCTACTTTTCCCACGCGCCAATGGTATTGTACAAAATGAACAGGTATAGTCACAACCATCTTGGACCTTTAAATAAGATCGGGTTCGGTCACCTATAGAGTAGGAAGGTTTAAAAGAGTGAACGTGCCTGATGCTCGAANGTATTATAGTATTATCTTCTTTTTGATCTAACTCGTTTAAGTGATCAAGTAAATTAAATTTTTCTTCAGAACCGATAACAAGGTCTACACCATCAATAGCTGCAATTTCTTTTGGCTTCAATTGTGCATAGCAGCCAATGACTGCAATACTTGATGATGGATTCAAGCGCTTGGCTTGTCGAATTAATCTTCTTGCTTCTTTATCCGCATTTTCAGTAACTGAACACGTATTGATTACATATATATCTGCATAATCTCGATACTCTACTTTCTCAAATCCCCTAGTGATAAAGTCTCGAGAAATGGTAGATGTCTCAGAATAGTTTAGTTTGCACCCCAATGTATGGAATGCTACTCTTTTGGTTGGTGTACTCATGTTATAAAGATGATAAAATTAAGACCTTTAATTCAATTATTAGGTATAACTATAGAAACATATATCATTAATAAATATTTTTTATAAGGAAAAGTTTGAAAATAGAATTATTTAATAATTTAAATATTTATATATTTATACTTAATACATTGATGCTTAATTAATAATATATAAANNTTTTTAATAANATAACTAGNGGTGCTTAAATGAAGCTTGATGCNATAGACTGCAAANTACTTGATNGGCTACAAAAATATGGAAGAGAGTCTGCTAGCAAAATTGCAGATNAATTAAATGTATCCGTCCCAACTATAACAGAACGAATAAGGAAACTCCAAGAAAGTGGAGTGATAATCGGGTTTCAAGCTATTCTTGACCCAACATTGATCGGGTTAGATGTGGCTGCCGTTATTACCATTATTTCAGGATCATCACAATATTATAAAGANATCACCCTGCAAGCAAAAGACACACCAGAGGTATTACATTGTTTTAGTACAACCGGGAATGGCTCCCATACAATATTGGTATCNACAAAAAACTCTAAAACACTGGAAGAGCTGCTACGTAAAATACAAAGTTGGCCTGGCGTAACTAGAACAGANACACAGATAATACTTTCATGGTATAAAAATGGAACAATATTACCAATACCAGAATGATTTTTATTATCAACGACAACCTTAAAAGTAAAATTAAAAAATAATAAGGAAGACAAATGAGCAAAGTTAAAGCAGAGTATATCTGGATGGATGGCCATGAGCCAACTCAAAAATTAAGATCAAAGACAAAAGTTCTTTCTGGACCTGTAGAGTCCCTGGAAGATCTGCCACTATGGGGCTTTGATGGTTCAAGTACAAACCAGGCAGAAGGAAATGATAGTGACTGCATGCTGAAACCTGTCTACAAGGTTCCAGACCCAATTCGAGGGGGTGACGACCTGCTTGTTATGTGCGAAGTTATGAATGCTGATGGGTCAGTACATTCTACCAATACCAGAGCTCATTTAAGGGAATTAGATGAACAACATAAAGGCCAAGAGGCATGGTTTGGTATTGAACAAGAGTATACTTTGTTTGAAGGGCGGAATCCATTGGGCTGGCCCGAAGGAGGATACCCCGCACCCCAAGGACCCTTTTATTGCGGTGTAGGTGCAGATGAAGTATTTGGTAGAGACATAGTTGAAGAGCACCTTGAACTCTGCCTTGATGCTGGTTTAGAGGTTTCAGGAATCAACGCAGAAGTAATGCCCGGGCAGTGGGAATATCAAGTCGGGCCGCTCGGGCCATTAGACTCTGCAGATCAGATGTGGTTATCACGTTGGCTTCTTTATAGAATTTCTGAGGATTATGGTATTAGCGCGACGCTTCACCCTAAGCCTGTAAAAGGTGACTGGAATGGAGCTGGTGCGCATACAAACTTCAGCACAAAGGCAATGCGAGAAGAAGGTGGAATCAAGGTTATTGAAAATGCATGTGAAAAGTTAAGTAAAAATCACGATGAGCATATTGCAGTATATGGCGC
Organism: bacterium TMED46; assembly: GCA_002167345.2. Taxonomy (GTDB): domain Bacteria; phylum Fidelibacterota; class Marinisomatia; order Marinisomatales; family UBA1611; genus CACEUX01. Next base: position 3,406 of record NHCZ02000017.1, on the reverse strand, counting down.
ACATAATGAAGAAAGACTCACCGGACTGCACGAGACCTGTAGCATCAAAGAATTTCGTTACGGTGTGAGCGACCGTGGAGCTTCCATAAGGATTCCAATGCAGACGGCCAATGAAGGATATGGTTATTTGGAGGATAGGAGGCCATCTGCAAATATGGATCCATATAAAGTTTGTGCAATATTATTAGAGACTACATGTAGCTAATTGAGATTATCAAAGACCGACTACATTACTCAATTAATCGAACTGATGGCATTATTATGAATCCAGGTGCGCTAACTCATTNTTCTTATNCAGCAGTTAGAGATGCAATATCTTCAATCAACATCCCAACTGTTGAGGTACACCNAAGTGATATTAATAATANAGAAAAATTTAGAAAACTCTTGGTTNTAAAANATGTCTGTTTAACTCAGATATCTAGGATAGGTAAAGAANGGTACTTAANAGCACTAAAAGCATTANAAGAAATATGCGGTGAAGGAAAAGAATAATCTTCTTTTCACTTTATTAGATCATATTATAATATCTCTAGTAGTATTTATAACAATAACCATAGGAATATATTTAAATGAACGACACATCTTTTATTAATCAAGTTGACCAACAAATAGAAAAANATCANCTACTAAATCATTCTTTCTACCAGGCGTGGAATAGTGGCGCGCTATCTAATGATACTATTCGAGAATATGCAGCTCAATACTTCCAACATGTATCCTCCTTCCCAAGATATTTATCTGCTATACATTCAAATTGCNANGATATAANNACNAGNCAACTNNTATTAGANAATTTAGTNGANGAGGANNANGGACCTGAAAATCATCCAGANCTCTGGATGCGCTTNGCTGAAGGGATGGGNAATACACGCAATNANGTNAATNANACAGAAGCNATGAATGANACACNAGATCTTGTTAACACATTTAANAAGCTNTCTCGCTCNGANCAATACCANATAGGCCTTGCNGCTCTTTATTGTTANGAATCTATGCAACCAGAAATATCAGANACAAAAAAAGAAGGNCTTCAGANNTTNTATGGTATAAANGATGANAATACATTGAAGTTCTTCACAGTNCANATGCANGCNGATAAATGGCATAGANANGTNNTAAGAAAACTTCTTNNTGAACTGGGNGATACAAAAAAGAAACAGAAAGANATNTTAGAAGCTGTTNANAGNGCNTTAAATGCCTTAAATAATTTTCTATCTGGAATGGAAAGGGTTTATTGTTAAAAATNTAANATAAATCTNTTNAAATACTAAAAAGGGCAGTNNNACTGCCCTTTTTATATNTTANTCNNGATCNCTTCGATCNNGGCCAGTTCGGCGATTCGNTTTACGCTGGTAGCCTTGCCTCTGGTCAACCNTCTCCCTTTTCTCAGTAGCNNTNACTGAGTTNCCTTCTCTACGGTGACCTTTTCTTCTGTGCTCGCCTCTTCTGTCANTACTTCTTCTTGAGGCTCCTTTTTCTCTATGCTCTTCCATAATTTTGTATNTGTTCAAACTAAATGNNAACCCTGGATNTCAATCCCAGGGTTACCATAAAGTATTATTTGATTTTNTTAGAATGTAGGNTCGACNAAAAGAGNAGAATCTGTTTTAACNAGNTTNACCTTGTCTGTCATATCCAANCCACTTACNGCTTGCTCAACCATTGCCATTTCATTTTCATGAATGAAATCATCGGCTCGAGCAATATATGCTAGGTTNTTAACAACCTTAAAGCGATCNTCATCNGTAGTGAACAATCCTTTAAGAGATTCTAAACATGTGCCATAGTGGTCCATACGAGCTGATACATCACCNAGCTCTATGAATTTATTAATCACTTCAGCTTCCATTGCGTTGTATTCTTCNTCGGACACGTCCGGCAACATCACCTTGACATTGCCACGCATGGCCTCTTTTTCTGACTCATCTACCTCTCCATCTGCTAGAAATGATACACAGACAAAAGCATAGACTAAATCGTGATGCTGACTCCAGTTTGCCATAATTTCCCCTTATATTATTAGTTTTGGGTAACTTTAATTGTCTTATCTTAGCCCACAGTGCCTAAACACACCTTCTATAACGGCTAGAAAACCTGAAAAATTATAATGAGTAACGTCCAAGAGCAAGATTTCTAAGAAATAACATAATCTTTTTTTTTATAAGGAATATTGTTTCAATACCTACTCTATTGTAGTTTTTATTTTCTATTCTAACCAAAGAATTAACATCNATGAAGAAAATGTCTGTAAATACAACCCATCGCACAGNACNTCCCCTGTCAGGGGGGGGATTGGTAATACCATAAAATGGAAAANTTTTATTCATTTCTAGTTAGATTAAATAGCCTTCAGTTTAAATACCGTACAATACTTTCGTTCCTATTGGTATTGGCTGTTATTTTTTTGTCAGATGTTATTTTCCATTTCTATTTTCCATCTATTGTTGAGATTCTAGATGCTCATTTTAATATTAAAATGTCTGATCATGAGAATGTTCCACTAGACTGGGCTCCTGAAATTTGGGGCGGTGTCATGGCATTGGTCTTAGGCACACTCATTATTGTAATAGCAATTGCAGCAGAATCATCCCCAAAACTGATGGATCTTTTTGTAAAAGATTGGCTTAGCCTTAATTATGTCTGGTTCTTGATTCTCGCATCCCTTCATGCTATTTTGATTATGTTTTACATAGAGCCATTGAGCCGCTATTCCAGTGTCGTACTGAATTCTTATGTTTACCTCTTTATCGCTTCTATTTTCACATTACCTTATATTTTTTATATACTGCTTTATTCTAAAACGAGTAATGTGGTAGTTACAATTTCTAAAATAATACAAAGTTATATATATGACATGGAAAAGCCTATGATCAGTATGGCTATGAGCAACAGCACTGAAGTAATTGAAGAATATCAAAAAGAAATTATGGGGTCTCTTGACCAATTAGATGACCTTTTATCATTTACAGAATTCAAAGAAACGCAGACCGATATAATAAGGCAGATAAGAACAGTCATTCAGCTCTATATAAGAGAAAAATCAAAGTTTAATGATAAATTTTTTATGCTCACTCCCACCATTCGCGACAATGCAACATTTCGTACGTACACAGATCTCCAGTACCAGGAGATGTCTGACTCAAAAACATTTTATGAAGTTAAAACTTTTAGATTGCTGGGCAGTGCCTACGTAAAGATGATAACAAGTGATCGATTTGATATCGCATCTCTAATCCCTGCAGAAATGGTTGATATCGGCAAAACCTGTTTACAGTCTAATGACGACATAATACTTGGGCATGTTAATATACGTTTTAATACACTTTTTAGAATGGCAATAAAACATGCATACAAAAATAATGAACCACGTAACCTTTATAACCTTGCTTTTCATTATTCAAAT
>NHCZ02000016.1 GCA_002167345.2 bacterium TMED46 | reverse complement strand
ATTATTATCATTCAACTTAGATAATAACGGATATAAGGTATATACTGCATCCAATGGTGAAAAAGGATTAGAAATTGCGCGCAAAAAACATCCAGATCTTATTCTGTTAGACCTTATGCTACCTGGAATACATGGATTAGATGTCTGTAGAATCATCAAAAGCGATCAAGAGACTTCTGATATCTCTATCATAATGTTAACAGCACTGGGGCAGGAGGAAGATATTATAAAAGGTTTAGAAACTGGGGCTGAAGATTATGTCACTAAGCCTTTCAGTCTTCAGGTTCTTGAAGCTCGAATTAAAACTGTACTACGTAGAGTACCGGAAAATGTTGAAAATACTAAGACTATAACAATTCATGATATACAAATTAAACCCAGAACTCGGGAAGTGAAGATAAACGGAGATATTCCTGAATTAACTTTCACAGAGTTTCAAATACTTCATTTATTAGCCTCACATCCTGGATGGGTTTTCACACGATATCAGATTATAGATAAGATCAGGGGAGACAATTATCCTGTTACCGACAGGTCTGTTGACTTTCAAATTGTCGGCCTCAGAAAAAAGATGGGTGATAAGGGAAACTTAATACAAACCGTAAGGGGTGTTGGTTATAGATTTCACCCCGATGAATCGTAGACCTTTATTTAAACAACTATTTTTTACCTTTATTCCAATTGTTTTAATTGGAATTATTGCTCTTATTCTTCTCGTAAATCAATTCACCCGTAACTTTTATTTTTCCCAAACCACAAATGATCTCAGGTCCAGAGCTCAATTAATTTCTTTAACCATAAATGATAAATCCTTAAAAAGTAACCTCATTCAAGAGTATGTAGACCAAGCCTCTCTTACTGGCGATATGCGGATCACTATTGTTCGGAAAGATGGTGTTGTCTTCGGGGATTCTCATAAAAACCACCTACAAATGGACAATCACAAAAACAGACCTGAAATATTGGATGCTATCCAATTTGGTGAGGGGACATCTACCAGGTACAGTAAAACAATTCAAGAAGAACAAATATATTTTGCATTTAATCCCAACAATAATCAAAAAGTCTATATAATCAGGGTATCGGTTTCTCTTAATGAGTTTGAAGATAGTATGGCCGACCTACAAAGCAAGATCTTAATTATTGGGGTTATCATCAGTTTATTTTGTTTGCTTATTAGTTTTTACTTTTCAAAACAATTGACCACCCCTCTTGAAGCTATGAGGTTAGAAGCCGAAAAATATGTTAGCACGCTTAAGCTTTCCACACCTATTCCCATACCAAAAACAAAAGAACTAGCCTCGCTCTCCATCTCCTTGAATCAAATCGCAATGGAGCTGGATAAACGAATAAAAAAAATGCAATTAGATAAGACTGAAAAAGAATCTATTCTGTCTAGTATGCAGGAGGGCCTTTTAGCTTTAAATAAGAAAACAGAAATACTTTCAATAAATGATATAGCAGTAGATCATTTAAATATTAAAAAAGAGATTGCGGTTGGTTCGGAGATCTCAACCCTGAGTAAGAATAAAAAGTTGTTATCTATTATAAAAAAGGTTTCAAAAAAGAATACAAGAATCCAACAAGAGATTGTAATCAAAGGAAATAAAAAAAGACACTTCTTAATAAGTGGATCCCCTTTAAAAAGAGGTGGTAAAAAATCTGGTGTACTTATGTTGATCAATGATATAACACTTCAAAAACAGCTCGAAAGTGTTAGGCAGGATTTTGTTGCTAATGTCAGCCATGAATTAAAAACGCCCATTACATCCATAACCGGATATTTAGAATTAATTGACCAAGGAGAATTAAAGGATGAGCAAAAGAAATTATTTTTGAATAAAGTTTTTAATCATACAAATAGAATGAATGCCATAATTGATGATCTATTAAAACTATCTAAGATAGAATCACAAGAAGACGATAACTCAATTGAACTGATGCCTACTCCATTATCGCAAATAATAGACGGCTCTGTTGATGATCTAAATACTCTCACATCAAAAAATAATAAAAAAATTCTAGTGGTCTGTAATGAATCAATAATGGTAAACGCAGACCCTCAGCTCTTAAGAGAAGCTATAATCAATTTACTAGAGAATGCGGTTAAATATGGGACGACAGGTACCGATATAAAAATAAATGTTAATCAAACTGAGACTACAAATATACAAGTTATAAACGAAGGAGAGGTGATTCCCGATAAGCACAGGGATAGAATTTTTCAAAGGTTCTATAGAATAGATAAATCTCGAGATAGAGAAGCAGGGGGGACCGGATTGGGTCTTGCAATTGTTAAACACATCAGCCTTGTCCATGGGGGNGAGGTTGGAGTTTCTTTTTCTGATAATAGCGAGACCTGTTTTACAATAAGCNTACCCATANTTTAACCTTNATAAACTNNTTAGNTTNNCAAATCAAAAAAAAGGGGACCANNANNGGNCCCCTTTTTAATAAGAATAAAACAGTCCTTATATTATTCAGCCCAGGATGATCTCAATAGACAAACTGATGGGTCTTCTGTATTTGATACTAATATATATCCATTTTTATAGGCAAGACCTTCTGGCTCTCCAGTTGATTCACCATCTCCAGAGGTATAATCCACCATTTCTGTAATTGCGCCTGAGTCATATGTTGGGTTTGTAGGGTCTGTAATGTCGTACACNACNACNCCGCCAGCATCTTGAAGCGTCGCCATNACAAAAGANTTTCCACCTTCTTCTNCTATAACAACCTCTTCAGGCTCAATACCTTTTCTAGTGTCCTCCCATGCCCAATTGCTTGGAAGATCATCTGCAAGGTTTGCATAATANTGTNCACCAGGTGTTCCATCAGAGCCCATGATAGTTACTCCAATGGTCCCATCGTATTCCCCACCTGTACAAACCACAGTTCCATCACTGTTTACCCAAATACCATCTGGCTCATGTTCTGGATTGGTGAAAGCAACGCGGTTTTCTAATACGTCTGGTGGGTTTAATATCGAGAACCATCCCATCTCATTTGATTCTTGTAGGGTCATATAGACTGTTACGCCATCAGGTGCGATCTTGACACCTTCTGGTTCAGCTAAGTTCCCATTTGCACCAGTATGGCTGATCCGCATATCCTTCACTAGGCTAGCAGAACCTAGCCCACCACTTATGTCATAGATACTAACACCTGGGAAGCCTAGTGAGTCACATCCACCATCAACACCATCCTCATAGTCAAACTCATTTACAACAACTACAAATTGATTATCTACAGCAATATCTACAGCATCTGGGTTATATCCAAGTTCATATGGTCCAAACNTATTTTTTGTTGCTGCATCAATTAAATATAGTAGCCCCCTATCGCATGCACCCTTCGAAACAACAACAGCTAGTATACTTTCATCAACGCTTACATCAATTGAAGTGCACTCTGCATCCGGGTCATCGGTGATCTGAACACTTTCACCGCTCATGGAGAGGTCAGTAGAGCTGATCGTAATGAAGTCCACAGTATTCTGCTTAGAGTTAACAATAACTCCTTCTGTATCGCTGACAAATCTTACAAGCTCAGGTTGGGATTGNTCAGGNTCACCTGTTGATTCAACATCAACTTTTACNATACTGAAGCTTTCCACAACTAATGTATCATTGTCAGCTTTATCGTCCTCGCAGCCANAAAANAAAGCTAGCGANCCCAAGACGACTAAGCGAAAGGTTTGATTTAGTTTATTATACATTTATGTACACTCCTTTTTATTAAAAATTCAATTCTAGCTGTAGTAAGAGCTGATCATCATCAACGCTAGGCTGGTAGTTTCGATTCTGCTCAGCAGCTTTTACTTCACTATCCCCTGTTTTTTCATCAAGTATGTAATATTCAAGTTTCAGCTTTGCATAGCTCGTGATCTCATAGCCCAAGGCTAGAGTTATTAAAGTTCTATCCCAGGTCTGAGGGTCTTTTAGTAATGGGTAGAACCTTTCATCATCCAGATCATCATTATCAAATAATGCACTATCATACATTTCACCATAAGGGTTAAGAAAAGAATCACTCAACCTGTACGGGTCAACTCTTAATTCTCCGTATCTTATCAGACCAAAAATATTTTTAATAGATAAAACATTAAACTTTCTACTTCCCTCAATATAGAAACCATCTCTTGGAAGATATCCATCTTCTGAGAATATATACTCAGCACGGATCAAAGTACCAACAAGACTCATTTCCGCCCTTCCACCAAACCAGAAATGACCGATATTTGCATTTTCATTTAATACATCGTCGGCCTCGATATTTGCATAATAATCAAAATCATAATGCAGTCGTTTTTTCCAGTCCTCATCATCAATTAATTTTCCGAAATAATACCACGCCTCAAGCTTGAATGGGCTTAGAGAATAACTACTTCTTAGACCAAACTCCACGGTTTGTCCATCAAGTTTTTCCGCATCATCATAGACCATCATTCTAAACGATTTATCTTCAGCAGCATCATCATATCCAATAGGACGTTTTAATGAAATGGATCCACCAAAAGAGGCCTGCTTCAGCGTCTTTTCCATATCAAGATGATATTGCCTACCTTTCCAAAATGCTGTCCCAATGAGGGGGTATCCTTCTGTGTCTCTTTTTAAAGCAATTCTGGGTCGGTTTTTTCCAAGCTCTATGCGATTATTACCTTTTACATACTTTAAAAAGTGCTTATCTGCATATGCTCCTTCATCATCAAAACGGAGACTAAAGTTGTAAGTAATATTATCTGTGTATAAGAGCTTGAAGTTGAGGACGGTCTTGTCTATCTGTGTGTATGGACTCCGCGTCTCGATCTTTTTTAAAAAATCATCCTCGTACCTTGCGCCACCTTTACCTTCAACATCAATAAACTCTACTTCTGCTTTTCCAGAAACCTCAATCTCAATCCCAGATGGGATGTTTATACTCACACCGCCAGAACTTGATTCTGAATTACCATCCTGTGCGTGTAATAAGAATCCAAATAGAAAGAATATCTGAATTAAAGACCTATTCATAAATGTCACCTCAAATTATCTTTTATTAGTTGAAATTGGACATTAGACAACTATTTAAGACTTTCAGTATATCCCGGTACTATTAGAGTAGTGTTAGATAAAAGATATAAAATTTTTAGTATTTTAATTTTATCATTTAAAGATTGCGGTTCAAAAATTAGGAAATTGTTAGATTTTTTTAAGTTTTCTGTTAGATTGATTTGTGGTTATTTAGATGGAAACCATATTTAAAAAACCATTATTTATTTACAGAAGAAAATTCAATTAAAATATAATTTAATTAAGTTCACACATGATTATATATAACAGAACAGAGTACAAGGCACTTTCACCACAGCAATACACCAGAGAAAAAAAACGCCTTCAGGTGGAACTACTAAAACTGCAAGAATGGGTTATAAAACAAAATAAACGATTGGGGATTGTGCTTGAGGGCAGGGATGCTGCTGGAAAAGGTTCGACCATAAAAAGGTTTATTGAAAATATGATGCCTAAGGCTGTGGATGTGGTCGAGCTAGGTGTCCCTACGAAAAAACAGGAAAAAAATTGGTTTAGGACCTGGGAAAAAAGAATGCCTGATTTTGGGAAAATACATTTTTTTGATCGCAGTTGGTACTCTCGCGCTCTAATACAGCCAACTATGGGGTATTGTAATGAAAAGCAGTATAAATATTTCATGAAAAAAGTTTGTAGCTGGGAAAACAAACTNATNAATGANGGNTTTATACTGATCAAGTTTTATCTTTCTATTTCAAAAGAGAATCAAGAACTAAGGTTCCATTTACGAGAGACAAGCTCTTTAAAATATTGGAAACTCTCTTCTAATGATTGGAAAGCTCATGAAAAATGGAAATTGCTCACTAATTTTAAAGAACAGATGTTCAGGAAAACATCCACACACGAAGCACCTTGGGTGATCATCAATTCTGATAACAAAATGATTGGCCGCCTAAACGCAATGAGGTATGTATTGTCAGCAATTGAATATGATAAAAAGAAAACCCTGAAGCCTAAAAAGTGGAGCAAGGAAGACCCGGTTTATAAACTAATAATTAATAATGTAAGGTTTGATAACTTGAATAAAGAACAATATGACCTTTTGTATAAGATAAAAGCAAATGAGCAGTAAAATAAAAACAGCAGGTGGGATTGTAATTAAAGACGATAAAATTCTATTTATTTATAAAAACGGCCGTTGGGATCTTCCAAAAGGGAAGCTTGAAAGAGGGTTCAAAAGTAGAGAAACAGCACTGATAGAGATAAGTGAAGAAACAGGCCTTCCTCAAAAAGAGCTGTTAATACTAAAAAAGCTAATACCAACTCACTATCATAAAAAAGTGGAGGGCACCACCATAGTAAAAAAGACNTTTTGGTATCTTGTTGAATTCTTAGGAGACCCTAAAACTCCACTTGTACCAGATACTCATGAGGGGATAACAGACTGTAAGTGGTTTTCTTTTGATGAGCTAGTGCTCGTTCTGGAAGAAAGCCATGAAAGGATCCGGTATCTTGTAGAGTTCTTTCTTAATATGCCTTTTTATAAGCAATATCGCTTAGAACTGACCTCGGTTTAATATTTAATTCTATTTACTAGTATTTAGGTAATAGGATGAAGATCCAAAATTCTCGTTATCTGTCATTAGGATCAAACCACTGCTAAAATTGGTCATCGCTTCAACTTTTTGATCAGAAAACCCTTTAATGGCCTTTGGCGATTGAAACTTTGAGAAAACTCCAGATCTGGATATTTGACCTATTTTATATATTCTAGTTTCAAATGGGCCATCATCTCCTGGGTCAGACGTTGCAGCGCTCCACAATACTCCACTGGGATCAAAGATTAGATCTGCAATATTCCTTTTAAAACTTTCTGGTTCTGGAAGGTCAATCACATAAGAGTTAATATTGGTAATACTGTTATTACTTGGTTCATAATCGCCAATGAACAAGGTTGATNTTCTATCATCAGAGCCCCTGTCTCCATAGGCAATTTTAAAATACTTCTTACTTTTGACCAGGGTCATTCCCTCAAGATTCATTATTTTAGAAACCTTTGGAAGTATAAATTTATTTATAATAGATATTTCTTTTGATTCAGGTTTAACCATGACCCTATAGCAAACCCCACCACTTTCCATAACTAGAAATTCATTGCTGGCACCTGGAATAATATGGATTGCCTCTAGGTCAAAGGGGGGGGCATCGTTGGGCCAAACTAAAGGACGAATGGTGTTTTCTTTATTTATAAAACTGATCCGTGGCTGACCTTTGTTTTTATTATCATGCACCACTAGAAAACCATCAGCAAATGAGACAACGCCACTAATAGAAAATAGTCTATCATGATGAATGCTTTTCCATTCGGCATGTATATATAGTGGCTTTATTATAATAAATAGTAGAACAACACTTTTCAGTATATTTTTAATCATTTACGAGGTCTTTATTTAATTCAATCGTAGAAACATAGTTAGAAAAAAAACAACACCCTTAATTTTTCTTAATCGGTAAGATATAATAATACAATCCTAACAATTCCCTAGTCTAATTCTAATATTATATTACAAAAATCACCGCCCAAGATAGTTTACTTTATAAGCAGTATAGTTGATATATACATATAGGGCGTTGTTTAGTTACAGCGCCCTTTTTTATAGACTTGCGGTGATCATAAAATAATAAAAGGATAGTGTCTCTTCGCTATTATTTGGAGCATAAAATGCAACACCGAATTCAGAAGATAATTCCTCAACAAGTTTCCGTTTAAAAATGATGTCTAACTCTTGTCCATATTTAATATTGCCAATATTGCTACTGAAATCATGATAGGCTATTAAAAGGTTAGTGTTTTTGAAAAAGTTAAACTTTCCTTTAAGGTTATACTCTTTCAGACCCTCGTGGCTATGGCCAAAATACTTTTTATGCATTTTATAGTCGTAGTAACCATGATGTTTGTGTCTGGCTCCGAAATATTTTGAGAAACCTTCCATTGTCTCAGTTTCCAGATCATCACCCGAAACTAGATCTGTGCCAAATGTCAGGCTATTAAACCAATCTATGTTCTTGAACCTGAACCCGAGGTTAACGGATAAAAGATCAGCTGAGATCGAACTGCTATTTTGTAAAGCATACTCACTCTCAAGATTGAATTGGCCTTTTTTCAGGTCTGCTCTTGCTCCAAATAAGTTATATGAAAATTGTGATAGGCTATCTTGATAGTTTATTATGTAAGGTTCTATTACAGACCCCTCGTTTAAATTGGTCATTGGAATTGTCCAATAGATTCCACTAAGAGTATTATCTTTTAGATCATTATGATAGGTATCTTTTGTTTCAACAATTGGAAGAATAAATAGGCGAGAGTCGCCAAATCTGTTTTTTCTTTTGACCAATATACCTTCAAAGCTCCTTCCAATATTATTCCAGTTGTTTTTGGCAATGATCCGTTGATTGCCCAATGGAAGTTCAAATCGACCGACCTTATATTCTTGCCGTTGTGTTTTAAACGTAAAATATGCTTGATGAAAAAAAGCACTGACGGTAGTGTTGGTTATGCCTGCACTATTTTCTGAGGCTCCTAATATTCTTGAGTCCTGCAAAATAAAATGTCCAGAGACCCTGTCTCCTAATAGATCTAGCCCCATACGTGAACGCATCTCAGAAAATGATGAACTATTTCCAGGCAATACATCACTAGAGGTATCTGTTTTTAATCGATATCTGATATTTGCAGACCATTGATACTCTGTACCGATCGTTGTGTCATGTAAAATGAAAAACAGGACAGACCACGTATAAAGAACATAATTTTTTGAAAACATAACTTTTACCCCAGCGGTTATTAGATATTTGGGGGCGAATTTAACTAAAGGGACAGATTAGGATAGTGCAAATTATGTGGTCCTTATTTTGGGCTGTTATATCCTATATACTCATAAGGATTTAACATAGTGGTTGTTATATTTTTTAAATGTCCACCAACACGTTTTAAATAGCGAGCATAAAGGGTCACAGCGGCATTTTTCTTTTCATCCCCGAAGCTACTTTGTCCAGAGATGCAATCATTCACGATCTTATCAGATACAGCAGCTAGTGATTTTTTATATCTTTTTAACAGGCTTCGTGCAAGTTCCTCATCTTGATTCTCTACAGCTTTCAGGGTATCTGAAAAGAGAGATAGGACCTCTTTTTCAATAGACCTTAATTCCTCTAGAAAGTCTTCAGATATCATGGGGTCAGGATAGTGTAGAGCAAGATCTAAAATATTTTTTGTGTAGTCACCTAAGCGCTCAATATCTATAACAATACTCAATAACACTAATCCATTTGGAAGATTATTGATATTCTTGGATACGGAAAAATGCGTTACAACCTTTTTTCTGACGCTCTGTTGGTATTGGTTGATATCCTTATCTTTTTTCTTCAATGCTTTAATAGCTTCCAGTGATTCACCACGCCTAAGGTATTTTACGGCGGATGTGAACATAGTATTTGATAAAACCATCATATCAAAAGATTCATTCCACGCCTGTGCTAATAGATCATCGTCCTTCCATANTNTTACGACCTGTTGAAATACTGACATACTAACATACTCCTTTTGAAAAAATTCTTTTCATGAACCTAGNAAAATAATTGATAACGGAATTGCCACAAATACTATAANCAGATATACCAAGGGTACAAATTTGTTTTGAACGGCTTTATCTGAAATAAACTCAGCGCACTTAAGAGGGATCTCTCTTAGTGCTGGGATACCATAAACGATCAATATCCCAAATATGTTAAATAATAAATGACTGAACGCTGCGATCAAAGCTGAGACAGTACCAGTTAGAGCGGCTAAAAGGGCGGTGACGGTAGTGCCGATATTAGCGCCAAGCGTAAATGGAAAAATTTGTCTTAGCGTCAATACTCCAGCTCCTGCAAGTGGAACCACAAGAGAGGTTGTTATTGATGAACTTTGAACCATGATCGTTANTAACACACCAAATGCAATTGCTCGATAAATGGTCTTGAAAATATACTGATCAAAGAATGCTTCTATCTTTGCAAGGACCAGACTTCTTAAAAGCTTTACTAATGAGTATAACATTAAAAACGTGATCAATACACTGATGACCAGATAAACAATTTCATTATCAAAGGTGAATTGTTCAACAAACTTTGATCCACTTTTGACAGCAGCTTTAATAGGGCTTTTAGCCTGTAAAACATCAATGTTGTGAATTTTTCCAAANAGGAATGTTGCAAACCATTCTGCTGTATTCTGGATTCCATGAAACATCATTTCAAGTGGGAAAAGGATCAGGACTGCGAGAACATTAAAAAAGTCATGAACGGTTGAAGCAGCGAAGGCCCTTTTAAATTCATTTCCACGATTGATATGTCCAACAGATACGATCGTGTTTGTTACGGTCGTTCCAATATTTGCACCCATTATCATTGGGACAGCGCCCGTTAAGGATAAGGCACCGCTACTGACCATGCCTACGATCAACGAAGTTGTGGTTGANGAGCTCTGAAAAAGAACAGTAGAAAAAACACCAATAAATAAAGCGACCATAGGGTTACTTGTCGCTGTAAAAATCGAATCAGCAACATCTGCTCCCATATGTTTAATAGCAGAAGACATCCCATTTATTCCAACTAAGAATAGATATAAAGCNATTACTACACCNGTAGCCTTTAGTAGGGTGCTGATGAGCTCTTTATTCATAATCTTCAAATATTTATGTTATGGGATATCTTATTTTAGTTGAAANTACTAGNATNATGTTAGCTATGTGTTTGNAGGATATATAACCNNTTAGGCAAGAAAACCTAATCACCCATTTTAGATGGAAGNAAAACATACAGTATTATTCCAGATATCCAGGCACCAACTCCTTTCCACNAGCCTATGTTAAGAGGAATAAGGCCAGATTCTTGACACCAGGATAGAATGGCGAACATGATACCAAAAGAAGAGAGGAGTAGCCAGATCGTTTTTTTCATTTATATAACTTATTAGTGTTTGAAGCATCTTGTACCAGTAAAGACCATCGAGAAACCGTATTCATCGCAAGCTTCAATAACTTCTTGGTCTCGAATAGAACCTCCAGGTTGCATTATCATACTAATACCAGAATCCTTTATTGTATCAATGCTATCTCTAAATGGGAAGAAAGCATCAGAGGCAAGAACCCCTCCACTTACTTTTTCGCCGCCTTTTCTAAGCGCCATATGAACCGCGTCTACCCGACTTACCTGTCCAGCGCCTAGGCCAACAGTCGTACCATTTTTTGCTATTAATATTCCATTTGACTTAGCATGCCTCAATACTTTCCAAGTAAAAAGAGCGGTCTCAATATCGCTATCAGAGGGTTGTTTCTTTGTAACAATAGACAGATCATCTTCTGTCAAGATCTTGGTATCAGTATCTTGTACAATAAGCCCACCATCCACATTGCGGACCTCTAACTTGGTCTTCCTCTTTTCAAATTTTCCTAGTTCTAGTACTCTTAGGTTCTTTTTTCCCTTAAAGACCTCGAGAGCGGCAGGTTCAAAGCTTGGCGCAAGGACGATCTCAACAAAAACATCAACAATGGCCCGAGCTACATTTTCTGTGCATTCTCTATTAAGCGCAATGATACCACCAAAGGCAGAAAGAGAATCTGCATTAAATGCCCGTTCGTAAACATCTAGCAGGTCATTCCCAACCGCGACTCCACAGGGATTAGCATGTTTCACCACCACACAGGCAGTCTCCTCAAATTCTCTTACGCATGCGAGCGCTCCATCTGCATCCATTATATTATTGTATGATAATTTTTTACCTTGGTGTATAACAGCATTTAAAATATTAGGCTCCTGATTACCAGGCATTATATAAGAGGCGGCAGACTGATGAGGGTTCTCACCGTAGCGCATTTCAGAGTGTTTCTTAAAGGTCAATGAAAGGTCTGAAGAAAGATCTTTTTCTTTAAGATAATTGTGAATGATCGTATCATATTGTGCTGTGTGACCAAAGGCTTTTGATGAAAGTTCTCTTCTTGTTTCAAAAGAGATCGTTCCATCATCTTTTAATTTATTCATTAATAATGAATAGTCCGCTGGATCCACAGCTACAGTAACCCAGCCCATGTTCTTTGCGGCAGAACGAATCATAGTGGGGCCACCAATGTCTACATTTTCAAGAGCCATTGCCAGGTCACAATCTTTTTTAGAGATTGTTTCTGAAAAAGGATATAGGTTACAGACCACAAGATCGATCCACTTTATATTATTCATATTGGCATCTTCTTCATGTTGATCTCGAAGTCCTAATATTCCACCTTCTATCAATGGGTTAATAGTTTTAACTCGCCCATCCATGATCTCTGGGAAATGTGTATAGTCGCTTACATCAACAACCTCCACCCCAGCACTTCTTAATGTCTTAGCGGTGCCACCAGTGGATAAGATCTCTACTCCATTATTTATTAACTGTTGAGCTAACTGAATTACATCTGTTTTATCAAAAACAGATATTAGAGCTCGTTCTATTTTTGTGGGTCTATTGTTTAGTGAGGGGTCATTTATCATTTTTCTTTATTACTGCTAGGGTTAAACGGCTCTTACAAACCATATTATCTTTCTCATCTTTTATATCTATATCCCAGACCTGAATCTTTCTACCTATTCTTATGGGGACAGCTTTACCGTAGACCCAGCCTTCTTTCATGGCTTTAAGATGACTGGAGTTTATTTCAATGCCAACGACTGAATAGTTTTCAAGATCTACATGCATGCCAGCACCCATGCTGCCTAGTGTCTCAGCAAAAGCCACACTAGCGCCACCGTGTAGCAATCCAAAGGGTTGCTTTGTTCGATCATCTACCGGCATTTTGCCACATAGGTATTCTTCACCAAAGTCTGTTATCTCAATACCGATGGTTGATACCATAGTATTGCCGGTACGTTTTTCTATTTTTCTAAGTATTTCTTTTTTATCCATTGTTGGCCATTAGTGGTATGGCTTCTAGAAACGCCTCACCTTCTAATGTTTGAACTTTTGATTTTAATGTCTCAACTGTATCACCTTCTTCAACGGCGCATTTTTTTTGGATCAAGATCGGCCCACTNTCTAGTTCATCAGTAACAAAATGAATAGTGCATCCTGTTTCCTTATCTCTGTTCTTTAATACTTCTTCATGGACATTTGTATCCATGCCTCCNGCATATTTGGGTAGGAGGGAAGGGTGGACGTTCAATATCCGATCCCTCCATTCTCTGCAAAAGCTTGAAGAAAGAATCCGCATGAAGCCTATTAGCAAGACAAGGTCAACTTCATGTTTTTTTAAAACCTCGGTCATTTCTGCATCAAAATCTTTTCTATCTTTCCCNTTATGCGAAATGAAATAAAATGGCACGCTATGATNTTTTGCNCGGTCCAGTATATAAGCATTCTTACGATTCGATATCACAGTAGAAACGGTAGCGCTCAACTTCTTTGAGTGGATAGCATCTAATATTGCTTGAAGGTCAGTCCCCTTCGTTGACCCAAGAACTCCTATGTTGATCATCTCAGTCTTTGCATATGTTTCACACGTTTTTGAATCACAGCATCAGTGCCAATATCTGCTCTATGGAAAAGTGGCCCCCTAACCGAAGAGATCTCTCTTTCTGCAATGGCCTCTGCATCTTTGATCGAATCTGCGATCCCTACAAATGCAACTGCCCTGCTTCCTGCCTGAATTAATTCATTATCCACTAGATCAACAGATGCATAGAATAACCTATCAGATTCTTTCACCGCGGATACGTCGATCTTCTTTCCTTTGATCGGGGCATCCGGATAGCCTTCTGGCACACCATATTTACATACCGTAGCCTTATTCTGAAACCGCACATCTATTTTTTCAAGTGTTCCATCTGTAATGGCATTGAATACTTCAATAAGGTCGGTCTCTAGAATAGAGAGAGCATTCATGGCCTCTGGATCACCAAAGCGAGCGTTATACTCAATAAGTTTCACGCCATTTTCTGTCGCCATAAAGCCACCATAGAGAATGCCTTTGTATCCTTCTCCAAATTTATTTTGCAATGCAGAAGCAGTTTGCTTGTTGATAGAACAGGCTTCTTCAATATCTTTTGGAGTTAAAAAAGGAAGAGAATGGCTTGCATCAGAGTAAGTACCCATCCCACCGGTATTAGGTCCTGTATCATTTTCATAGGCTCTTTTATGATCCTGTATCGCGGGCATATGCTTTAATGACCTGCCATCGCAAAAACTCATGAGCGAAAATTCCTCTCCAAAAAANTGTTCTTCGATGACAAATTCTCCATTNNTATCTAATATCTCTTGGCAATAAAAANCTGCCTCCTGATGNGAATGTAAATGGTCGCCTGCCACTTTAACACCTTTGCCTCCGGCTAGGCCATCATACTTGACCACATANGCATCACCTAGTTCATTTAAAAAATCAGAGACNCCATTCATTGAGTTAAATGTTTGGTATTTGGGNCCNCCAGGGATTTTGTATTCTGCTAGTAATTCACGAGTGAATGNTTTNGAGGTCTCGATCTGAGCAAGNTCNTTTTTNGGNCCTACAACTTTTATTTTNGCATCCCACAATGCGTCTGATACACCAACATATAAAGGATTNTCAGGGCCNACAATTACAAGAGATATGTATTTCTGTTTCGCATATTNTACAATTAGATCTGGGTCGTTTATATTTTTAACAACTATTTCAGAGCATAACTCAGCTATACCCGGGTTCATGTTTGATGCGATACAGAAGATCTCTTTTGGCAAACTGGATTCGTTAATTTTACGACATATGGCATGTTCTCTTGCTCCAGAACCAACTATTAATATTTTTTGAANTTTCACTAGCTGCTAGACATTACCTATTGTCGCATAGCATCCATTCTATCTTTTTCAAGACCNTCTAAAAANTCTTCGGTCACATTCCCAGNNCAATA
Source organism: bacterium TMED46 (assembly GCA_002167345.2). Lineage (GTDB taxonomy): Bacteria > Fidelibacterota > Marinisomatia > Marinisomatales > UBA1611 > CACEUX01. The sequence continues at coordinate 75,770 of NHCZ02000016.1, read as the reverse complement.
ATTNCCNGTAAAAACAGAGTCTTCAAANTTNTTGATNTTAGGATTACCAATATGTGCAGCGAGAGTTAGATCTTCNAGTTCTTGATAGATAAGTTCATCTGCGCCGATCTTCCTCTTTATTTGTCGNACAGTACGTTTATGTGCTATGAGTTCTTTTGTTGCCGGCATATCAATTCCATATACATTTTGGAACCTAACAGGAGGAGATGCTGATGCAAAAAAAACTTTTTTTGCACCACAGTTCTTTACCATTTGGATTATTTGTTTTGAAGTATGCCCCCTGACGATCGAGTCATCAACCAGCAGGACATTCTTATCCCTGAATTCAATATCTATGGGGTTTAACTTTTGCTTTACAGACTGTTTTCTAAGCTTTTGTCCTGGCATTATGAACGTCCTTCCAATGTATCTGTTTTTCATAAACCCTTCCCGGTATTTCACCCCTAGCTTATAGGCTACCTGCATCGCTGAGGTTCTGCTTGTATCTGGAATGGGTATGACAACATCAACGCCTAAGTCTTTAAAATTGGTTTTAATATTTTCACCAAGTAGATCGCCCATTCTCAGTCTTGTTTTGTGCACTGATATAGCATCTATTGTTGAATCGGGCCTTGAAAAATAAACAAACTCAAAAAGACAAGGTGTATGCTCTGACTTTCTAATGATCTTCTTTTTAGATATCGTACCATCTTCGCTAATTATAACCGCTTGACCCGGTTCAACATTAGATAAGCTATTATAACCGAGGGCTGCCAGCGCACTGCTTTCAGACCCAACCATAATTGAACTTTTTTTAATTCCTAATGATAGTGGCCTTATTCCATTTGGATCACGGAATGCAACGATCCCAACACCCGCTATCAACATGGTAACAGCGTAGCCTCCGGAACACTTAGAATAAACCTCTTTCAGTGCCTTAAACACATGCGCATTGGTCAATTTCCTGAAATTTGTTTTATATAGCTCGTAAGCAAACAGATTGAGCAATACTTCAGAATCGGATGTCGTATTAAACTGACAAAAATGAGTTTTTATGAGTTGTGATTTTATTTGTTCACTATTGATAAGGGTACCGTTATGCGCCAGTGCGATATTCACGGGATTTGCTGTATAAAAAGGTTGTGCCTCACTGGAGTCATCAGACCCTGCCGTTGGATATCTAACATGCCCTATTCCAATATTGCCATTAAGCTGGGATAAAGAATTATCAGTTTTAAATACCTCTGTTACAAGACCCGTATCCTTATGCAAATACATTTTTGTTTTATCCCATGTAGAGATTCCAACAGCATCTTGACCTCTGTGCTGTACTTGAATTAATCCATCATATAAAGAACCACACACATTTTCATTATCATGATATATGCCTACAATTCCACACATTATAAATGCTCCAATACTTCAGAGGCAACCCCTGTATAAGATTCGGGAGATAAAGCCATAAGCGCCTTTTTGTCTTCATCTGAGACCTTGAGTTTCTGTATGAATGCACCCATGGATCCTTTGTCGATCTTTTCTCCACGAGTTAACTCCTTGAGTTGCTCATATGCTTCTGGTTTACCTTCTTTACGAAGGATGGTCTGTACTGCTTCAGCAAGCACTTCCCAGTGATCATTAAGTTCAGCGGCCATCCTGTTTTTATTTATGGTTATGCGGCCAAGGCCATTTAAAACATTTTTCAATGCTAAATATGAGTATCCAATAGCCATGCCTTGGTTTCTTAGAACTGTGGAGTCACTTAGGTCTCTTTGCATTCTTGATACTGGAAGTTTTTCTGATAGATGTGAAAGAAGCGAATTGGCAATCCCACTGTTTCCCTCAGCATTCTCAAACTGAATAGGGTTGATCTTGTGAGGCATAGTAGAGGACCCGACCTCTTTCCCCACTTTTTTTTGTGTTAAGATTCCCCTGCTTATATACAGCCAAATATCTTGACACATATCCTTGAGAATCGAATTAACTCGCAAAATCTGGTGATAGCTTTCAGCGAGACTATCATGAGGCTCGATCTGAGTTGTAACCAAATTAGGTTTTAACCCTAAAGATCTAATAAAACGTGATGTGAAGCGAGGCCAGTTCATTTTAGGATAAGCTGCAAATTGTGCAGACCAGGTTCCTGTTGCGCCACTTAGCTTTCCTAAGAGATGATGTGTTTTGATTTGTTCAACTTGACGCTGTAGCCTCGCACAGAATACCCCTATTTCTTTACCAAAAGTTGTTGGGGTTGCTGGTTGTCCGTGGGTCAGTGATAGCATGGGGGCACTTTTAAATTTTCGTGCGAGTTTTCTTAGATCACTGTTAAGAGAAGATAAAGTAGGTAGATAAACCTGTTTTAAACCATGTTGCCACATAAGGGAGTAAGAAAGATTGTTCACATCCTCTGATGTGAGAGCAAAATGTATCCAAGGGTGGAGAGATCTTTTACACTTTTTTTGGATAAAATATTCAACAGCTTTTACATCATGGTTGGTTTCATTTTCAATCTGCTTTACAGTTTCTGCAGAGTTGAGATCAAATTTNTGATAGATTGACCTTAGTCGTTTTTGCTGGTTCTCACTTAGCGGAGAAAGGCCTGTAACCTTTTTCTCAAGGCTTAATGCAATAAGGTATTCGATCTCTACATATGTCCGATAGCGCATAAGAGCAGCCTCGGAAAAATATGCGTTAAGTTCTTTTACGCTTTTATGGTAGCGACCATCAAGAGGAGAGATNGCTCCAAGTTCGCTATGCACCAAATATCCGNTTTACTGCTAATGCGCAATTTCCAGGATCGATAACGGTAAGCACTGGGGTGTTGCTAGGCATTTGTAAAGTAGAATGAATATTTACAAGCATATCTGCTTTATCAGAAAAAGGGGGACAGCCCAGTGTTGGGAATTCAGTATTTGCAGCGACAAAACCAGACAGGGCATTTGAGCGTCCAGCGATNGTGACATATACAATGCCTGATNGATCTTTATTTGCTTCTAATATNTCTAGCACTTTTAATGGGGTTTTATGNGCTGAGGCAGCATGCTGCTCCCAAGCAATTCCATATTCATCTAAGCGGTCTGTGATNTTCTTCGCGTGAGGCTCATCTGACGTTGAGCCCATTATGATTATTGTTTTCATTATTTGTCCTTTAAGTTTTCAGCGATTCTATCTCCAATAGTTTTACCTGAGTCGGGAAACGGGAAAAGACCGCCTGTGATTGTCTCGTATAGGTATATATACCTGCTGGATAATTCTGTTACAAGTTCATTTGGTGCCTCAGGCAACACCTCATCATTATAAGGGTCACAGTTATCCATAAACCATAAACGCAGAAATTCTTTGTCTATATTTTGAGGTTCNTTTCNTGCANTCATTCTTTCATCGTAAGTATCAGCGATCCAATACCTGCTTGAGTCTGGAGTNTGTATCTCATCGATAAGAACGATNTTGCCATCACTNTCCCTACCCATTTCATACTTTGTATCAACAAGGATCATCCCGTTAGAAGCTGCCTTCTCTTGACCAAAAGAAAATAGCTCAAGAGCTTTGCCGCTACAGTAGTCCCAATCTTCTTGATTCATCCAGCCTTCTTTAACGATATCTTCTGGAGAGATAGGACGATCATGGTCTACTTCTTTTGTTGTGGGGGTCAACATGTTCGCGTCTAGTTTTTGATTTTTTACCAACCCCTCTTCAAGTGCATTGCCACAGTAATCACGGCTCCCATTATTATAGACGGTCCAAAGAGAAGTACTCGTACTTCCGGTAATGTAGCCNCTTACTACAAACTCAATAGGGAAAACTTTGCATTTTTTTGCCAAAGTAACATTTGGGTCTGGTATGTCAATAACTTGATTATCAATAATATGCTTGGTNTGTTCAAACCACCAGGCACTAGTAAGGTTTAGTACCTGCCCNTTAAATGGGATCGATGCCAAGACCCTGTCAAAAGCACTTTGACGGTCTGTTGTGATCAGTGCNATNTTATCACCCAGGTCATATTGGTCTCTTACNTTTCCAGTGCGTTTGTCCCCGGCNTGCAAATTTGTTTCAGTTAGTGTGTTATTAATTTCAGATTTGATTCGAGCNTTGTANTGCTCAGTTGATTTTATAGCATTCATGAGATAATGGGTTAAATAGTATGTTAGTGTTCAAAATATNGTTTACNACAGTATTAATATTACCGCTGTTAATTGAGAGATTCCAGACTACGCCTCGTCTTAATTTTTTTAATCCTTCGATCTCAAACCTTTCGGTTAAAGATTCGTATTTAATTCGCCCATGCATATCTTCTTTTTGCCTTACAAGAAATGATACGGTCTTATTATTTGATATGATCTCTCCAATATATTCTTTGTTTGAATTATANAGCTCTCCTGAATCATCNATCATTCTCAANATATGATCATGGTCNCCATCGGTTTTTATTTCCCAATGAGTTTGTCTTGTTATAGAAACATCATGGCCAAGTCGCTTAAGGGCATTNTTTACAGAAGCGGCCTCATTATCTGTAATGATCATATCTATGACCCATTCTGTCGTATCGTTTTCTTGTGGTAGATTTTTGATATGATGTTCAGAGACCTGAAANTTTAATGAACCCTCAGTAGTTGGGTTGCCATCTTCGATAAAATCCTTCATTGAAGAAAAAATAACATCTCCATTTTTTGTTCTTTCTGGATGGGGCATNATTGCCATTACGTTGCCAGGTGCATTACAAACGGCTGCTAAGTTATATANAGAGCCATTGGGGTTGGTTGGGAACTCATCAATGGTCTGCCCATCATCGTTGCAATANCTATAGACAGTTTGTCCGTTCCTGACCATTTCTCCCAAAAGTTCTTCTGGTATTATAAATCGACCTTCACCGTGGGCCAGGGGGATGTTTATATGCTCACCTGGTTTTAAGTGCCGAGTAAAAGCACACCGNTNNGAAGGACTAGACAACTTCAAGTTAGCCCAGGTATTATANTACCCAACTCCCACAACATGTCCTTTTTGTACTCTTTTATTATCTGTAAGAGCCAAGCCAACACCGTTGTCTTTAAGGCCAGGCACCAGCCCGCTTTCTACTAATATTTGAGCTCCGTTACATATTCCTAATACAGGTTTCCCTTTGCCTGCTTCGATCCGTATTTGTTTCATGATCGGNTCTAGCGCTGCAATGACCCCCGAACGAGACCTGTCTTCATATGAGAATCCACCAACAATAATATAACCATCCAGTTCAGTTAATTCCTTGTAGGGCTGGTTCCATAAAAATTCTATTGGCTCAAGTCCAACACGATGGCAGGCCATAACAGTTTCCCTTTCTGTATTTGATCCAGGGAATTGAATGACACCGATCTTTGGAGCTGTGTTCATCTTTTCCTATCGCCCCTGTAGTCTTTGTAAAAAACTTTTTTCATTTGATAAAAATATTCTTTGAACCATTCTTAACATGTCCTAACTCATATATCGGAGATAGGTCTTTCAAAACATCTTTGACCTTACCCACATCACCTGGCCTAACAATAAATACCATTCCAATTCCCATGTTGAAAGCTCTTAACATTTCTTTGTCATCGATATTTCCAATGGTTTTCATGACATTGAATACTGGAATTGTGGGCCAAGAACCTTTTTTGATTTCCACATCGCATTGGGCGGGTAATACCCTTGGGATATTTTCTAAGAGTCCACCGCCGGTAATATGGGCGATCCCTTTTATATCAATNCCCCTATCTAGAACATTAAAAACATGGTTTGTATAGTTAATATGGGGCTCTAGAAGTGTGAGGCCTAAAGACTTTTCTAGGCCTGATATATGATCATTTATATTATAACCGCCAATATCAAAAAAGACCTTCCTGGCTAGAGAATAACCATTGGTATGTAAACCACTTGATGGGAGTCCTAATACAATATCGCCAGGANAAATTTTTTCTCCAGTGATAGCTTTCTCTTTTTCAACAACTCCAGTTATAATGCCCACAAGGTCATGCTCTCCTGGTAAATATGTATCAGGCATTTCTGCTGTTTCCCCACCCACTAAAGAGACCCCCGTGTCTTTACACGCAGTGACCATGCCAGAAACGATCTCTTCAACGATAGCAGGNTTTAGTTTGTCATTNGCAATGTAGTCTAAAAAAGTGAGAGGCTTGGCACCCATAACCAGGATATCATTTGCGCAGGCGCTCAGCAGGTCAATCCCTATCGTATCAAATTTATCAAGCTTTCTTGCTATAATGGTCTTTGTACCTACGCCATCAATACTTTGGACCATTACGGGATTATTATATTCTTTTAAAATGGGCTTAAGGTCAAAAAGCGAACCAAAACTACCCAACCCAGTTAAAACATTGTTCGTGAATGTAGACCGAACTTTGTCTTTTATGCGGTCTACTGCTTCATTCCCAGCATCAATATCTACCCCAGCAGATCTATAATCCAGCTTAGACATACGATCTTTTATAAATTGTAAATACTAAGATCAAAGCTTATTCCTCAGTCCGTCTAGCCATGCATTTTTAATATCTTTCACTGGTATATCAACTTCATTATTTAATCTGATTAGATCAAGCTNGGTCTGTCCAATATTGAAGACATCAAGGCTATAGCTATCAAAGACATCATTCACTTTAGAAATATTTTCTTCAGCGACCTCAAATATGAAACCTCCTGTCTCAGAAAATAAAACTCTTTCCATGGATAATTCACTCTCGATTATAACAGAACAACCGATCTCATTCCCAAAAGTCATTTCTGTGATCGAAGAGGCCACACCTCCATCAGAAATATCATGGCAGGATANNAAAAGGCCTTTGTCCGCACAGTCAGTGATNGCAAATATCTGANCTTTAACNTCTTGCAGATCAGGCTTGGGGACGGATGCCCCTAATTCATTATTTAAGCTATAATAGATAGAGCCGCCTAACTCATCTTTTCGTTGACCTACCATGCATATCGTTGAACCTAATCTTTGAAAATGCATAGGGANAGCTTTTTCTACATTTTTTAATCTCCCTAAACAGCTCACAATGGGGCTGGGTGGGATTGCTCCCTTTTTTGATTCATTATAGAAGCTGACATTTCCAGCGATAATAGGAGTAGCCTCTTGAGGATGGTCTTTAAGGTTAATGCTGTTGCATGCCTCAGCAATACCTCGTGTACTTTCTACAAACTCCCACATTTGATGTGGCTTTTCTGGGTTTCCAAAACACAAGCAGTCAGTAATAGCATGTGGTGTAGCTCCAACTGCTGCAACATTTCTCATTGCCTCAACAACTGAGTTAACCCCTCCCCAATAAGGGTCTATCATACCATAGCGAGGGTTGTGGTCAGTAGAGAGAGCGATACCGACACCTCGTATCTCTTTAGGGTACTTTTCTGAGTTGAAGGGCGCCATTATGCCAGAGTCTGCCAAGCCAGCTTCAATATATACCCTGCCTTGAACCTGCTTATCGTACTTTTCGTAAACAGGTTCTCTATTAGCCATATTCTCATGAGACATTATCTTTAAAAGAGTCTCATTATAATTTATAGGTGGGGCAAGAGAAGGCTCAGAAAAGTTGTTGATTGGATCCTCAAAAACCCGGTCATATAAAAATCCCTTAGTAACCTCCGTTGCAGATGCGTTCACTATCTCTTCTGAACCATTATGAACAATGTATTGCCCATCTGATCTTATCTTGCCAATGACCGAAGCTTGAGCACCGGCACTCACACCCGGGAGGTCAAAAACCTTATTATAATGATCAACAATAAGAGGTGTCAAACTGGGTGGGCAGACCCACATAAATCGTTCTTGAGTTTCACTACACAGATATACTGACGAATGTAGATTGTCCATTCCTTTATGAATTTTGTCCATCCAAACTTCTGAACCATATCCAGAGGTTTCTGCAAGCTCAACACTTGCGCATGCAACACCACCCGCGCCNAGATCTTTAAACCCAACTTGTGACGTTAGTCCTTTCAACCTTATTTTCTCAAAAAGAGCATAGGTTGATTTGAGGAGATGTCTTTCAAGGAAAGCATTTGGTTCTTGTACCGCACCTTTGTTCTGTTCTTTCTTTTCCTCTTCCAATTCAANAGACGCAAAGCTTGCACCGCCGAACCCACTATTATCTGTTGGTTTCCCAATAAGGATAAGGTCATAGTTGTTGGCATTTTTAGGGGCATAAGAATGAATTATATCGTCTTCCTTTACAACCCCGAGGGTCACTAGGGTCACCAGGCAGTTCTCATTATAACCCTCATGATAATAGAGGTCTCCTCCAATATTCGGTATCCCCAGAGGGTTGCCATAACCTGCAATACCTGCAACTACACCATCATGTATATACTTTGTTTTATTATTCTCAATAGCCCCAAATCGAAAAGAATCTGTACAGGCGATCACTTCTGCACCCATGCACATGACATCTCGAACATTTCCCCCAACGCCCGTAGCGGCCCCTTCATATGGGACTATTTGAGATGGGTGATTATGAGATTCATGGCTCATGACTACACACCACCGATCTCCGTTTTTATCACTAGCGATTGACACAACTCCTGCATCTTCTTTTGCCCCTAGGACAACATCAGGGCCTTCAGTTGTAAATTGTTTTAAATGTGTTCGACTACTTTTATAGCTGCAGTGCTCTGATCCTTGAATGGAGAATAAGACCAGTTCAGCAAGTGAGGGAGCTCTTCCGAGCATCTCATTTTGGATCTTTAAAGCCTCCTCGGAGGTAAGCGGGATATTTAGTTCTTTAAGTTTTGTTTGAATCTCACTATTTGAGAGTCCAGTGAAGTCGACTGTCTCTTTAGTAAGCACAATTAACGAATAATGGTCTCGTGGCGTTGAGGACCAACGGATACNATCTTCACTGCGCAANCAACAGCATCTTCTATAAATGAAATATAGTCTTTTAATGTTTCTGGGAGTGCGTTAAACCCTTTTGTCCAGACCTTATCTGGTAACGTTTTCCAGCCGGGGAGTGATTCATATTTGGGTTTAGCATTGCGGTATTGTGTTAAACTGGCGGGCATTTCATTTATTTGTTCACCATCAATATCATATGCAGTACAGACCTTAAGGACTTCAAAACCATTCAAAACATCCAGCTTTGTTAAGGCNATCTCTGTAAGTCCGTTCACTCTNACTGCTTGGCGTACCTGGACCAGGTCCAACCATCCNACCCTTCTTGGGCGACCTGTTGTTGTTCCATATTCTCCACCTNTTTGTCTTAGGTCTTCGNCCTCATCCCCATGGATCTCCGATGGCAATGGGCTTTCTCCAACGCGACTTAGGTAAGCTTTTACAACACCAATTATTCTTCCAATATCACGAAAGCTAACACCGGTACCCGTAGAAATATGACCTGCTGCAGTATTCGATGATGTTGTAAAAGGGTAAACACCATGATCTACATCTAGGCTAATTCCCTGAGCACCTTCAAACAGTATTGATTTTCCTGCCTTTAAGGCATCATATAATTCAACAGAGGTATCATGAATGTAGGGTTTTAGCTGTTCTCCATAACTCAAGTAGGAATCATAGATCTCTTCTTNTTCTATATCTAGAGACCTTTCGAGTGTTNTTTCTATCAGNCCTTTTGCAAACGAGTAGCCCTTCTCAAGCTTCTCTTTTAAAACNTTTGGTTCTAAAAGATCGATGGTCCGGATACCATTGCGAAACATTTTATCTGCATANACAGGAGCGATGCCTCGTCNTGTACTACCAGCAGCCAGTTCTCCTTGATGTCCAGANAGTGCNCCATCCAAAGATATATGGTATGGCATTATAACGTGTGCGCGGTCGCTTACCATAAGTTTTGGNTGGATACCCTTTCCTTTTATATANCGTATTTCATCTANAAGAGCTTTTGGATCNACNACNACNCCATTNCCAATGATNGACATAGGNTCACCATATATTATNCCNGANGGNATNANGTGNANCTTNAAAGTGTTNCCATTAACGATAACTGTATGACCNGCNTTATTCCCACCNTGAAAGCGAACGACATAATCTGACTCTCCGGCAAAAAAGTCAGTGATCTTGCCTTTTCCTTCATCGCCCCACTGGGCTCCGACAATAGCTGTTATCTTTGATGAGTTTTTAGTCACTAAGTGAAATGAAAATACAGTTCAATATGTGCATTAGGTACGATAAATCAGATGAAAATCGTTGGGAAGGTTACACTCAAAAATATTGAAACAAAAAGAGAGAAAATGGAAAAATAAGAAATAATATGACAGTTTTATTTTAACTGAGTAATAGTGGTGAATTGACCTCAAGGAATATTATCCTCTTTGCTTTTATCATATTTCTCTTTTGCCCATTTCAAGAGTCTCTTTACTGGGGGTAAATAATCAGCCAGAATGATCAGCCCTGGGATTCCAAAGACCCAGCCCTGAAAGATCGGGATCAAGCCTCCTATAAGCCCAATGAAAACCAAAATAAGACCAATGGTAAATCGTACAGTGTGTTTTACCATTTAGTATTGAATAATAAGATCATTGTTAAGCGCCGCCTCATATATAGTAGGTTCATTTCTCATAAGGTGTTTTTCTAAAAACCCATATACTAGCTCATTAATGACAGGGAGGGATTCACTGGGTCTTAGATCTCCAACATCCATAAAGTATTTTATTAAGGGTGAATATATTGGAATGTCAGTATANTCAAGATGCTCTGTGTCTTGTATCACCAATTGATATTTTGGTTCAGATGAATGTGCAATAAGACTGTCAAGAATAGAATAATTTNCCGGATAAACTGAATTTTTCCATGAAGGCCTACCCATAAATAGAAAGGGGACATGAATACCGGTGTCAAGGACTGACTCTGGCAACGGACTGGCCCAGCTATCAAGGACAAGGCATGATTTTATTCTATTATCAATGTGTGTCGATAGGGTAGCAGTTGCACCACCATAAGAATGTCCTCCTACTGCAATTTTATCCAGATCGATATTCCCAAATAGTTGAGAGCCAATAGAGCCTTGCTCAATGCGTTCAAGCTGGTCAATGATAAACTGTATATCTCTGCTCCTGGTGTTTATTTGTTTTCTGCGNATCTTTACACTATCGGGATGCCCCGTTATATCTGATCGATAATCAGCTAATTGACCATTTGGAAATATGGTGAGATTGCAATCATAGCTGTGGTCTGGGGCTACNATAACATAACCGCGACTGGCCAGATATTCAAACAGCACTTGGTGCAAGTGCCTGGAGCCTGTTATCCCATGAGAAAAAATCAACACAGGGGACGGACTATCTTTTTTAATAAAATCAATGTTTAGATAACTGTGGGTTTTTATTAAATCTAGGTGGCTAGGGAAAAACGATGGAAGCTTTCCCGCGCTTGCTAATGTTTTAGATCTAAGCTGAATAAAATCCATATAGGCTTCTGGCTTTGTATGTAGTTTATCCTCGCCTGGGTACCATATTTGTACCATTATTCCTCTTTTATCATTTGGTTCTTCATGTGTAAACCATTCAGAGCGAGAGGAGTCAACCCAATAGAAGGTTTCAGTTCCTACTGNATATTTACCGCCCGGTTTGGATAGTTTAAAGATGGGTATTGCCCAAGGAAGAATAAGGGCAATAATAAACCAGACCGAAAGCAATGCCTTGAAATGNNAACGCAAACTTCCTGATTGAGCTNTATGNATTATATATGTGACCGGTAGTAGATATAGCGCAGGTAAAAATTGCCACCGGATACTTTCAACAAAGTATGAGACAGCAGTGCTTATAATTGCACAAAGCAATAGATAGAGAAANAGCNTTCTATCTTTGTGTTCAAAGAGTGTTAACAACATNCCCGATATAATTATCAGGGTTAGTATTTCAAAAGGGCGCACAGGTTTTCAGTTTGTAAATTGTATATAGAAAATACAATAGGAATTAAGTCAATGGCATTTCAAAAATTAGAGTTTGATAGACTGCCAGAGCCAGATATGCTCAAAAGGTCCAGGTCTTTCTTAATGAATATTTCTAAAAGAAGAACANTCAGGGAGTTTGATAGCAAGGANGTTCCNNTCGAGCTTATTTCTAATGCGATCAAGTCTGCNTCATCAGCGCCATCTGGTGCCAATAAACAGCCTTGGCATTTTGTAGTGGTTAATGAGTCTGCCGTAAAAAAAGAGATCCGAATTGCAGCAGAAAAAGAGGAAAAAGCATTTTATAATCATAGAGCTCCAGATTATTGGCTAGAAGACCTTAACCAATTTGGAACTGACTGGCACAAGCCTTTCATAGAAGATGCTCCCTATTTAATTGTTGTTTTCAAAAAANACTATGACCTAGATGGTTCTTCGCAAAAGAAAAATTACTATGTGAATGAATCAGTTGGTATNGCAGCTGGCTTTTTACTAACCGCTCTTCATTCTTCTGGGCTTGCAACATTGACCCATACTCCATCCCCAATGGGGTTTTTAGAGAAAATATTAGAGCGCCCTAAAAATGAAAAGGCTACATTGCTTATTCCAGTTGGGTACCCGGCTAAGAATGCAGAGGTTCCTATAATCAAAAAAAAAGCCTTTAAAGCCATTTGTACAATAGTATGAGAAAAAGATGTCTGTAAGAATCNTAGTGACAGGGGGGACCTTTGATAAAGAATATGATGAAATTAAAGGGGAGCTTTTTTTCCAGGATACCCATATGCGGGAGATATTGGATTTAGGACGTTCTAAACTGGAGGTAAAGATAAGNACATTAATGCTTATTGATAGCTTAGAGATGACAGATGCAGATAGAGCGCTNATTTTAGAAAATTGCGAAGAGGTAAATGAAGAACAGATAGTGATAACACATGGGACCGATACCATGACAAAAACTGCTAAAGTTTTAGCAAATGCCGAACTTTCTAAAACAATCGTTCTTACAGGGGCCATGATCCCATATAAATTTGGTAGTAGCGATGGTTTATTTAACTTGGGAGGCGCGCTTGCATTTGCCCAGATTCTAAAGCCCGGGGTCTACATAGCTATGAATGGGCGTGTTTTTGACTGGGATAAAGTAACAAAGAATAAAGAAACAGGCGTATTTGAACAATTAAGCTGATAGTTCTTTTTTATAGATGCNGGTGTTATATTTAAAAAATGAAGCCAGCTAGAGCCCACTCATGGAATGTCTCACCCGAAGAAGCAGCGGCTATCCAGNTTAACCTAAGGCCAAAAGTGAAGATTCTCCCTTATGATGGGCCAATTAATTTATTAGGTGCTACTTCCGTAGCTTTCGATACAAATAATGATACCATGCATGCTGTTGTTTGTGTTGTGAAATACCCNGAAATGTCACTTATGGAACAATTTGGGATCAGCCAGGAGATTCGTTTTCCCTATGTTTCTGGATTACTGGCCTTTAGAGAGGGTGGGGCTCTTATACAGCTCTTTCATAAAATTGAAAANGAGCCTGATCTGCTAATGTTCCATNCACATGGGCAGGCGCACCCTAGAGGGTTTGGACTTGCCAGTCANCTAGGGGTGCTTTTGGACACTCCTTCAATCGGGATATCCACTAAACTTCTTATCGGCCATCATACAGAATTAGACATGGAGAAAGGATCCCACACCCCGATTCTTTATAAAGATCGGTCAATAGGAACTGCACTTAGAGCAAAGGAAGGTGTGAATCCTATTTATGTTTCGGTAGGCCACAAAACAGATNTGACATCATCATTGAGAGTAGTTAAAGATTGNATTACGCATTACAGGCAACCNGAGCCNCTAAGGCTCGCNCAGCTTGCTNTTACAAAACAAAAAACTGGTCAATCGATCGACTCCATTAAGCGAAGCTTGCAAACTACACTATTTTAATTGTAGATCTTTATACCATGTTTTCATCAACTATGTGAAAATGAATTTTAAATTTGCCTATTGCTACACATATATAAGGAGTAATTATGTCAGATATAGTCTTGTATCATAACCCGAGGTGAGGAAAAAGTCGAGGAGCCGTGTCGCTTCTAAAAGAGAAAAATNTTGATTNTAATATTATTGAATATTTAAAAACACCATTAACAAAAGATGAGATTATTTTACTTTCCCAAAAACTAGGCAAGTCTCCTGCAGAATTTGTTCGTCGCTCAGAACGAGATTTTAAAGATAATCAATTACATCGGTTTTTAGATGACGATAAAAAAATGGCTGAATGCATGGCGAGTTTTCCTAAGATCATGGAAAGGCCTATTTTTGTCAATGGTGACCGAGCAGTAATCGGTCGCCCTCCTGAAAATATCTTATTATTGCTAGCTCGGTAAGGTATATATGAATCGAGCTTTTGTCGCATTTACCATATTTATCTTCTGTGGATGTGATCCTTTTGTAAATGAATTTTCAGGGTCACATGACCCCAGTATGTTTCAGGCCAATGATATTCCTNGTGGTGCTTCTGAATATACGGGGGGGCCATTGAAGGTCTTGACATGGAATATTCGTTTTGGCTCTGGAAGGTTCCCTTTTTTTGGCGACTCTTGTGGGGAAGGGGTGTTAGCACCCNATGAAACTGTCCAAAATACAATGGAAGCAATTGCAGANCAGCTTAATTCGTTAGACGCTGACATTGTTTTTCTTCAAGAAGTTGACCTCCGCTCGAAAAGGACAGGATACCTAAATCAAGTACAATACCTTTTAGATAATACCTATTTGAATTATGGTGCTTATGCATCTANNTGGGAATCAGATTTTATTCCNACNGATGGAATAGGAAGGATCAACACTGGAAATGCGATCTTATCTAAGTATGAATTGACAGATGCTGAAAGGATACAGCTNCGTTTGCGAACCGACCAAGATGACCTGATACAATACTTTTATTTAAGAAGAAACATTCTAAAGGTCAGGGTGCCCGTGTTAGATGTAGGACCAAAACAGTTTTTTGCAGTTGACATTCACGCAACAGCTTTTGCGACAGATGATACAAAAGAACAACATATTCTAAAATATATTGAAGTATTAAAGCAGATNGAGGATTCCAATAATGTATTCGTCACAGGCGGGGACCTTAATGCTGTTCCTCCGGGGTCTGTAATTGACTTTTGCGAAAGCGATATGTGCTCTAATGAGACTNTTCACGAGGAGTCTTCTGAATCATTTCATAAAGAAGGTAGTTTTTTTGAGAACTTTCCAGGTGAGCCGGACATTCTCTTNCCGTTATATGATGTTTACTCNCCAGCAATTGATNCAACATTTTTTAATATGCCNGAACACTTTACCCATGCACCTGTTACAAGCATGGTAAATGATTCTACATACACAAAATATGATAGAAANTTAGACTATCTCTTTACTAATGGCGCCTGGTTGCCTGGCTCTGGTAGTACTCATCAATCAGCTTGGCNGATCAGCGACCACATGCCAGTAAGCGCGATATTTGATCCTGCGGGTGATTAATTGAGAAATATTTTGATCTATATACTGATAGGGTTTACTTTATCATTATCAGAAACAAGGANGTGGGACTCTCACTCGGCATATTTAATGCCAAAAAAAAGATGGGAAATAGGCTTATTCCAACCTTTTCGCTATGCCTTAAGCGATAATATAGAGTACAGTATCCATCCTTTATGGTTTTCTGTTATACCAAACATAGCTTTTAAAAGAGCTCAACACAATGTGACTGGATACAAAACCGCAGTGCNGTTAAAACTATTCTATCCAACGCCTATGTTAAATATACTTGCTAGACGTGGCATAGGGGGGCTGATAGACCCTAATATCACTATGCCNCCAATGTTGGGTGTTAGTGGGACTGGCATCGCATCTAGAAAAATTTTTGGTTTAAGCACCACATTTAATGTTGGACTTGACATTGGAATTACCGCGGGCAAATTAGATAGGAGGTCAAGCATTGACCTTCCGCTTGTTTATCATCGACTAGGCGTTTTTTATAATGGTTGGGGGTTACATACAGGTATTGATCTGCAAGCTAAATTAACAGATAAGGTAAAGCTGCACTTAGATATCGATCTAAGATTGCTGCCTGGAATATCTAAGGACCATCCTCAAAACTTTTTTACTATACTTTCTGGAGAGAANGTACTTGANCATAAACTACTTTTGATNTGGAACAGTTCACAAAGTTTTCGTGTTCTAACGGGCTATAAGTTGGTAACGGGTCAGTACCCTTATGGTCATGATATGAGATTGCTCCCATACGTCCCGCTGCTAGAAACATGGNTNCCCATTGTTGAGTTGCAGTGGGCAAAAAAGTAAGATACGGCCACTTAATAGCACAATTCTGGCGCTATTAAAATAAACGTTGTTTTTTATTAAAATCTCCCTAGCCTAAATCTAACANNAGGTACAGCATCGACTGTACTTTATTCATTATCTTGGGGACAATGTATATTATGTGTCTATCCTACCAAGTCGCAGGTGCAACCTTAGGAATGACGTACACCAGCCACAACTTTTTATANGATGAGTTGAATCTTGGCGCTGGGTATACATTAATGGATATGANTCATCTAAGTGCGGTAATGACCAGCCCAATNCTNGAAGAGGATTCAGCAAATAATNACGAAANTTTATTCANTATGAATTTTGGTGNTAGTTTGCATTATAGTCTTTATGGTGCAAATCTAGTTGTAGACTATACAATGAGAAACNAAAGTGACTCATTCAACACTAGTAATTTTTTTAGTCTAGNAATTGTATTTTAATTCTTTACTATAAGTAAATAAATAAAAAGCGGTNCTTTTAAGTACCCCTTTTTTATTCTTCAAAAATATTATAAATCATATCATATAGTTCTGGGTTAGGCATTCCTTCTCCTAGATAAATCTCATTTGGCCCCTTTTGTANAATTAGTTCCCAATGAAGATGAGAACCAGCTTTGGATCCAAGGGTGCTTTCTCTCATTCCCGTGTTTCCAGATTTGCCTATAACTTCGCCTCTGACTACTTGAGTNCCTGGTTTTAAATTATCTTGAATGTGGGATAAGTGGGCATAGATCGTTATAGATCGAAAACCTGGAACTAGATCAAAACCGTGGTCAATGAAGACTGCACTACCCAACAGGATGCTATTGAATATATCTGAAGGGGTANTACCGACTCGAGCACTTTTTTCTAAAAGACCCTCTCTAAAATCAGGTGNGATTTCCTCATAATTATGGTCTGCTCTAATAATAACTCCATCTGCTACCGCTTTTACCGGAGTTCCCCAATTGGCAAAAAAGTCTATTCCCCTATGGATGCCACTCCTGTAATNCCTAGGAGCATTAGGCAGGCGCATAGTTCGCTTAGGTACGGGTATATTATCGCATGGNAACCTTAGTTTCAAGGAATCAACCCAATCTTTTTTAAACTTTTTATATACCGTTTTTGGTCTATCTACAACCCGTTCAATTGTAGATAGAACNGAAATAGGCGAATTTTTTGGNCNTTCTACAGCTTGGCCTTGTAATAGAAAACCACTACATAATAAGATAAAAATGAAGGATTTCATTTAGGTAATAAAGGATTCTATCCCTTGAATGCANACTGCTTCTGGTTCGCCCNTAAAAGATCTTATATTCTTACCGACCATAATAGAGCTTTCTTCAGCACCGCCAAAAGCAAAGGGTTCATTGAAGTAAATTATACATGTTGGAATATCAATAATGTTAATTGTTTCAAGAATGGTGTATTCGTTTCTTGCCCAGCTTGTGGGAATTATAATAATACCGTTGGCCCATNTCCTATTTCGCTGTAAATAATTCACAGCCTGAAATTGTTTGTGAGTCTGGTATATTTTTAATTCTACATCTTTATTTCTTAGGTNCTTTTTTATTCTTTTATTTAACTTATCTAAGGTCAGTCTATTTTCTGTTTTTGAAGANTTTAGACCAAGAAGGTTAAGGTTTGGTCCCTGTAAGATTAAAATATTCATTAGAGCGGAATAAGGTTTCCAATAATATAGCCAATGATCATACCAATAAGAAGTGCCAGNGTCATGATACGGCCTNTGGCTAATTCTGTAGCGTAGCCTTTTTTTATTGCAATACCTGAAACAAGAGTTCCTAAAGCATTTAAGACCCAGAAAATAGGGATTGAAACAATTTTAATAATCATCGGGCCTATAAGAGGGATTGCAGCAATAAGGGCCAAAACACCAACAAATAGCTCAGTAAATACACCTATAATGAACGCTGCAAGAACAATGATCTTTTTATCAACACCATAATAAATAGCTATCCCAATCGCAGCACTGAAAAGCAAGCCTAAGAGTATATTTTTTCCATATGACTTAACTATTAATTGCCTATTCACAGGTTATACTCATTACAATAATTGAGTAAGCGTATGTCTAATCTTTGAAATATTTTAAGATCGTGCTATATCCATAATATTCATTTGACTCAGTTTCACTGGTTATAATAGTCAGTTCACTATTTTGGCACTCATATGTCCCATAGGTGGTGTCAGAATCTACAATTATGGTGATATATGCTTCTTCAGCGTACCAAGTCCCAGTCCCGTTTTTCTTTATTCCGTCATTCATTACATTATACTCAATAGCTCCTGATTCATAAAAAGATAAAGTCTCCACATTTTTTTCATCTTTATAAACTATAGTGATTTCTTCTCTTTGTGCCATAGTGATTGTAGTCATTGATTCAAAAATCCAGGTTCCAAATAAGGCACTCTGAGTGTTCTGAGCCTGTACCATAACAGGAAGGAGGGCAAGTAATAAAATATGGTGAATTTTCATTCTATTTGCTGCAGAATTTTAATGAATTAAAATGGAAGATTACCATAATTCTTTATTTCGAATAATTTGGGCATAGAAATTAAAAAATGGGAGTTCTACTTTTGCAGCTATGATTCTCTTTGGCTTAGCTTTTGAAACCCAGACCTCTCTAACTGAATTTTTATTTATTATATATTTCATAAAATAGTCATTGTTTTTTACAACGCCTGATGAATCAGTAATTAATATGTCAAAACGATAGTGGTCGCAAAGAATAGAATCTTTTCCATCCCATGCATTTGATGAGTCTGCCCAAAGGAACCTTGCTTTTCCAACCCGTCCCTCATGCTCGTAGTTATACCACCGGGCATCTATTGAGCCTCTATCTGAAGATTGTATCATAGCTATCAGTGAAAACAGGGTATATACAGGTGGTGATAATTTTAATTTTTGATCATTGCTATATATCATTGTCTTATCTGAATCCAAGAAAGCTGATAGGTTTTTTTTATAAGAGCCTTGATTAACATTTTTATTCCACTTTTTTATGGAATAATCCTGTGAGTCAAATTCGGTACTATAATTATTTTTTGCTGGCCAGAAAAAGTCAAACAAACCTCTATTTTGGGTGCTGAAGTCTATTCTCTTTGAGTTGGTTATGTTTTGATTTACATCGCAGATATGAAACCCTAATACCTGAATAGAATATTCTTGGCCAAAGATTTTTAATATTAATAGTAGGTATATGAATATATACTTCATGGTTTCCAAATGAACTTCTCTTTGAGGCCTAATATGCCGACTAAGGGGATATAGATTGGTTGAGCGATTGACCATAAACAAAAAGGTAGAAGCTCTATCTTTCTATTAAATAATTTACCGCCCAGAAAAATTACCGACCCTTCGAGAATAAATTTAAATAAAAATAAAAAGAACCAATTGCCACCTAATAAAAAGGATATGATTATTATATTATTGTAGATAAACATTGTAGATAAAAAGGAAAAGAATAGCGGGTTTTCAGTAGCATTTAATTTTGAATTAGATGACCACCTCACTCTCTGGTTAATAAATTCTTTTATTGTTGGCATTGCAATTGTTTTTACAAAAGAGTTTGGATCTATATTAATATATCCTTTTTTCAACTTTGAAATAGATTGAACAAGGTACATATCGTCTCCTGAGACTCTATCTTTGACGGGTTCAAATCCATTGATTTTAAAAAAGTCTTCTTTGTAAAATGCTAAGTTTTGTCCAGTGCCAGACCAAAAATGACCCCAGCCTGCAGACCCCGCATTTGCGGAAATTATACTAAGAAAATCAATGTATTGATATTTTTCGAATAGAGAATTATTATTTAGCCCTATCTCAGAAAAACCAATAGATATACAATTTTGATTTATAACAGAATAAACCATACTGGAAACCCAAAGTTTTCTGACTCTACAATCTGCATCTGTNAAGATAATAATTTCTCCTCCTGCAGATTCAATGCCGAGGGTCAAGGCATGTTTTTTAGGGGTCATAGCTCCCGATTTCTTATCTACTGTAATAGTTTTTATTAATGCATAGTTTTCATTTGCTTTAGTTAAAATTTCTTTTGTTGCATCGGTTGAGCGATCATTAACTATTATCACTTCAAGCTTATCTAAGGGGTACTCTTGATTAACCAGGTCCTTAATCAGGCCTGGAAGAACCATCTCCTCATTTCGAGCGGCGATGACCACAGAAACTTTAGGCAGTTCCTTGCTAGATTTTATAGGCAGAAGGCTATGTTTAAAAAGTCCTGAGTTGATAAACAGGATGAAACATAGCATGCAGCTTAAACAAGCAACAATAAAAATAGACATAGGGTTATATTGTTAATAATAATCCGGCTATCATAAAGTATAATAACACTCCTAATATATCAACGCTTGTGGTTACAAATGGGCCGGTAGCAACCGCGGGGTCTATATCTAATTTCCTTAAAATGAGGGGCGTAAATGTTCCAACTCCAGCAGCCAAGAGCATCGAAGAACAAATGCTTAGTCCGACCACTAGCCCTAGCATTGGGTCCGCACTTATAAATCTAAAACTTGCAAAAAGTCCAAGCATTATTCCATATAAGGCTCCCAGCATTAATCCAACTTTTAGCTCTTTTAAAAGAACCTGAATTTCATTACCAATTTCAATTCTGCCAGTAGCCATTCCCCTAACTACAATTGTTGATGATTGCGTGCCAATATTCCCACCCATACCAATTATAACTGGTATAAAAGCAGCAAGAGCTATAATACTCTCGAGCATATGTTCATACTTCCCAATAATATATGCTGCAACTATACCGCCTATCCAACTTGCAAAAAGCCAAGGCAAGCGAACTTTAGCATTCTCCCAACTTGATTTCAAAAGAATTTCACGGTCTTTTCCTGCTCCTGCCATCTGAAAGAAATCTTCGGTTGCTTCTTCCCTGATTACATCAACAACATCATCGACAGTAACTATGCCCAATAAACGGTTATCACTGTCAATCACTGGGACAGCTAAATAATTATATTGAGCAACAATTTGAGCAACATCTTCTTGATCTGTTTCAGGTCTTACAGAGTGCACTCGTTTTTCCATAATATATTTTAAAAGTATGTCTGCCTGTGTAGTCGCTAATGCGCGTAGAGATGCGACCCCAACTAATGATTCATCTTCATCTGTCACATAAAGGTAAAATACCATTTCTGCATCTTGCTGGTCTTGAAGTGTTTTTAAGGCATCACCACAAGTAGTATTTTGATAAAGGGTAAATACTTCGGTAGCCATCATAGAGCCTGCTGAATCTTCAGGATAGCCCATGATTTCCTCAATCTCTTCTTGTTCTTCCTTATTTAATAGATCAATAACAGATTGAGCCTGCTTTTCTTGTAAAAAACCAAGTATATAACTCTGGTCATTCGTGGAAGCATTTTGAATCAGATTTGCAACCCTCTTTGCACTTTTTATGTTTAATATTTTCTGAATAAGGGTATCATCTAGCTCAACTAAAAACTCTATAGTATGATCACTGCTTTGCATTAGTTCAAAAATCTGGGTTTGTTCATCATCATTAAAATATCTAAATACAATTGCCAGATCAGCTGGATGTGTCTTTTTGATTAGTTTTTTTAGGTTTGTTTTTGCATGACGGCGCAATAAACGCCCAAACGTGTCTTTAAGTATAGTTACCTCATGTTTAAATAATTCTTTTCTCATGATTTGGTTTCTACTTGATTTATTCCTTTAAAACCATAATAAGATGAAAACATTGCAAAAAGTATTATCCAGGGAGCAACGTGACTCTCCCATATATAAAAACTATTTTTTTCAAGGTCTACAAAAGCAAAAAGCATAGCCATAGCATTATTCATTCCATGTAAGACAAGTGCAGGAATTACAGATTTGCTTTTCCAAGCAATATAGCCTAGTAAAACTCCTAAAATATATATTTGTACAAACCAATAAGGGTTCATGTGAATCATGGAAAAAAGAAGAGCTGTCATAAGAATAGCCCGAGTTACATCATTCCAATGTTTTTCTAGTGCCTGTTGTAAAAAACCCCTAAAAAGAAGTTCTTCTCCAATAGGAGCAACAATAGCAACTGCTATAAATAACAAGATAAAACCAAGGAGATTGTCAGGACGTAAAAGTCCATTAAGGTCTACAATATACTCTGGTGCTGGGAAAAAAGATTGTATCATTCTATCTAATTCATCGGATAAAATAATGATTCCCAGTGAAAGCATTATAGTATAAACTAGAGTCTCATTAGAAATTGGATTTAGCCTTAGTCGCTTAAGTATAGGCTGCCGCCTTGATTTAAGGAACCAAAATAATGGAATAATCATGAAGCCCTGTCCGATAATAAAAGAAAGAAAAGTATAGAATTTTTGAGAAGAATCAGGATTAGATAGACCAATAGCCAGGACTAGCCCACCGGCTACAAATGCTGATAGAATTGAAAGAGCAACAATGCCCAGCGCGGCTTGTATACTGAACGGACTGTTCATAAGAGTCAGTTTGTTTATATTCTGTTTTTAAGACTTACGATAATTAATCGAGAATAAGCAAAGATTATTCGTAACTAAAATTTACGGTAGCTAAAAGATCTCAAAATAAATTTTTTATTTGTTATTTTGTATCATGTGCATGATTATTGATGCAGCTGAAGCAATGTTAAGCGATTCGCCCATCCCAAACCTCTTAATTGTGATGAATTCCTGAGCTATTTTCATTCTTTTAGTAGAAATTCCATGTGCCTCATTGCCAAATACAAAAACTGATTTCTTAGGAAAATTAAAATCTGTTATATCAGTACCTTTTTGATTTGCTGCAATAATAGTATGTGATTTATAAAATTTTTTTAGGTTGATATTTACATACAGATTTACACCAAAATGTGCTCCCATAGCAGCGCGAACAACTTTAGGATTGTAAGGGTCAACAGAATTGGGTGATAAGGCTATATTTTTTAATCCAAACCAAGAAGCTGATCGCAAAAGGGTCCCTAAATTCCCAGGGTCACTTATCTGATCAAGATATATCCATTGTCTCTCTTCAATATCAATTGAATTGTTTTTGGGTATTGTGCATATTGCAGCAATGCCGGAGGGGGATTGTGTAGAGCATATATTTTTAAACACTCTTTCAGTTACAATTTTGATCTTATCTTTTCTAATATCATCAAATATAGATGATTCATGGTTATCTTTATAGAATGCCTCTGTGCAATAAACGCCTTCCACTGTTGAGCTCCAGTCAAGGGCACCTTTAACAAGCCTCGAGCCTTCAATAAAAAATTTACCATAGAGTTTTCGGTATTTTGCATACCTTAGTGATTGTACCTGTTTAAGTTGATTCTTATTCATTTTGTTCCATCAAGATTAACCTAAAACATTATAATCTGTGCATAGGAATTTTAGATTCAAAGTATAGATTTATCATTAAATCTGCCTTGGTACGCACATTTGGCTCCGGTAATTTTCGCCCTGATCTTCAAGGATAATTTTCTATGAGTAAAGGACTACCTGATTTAAATAAAGACTTTTCTGGTTGGTATACCCAAGTTGTAAATAAAGCTGGGCTTGCTGATTATGGACCTGTAAAAGGCACCATGGTTATTAAGCCATACGGTTTCCAGCTATGGGAGCATATAAAAGAAATTTTTGATGGTATGATTAAGAACACCGGTCATGTAAATGCATACTTCCCTCTGTTTATTCCCAAATCCTATTTAGCAAAAGAAGCAGAGCATGTTGAAGGGTTCGCTAAAGAATGCGCAGTAGTAACCCATACACGTTTAAAAGCTGACTCTGAAAAGGGGGTTGTAGTAGACCCTGATTCAAAACTTGAAGAAGAAATAATTGTACGGCCCACATCAGAGACCATTATATGGGCAATGTATAAAAAATGGATTCAGTCTTATAGAGACTTACCCATTCTCATAAACCAATGGGCAAATGTCGTACGTTGGGAGATGCGAACCCGACTCTTTCTTCGAACAAGTGAGTTCTTGTGGCAAGAAGGGCATACTGCACACGAAACTGCAAAAGAAGCAGAGCAAGAGACATTAGACATTTTGGAACTTTATCGTCAATTAGCAGAGGATTACTTAGCGATTCCTGTATATACTGGTATTAAAACTGAATCAGAAAAGTTTGCAGGGGCTGATACCACTTATTGCATTGAAGCAATGATGGGGGATAAAAGGGCCTTGCAAGCTGGTACATCCCATAATCTAGGACAAAATTTTGCAAAAGCATTTGACGTAACATTTCAGACTAAAGAAAATAAAGAAGAATACGTTTGGGCTACAAGCTGGGGTGTAAGTACTCGATTGATTGGTGCAGTGATTTTAACTCATGGAGACGCAAAAGGTCTCAGGCTACCACCAAAAATTGCACCCATTCAATTAGTAATAATACCTATAGTAAAAAATGATGATCAGCGACAAGAAATTAAAAACTACATGGAACCATTAATTGCACAGTTAAAGGATATTGAGATTAGGGTTCACCAAGACTGGAGTAGTAATTCTCCGGGTTTTAAATTTAACGAGTGGGAAATAAAAGGGGTGCCGGTGCGAATGGAAATTGGCCCTCGCGATATAGTCGAAAATCAAGTTGTTTTAGCAAGACGCGATACTGGCGAAAAATTATTTATTGATAAAGAGGATTTTAAAGAAAATATCATAAAATTAATGAACGATATCCAATCAGGGCTATTCGAGCAAGCCCAAAACTTTAGAAATAAAAATACACATTCAGTCACCGATTATAAATCATTTCAGAAAATAATAAAAGAAGGTGGATTTGTTCGCTGTGGCTGGGATGGAGAACAATCTACTGAAGCAAAAATCAAAGAACAAACGGCAGCCACCATCCGTTGTATTCCTTTTGATGAAAAACAAGAAGGTTTAACCTGTATCCTTACGGGTGAACCTGCGAAGCATGAAGTAATTTTTGCAAAAGCCTATTAAATCTTAAAACTTTGATAATTCATACTCCTGCTATTGTTCTAAAATCATTTCCGTATGGTGAAACCTCACTAATTTCAAGATGTTTTTCAAAGGAGCAAGGGAAAATCAGTTTAATTATAAAAGGAGCAAGAAGTAAAAAGTCAAATCGAGCAGCTTATTTTCAACCTCTAAGCTACATTGATTTGATCTATAATTATAAACCACAGCGCGATCTTCAAATTTTATCTAAGGTTAATTTTATAGAATATTGGTCAAAAATATTAAATGATTTACGTAGCCTGTCGCTTTCTATGGCAATTATCGAATTGACTGAAAAAACAATAACCGATGAAGACCCCCACCCTAGTTTGTTTTTAATATTAAGTGATGTGTTGAAAGCTTATGATAACAAAAAATCAGACCCTAATTTNTTATTTTGGTTTTATGAATGTGCTCTTTTAACCCATCTAGGATTTAAGCCCGATTTAGAAACCAATAAATTGCCAGGACTTGTGCTACCAAATTTAAATGAGNGCCCGAACAGTATTCCTATCTTAGCGAGTTTACTTGCTGAGGATATTGACCATTTGCCTAGTGAATCGATAACAAAAATGGATAGAATNATAATTAGTGAATATCTTTGGCTATTGCTTTGTTATCATTTTGATGGCCTACAAAAGGTTAAATCAATTTCTGTAATCAAAAAGATTCTTTCAGAATAAATATGTTCAATCTTGATAAAACCCTTAAGCTATTACCACTAAGTTGAATTGTGTATATTTAACTGAAAAATGAAATATCAATTTCAATCAAACCCCGGCGAGTTCTCATATAAGCCGACCTTATTCACCAATGCTATAAAAGTATTAGTCTCTGTTAATTTTGGGATTTTTATTTTACAAACCCTATCAAATGCAGAAGGCCTTTTCTTTCCCCTATTTGGACTGGTGCCTAGGATGGTTTGGTCAGAATTAATGATCTGGCAGCCATTCACATACCTTTTTTTTCATGGTGGAATTTGGCACGTATTGATAAATATGTTTGTATTGTGGATGTTTGGTAGTGAGCTAGAAAGGTTATGGGGAAAGAGCCATTTTCTTAAATTTTATTTTGTTACCGGTGTAGGATCAGGACTTTTGACAATGCTTTTTAGTCTCCAATCTATAACCCCTATTGTTGGTGCTAGTGGTGCGGTTTATGGAGTNCTTTTAGCTTATGGACTTACTTATCCAAATCGACAGATATATTTATATGGAATCATTCCTATTAAATCGATTTGGTTTGTAATTGGGATTGGCATGATTGCTTTTATGTCATCATTCAATAATATATCCCAAATAAGTCACATTACACANCTTTCTGGCATGTTAATAGGATATTTAATGTTAAAGAGACCTGTAGAATGGAGATCGCTATGGTTNTCTATAAGAAAAAGAACCTTGGAGTATAGAGTAGTGCAAGAAGAAAAAAAGGCAACCCATAGGCAGAAAATTGAACAGGATATAGATATTATTCTGGATAAAATTAACAGAGAAGGGTTTGATAGTTTATCCCAGAAAGAACAAGATAGTTTATATATAGGTAGCCGTTCCTTATCTCAATACAAAAAAAAGGATTAATAGTATTGAAATCTTTGGTGATTATTCATGAATAAAAATTCAGGTACAACAGACTTGGGGACTCTCATCGGTTTGCTTGCCGGGATTGGCATAATTATATTAGGGATTATATCAGCAGGTGGGCAAATTGCTTGGTTTTGGAATTTCAATTCTATTTTAATTGTTTTAGGTGGTACTTTTGCAGCCACAATGGTAAACCTGCCATTAAAAGCAGTGACCAATGTTTTTAATATTTTAAAGAATGTTTTCCGTGCTGAAGATTATAATTATACTGGAATTATCGAAGAGGTGGTTAAAAAAGCAACAAAGGCTAGGAAAGATGGTTTGCTAGCTCTAGAAGCTGATCTTTCCATAATGGAAGATGGGTTTTTTAAAAATGGTATTGAGCTTGCAATTAACGAAAGGGATGTAAAGCGCTTACGTACATTTCTAAATCTAGAAATGAACAATATTCAAAGCCGCCATATTGCAGGTCAAGAATTATTCTTATATATGGCCTCTTACGCGCCCGCTTTTGGAATGCTGGGGACAGTGTTAGGTTTGATAATTATGATGATGAACTTTACTTCTGGCGGAGGTGATCTAGATTTGGGGGCGGACTATAGTGTCGCGGAAAGATTCTCTGAGCTCTTAAGGGGAATGGGATTAGCACTAATCACCACGTTCTATGGTGTGTTTATGGCAAATATGATTTTTCTACCCATTGGAGGGAAGCTAAAACGACGCTCAGAGAATGAGATGATGCTTAAAAATATTGTTGTTGAAGGAATAATCAGTATTCATGCACGTGAGCACCCGATCTTAATAAGAGAAAAGCTAATGACCTTTGTCCCTTCCCAGTATCGCTACAATAATAAAGATAAAACTTAGGCGTTCAATATGGAACCTTTGCGTCAATCTATTTCTCTTGATGAGCGTAAGGCAAAATCAACTGCCTGGGCGCTTACCTTTGCTGATGTCGTAACACTTTTATTAACCTTCTTTGTGTTACTATTAGTTATGTTAAATGATGCAGAGAAAACCATTAATGTTGTAATTGATCGATTATTAGACCAAACATATGTAAAAATGACTAATGACCTTTCCTCTGATAATATTTCTGTTGATCGAGAGACAAAAGGTATCAAAATTACAATACGGGGCAATCTTTTTAAGTCTGCTTCTGCAGATATTGACCCTTTATATTATCCAGTTGTTAACCAGATAGGTAAAATTATCAAAGAGTCTGAGCTAATGAATGTAGAGTATAATGATAATTACAAGGCCTTACTTAAAATGATTGATCAGCAAGGTTCAGATTTAAATGTTGAGATAAGGTGTGAAGGTCATACAGATGATGAGAAACTTCCAGCCAATGCTGAATACCCAAGCAATTGGGAATTGTCTGCGGCTAGATCCTTGAATATAGTAAGGCTAATGAATCAAGATGTTGGAATGTCAGAAAAATATTTTTCTGCGTTAGGATACGGAGAGCATCGCCCAATTGTTGATGTTGGAGCAATTAAGAACTATTTAGATAAAGAAAAAGCCAGAGCAGTTAATCGGCGCGTTGAAATATATTTGGATGCTTTTATAGAAAATAAAGCATATATTGAAAATGAAATAAGTTTGTAACTCGATAATTACATTTAGTTACTTGTTTGAATCCTGAGTCGCTTGTTTTGGGATAACTTTAAAAACTTGCTCCCCAGGTTTTGCCATTCTGTACTTTTCACGTGCTAACTTTTCAATGTAGTCTAAATCATTTTTAAGACGGTTTTTTTCTGATATTAAAACTTCTTTATTATGACGCAACTTTAATATGTGGTTTTGAATTTTGGTTCTCTCTCTTTTGAGTTTATATAACTGCAAAAGGCCGTGGTCTCCAAAAACAAATACAATTAATAAAGTTGTAGCGATTAAAAACAATATCCCCCTTATAAATCTTTTCTGTGTATCAACAACTTTCTGGCGNAAGACTCTTGGTTCTGCCGCTCGTTTCATGGTACCATACTTGCTCAATTTGGGATTCCTAAATAGCCAATGTTAGCGATTGACCCATTATGTCCTAATTCTTCTTCAATGCGTAATAATTGATTGTATTTACATGTCCGATCTGTTCTAGATACAGAACCTGTTTTAATTTGCCCCATACCCATAGCTACTGCTAAATCAGCTATAGTGGTGTCTTCAGTTTCTCCTGAGCGATGGGAAATGATTGCCCCAAAATTGGCATTTTTTGCATGATTTATTGTCTGAATTGTCTCAGTCACTGTTCCAATTTGGTTGAGTTTAATTAGAATAGCATTCATGCTGCTCTCTTCGATGGAGCGTTCTAGTCGTGAAATATTTGTAACGGTTAGGTCATCTCCAACAATTTGTATTTTATTTCCCAACTTCTTTGTCAGTTGTTTCCACCCTTCCCAATCATCTTCATGAAGTCCATCTTCTATGGATACAATAGGGTATTTTTCAACAAGGCCACTAAGATATTCAACCATGCCTATGGAATCTAATTTTTTATTTTCAGAATATAAATTATACACACTGTCTTCAAATAACTCACTTGCAGCGACATCTAATGTCAAATATATATCTGACCCTGGTTCTAACCCTGCTTGCAATACCGATTCAAGTATTATTTCTATAGCTTCTTCGTTAGACTTAAGATTTGGTGCGAACCCACCTTCATCCCCTACTGCAGTTGATAACGCCTTTGATTTTAATACTGATTTTAAATGGTGAAATACTTCCGTCCCCATTTGTAATGCCTCCGAAAATGTTTTAGCACCAAAAGGCATTATCATAAACTCTTGAATATCAACTAAGTTATCGGCATGGCTCCCGCCATTTAAAATATTCATCATTGGCATTGGAAGTATATGTGCGTTGTTCTTTCCTAGGTATTGATAAAGAGATTTCTTTTCAATTTTTGCACCTGCGTGTGCAATCGCCATTGAAACTCCTAAAATTGCATTTGCGCCTAGATTCGATTTGTTTTCTGTTCCATCTAGCGCTAAGAGCTGACCATCGTTTTCTGATTGCTTAGTAGCCTCACAGCCTTTTAAGGAAGGTGCAATAATGGTGTTTATATTATTAATGGCAGTCCTTACCCCTTTCCCTAGATATCTGTTTTTATTCCCATCTCTTAATTCAAGGGCTTCATGAATCCCTGTTGATGCGCCAGAGGGTACTGCAGCACGTCCCATTAATCCATCGGCTGTCATGACATCAACTTCAACAGTGGGGTTACCTCGAGAATCTAAAATTTCTCTAGCAAATATTTTTTCAATAGAAGAATTCAAATTTTACTCCCGTAAATTATATAACCAAATTAGATTTGAGTGTAAACATCATTCAATAGCAATAATATGAAACTTTTACTTTAGAACAATGTATGGTATTAATAATTAAAGTAGTTTAATGTTCACAGTTTACCAATATAGGCCTGTGGATGAGTCTGAATGGGACCATTTTGTTACACGCAGTAATAATGGAACGATATTTCATCTCCGGTCATTCTTAAATTATCATCCTCAAGGCCGCTTTAATGACCATAGCCTTATAATTAAGAAAAAGGGAAAATTATTCTCTATTTTCCCCGCAGCAGTAAAAGAAATTAATTCCAAGCCATATCTTATATCTCATCCAGGTGCCACTGTAGGTTCTTTTGTAATACCGGAAAACCTTTCAATTGTAGAATCTATGGAACTGGTGAAATGCTTAGTTGCTTATACAGAAGGGAAGGGGTTTAGCGGCATACGTATTACTTTACCACCAAACCTTTATCAAAGACGCCTCTCTAACTATATGGACTTTGCTTTTTTTAAATATGATTTTCAATATCTTAAAAGAGATATAACTAGTATCTTATTTTTAGAGAGCACACTCAAAGCTACAGTAAACAAATTTCGTTCTTCTCATAAGAGGGCTGTCAATAAAGCAATTGATAGCGGAGTACATGTTGAGCAATCAAATGATCTTTCTTCTTTCTATTCTATTTTAGAAAAAAATTTGAAAATTCGTCATGGCGTGAGTCCAACACATAGCCTTATAGAGTTAGAACATATTCAAAAAATTTTCCCGAACAGGTTTAATCTCTTTGCTGCATTTTTGGATGGAAAGATGATTGCCGGGGTTGTCAATTTTATTGTAAATGATCATGCTATTCTAGCTTTTTATATCAGCCATGATGAGGCATTTTCTAAGTACAGGGCTGTTAATCTTTTATTTTATACCATTTTTGATTGGGCAATAGATAACAATTATAATATTTACGATTTTGGAACTTTTACAGTTAATGAAGAACCAAATATGGGACTGGGCAGGTTCAAAGAAAATTTTGGAGCCAGTGGTATTTTTAGAGATACAATCGAATTGTGCTTATAAATTTTTATGTCAATTAAAGGTCTAGGTAAACAATCTCTGATATATGGTCTTGGCCACATTCTAGCTAGACTTATCACCTTCTTATTACTTCCTTTATATACTCACTCTTTCACCCAAGAAGAATACGGCGCGCTTTCACTGGCATATGCCTTTATGGGATTTGCTCTAATTTTGTATCGATATGGTATGGATACAGCTTTAATGAAATTTTCCGTACAGACAAGTGGAACGGAAAGAACAAAGCATATTACAGTTATTTTGATATCTCAAATTACCACAGGTGTTATTTTTACCCTCTGCTTGTACCTAAGCAGAAATTATTTAGCATATTTGGTGTTGGGTATTAATAGGCCCGATTGGATGATATATGTTTCGGCCATTATTTTCTTAGACTCTCTTTGGAATCTTCCTTTGCTAATTCTAAGGTCTGAAGAAAAAGCTGTGCCGTTTATAGGCTTTAGCCTTTTGAATGTTATAACCACCATGGCGCTAAATATTTTATTCGTTGTGCATTGGGGCTCTGGAATTGAAGGTGTATTCAAAGCTAATATAATAGCTTCAGCTATTGTTTTATTTTCAACTGCTCCAATTATTATCCAACGTATAAAATTGAAAATGCTTGATNAAGTGATTTTCATGAAAATCCTTCGATTTGCTATACCATTTTTGCCAGCAGGAATTTTCACTATGGTAATGGAATTATCAGACCGGTATTTACTTGAGTGGTTTTTAGGAATAGCCGATGTTGGACTTTATTCTGCTGGGAAAAAAATGGGGATGCTCGGTCTCACAATTGTAATGGGCTTTAATATGGGCTGGACCCCGTATTTTCTAAAAAGAGGTCAAGAGAAAGGTGCTAAAATTGAATTTGCAAAGATCGCTACACTTTTTTGTGGAATTATGGGTTATATATTTATGCTTGTAAGCATATTGNTTGGTGATATAATGCAATTATCAATTTTTGGTCAAACATTGATTGGNTCTGAATTTTGGAATTGTGAGCCAGTTGTTAGTGTAATTCTTATCGGATACTTTTTCTTTGGGACCTACGTTATACAGCTTCCAGGTGTTTATATGAAAGAGATTACAAANTGGGTTCCTATTTTTCGTATTACAGGTGCATTAACATTGATTTTATCTTGTATTTGGTTAATACCTGTTTTGGGGTTAATGGGGGCAGCATATAGTGTGGTCTTCGCCTTCTTGGCCATGAATCTGTCAATATATTTTAAAACATATCGCATTTATCAAGTACCATATAATTGGCGTGCAATTTTATTTCCAATAATCTTTCTAGTTGGAGCTCAACTTAATATTGGTGACTCATTACCTAAATTATGGCTTTCTATTATCTATCCTCTTTTATGGTATTTTTTTGCATTAACCAATGATGAAAAACAAGATTTAATTAGGCTTGTAAGATGATAGCAATAGTGTCTTGTCACCACTCTCCGGATGACGAAAGAATATATCATAAGCAAATAAAAACATTAATAGAAAAAGGTTTTTTTATTAGATACTACACTCGATCAAATCATGCTCTTGATTTAACAGGGCCATCAATAGTTCATAATAATATTAATGGAAAAACTAATGTAAGGACTTTTATTGATAAGGTATTTAACGAGCTTGCGAGATTTGAAGATATGNAATCTNTTCAAATTCATGAGACCGACCTCCTCCCATTNNTGAAAAAAATAAAATCTCGTTTTTTTCATNTTAAAACAATTTATGATATACATGAAAATATGGAGGCTCTTTACAGAACTTTTTCTAAGCGTATAAAACCTTTGAAAGAAGGTTTGATATTTTTGCGAAAATATCAAGAAAGCAGATACTTGAAACATGTTGACCAGATTATACTCGCAAATGTTCCAATGTCNACCAACCCCTATCTNGAATCTGGGATTCCGATAATTATAATTGAAAACTTTCCTGAATTAAAACGTTTGAATCTGAACTTGAGCTCTACGAAAAAATATCTCTCTCTAGTTTATCATGGGCATCTTGCACCTGAAAGAGGTTTAAAAGATTTGATAGAGGCCATGCATCATATAAAAACTGTTCACTCAGATGTCAGGCTTAGCTTAATAGGCACATTTAGGACAAAAGAGTTTAAGGATAAAATCTCTAATATGATTATCGAANTAAACCTCAAAGATAATATAAATATAATCCCGCAAGTTCCTCATGANGAGGTATGGATGATGCTGCAAAAACATTCTATAGGCGTTATCCCATTTAGAAAAACCCCATTAACTGAAGAAAACACCCCCACAAAGCTTTTTGAGATGATGGCGAGTGGTTTGGAAATAGTTGCAACAGACATGCTCCCAATCCGCAATTTTGTAGTTGATACCATCTATTGGTCTAAACCGGGGGATTCATATTCAATAGGAAATGCGATTTTAAATGCTTTTGATCAAATAGATAATTCTCTCAACATTTCCAAAAACCAAAGTCTAATTAAACAAAAATATAACTGGGAAAATAGAAAAGAGCAGTATTCTTCTCTATTTGATCCTAAATGAAAATATTATATATCTCACCTGAAAATACTGTCGGTACTTTAACTCTTTGGAAAAAAGAGCACATAAGAAGAAAAAATCAATGCCGAACTGTTACATTTTTTAGTTCTCCAAAAGGTTTTGAAGAAGATATTTGCTTAAATCTTCCNTTTAATTTTACNAAGCCCTACTTGTCNATGATGAGAAACANNNTTTATAAACAATANAGAGGTGAAGAAGGATACTTTAAGGAGAAAGANAGGACATCCACCAATCTGGNACCCTGATGGNTGGNTGGATAGTACTTTCTTAAAGTTAAAAGACCANTTNTGGAAGCCAATCNTNTATAANGCTATAGATGAATATGNACTATATGATTTTGATGTTGTGCATTTTGAAAGTGGTATGGATTTTCTTAAAAATGAATTTTTTGTTAGGGGGTTAAAAGATAAAGGAAAAAAAATAATTTGTCACTACCATGGTGAAGACCTTAGGAGTAGAGGCGTTATGCCTTATATTAATAAAATATCAGATTTAAATTTAACTAACGAAGTTGATCTTTTAACAAAACATCCCAACATAGATTATCTGTTTTTACCNTTCAAAACTTCAAATTTTAAGTCAAAATCCATNATAAATGATACAATTCGTATATCCCATGCACCAACAAATCGCTTTTATAAAGGTTCTGAAATTATTATTAAAATATGTGAAGCTTTGCAATCCGAAGGGAAAATCGAATTTGATTTAATTGAAAATGTACCAAACTCAGTTGCCATAAATCGAAAATTAAAATCGGATATTTTTATTGACCAAATAGGCAATAAAGGAGGGTGGGGTTATGGCATGAATTCTGTCGAGTCTCTTTCAATGGGGGTTTGTACTTTAACTGAGATGAATGATGTCTATAATTCTTTTATTCCAGATCATCCATTTATCAACATCAATTCTGAGAACCTTAACTCTGAATTAAGAATGCTTATAAATAATCGTGAAAAAATATTNGCTCACGGGGAAGCAGGTAAAAGATGGGTTGAGAAAAAACATGATATAAAAAATGTAGCTGATAAATTATATAATTATTATGAAACTCTGCGGTTATTGTGATGATNAACCAGGTNTATAGTTCAAAGATTTTATTTTGGTCTAAAGTTATAAGCACACTTCTATTGCCATATTATTCCTTTTTTAATCTATTTCGAAAAAANTACCTATTAGGTCATTTTACAGTAAAAACAATTCTAGTTACAGAATATCACCGTATCGGAGATATTCTNATGATTATACCAGCTTTGACCAGCCTNAGAAAAACCTTCCCTGAATCTCGATTAATATTATTATGTAGCAAGTCAGCTCNACCATTAGCTGAANATTTAAACCTAGCAGATGAAATAATTTCAGTCAAAGTCCCCTGGACAGAATGGAGATGGTCTTTATCAAGGTGGGTTAGAATGTGGATTTTTGCTCGAAAGCTTTCTAAAAAAGGTATTGATTTGGCATTTGACTTTAAGGGTGATTTACGAAATAGCTGGTTTTTATGGCACACAAATCCAAAGATTAGTTATGGGTATGCAACTACAGGAGGGGAATATTTTTTTACTAATGCCCATTTAATGAATCAAGGCTCACATCAATCTACTAGAGCAAATACTTTAGTAAAGAACGCTGGATGTAGTCTAAATGAAAATAATATATCTAAAACAAACATTAATACTAATGGTGCTATTGTTTTTCATAATGGGGCGACAGATCCAAGAAGATCATGGCCAGTAGTTCATTGGGTTAAATTGGCAAGACTTNTCTCNGTNAAGCATAAAGTATCTGTAATAAAACTACCAGAATCAGAAGCTTTAATAAAACAATTAAAAGATGAGGGGATAGGAGTCCAATATTTTGAAGGAAGTATAATTGATTTTAAAAACTGGTTGAAAAACCAGCAATGTATCATCTCGCCAGACTCTATGGCTGGCCACCTTGCTGCCCATATTGGGATTCCAACTATTTCCATCTTTGGCTCACAAAACCCAAAACAGACCCACCCCGTTAATAACTTAGGTACTATAATACGACCAGATTCAATATGTGAACATCAATCTGACCATTGGAGATTATGTAAGAGTTGTATGGAATCAATATCCTCTGAAAAAGTATTTAATGCCACCATAAACCTACTTTCTCGACTAAAAACTGACTAAGAAATATAAATATTGGAAATAACAGCTTTCTTAGTAAATTCACTCGATGAAAAAGAATGCCTGTTATTTTAGCAGATGTTAAAGTTGGGCAATCTCTTTATCCAGGAAAATGGATGTTAGCAAAGAGCTTCCATCCTAACCAAAGAACCAAACCAAGGAGGTATCGGCATGGCTGATGTCAACTCAACCGTACAAAACGCAGCATCTGGAGTAGTAGGAGTTATTAAAGCGCTTATAGTGCTGTTCGTTTTCGTTAACATTGTTTATTCCACAGGCTTTGATCCCATTGGTGGAATTGTAGATCTAGTCAATACNTTTCTAGATGGTGGCTTTGCA
Organism: bacterium TMED46; assembly: GCA_002167345.2. Classification (GTDB taxonomy): domain Bacteria; phylum Fidelibacterota; class Marinisomatia; order Marinisomatales; family UBA1611; genus CACEUX01. Next base: position 39,650 of record NHCZ02000016.1, on the reverse strand, counting down.
GGTCTACTCGCTTTGCTGGTTTTTCTCTCGTTTCTGGGATAATAACACAGGATNTTGTTGGAAGGATGTTTCGAGACCTTCCTTTTCCTGACAACAGGAGGAAACTATGCTGAAAGGCTTGCAAACCTTAAATGAATGGCTTGGGCAAATCACTGATGTGGCCAAGACATTGGTCGTCATTGGTATTATTGTTGGAATTCTGTTCGATGACTTTTTTGGAGTTATTGCNGGGTTGGGCCGAATAATGTCCCAATTTGGAGANGCAGGATTTGCGGGAATACTCTCATTGGCGATTTTAGTAATGTGGTACGACAACAAAAAATAGTCTGAATTTGAAATCAGTGAATGCGCCCCGTTTTTCGGGGCGCATCTGTTTTGAGTGCTTAATTATANTTAATTTATTTGNAGCGCTCTGAATAAACTGCCATACTTATATTACAAGTGTGGTATTTTTTTATCTAANGTACTGGCATAATTAATGCGNTATATATTANCACTAATAATTTCCTTTTCTTTTCTGAAGAGCGACATCCATGTTTTTAACAGAAGTTCGGGCACTGAATCAGAGATTAAAGTTCTTCCCAATGTAAAGCCAATATATGTTTCTGCAAAAGATTTAGGAGAGTCGTTTACTTCTAAAATATATGAAAATTCTGAGAGGCAAAAACTGGTGCTATATATTGCAGGGTCAAAAATTAAAGTTTCTGGTAACAGTAGTTATGTTATTATAAATGATAACGCATATCAAATGCCGCAAGTAACGATTATAGAAGGCGATGACCTATATGTTCCAGCTGAATATTTTTTTGAAATAATAAAGGGAGCTATNCTTCCGGGAATAAATTTTGATTCTAATAAAGAATTACTAGAAATTGATATNATTAGGTTTAATGTAACAAACATAAGTATTGATGTGAAATCAAATGGTACAATAATTCANTTAGCTACAAAAAAGCCATTTTCTGAAAGGAACATTAGTTCATTTATCAATAAACATGGTTGGTATTATTTAACAATTGCGGGTGCTGTNGTGGATACAGTAAATATTAATTCTGGCTTAACACGTGGTGTTGTCCGTCAGATAGAATCAGATCAAATTGGAAGNACTGGGCAAATAGCCTTCAAGCTAAGTCGGGAAGTTATTAGCCATGAATGGTACCAAAGCCTTGATCCAAATGAGATTGTTATTACTTTACGTACGCCTCTAGGNGAGATTGATGAGCATATTCAAGACGTAAAAGAGCGATGGCGTTTAGATACTGTAGTCCTTGATGCTGGTCACGGTGGTAAAGATCCTGGAGCAATAGGCAAATATGGGACTAAAGAAAAAGATGTAGCTTTNGATATAACAAAACGTACAGGAAGACTTTTAGAAAAATCTGGTATTAAAGTTGTTTACACTAGAGACGAGGATGTCTTTATCCCTCTGTTAGATAGAACAAAAATAGCAAATGATTCAAACGGGAAATTATTTGTTAGCATCCATGCAAATGCAAATAAGAACAGAAAAGTCCAAGGGTTTGAAACCTTTTTACTTAGACCTGGGAAAAGCCAGGATGCTATTGAAGTGGCCTCAAGAGAGAATTCTGTTATAAGCTTAGAAGAGTTTACAGACCAATATGAAGACCTTACTGGAGAGGCCCTCATTATGGCAACTATGGCGCAAAGTATGTTTATGAAAGAAAGCGAAGACCTTGCTTCGATTATACAGATGGAGTTAGACAAACGCCTCAATACCCCAAATCGAGGAGTCAAACAAGCAGGATTCTACGTTTTAATTGGCGCATCCATGCCAAATGCCTTAGTGGAAGTTGGTTTTATATCAAATCCTTCNGAGGAAAAAAAGTTNAGAGAAAAGGCACATAAACAAAAAATAGCTGAGGCTATCTACCAAGCTATAAAACATTTCAAACAATCAAGAGAAAAAATTCTTGCGGGAGAATAAAATATGGATGATAGACCTATAGGGGTATTTGATTCTGGTATTGGTGGTTTAACCGTTGTTAGTGCTCTTTCAAGTGCTCTGCCAAATGAAAATATATTGTATGTAGGAGANACCGCCCGTGTACCATACGGGAATAAAAGTCCTCTACGAATAAAGCAGTTTTCCCGAGAGATTACGGAATGGCTTATTCAACAAAATTGNAAAATAATTGTTGTCGCTTGTAATACGGTATCATCAATGGCCATACATTATTTACAATCTCACTTTTCTTTACCCATAATTGGAGTAATTAAACCTGGTGTTGATTTCGCAATAAATATAACNAAGAGTGATAATATAGGAGTTTTAGGCACACAGGGGACAATTAAGTCTAATGCATATGGAAAAGAACTCCTATCAAAAGTACCCAATATAAAAATTATCAGCAAAGCATGTCCTTTGTTTGTACCTTTAGTTGAAGAAGGGTTAGTAGAGGGAGAGATTCCTCTATCAATAGCAGGCTTATATCTAAAAGGACTCCAGTCTTCCGATGTTGATACAGTAATTCTTGGTTGTACTCATTATCCTCTTTTAAAAAAAGTTATAGGAGCATTTTTAGGTAAAAAAATTACCCTTGTTGATTCAGGGAATGCCATAGCTAGATCGGTGGCGNATGAGTTAAATAACCANAAATTAATTTCAACTGCTAATAAAGGTGAAATTCAATGTTTTGTAACAGATGACCCTAAATATTTTGACACCCTTGCCTCAAGATTTTTGCATAAAATTATAATAGAAGCGAAGCATATTGACCTCTCCTGATATCAGCGTTGAACTGGATTCCTTGTATTCATTGCAACGGAATGGGATNAAACTTGGCCTTGAACACACATTTCANCTATTAGAATTTTTAGGCAACCCTCAAAAGAAACTTAAGCTAATTCATGTTGCAGGTACAAATGGTAAGGGTTCGACATGTGCACATATAGAATGTATTCTAAGGGGGAATGGATATAAAGTTGGGCTTTACACCTCTCCTCATTTAATTAATTTTAATGAGAGAATTAGGGTTAATGGNCTCCCTATAAAGAATGATGAAATAATATCTTTTATAAAAACTGTAGATACTGCTATACAAAAAATAGACTCAACATTTTTTGAAGTTACAACAGCAATGGCTCTTAAACACTTTCAAGATCACAATGTAGACATAGCNGTAATTGAAACGGGCCTAGGTGGTAGTTTAGACTCTACAAATGTAATTGAGCCTATTATGACNATTATGACGCCTATTTCAATGGATCACATGGATATTCTTGGAAATAGTATACAAGAAATTGCAAAAGAAAAATCTGGTATTATAAAAGATGATATTATATTAATTACTGCAAAACAAGATAGAGTCGTGATGGATATATTATTTGATAAAGCTAAAGAAAAAAGAACATCTATTATTGTTGCTGATAANCCCTTAAATATTTCCATTNACCCTAATGGCACTAGTTTTAGTCTTGATAANAAAAACTATAAAACACCATTAANNGGTGATTTTCAGGCGATAAATGCATCACTTGCTATATCTGCAGTNGGGCATTTTGATAATAAAATCAAACACAAAGCTATTTNTAAAAGTTTGAGAGATTTATATTGGCCTGGGCGACTACAATGTTTAACTGAGAAAATTTATTATGATGTTGCGCATAATGAATCTGGTATTAAAGCAGCANTACGATTTTTCAATATGATTTACCCCAATTATAATATNTATGGCCTTTTTTGTCTAAAAGGTGATAAAGATTTAGACCTTATCGCNTTTCAATTAAAAGATAAATTAAAAAAACTATTTATCGCAGATAGTAAAAATGGTTTATTACTTAATGCTGAAAGCTTATCAAATAAACTCAATAATCTGGGTATAGATAATAGTCCTGTGAAATCAATAAAAGATGGCGTAAAAGCTTTAAGAGCAATAATNAAGGAGCAGGATATCGGACTAATTTTTGGCACACATTATATTGCCGAGGATATTTTCAAGGAGTTTGAAATTTCTTTTGACTCAGGTATTATTTGATGTAACTTANNTCTACTCCAGTGTCCCCGCGGAGTTTTATAATTTTATCTTCCAAAGNTTTTTTAAGAGAGCATTAAACATATGAACCTCAATGAACTGCAATCACTAAATATTCGTGAAGTCACGGAATTAGCACAAAAATTAAATATAGAAGGCGGTATAGCTGGCCTTAATAAACAAGAGNTAATTGTTAAAATATTAGAAACACATGCAAAAAAAGATAATTCTTTTACTGCAAGAGGTGTTTTAGAGGTTATGCAGGATGGTTATGGGTTTCTCCGGTCTCCCGATTATAATTANATGCCTGGCCCTGATGATATTTATGTAAGCCCNTCGCAAATNAAACGATTTGGGATGAAAACAGGACACTTGATATCTGGGCAAATAAGACCCCCTAAATCAAAAGAACGTTTCTACGCCTTACTAAAAGTAGAGATGGTCAATGATGAGCCCATAGATAAATTAAAGGAGATAATTCTTTTTGATAACTTCACTCCTTTGTATCCTGAAGANAAATTTAAATTAGAATCAAAATCAAAAGACCTTTCAATGAGAATTATGGATTTAATTTCTCCTATAGGCAAGGGACAGAGGGGACTTATTGTAGCGCAACCCAAAACAGGTAAGACTGTTCTTCTACAAAAATTAGCGAATGCAATAAGTGAAAATCATCCAGAAACAAAAAGAATTGTCTTATTAATAGATGAAAGACCAGAAGAAGTAACGGATATGAAAAGGAATGTAAACGCTGAAGTTATCAGTTCTACATTTGATGAACCTCCAGAACGCCATGTTTCTGTTGCTGATATGGTTTTACAAAAAGCAAANAGGATGGTNGAATATGGAAATGATGTAGTTATTCTNCTTGATAGTATAACACGACTTGCTCGTGCACATAATGCAGTAATCCCGCATAGTGGTAAAATACTTTCTGGAGGTGTAGATTTTAATGCACTTAAAAAACCTAAGCAATTCTTCGGCGCGGCAAGGAATACCGAAGAAGGTGGAAGTTTAACTATTGTATCCACTGCGCTTATTGATACAGGCAGCAGAGCAGATGAAGTAATTTTCGAGGAATTTAAAGGTACTGGNAATATGGAATTAGCATTAGATCGTCGATTAAGTGATAGAAGAGTATACCCAGCATTCGATATTATACGCTCTGGCACTAGGAAAGAAGAATTACTGCTTAGTCGTAAAGAATTAGGTAGAATGTGGATTCTTCGTAAACTTTTGAATGATATGAAAGTAGAAGAGGCAATGGAATTCATGCAAGACAGAATGAAGCGAACTAAGACTAATGAAGAATTCCTTGATACAATGAGCCAATAACTATTTTGGCATTTTACATGTNATATGAGTGATAATTACCCTGATATAAAATCTGTAGTCGCCAGGGTCATTACAAATAAACCTGTAAGAAAAACTCCTTATCAAGTAAAAGGTGTTTTTATGCGGCAATATTCAGATGAACCTATTGTCCCGATGTTAGATGGTTCATATCGAGATAGATTCCTCTACCCTAGAGTCCAAGTAAAAATATTAAATGAGCAGATTTATATCATTGGTGTAAATGAGGGTGTAGAGTCAGTTTTATCGATTTGTGATAAATTTGAAACACTAGATTTTGGGAATATTACTTTTGAAATTCAAGAGTGTGACATAGAGGATGCAAATCAACAATTTATNCCTTCTAAGCATTTGGTAAGGTATCGCTTTATTACCCCATGGGTTGCCCTGAACCATATGACTGGTGGTAAATATAAATTTCTTACTAATCAGGAAAAGCCCTCTTATTTAAATAAACTGTTAGGCCAAAATATTGTTTTTNTAGCTAATGAAGTTGGCATAAGCCTAGAAGATAATATTTTTACAAAAGTAAAGGTTTCAAGCCTTTTCCCCAAGCCCGTTGATGAGAATAAATGGGGCGCATTTATGGGAGAATTTAAAACCAATTTTATCTTGCCAAATTATATTGGTATTGGGAATGGGGTTACGCGTGGTTTTGGAACGATTTATGGTATGTTCAATCCTGATTCATTTTCTTTTGATAAAGAAGCATTGATGGAAGATGCAAAAGACCAAGAGATNGAGACTCTTGAACAAAGAGAAGATTTAGAGTGTATATCTGCATCTGATGTACCAAAGCCAAAACGCAGAAAGCGCTCATCAAATAAAAGTAAAAAGCACAATCTTGACAACAATAAAAAACATCGAAATAAAAATAAAAAAAATAAACAGAAATACTATTCAAGCAGGAAAAAAGGCAATTTCAAAGCAGGGAATAAACATCGCAATCAAAAGAAAAGAACTCCAGGGCATGGACATATACTTTCTGAAGAATTTGATATTGAAGAAGATAATAGAGGTAATAATAAATCGGATAGTTACAAGGATGACGATAAGTTTAACACAGAGCAGCACCATAAAAAACAACATAAGTTTTGAATTATAGATTATCCGACCGCGTTTCAAAGGTCAAACCTTCATTTACATTGCAAATGGCAACGGTTGCAGCAGAAATGCGCACACAAGGCCTAGACGTAATTAACTTTTCAGTTGGAGAGCCAGATTTTAACACGCCTGAGCACATTATCAAGGCTGGGAAAAAAGCAATGGACCAAGGATATACAAAATACACAGCTGGTCCTGGAATGATTGAGTTTAGACAAGCAATATGTGAAAAGCTTAATAAAGAAAATGGAATAGCTTATGGGATACAAGACATCCTTGTTTCTAATGGAGAGAAACAAAGCCTTTATACGGCATGTCAGGCTCTATTTGGAGCTGGTGATGAGGTAATGATTCTTAGACCTTATTGGGTATCCTTCCCGGAATTTGTAAGACTTGCGGATGCAGAGCCGTTACTCGTAGATACTATAGCAGAAAACAACTTTGAACCTGATTTTGATGATTTACAATCAAAGATAAATCCTAATGTAAGAGGAATCATTATCAATTCTCCATCAAACCCCACAGGAGGCGTGTGGGGGAAGAAAGCATTATTAAAACTATTAAGAATTGCAAAAGAAAACGAATGGGTTATTATTTCGGATGAATGTTATGAGCGACTCGTATATGATGGAGAGTTCATAAGTACAGAAAAATTAAACAGGGAGAACAATATCAATGCTACCGTAGTTACATGTTTAAGTCTGTCAAAAACCTATGCTATGACAGGCTGGAGAATTGGTTACACAGCAGGCCCAAGAGACATCATAAAAGCTATGTCTAAATTACAAGGCCAAGCAACATCATGTGCAAACTCTATAGGCCAGAAAGCTGGCATAGAAGCATTGAGCGGCAATCAAAATTGTGTTGAAGAAATGAAAATCGCTTTTAAAAAAAGACGAGATTTGATGGTTGGCCTTCTAAATGGATTGCCAAATGTTACTTGTTTTATGCCTGGTGGTGCGTTTTATGCTTTCCCAGATTTTAGTTCTTATCTGAATAAGAGAGGAGACGGTAAGGTCTTGAAAGATACTTTTGATATTTCAGAGTATATTTTAAACTCTGTAAGTGTTGTTACAGTACCTGGCGATGGTTTTGGAGCACCTGGCCATATCAGGTTCTCATACGCCACAAGTACTAGTGTTATTGAAAAAGGAATAGAGCAGGTTGGAGCTGCTTTATACAATATTATTTAATTAGGAGAAAAATATGAAGAAAGGTACCCATCCGGATAATTACCGGCTGGTTGTTTTTAAAGATACGTCTTGTGATTATGCTTTTTTAACCAAGTCAACTGTTGAAACTAAAGAAACAATAAAGTGGGATGATGGAAATGAATATCCATTATGTAAGATTGAAATCTCTAATAAATCTCATCCATTTTTTACTGGTAAACAGAATCTTGTTGATACAGCTGGACGCATAGAAAAGTTTAATCAAAAATACGGACGTAAGTAGAATAACAATATTCTAAATGGCCCTGTCAAGAGCTTAAGTGCTCTATCAGGGTCATTTTTACGTTAAAGGGGAGCACTTGCAAAAGGGAAAAATAAATCGATTTATTTATGCCGGTAGATAAGTAGCAACTAGAGATTTGAAAATATGTATAGCCTTTGTTTCTACAGGCATTTGGTGTTTAATGAAAAAATATGTTTAATAAAGAATATTATAATGAGGCTATAGCTTGAAAGATAAACTGCAGGCCATTATTGAAAAACATCGGTATCTTTCAGAGCAAATGATGGATCCAGATATTTTTAATGATCAAGCAAAGATTACATCAATTGCAAAAGAGCATAAGGCAATGGAAGAAGTAGTTAACACAAGTAAAGCCTATATATCTATTCTAGATCAGATTGATGATGATAAAGCAATTCTTGAAGGTGATGATGATGAATTAAAAGAGCTTGCTCAGGATGAAGTGCTAGAGCTTGAAACTGAAAAAAATGAATTAGAAGAAAAACTAAAGGTACTCTTGTTACCTAAAGACCCCAATGATGACAAAAATTTAATTTTAGAAATAAGAGCTGGTACGGGTGGTGATGAGGCAGCTCTNTTTGCTGCTGATTTATTCCGGATATATATACGCTATGCTGAGCGTAACAATTGGAATCACAAGGTAATGGATTCNTCAGANACAGGCATTGGAGGGATTAAAGAAGTAATTGTGTCNATGCAAGGGAGCGGTGCTTTTGGTATGTTAAAATATGAAAGTGGTGTTCATCGCGTTCAACGTGTACCTAAAACAGAAACAAGTGGGCGTGTGCATACTTCTGCGGCGACGATTGCCGTTCTTCCTGAAGCTGAAGATGTGGATATTGAAGTGAATGAAGGTGATTTAAAAATTGATACATACCGTGCAAGTGGTGCTGGAGGTCAACATGTTAACAAAACAGAATCGGCGATTCGAATTACTCATATCCCAACCGGCTTAGTAGTAACTTGTCAGGATGAATCATCTCAACATAAAAATAGNGCAGCAGCGTTAAAAGTTCTAAAATCAAGACTATTGGCAGCAGAGCAAGAAAAAGCAGCTGCAGAACGGGCTGCTGAGCGCAGGAGTCTGGTTTCAACNGGGGATCGTTCTGCAAAGATACGGACATATAATTTTCCACAAGGTAGGGTTACTGACCACCGTATTAATTTTACTTCGTATCGCNTGAATGAAATCCTAGATGGAGATATCACAGAAATTATTGAGCAATTAAAAATTGCAGAACAGCAGGAATTAATGGCTGCTGAGATTTCCTAATTTTATCTTGCANACATNTACCGTTTAGATNTTATTTANTTGATGGCAACTCCTTGGCGTNTTATTGATTTGATTGAGTGGGCTGAATCATACTTTGAAAAAAAATCTTTTGAAAAACCTCGAACAGAAATTGAATGGCTTCTATGTTCATTATTAGACTGCGAAAGGCTGGATTTATACCTANGATATGATGAGCCGTTATCCAAANCNCAATTAGAAACTCTCCGAGATTGGGTTAAGAGAAGNCTAAAAAAAGANCCTCTACAGTATATTACGGGAGCATGTGANTTTTATGGAAGAGAATTTATTATCACACCAGATGTTCTTATTCCACGCCCAGAGACAGAAAGACTAATAGACATTGCTTTAACAAGATTAAACGCTGTTNANTCACCCAAGATATTAGATATTGGAACAGGATCTGGATGCATTGCTATTACGATGGCAAAAGAAAGACCAGATGCTAAAGTAGTNGGTGTTGATAACTCTANTAGAGCTCTTAAGATTGCTGAACGTAANTCCATTCATCTGGAAGTGACAGAGTATAGTTTTATAGAAATGAATATNTTAAAATCTACTCCAAGGGGGATGTTTGACCTTCTAATCTCAAACCCGCCCTATATTTCTAAAAAAGAAGTCCCAGAGTTGATGAAAGATGTAATTGGATTTGAGCCTGAATCGGCTTTAACAGANTATAGTGATGGATTAACTTTTTATAAAAGGTTTTCAGAAATTGCGCCAAAAATAGTTCATGATAATTCTTTATTAATTTTAGAAGTTGGCTTAAAGGAGCACCCTCAAAAAGTCTATGATATCTTTTTTGATCAAGGATATACTAGTATTGATTTAATCAAAGACTATAACGGAGATGACAGAGTAATGGTGGTACAGGTATAAATTGAATTGGTGTTCTCTGAATGTAACAATTGTTAATGTGAGATTAACTTAAATATTGATATGGCTACTTTTTTCTATCATATAAAACTTATAAGACCATTTAATGTGATTATAAGTGGATTTGCAATGGTAATTGCTGCATCAATATTGCATAAAAACCAAATTGAATGGGGCATTGTTTTATTAACATCAGTAATTGTCATGTGCTACACTGCAGCTGCTAATGCATTAAATGATGCTATAGACTATAAGATAGATTTAATAAACAAGCCAACTAGGCCCATACCAATGGGCTATGTTCAAATTAAATCAGCCATGGTGATTTCATATATTTTGTTTTCCACAGGCGCATTATTATGCATGCAATTATCAGATACTTCAAAAATGATTGGAATTATTATAGCCATTCCTCTTATGGTGGTGTATAATACTTTTCTTAAAGGGAAGCCATTAATTGGGAATATTGCTGTGTCATTGACCTTAGGGCTTTCATTTTTATTTTGTGGCTCTGCTCATGGTAATGTGGTGCCTATGTGGATACCGATGATTCTAGCTTTTGGTTTAACCCTCATTAGAGAGTTGGTAAAGGATATTGCAGATATCGAAGGTGATAGATCTATAGGTATCTCAACTTTCCCAATAATTGCAGGGATTGATCGAGCAGTGCATCTCACGGTTTTTTTAGCACTGCTTGTTGGACTTGGTTCGTATATACCCTACTATAATGGAACCTATGGATTTTATTACGGAATTTTATTGATTCTTGGCGTTGAGATTCCGCTTGGCGTAGTTGTATTTTTGTTGTTAAATAATCCGGAAATCACATCCGCTACTAAGGGAGCTCGAATTTTGAAATTTAGTACTCTTATGGGTCTGATTGCCATATACGCAGGTACTATTAAATGACTTCTGAATTCATCCATTTACATAACCATTCTGACTATAGTTTATTAGATGGAGCTCAACGTATAGATCAGTTGGTCAGCACAATAGATGATTTGAATATGGACTCTGTTGCATTGACCGAGCATGGTAATATGTTTAGTGCAGTCCCTTATTATAAATATGCAAAGAGGGTTGGAATAAAGCCAATCATAGGCTGTGAGATGTATGTAGCAACAGGGTCAAGGTTTGATAAAAATCCGCGCCCTGGTGGAGGATGGGGCAATAACCATTTAATCCTTCTTGCTCAAAACTTTACTGGCTATAAAAATCTTATGAAGCTTGTCACTGCTGGATATTTAGAGGGCTTTTATTATCGNCCTAGGATAGATATGGAATTACTTCGNCAATATAGNGAGGGTCTAATATGTTTATCTGGATGCCTGAAAGGTGAGGTCCCAGAAAGGATGTTAAATGGTGATTATGAAGGGGCTAAAAATNCCGCTCTGATGTTTTCAGAGATATTNCCAGATAGGTATTATCTAGAAATACAGAACCACGGNATNCCAGAGGAAGAAAAAAACATTCAAAACATGAAAAAGTTNTCTTCTGAATTAGGCCTCCCCCTTGTATGTACCAATGATGCGCATTATGCAAAAAAAGATCACTGGGAAGCGCATGATATACATATTTGCTTAGGTACGGGGAAAGAAAGGAGCGANCCTAAGCGTCTTCGGTACGCGACTCCAGAGTTCTATTTTAAAAGCCAGGACGATATGTTCCACTTATTTAAAGAGTTCCCAGAGGCAATTGAAAATACTAGAAAGATTGCTGATAGTATTGATCTTACTTTACCAATAGGGGAGTCTCATCTCCCGAATTTCCCTATCCCGAGTAGTTCTGCAACTCAAGATCCCGACGATTATTTAAGACTTTTAACGGAGAAAGGAGCAATGTCTCTNTATGGTGATTTAACTCCAGANATCAAAGNCCGTATANGGCACGAGTTAAAAGTGATAAAAAATATGGGATTTGCGGGATACTTTTTGATTACTGCAGATTTTGTCAAATATGCTAAAGATTCAAGTATCCCNGTTGGCCCCGGTAGGGGGTCTGCAGCAGGAAGCATTGTTTCTTATGCCTTAGGAATAACAAGTATAGACCCTTTAAAGCATAACCTGCTATTTGAAAGGTTTTTAAATCCTGATCGAATAAGTATGCCAGATATTGATATTGATTTCTGCATTGAAAGAAGGGGAGAGGTCATCAATTATATTAAAGATCAGTATGGTGAGAATTCAGTTACACAAATCATAACTTTTGGTAAAATGAAAGCAAAACAAGTTGTTAGAGATGTTGGTAGGGTNATGGGATATTCATTTTCTGATGTGGATAAGATAGCAAAATCAATTCCTAATGAGTTAAATATTACTTTAGATAAAGCATTAGAAAAGAGCCCTGAGTTGCAAAAAATGGCAGAGGGTAATTATAAAGANTTAATGGATCATTCCAAGGTTCTTGAGGGTATGAACCGGCATGCTTCAATCCATGCAGCTGGAGTAGTAATTGCACCAGGAGAGCTTACAGACTACGTTCCTCTCTACAAGTCTTCAACTGATGATATTACCAGTCAATACGATATGAAAGGGCTTGAGGAATTGGGTTTGCTGAAAATGGACTTTCTAGGCCTGCGTAACCTTACTGTAATTGATAAGGCGATTAAATTAATAGAACAAAAAGGGGAAACAGTAGATCTCGATAAATTGGAATTAGATAATGAAAATGTATATAAGTTGTTTTCTAAAGGGCATACTATAGGAGTATTTCAGTTTGAATCATCTGGAATGCGTGAATATCTAAAAAAATTAAAACCTTCTGGAATAGAAGACCTTATTGCAATGAATGCATTATACAGGCCTGGACCAATGCAGAACATTGATGACTTCATTTCTAGAAAACATGGTAAAAATAAGATCGTTTATCCACACCCTATTATGGAGCCTATTTTAAAAGAGACTTACGGAATTATTGTTTATCAGGAGCAGGTAATGCAAATAGCGCATGAAATAGCAGGTTTCACTCTAGCTGAAGCTGATATTATGCGACGAGCAATGGGAAAAAAGATAAAAGCCTTAATGGAAGAGCTTTCCGTTAAGTTTGTCAATGGTGCGGAGGGGAGAGGAATAAAAAAGAAAAAAGCAGAAGAAATATTTTCACTAATTGAAAAGTTTGCACAATATGGTTTTAATAAAAGCCACTCGACAGCTTATGCCTATGTGGCTTACCAGACCGCATGGTTAAAAGTTCACCACCCTGCAGAATTTATGAGCGCCAACCTTACAAGTGAGATGGGCACCATTGACCGAATAGTTGTATTAATAAATGAATGTAAAAAAATGGGAATTGAAGTAAAGGCCCCAGACATAAATGTTTCCTATGAAGATTTTCGACCGATAGATGAAAAAACTGTTTCGTATGGGCTCAATGCAATTAAGAATGTTGGTTCTAAAGCACTTGAAACTATTATTTCAGAAAGGCTAAGCAATGGCATATATCCATCAATTTTTGATATATGCTCAAGAGTTGATCAACAAAAAGTAAATAAAAGGGTCTTAGAAAGTTTAACAGCTTCTGGGAGCCTTGATTCTTTAGAAGGCAATAGAGCACAAAAGTATGAGGCTGTTGATGGAGCAATAAAATATGGCCAAAAGATGCAGGTTGAGAAAGACAAGAATCAAGTGGACCTCTTTGGGTTGGGAGAGGAACAAAGTTCATTGATTAAAACTCCCACTTTAAATGAAATACAAGACTGGTCTGAAAAAGAATCATTAGAAAAGGAAATGGAGGTTNTAGGGCTATANGTTTCTGGACATCCTCTTTTAGAACATGCAGAAGANCTAGAAGANTTCACAACNGTTTCATTNGAAGAAGGGCAAGATTTATCAAAGAATGATACTATATGTGTGGGTGGAATGATCACAAAGATTGTTAGNCGCTACGATAGGCGAAATCGAGAAATGGCTTTTTTTGACATGGANTGCCTAGGTGGGCATGCTGAGATAGTTGTTTTCAGTGATTGCTATCAGTCATACAGCCGGCTAATTGAAGAAGGNAGTGTTGTTTTTATTAAGGGAAAACCATCAGAAGGGTCAGACTTCTCGGACCTAAAGATCTTAGCTGATGAAATTATTTCTGTTCAAAATGTTAGAGACAGACTTTCCCAATGTCTAATTATAAAGTTTTCGTCTGGAAAGGTGGAGCCGAATGATGTTGATATCCTTATGGATATTGCAAAAGAAAANCCTGGNAGCTGTAAGCTCNTATTTCATCTCCCAAATCCTGGATCTCGCCGTCCATTAAAGGTGTTAGCGCATAATATAAAAGTTTCAACAGGTGGTCAGTTCATAAAGCAATTAAGAACTAAGTATGGTAAAGATAATGTATGGATTGAGTGATAAGTGATATCTGTGGTTCAAAGATGTAGCCAGGCGAATGTCAATGTAGGGGGAAACACGATCGGCGAAATAGGTATTGGATTCGTTGTGCTATTAGGTATTCAAAAAAANGATTCAGTTTCAGATGCNGATTATATTGTTAAAAAGCTTTCAACTCTCCGAATCTTCAGTGATAGTAATGAAAAAATGAACCTATCTATTAAAGATATTGAAGGTTCCGCCCTAATTATAAGTCAGTTCACTCTATGTGGAGATACTAGAAAAGGTAGAAGGCCAAGCTTCGTTAATGCAGAGTTACCAGAAAAAGGGAAAGAGCTTTATAATTACTTTTTATCAAGGTTCAAGAAAGAGGGCATCCAAATCCAGACTGGTGAATTTGGGGCTATGATGGAAGTATCGTTAATTAATAATGGGCCTGTGACACTAATATTGAATAGCCGGGATAGATAGTATATTTGTATTAATTAGTCTAATTTAAGGAATGATAGAAAAGACAAGTAAGTTTTCAAACTATGAAACGTAAGATAAGAATTCTTATGGCAAAGCCAGGTTTGGACGGGCATGATCGAGGAATAAAAGTATTAGCTGCGGCCTATAGAGATGCTGGTATGGAAGTAATTTATCTGGGGTTACGACAAACCCCTGAAATGATAGTTTCTGCCGCATTGCAAGAAGATGCAGATGTTATTGCCTTGTCGAGTTTAAACAATGCCCACAATACAATTTTTGATAATGTGCTCAGCCTGATGAATGAAAAAGGTTTAGATGATGTTTTATTAGTAGGCGGTGGGATCATCCCTAAGGATGATATAGAAAAGCTAGAGCAAAAAGGTGTAGGTAAATTATTTGGTCCCGGAACACCAGTACAAGAAACAGTAGATTATATTGTAGAATGGGTTAATAAAAACCGACGTTGATATGAATTTAAACAATCAAATCGAGCTAGAATTATATTTTGCCGACCACTTTGATACAATCTTATTTCCTGTGCTGGCAGAAATATATTTAGAACAAAATGATTTAAGGCGCGCAAGAAAAGTTTGTGATATTGGCTTGAAACATCATTCAAATGATAGCGCGGGCCTATTTGTTTTGGCACAAGTAGAGCAGTCAGAAGGCAATCTTAAAGAAGCAGAAAAGATATTAGAACAATTGAGCCTTCATGACCGTAGCCATTTTGCTGCTATCGAAATGCTTTGTGAGATACAAACTGTTCTTGGCCGAGCGCAGAATCGGCTCCTAAAATCATGGAAACATGTATTGCGATTAGACCCAAATCATAAAACAGCTAAAGATTTTGTAAAAAAAGTTTCTGGGAAAGATGAAGATAAACCCTCCAAAACATATACAAAAACACCAAGTCCCGTAAAGCCAAAGCCTGAGGTATCTAAAGATTTTGTAAAAGAGTCCCCCACTCCTATTGCTCCGTTCAGTGAAGTAAGCGACCCTTTAAAGGTGAGTTCACGTTTAGCGACATTTACTCTGGTCTCTGTTTTAAAAAATCAGGGTTTATTCTCACAGGCTCTTGAAGTTTTAGATGCATTAGAAGAAAAAGGTGAAAGTCTAGAATCTATTTCTTTAGAAAGAGAGACGATCCAAACATTAATTGATAGATCAAAGAAGGATTAAATAAATGAATGAACCTATTTATATAAATCGCCAAACAAAACTTAATGATGTTCTACAAAATAAAGGTTTGGATGGGATTTTAATTACCAATCTTACAAACATAAAATATATATGTGGGTTCACGGGTTCCGCTGCTTCTTGTTTAGTCACCCCAAGAGGGCAATACTTTATTACCGATGGGCGTTACATTGAACAATCAAAAGCTCAAGTAAAGGGATTCGAGATATTTATAGATATGAGTTCACACTTTACTCAGATCAAAAAAAATAGTTTAATCACTAGCGGTCTACGATTAGCCTTTGAAGGCGATCATATGAGTTATGCACAATATGAAAATATGAAAAAGATGTTCCCCGAAACAAATTGGGAGAATATGTCAATGATTCTTGAAGATCTTGCTTCAGTAAAAGATGACCATGAACTAGATTGCTTTAGAACTGCAGTTGAGGTCACTGATAAAGTATATGAAGAAATCCTTCCAATGTTACGACCAGGGTTTTCTGAAAAAGATGTGGCAAACGCCATGGTCTCTAAATATCGTGAATATGCAGAAGGTGAAGCGTATTCTCCAATCGTAGCTACAGGTCCAAATGGTGCACTCCCGCATGCTATCCCAACAGAGAGAGAGTTTCAAAATGGTGATTTTGTTGTTATTGATGCCGCTGCAAAATATGGAGGCTATCATGCTGATATGACACGAACACCTGTTGTAGGTTCTTCAACACCGAAACATGAAGAGATCTATTCCATAGTAAAAGAAGCACAACAACGAGGCTGTGATATCGCAAAAGCTGGGGTTCCTTGTAAAGANGTAGATGCNGNCACNCGTGATTACATTACAGAAATGGGATANGGTGAATATTATACCCATGGGACTGGGCATGGCCTAGGCCTGGAGATTCATACTAGTCCAAGATTTAGCCCTCAAAGTGAACAGATNTTAGAAAAGAATAATGTTATGACNATCGAACCAGGTATTTACCTTGCTGGATGGGGAGGGGTTCGAATCGAGGATGATGTGATNNTCGGTAATGAAGGCTGTGAGATTCTTAATAAAACGACAAAGGACCTCNTTATTGTAAACTAGNCTTTACTGTTTCCCAGTTTTNATAGTCCCANTTACGATAGTNTCTGNNTTATAATTAAATGAATATTTATTCTAATCCAGATCTGTACGATGCGATTCACAAAGATAGTAATTTTGATATNGAGCTACTTAAAACAGTTGCATGTAGTGCAAGCGGCCCAGTGTTAGAGCTTGCCTCAGGAACAGGACGGCTTACAAAGTGTATTTTAGATCTAGGTTTGGATTATAATGGTCTTGAGCAAAGCAAGCAATTTCTTAAAGTGGCCAATAAGAGGTATGGCGAAAAAGCTCAGTTTTTTTTAGGGGATATGTGCGACTTNAAATTAAAAATGAAATTCCATTTTATNTTTATTGGTTTCAATTCTTTTCTACATAATCTTTCAAAATATGATGCAAAAAACTGNCTCAAATGCGTCAATGAGCATCTTGAGAAAAAAGGAAAATTTTTATTATCAATATTTATACCAGATCCTTCTTTTCTTTATAGAGATTCAAACACACTTCATCCAGCTACATCCTNTTTTNATTATGAAAACAGTCAATGTAGNATNTTGGAAACCAATGAATATGATGAAGAAACACAGATCAATAAACTGACTTGGTATCTGGAGAAAGATAATCAGATCATGGCAGATAAGTATTTCTTCAGCATGAGAATGTACTACCCTCATGAAATGGATATATTATTAGCTGACTCAGGCTTTAAGATAGAAAAAAAAATTGGTGATTATGATGGTTCACCAATGGATGCTGAAAGTGGAATGCAAATATATGTATGCGAAAAAAATTGATATTATGAATATCCAATATTCTATAAAAAAGTTAAAAGAAGCAGANCCAGATCTCATAAGGCTGATGGATGCATTTAAGATGGAAGACCTCAAGCCTGAGAAAAATTACTTTAAGTCACTGGCCCGTTCTATTATTTATCAACAGCTATCAGGTGCGTCTGCTAAAGCNATTCATNATAGGTTTANTTCTATTTATNANCCAGAACCTTATCCCNCNCCTGAAAAAGTNNTGTCNACCGANCTAGATGTTCTACGATCTGTCGGTCTATCATTCTCTAANGCAAAATATATTAAAAATATTGCTACAGCTTTCTTAGAAGACCCTGTCAGATATAAAACCCTTGATGACAGATCAGATGAAGATATCATACAGCTTTTAACAGAAATAAAAGGGGTCGGCCCTTGGACAGCACAAATGTTTCTTATGTTTACTCTTAATCGNCCTGATGTTTTNCCTGTTACTGACCTNGCACTTCAAAAAGGATTCCAACACTATTTTGAACTGGATGATCTACCCAAAGAGAATCAAATGTTAGAATGGTCTCAAAAGTGGATACCACATAGAACAACAGTGAGTCTATTNTTTTGGAGGATTTTAGAAGGGCCATTTGAGTGGTAAAATGATTAAAACTATTTTTTTTGATATTGGCGGAGTATTGATTGATATACATCCAGAAAGNACATATCAATATATAAGTGATTCTNTAGATATAGATNTTAGTACTATAGAAAATAGNTTTCCATGGGGATCTCATGATAAATACGAAAGAGGAACCNTTAGTGATGAAGAGTGGTTCTACGCTTATCGAGAAGCACTCCCACAACCATGTTGTTTAAAAAGTTCTGATTTTTGGAAGGCCTGGAAANNTCTTCTCGGGGAAGAAAAGAAGACGGTTCAAATTTTGGAATTACTAAAAAGAAANTATTCTATATGGTTGCTCTCTAACACTAACCCAAAACATATTCAAGANGAGATAGAAAAAAGATATTTATTCCCAAAACTAGTTGATGGTACCGTATATTCATTTGATGTAGGTCATAGAAAACCAGAGAAAAAGATNTATGAAATTGCAATGCATCTAGCTAGTGCTAAACCCCAAGAATGCCTTTTTATTGATGATCTTATAGAAAATATCCANGCTGCAGAATTAGTTGGGATAAAAGGGATTCACTTTAAATCATCTAGACAATTAAAAAACGAATTACTTCGTATAGGAATCTTAGATAATANATAAAAATGAAAAGAATAATACTTGCTTACCTCATTAGTATNTCAATTTTAAATGCCACAGGGGCNTGGATGATGAGCCAAAGAACNCACGGTGAATTAAAATGGAGTACGATCTCAACGAACCATTTTGATATTCATTATCATCAGGGGATTCGTGATATTGCTTTAAAAGGAGCTTCTATTGCAGAGCAGATAAGGCCGACTCTAATTGAGCAAATGGGTTTAGATACNTTACCAAGGTTAGATATCACACTCACGACTGAGGATGAGGTGTTAAATGGATTTGCTACGTCAGGTAATTATACAATCATATGGGTTGACCAGAATGATGCAGCCCTTTGGAATGGTGATGAAAAATGGCTCAGGACTGTTCTTGCGCATGAATTACAACACCTTGTTTATTATAATATGGTTAAAGGTCCATGGTGGTTGCCCGAGCCCATGAATGAAGGTTTAGCCGGCGTACCTGCCTGGATAGTTGAGGGTATTGCTGAATACTACACAGAAAAATGGCGACCATTCAGATATGATATTTCACATAAGGGGCACGTAATTCGCAACACGGTACATAAGATCAGAGACCCACATAATGATGGGTTTTCTAAGACTCTATACCTTGCTGATAGGTTTGGGGATAGTACGATTTCTAAGATATTGAATCATCGAAACAAAGCAGGTTATTTAGATTTTAAAGAATCATTTAAAAAACATACCGGTATCAGCGTCAAGCAATTCAATGAAGATTGGCGTCGGCAGATGAATACATTCTTTTTTGGGCATAGATCTCAAAAAGAAAAGCTTGAAGATATTGGTAGGGTGCACAAATTGCCAATGAAGCGTGTTTCAGCATTTGATTATTTTACTGATACAACAAGAGTCGCAATGATCGGCCGCTTATCAAAAGGTCAGAGGGATCTTTCTTTAGTAGTTGCCACACGAGATACGGCCAAAGAGAAAAAGCTTTGGGAAAAACGCGTTAAAAAAGCAGAAGATAAAAATGAAAAACCTAAAAAGATTAGACCGAAGTGGAAGCTAAAGGAATTAGATCATGGTATTTTTGGTGAAATGAATATGAACCTGGATGTTTCACCCGACAATACGTTTATTGTCTATCCTAAGTATCGCTATGGCAAAGATCAGTCTTTGTTATATGATATATGGAAAATAAATGTGGAGACAAAGAAAAAAACATTACTGACAAATTCAATGAGAGCAAACTACCCCAAATTTTCCCCTGATGGTCGTTCAATTCTTTTTGTGGCCCATGAGCGATCTACAACACAATTATATACAATGGATATTAATGGGGAAAACATAAAGCAGATAACCTCTAACACGGGTGATGTTCAGATTATAACACCAGTTTGGAGCCCTGATGGTAAATCTATTGCCTATGCGGAATCTGGTCCTGATGGAGAAATGGACATTCACATACTTGAGATACATTCTGGTGAATCAAAACAAATAACTAATTCAGCAGAAGCTGACCTTCTTCCTATCTGGCATCCAGATGGAAGCAAGATATCTTTTACGGGTCTTTATGATTATACACCAAATCTTTATACAAATGACCTNACTNCTGGAAATANAGTGCAGAATACTGATATCGGTGATATGGTCATGGGGCTNCAATGGGATGAACAAACCTCAACTATCACAGCAAAAACTCTTCCAACTGTAGACTCATCTAGAGTGGTTGCAATTGATCCAGCGCGAGTCGCGAATAAAACCAAGGTCAATATGAACCCAGCCTTCTCATCATGGCGAACCAAATCTCCTGATAAACCTATAAATGANATTAACCCTAATTATGAATTAAATATTAGAAGTGAGGGCAAATATAGGTTTCATAAAAAAATGAGACATGTTGGNTCAATATTCTTNCCNGANGTTGAAGGTCTNTTNTATAATGGTGNATTTACTGATGCGTTAGGGCGGCATACCATAGCTGGAGCACTCTTTACAGATTATAGTTCAATTACTAATCTTTATGTTCAATATCAAAACAGTACTGGATTCCTGACTGGTGGTTTTTGGGGATTTGATATTTATAGTAATAGTAATTTCCAATTGCAGCTTTATGATGAAGGAGAGACTCTTTTGGAGCTGTTTAANGGTGTCTCTTTTTGGGGNAAAACNCTNCATAACTTTGGTAATTCATTATCTGCAAATCACTCTTTAATATATTCCTTACAGCTTGTTGAAAGGGATGTGTACGATAATGAAATAGAATTCTCATCTAGGGTTTTTCCTANCCCAGATGAAGGGAATGAGGGCAGTATAAACNTNACATATCTATTCCTTAATAAACGTGCTCATTCTCGAAATATGTTACTTCCAAATCAAGGCTATGGCCTTGAAATAAAATTAAAGAATGCAAATAGTTCTATATGGGGTGTCTTTGATTATACTAAAACNGAGTTCGACTTTTTTATGAATAAAAAGCTTGGGCCCTTTGCTCTTTNTGGAAGAGGAAGATATGAGATGATGATAGGGACTCCTCCATCTCAAGAAACGCTAGGGATAGTAGACTTACGGAACTATTATTTTACAGGAGCCACAACTCCTGGTCGTGAATATATGTCTCCAAGAGGGTTTACTGGTGCACCCCGATTGGGTGAAAAAGCTTTTATGAGCACCTTTGAACTAAGGGCACCAGTGCTTCCTATAAGCATTTTTGAACTTCTAAAGAGTATAAAAATAGGGATGCCAACATTTGCGTTGATCTCTGATATGGGGAATGCGTGGAGTAATGATTCATCACAAGAAATGATCATTACTACAGGTTATGAATGGAGAGCCTCCATAAATATTGGCAATGAACCTTTATTGATATTTAGCTATGGATGGGCACAGGAGCAAGAGAAGTGGTCAGAAGGTATCCAGCCTGAACCCTATTTCCAAACAACACTAATTAACCCCTTCTAGATCACTTTCTAAAATCTTATTTTTCTGATTGTAAAAGAAAAATAAAGCCCCTGTGGCTTAAACTCCGGACTGATATCATCGTTCCACACTGCAGGCTCTGTTTCCGTAATACTTTTACCATCATCGTTAATGTTCCCTGTATCCTTCTGCCACTGCCAAGGCGTATGCATACTCGTAAATACGTAACTTGCAGATAGGACGATATCTCGTTCCTTGCTGATCTGTATTGATAGATTTGCATCTATTGACGGGTCAGAAAATAGTGATATTACATTGTGTCCATCATCATCGCCCCGCCCAGAAAATAACAAAGGGATATTTAATGATAGATAGCCTCTAGTCCCAAACTCAGAGAAAAAGCCATATTTTAGATCGGTACCAAAACCAATGTATCCGTCCATATCATCCCTAGTGTCCTTTATGATTCCTAAGTGGTAATTGAGGCTTGCAGAAAACTCAGTGAATGAATTGAGCCATGCCTTACCTGACATTTCATATCGATTACCATTTAAAATTGTAAAGTTAAGATCAGTCGTTACAGGAGGAGCCTTCAACTCATAAGCTTTATGACCTTCTTTTATTTTCCTCCATTTTCGAACAATTTTTGCTTTGCTACCATCAGGCCCAACTTCAACAACTTTGATAAGACCCCTTGTTTTACCCGGAAGTTTAATGGCCTTGCCTTTGTATAGCTTTGTCCTGTTTTGTGATGCTATTTCGAACATTACACCTCTTCGTAAGCCTAAATTTTCGCCTGATAAGATATTTAAATAAGCACCATCCACTTCAAAGACCTCACTTGTGATCATGAAGAGTTCTTTTAATTTTCTTCTTATTTGCGAAGATATAATTGCCAGGACCTTTTCAAGCGAGGCATCTCTATTGCCACCGGTATGACTTGCATTTAGACTGAATGAATTTTCTGATATTCCTGTTTCTACATTTATTATTTTGATATTTGCTCTAAGCTCAGTGTGAATATTGTTATCTAATTCTAGCCTCATTCTTTCGGTGTCTTTTCTTTTTCTTGCCTCTATCGACTCTTTAACCAATGCCTTTACTAGCCAAGTAAATAATGTTTCATCTGTATCATCGTCATCATCTTTATCATTGTCATCATCTTTAGGCACACCTTCCTGTCCAAAGTTTACTATATCAAGTGTTAATGCATTTTCTGCGGCTGCAAGTTCTCCTATTTCTACAATCTGGTCACTGTCAACCATACCAGATAGTTGAAATTTTTGTTCTTCAAGGACCTGGTCAACCAAGTTCCGGTCTATAACTTCAAACCTTCCAATGGAAGTGGCCTGTGTAGATATGATCGATAAAACTCTTTCTGCGATTTCTTGATCATCATCTGCATCAGCAGTTAGGATCATTAAGGATTTTTTCTCCAAGGTAATATCATCATCAAGCTCTTCAATCCCTTTATCCATTTTAGATTCAGTTTGATCATAGATACCTGCATTGACAAGAGAGGAAAATAGATAAAGATAAAATATTAAACGCATTATAACGACCAATTAAGGGGGTCAATGAATGAGATAGTTAAAAAGATCGATGGGTCAGAATCTCCCTCCTGAATATCCCATGTAAAGCCCCCCATTAATCCGAATCTACTATTTACTGCCCACTGTAATTCACTAAGGATCTGTGTCCTTGATAGACTCGATGAATCAACTATTTGACTGATCTGATAATAATAATCTATTTCAAACTTTGTAGATAAAGATCTCATGGTACGGTCGAACGAAAGCCCTCCTCTTCCATATGTAGTTTTTTGTTGATCATTTAAATAGTCAGAGTTATCAAATGCAACGCCAGCCTCGAGTGTCATGTTCCCAGATTTACTCCTTTGTATGAACCAGCCAAGCCCTTGGTTATAGTGGTAACGAAGGTTCACATTGAGAATAGTATTCTTTTCATAGAGTAGTGTATTAAATGAATATATNGNCTCAAAAGTAAGGAAACGACGACTNGATTTCTGNCTTATCCTTATTTCTGTATCTTTATTAAAGAAGTGACCAAAAAATCGGATATCTCTAAATGTATATCTTGTAGTTCGTTTTAAGCGACCATATCCAGAAATGCCAGCGTCTGAACTAGCAGAAAATACACTACCGATCCGATAATACTGTTTCCATTCCAGCTGTTCTTTACTTAAGTCATGAGATAATGCGCAGCTCACAATTAAAAATATTGTGAATAACCTTATCACTGCTTGATTTTTTTGCCACTCTGCATGAGTAAAATAGATATCATTGTAAATAATAATGTAAGTGAAATGGCCATGGCATAACTAATTAAAACAGGGGAATCACTTACGCCTAATATGGTATATCGTATGCCATTTATCATGTAATAAATAGGGTTAATAAAACTCAAAGCTTGAGCCCAATCAGGTAACATCTTTATTGAATAGAATATCCCACCAAGAAAACTTAACGGGGTCAAAAAGAAATTTTGCATCATGGCCAATTGGTCCCAGCTTTCTGCTAGTTGCCCAAGCAAAAGACCCATGCTAGAGAATGCCCAAGAAACTAAAAATATAAAAACCAAGGTACCCAAGGGGTCTTTTACTGGCATTTGAATTAAAAGCATTCCAAGAAGTAGCACTAGGATCCCATTTACCATCCCTCTAACTGTGCCACCTATAATATAAGCGATCGAGATCTCAAACCCTGACAATGGAGCTGTCAGGAGATCTGGTAGTTGTTGAAGTAGTTTCATTTGAAGCATTGATGATGAGGTATTAGCAGTTGCATTATTAAGGGTGTTCATCATGATGAGCCCTGGTAGAATAAATAAAGTATATGGTATCCCCTGGATCTCGGATATCCTTTGTTCTAGCGTGAATCCAAAGATCACTATGTATAGAGCAGTAGTAATAACCCCTGGTAATACTGTCTGGCGGTATACAGAAAAAAATCGGCCTACCTCTCGCATTACTAAAGTAGTAAAGCCCACCCAGTTCATTCGTTAATCCCTTTTCCTGTTAAGTTAAGAAATACATCCTCTAATGATGATCTTGTGGAGTCAATACTATTAATGTGAACATTGGCCTCAGATAATCTTTTAATTATTTTAGGTAGTGCTTGATCTGGATCCTTAACTGAAAAATGAAGTCTGTTTTTTTCATAGGTATAGCTGTATTCAGATAAAGAGGATTCAAATTTTTCATTTGTATTTCCAATGTGGATTGAAATGCCTGCTGTACCTAGTTCTTGTGTTAATGCTTTTGGACTGCCTTCTTTTAATATCCTTCCTTGATCTATTATAGCAACATTTTCACATAAAAGTTCTGCCTCTTCAATATAATGAGTGGTTAAAAGAATTGTTTTCCCTTTTGCATGTAGGTTACGTAGGTATTGCCAGAGATCTCGACGAAGTTCAACATCTACGCCAGCTGTTGGTTCATCTAAAATAATTATATCAGGGTCATGTACAAGAGCTTTAGCAAGTTGAAACCGTCTTTTCATTCCGCCTGAAAGTTGGCGCAAACGAGCATTCTTCTTTTTATCAAGCCCTAACCGAGTAAGCAGTTCTTCAACCATCGGGGCTGCATCTTTTTTTCTAATACCGTAATAACCTGCTTGAAAAAAAAGCAGCTTTTCAATGGGGAAGAACCAATCAACGGAAAACTCTTGCGCTGCTATGCCAATCTTTGAACGCGTGAAACGGTAATCGCTAACAGTATCTCGACCGAAAACTAAAGTTGATCCCTCATCCCGGAATACTAGACCTGTTAGGATATTGATGGTTGTAGTTTTGCCTGCTCCATTAGGCCCCAGTAACCCAAAAAACTCACCCTTATTAATTTTAATATCAACACCATCCAAGGCATGAACATCTCCATAGGACTTTTTTAGTCCCTTAATTTCAATGGCTGGTAGAGACATAGGTTTTATTAAAATCCGATATTCTGATCAAAGGGCGATGGGAAGTCAAATCCATCTACACCAGGGAAATGTGCGATAGAAACAATAAAGACCCATGGTATAAGAATAGAAGCTTCTACTTTTTGCGTTTGGTCTCCTTTATCGCTTTTAAAATCAGGGACTTGAAAGCCCGGATGATGTATCCACATACCATTTTCATCGTAACCTTTTACCTGAACAAAGATCTTGTCTTGATCTATACCTATTTTTTTTAGTGGCTCGTGGTTGTCTAGGATCAGTAGTATGAGATCGCCAACCACTTCTTCTATTTTCATCATGTCAGTTATTTCTCATTGGTTAGACACGAATTTATAGATTGCACCCAAATAATCCACGACATAGAGTTCTCCAGAACTATCTTCACCGAATGATGAAATAAACAACGGGACGTCCTTACTATGCTTTTTTAATTCAGGTCGCAGGTTTCGAAACTTGACAGGTTTACCAT
Organism: bacterium TMED46; assembly: GCA_002167345.2. Taxonomy (GTDB): domain Bacteria; phylum Fidelibacterota; class Marinisomatia; order Marinisomatales; family UBA1611; genus CACEUX01. Next base: position 13,166 of record NHCZ02000016.1, on the reverse strand, counting down.
TATTTAATGTGAACGACCATATGCGGCCTGTACAATAATCTCCAAAAATATAGGTTCCCCATAGATGGGGATTCTCAGCCCCTCTATAGACATATCCGCCAGTTACTGAACATCCAGTAGCCTCTCGCTCGTCCATTCCAATTAATATTTTTAGATATGATGCATTATTCGGATATTCAAAAACTGGCATAATTAACCCCGTTGTATCACAAAAATCTTCAGGATTATAGCAGTGATTACCTTCCATTATTCGCCAACCAAAATTGGCACCAAACGATTCTTCCCAGCTAAGCCAATTTACTTCTTCCCAAAGATCCTGCCCAACATCTCCAATTAATAAGTCGTTAGTTTTTCGGTCAAATGAAAAACGCCATGGATTTCTTAATCCATAGCAAAATATCTCAGCTCTTTTGGATCTTTCATTAACAAAAGGATTATCGTTAGGTATAGAGTAAGGATTCCCCCTGTCAACATTAATACGAAGTATTGCCCCTAGTAAGGAATTGAGGTCTTGTGCGTTATTGTATGGGTCTCCCCATTTTCCACCATCTCCAAATCCAATATAAAGCATACCATCCATCGGGCCAAAAGCTAAATGACCTCCATTATGGTTCCCGTATGGTTGAGGCAGCCCTAAGATTATTTTTTCTGTATCTTTATCTGCTATATTAGGATTATTAGTTACAGAAAAACGAGATACAATTGAAGAATCATTCTTATTAACGTAGTTTAAATAAAAATATCCATTTTTAGTGTAATCTGGATGAAACGCTAACCCAAGTAGTCCCTCTTCGCTCCCAGGCGTTAAAGATCCATGAACTCTATCAGAAATATTTATGAATGGTGTTTCAAGCGTAAGACCGTTTTTAACTATGTAGACCATTCCTTTTTGGTTCAATACAAATAAACGATCAACTTCGCCTTTAGGCTGTGTTACATAAAGCGCTTTAGCAGGGACATCTGCTACTTTCATAACTGCCAGGTCATTTGCCTTTAGCATAATATTAAGTGATAATAGAAGTATGAAAATCATTTTATATATTGTACATGTTTTCATAACAGTTTATTTGCCATCAATCATATTCAAAAATTCATCTTCGCTTATGATTTTAATGCTTANATCTTCCGCNTTGATGAGTTTTGACCCAGAGCCAGTACCGGCGACAACATATTTTGTTTTCTTGCTCACAGATGAAGAGGTCTTTCCTCCTNGGCTATACACTTTTTCCTGAGCTTCTTTTCGGTTTAACTTTTCTAATGACCCAGTNAAAACAAATATCGCACCTNCAAGAAAANTACNTTGAGAACNTGACTCCCATTTTAAANTAACGCCTCTTTCTAAACATTCATTNACTATTGTCATATTTGTTTTATTTGACCAGAAATTCACAATTTCTTTAGCAACTATGGGCCCTATGCCCTCAATTGATTCTAATTCATCTATATTTGATTCAGAAAATTGTGTAAGGTCTCCATTAAAATTACTTTCAAGTAATCTGGAGATATGTTCACCTACATTTCTTATACCTAATCCATAGACAAAGCGAGAGAATGTGGTCTCTTTTGATTTTTCAATTGCGAGTATCAAATTTTCAGATGATTTTTCTCCAAATCTCTCAATTTTTGAAAGTTTATTTTTAGCAATTAAAAAAAGGTCACTAATTGAATTAATCATTCCCTTTTCTACCAATTGATCTACAACTTTTTCACCTAAGCCATCTATATCCATTGCTGATTTAGAGGCGAAATGTTGAATCCGCGCTTTGATTTGCCTGCTGCATGAAATATTGCTGCACCTCCATACGGCTTCATCCTCAGAACGGTATGCCTTCTGATCGCAGACGGGACATATTGTAGGAATATGAAAAGGCAATGAAGCATTTGGTCTTTTATCTTTAATTACCTTGATGACCTTAGGTATGACATCTCCAGCTCTTTCAATTAACACCGTATCACCAATTCTAATATCTTTACGATCGATCTCATCTTGATTATGTAGTGTTGCATTACTAACAGTAACGCCGGCAACAAACACGGGTTCAAGCTTAGCAACGGGTGTAAGTGCGCCAGTACGGCCTACTTGGGTCTCTATGTCTTTAATGGTGGTTGTCGCTTGTTGGCCTTTGAATTTTCCCGCAATTGCCCAGCGTGGAGATCTGCTTCTAGCCCCTAACTTATTTCTTAAACTGTATTCATTAATTTTAAAAACAGTCCCATCTATCTCATAGGGCAACTTGTTTCTTTTTTGTTCAGTTTGTTCATGGTAATTGATCATTCCTTGATCATCTACTACGGGTTTAATAAGTGGATTGACCGGGAATCCCAACAACTTTATGGACTCCAAAAATGATAGATGAGTTTCAAATATTAGTCCTTCAACAAGGCCAGATTCATAAAAATATACAGACAGAGGTCGTTCTGCTGTAATTGCTGGATCTAATTGACGTAAGCTTCCTGCTGCGGCATTACGTGGATTTGCAAATGCCTGCCTCCCTGCTAATTCTTGTTTTTGGTTCAACTTTTTGAAATCACTTTTTTCTATGAACACTTCACCGCGGACCTCTAACAACGAAGGAATGGATATATCATCGTCTCTGAGTTTGAGTGGGATTGATCTAATGGTTTTAAGGTTATGAGTAATGTCTTCCCCCGCAAGACCATCGCCACGAGTTGAGCCATGTAAAAGGTCACCATTTTCATATACCAATTCTACACCTAGCCCATCTAGCTTTGGTTCTGCTATATATGTAATTGAATCCATTTCAAGACTACTTACTGACCGTTTATGGAAGGCGGTTAGTTGTTCATCATTCATTGCATTTGAAAGTGAAAGCATCGGTACTTGATGATCAATTCTTTTGAATCCTTCTAGAGGTTCCGCGCCTACACGCTGAGTGGGCGAATTGGGGTCAAAAGACCCTGGATTTAGGCGCCGCTCCAGGTCATCTAATTCTTTAAAAAGGAGGTCATATTCACTATCTGAAATACTAGGGTTGTCTAGTACATAGTATTTATAATTATGTTCATTTATTGTTTTTTGAAGCTCTACTATCCTTTCCTTGTGCTTCATTGATTTAGTCTGCCTTGCTGCTTAAAATATTGTACGGGGTCAACCAATAATTTTTTTACTGGAATCAGCTCTCCTTGGTCATTTAAAGGAGATCCATAGACCTTCTTCTCAGTTTCAATGACAAAATAATATTGCAGATAAGTGCCCGGGTAGGTTTTTGGATCATAAGTGAATTGATACAATCCTTTAACACCATTTAGAACAAACTCTTGGTAATAGGCCATGAAGTCTGTTTTAAAAAAAAGCGTTGCTGATAGAACAGAATCATCAGGCACATCTGTTATAAAGTTTANATTGTGAGAGCGTCCTTTAAATAATGGTTTTGGAGGCGANTGAAATAGCCTCTGATTTTTNAATANCCCAGGGTTGTCATCTCTAACTTGGTTTTCAATTTGNCCTGATCAATATATAAGGTATTAACAATGAAAGTTTTAGTAGAGTTTTATACATTGGTTTTATGAATTATATTTCTCTAGGGTTTTGCACACACTTCAAAATTACATTATTGTGAGTTTATCTATTTTTAAATCAAATTAATAGTTTTGAATAGTAAGACAATTTTTTCGCCATTGAGCTTCATTTTCTTTACCATCTAAAAAATAGAACCTTGAACATTCTAAATTTGATTCGGCAATAACAGGTAAGGCGTTGTTATTAAAGTGAATTACTAAAATAGAATGAGTGAAATTTACTTTCGATACATCTGCAAGGTCATTTATAGCTTTAAATCCAAATAATAGAGCATTATTCACATTCTCAGGGTTTGTTTTTATTTCAATTTGAAATATCATCTTATCTCTGTCAGAATAAAATTGATGACCCATTAGTAATGGAGCAGCTTTGCTTGAAATAAAATATTCTTTTAACATTATTATGATCTGGTCATTTCCAAACTTAACCGGGCCACTAATTAGGCTTTGTATTAATAGTAAGTAGAAAACAAGAACTCTCATGTCATAATCTTCTTCTTTTTATACCATAACTCACTAGTAAAAATAGTATTATACCAATTAAAATTAAGACTATTTCAAGACGCTCTATAGTGTACAGTGTTGAACTTGCAATAAGTACGTAATTATCATCCAAGAGAGAGTCAATGCCAAAATTCCAAATGAGTGTATCGTCGATCATATTTGTAGCATTAGCTGAAACTATTTGTCCTGGCATTAGTAGTTTTACAAGGAAAGTGTCATCCTGCAGGTCAATTCTTGACCTGAGAACTTTTTCGTGTGCTACCATTGATTCTGCCAATTTTAATGTAAGCGTATCATTGACATTAAAGGGCTTCAGTATTTCTTTTAAAAATTTTATTCGATTATTATGAATAATACTTAGAGTGTTTTCATTGCTCATTTTTGCAAATGAATTACGTAAGTGATTTACCAAACGTTTATTCCAAAGTCTTTTTTCAGGCGATATCGATTCACTATCTATATCATTTAGGCTTTTTTGCATTAATACTGTAAGCGCCTCGGGAAGCCATTTAAGAGAATCTAAATTTTTTGAGATTATGGCTTTATACAGTTCTGGGAATTCTGTTTTTATTTTTGTACCTGAGAAGGTTAAATGAAATTCATAATGTCTACTAAGAAAGGATTTAATTATATTATTTTTATATTTATACCCAAGCTGAGACTCCCCGGAGTCAGTAAAAATATATTCTGACTCTTTAAAATAGCCTTCTGTTAAATGTGACCAGTTATTATCATTGTCATTTGTTTGTCTGTAATTAGATATCCAATCACCCGATACTTTAGGATGTGTAAAATCATTATCAAAAATATCTAAAGAATCACCCGTGCTTTGAAATTTGATATAGGTTTGTTTATCTGGGTGTATTTGAATGAGAATTAGATTCTCAACGCAAGAAAAGCAAGCGAATAACAAAAGCAGAAAAAGAGTTTTATTTTTCGAAGCCATGATGATAAAGTTACGGAATCATTTTCTATTTTGTTGAGTTGCACTAAGATATGCAAAATTGGTAGCTTTGATTATGAATAGACGAGGTACTACATTGAAATACCTAACCACATTCTTAATACTTACCGCATGCCTTTTTTCAGTTGACGCTCCTAGGTCTTCTGTGTTCAGGAATGATAATGGCTTTATCGATTACGCTAATCGCTTAATTGTATCAAGAGGCACAGCTTCTATCATTGCAAAAGAAATATCACAAGGAGATCTCAACGCAGTAGGGAAAAACCTGAAATTATCAAAAGGGGAAGCTCGTGCTCAGGCTAGAGAAAACTTATTGGACCTAGTGAAGCTAGTAAACTTTGATGGAAGAACAGTTGGTGAAATGATGGTAAGTGACCCATTAACAGAAAGAAGGGTAGAAACCTTGGTTGGTAGTGCCTATCAACAGGGTGAGATAGAGTATCTTGAGCGCAAAGAAGTTGCAATTGCACTTGCAGTAAAAATGTCAGGCCTTGCTGAGATCCTTGTTGATGCAGGCGGTTACATGAATGAAAACCTAGCTCAATCTACTTTTCTAATGACTCGTAATTCTACTCCCAAGAGTGAACGTACTTCAGGGATAGTTATTGATGCGAGAAGTATTTATCATGTCCCTGCAATGGTACCCAAGGTATTCAATGAAAATGATAAGCTGATCTATGGTCCCAGGCATTATACGCGTTCAAGATCTGTGAATAGAGGCCCAATGGGTTACGCTCATACAATGGATGATGGCAATGTTCGAAGAAGAGTAGGCAATAACCCTATTGTAGTTGAAGCTGTTACTAGTGATGATATGGTAAACCTTACCGTTTCTAATTTGGATGCAGATCGTATTAGAGAGGCTGAAAATAAATTTGGTGTTCTCACAAATTGTAAGGTNCTTGTTTTACTAAAATAAATGATTAAAACTTCCTGAAGATNATTTGAATTTCAAAAAATTCATATGAATTTCNGGTATGTATTTCCCATTGGAAAAGGTCATTCTAAAATAAGGATGACCTTTTTTTTAAATATCATTTTTACTTTTCTATGGANAATTATTATCTAAAATAATGAAAAATGCTGTTCTTTTACTAGCAGATGGTCGGGCCTTTAAGGGTTCCGCTTTTGGTGCAGAGGGTGAGTCAATTGGAGAGGTATGTTTTAATACCGGGATGACGGGCTATCAGGAGATATTAACTGACCCTTCCTATTGTAAACAAATCGTGACGATGACAGCGCCTCATATTGGCAACTATGGTATAAACACGGAAGATGTGGAGTCTAAAAGAATCCAAGTTGGAGGTTTTATCATAAAAGAAGAAAGCCCAATTACCTCTAATTGGCGTTCAGAAATTTCAATAGGCGACTATCTAAAAAATGAAAAAATTGTTGGTATTCAAGGTGTAGACACGCGTGCTCTTACAAGCCACATCAGGGATAATGGAGCAATGAATGGTATTATCTCTACCTTAGATATGGACATAGCATCACTAAGATCAAAACTTGATTCTATGCCTGACATGAACGGCTTAGACTTGGCGAAAGAGGTGAGTTGTAAAAATAAATATTCATGGGCCAAAGAGCAGAATGGCAAATACAATGTCGCAGCAGTTGATTATGGTATAAAACATAATATACTTAGGTTATTAGAAAAGAATAATTGTAATGTGACCGTTTTCCCAGCGAATGTCTCTTCTTCAGAGATACTTGATATGAAACCTCATGGAGTATTTCTTTCAAATGGGCCAGGTGACCCAGCTGCAGTAACATATGGAATAAAAACCGTAAAAGAATTATTGGGGAGGGTGCCCATCTTTGGAATATGCTTAGGCCACCAGATACTTGCGATTGCACTAGGGGCAGATACTTTTAAACTAAAATTTGGTCATAGAGGAATTAATCATCCCGTAAAAAATTTAGATACAGGGATGATTGAGATAACAAGCCAAAATCATGGGTTTGCAGTTGATCTTAAATCGCTTCCAAAAAATGTTATATCAACTCATATCAATCTAAATGATAATACATCTGCAGGAATTCGATGTGCGGAGTTTTCAGCTTTTTCCGTTCAATATCACCCAGAATCAAGTCCCGGTCCCCACGATAGTCGCTATCTTTTTAATAGTTTTACAGATTTAATGAGAGATGCCAAAAAGAACTGATATAAAAACCATTCTAATTATAGGTGCAGGGCCCATTGTCATTGGTCAAGCATGTGAGTTTGACTATTCTGGGACACAGGCAACAAGAGCTTTAAAAGAAGAAGGATATAGGGTTGTCCTGGTCAATTCAAATCCTGCAACTATTATGACAGACCCTGATCTGGCGGATGCAACATACATTGAACCTTTAACAGTAGATTGTATAGAATCAATTATCAATAAAGAAAAGCCAGATGCAATTCTTCCAACTGTAGGAGGTCAAACTGGATTGAATTTGGCTATAGAACTATATAATAAAGGGATTCTTGAATTGTATGGCGTAGAATTGATTGGTGCCCAGGTAGATGCCATTGAAAAGGCCGAAGATAGAGAGAAGTTCAAAGCAGCAATGGATGAAGTTGGTATCAACACTGCACAAGGTGGGTTTGTTCATTCATGGGATCAGGCAGAAAAACTTCTTGATCAAATTAAGTTCCCAATTATAATTAGGCCTTCATTTACATTGGGTGGCACTGGTGGATCTGTAGCCTATAACCATGAAGAATTCCAAGAATTAGTCGAGATAGGTCTTAAGGCAAGTCCAATTACAGAAGTATTGATTGAAGAGTCGTTGCTTGGTTGGAAAGAGTTTGAGTTAGAGGTAATTCGGGACAAGGCAGATAATGCTATTATAATTTGTTCTATTGAAAATATTGACCCGATGGGAGTTCATACGGGTGATTCAGTTACTGTTGCCCCCGCAATGACCTTATCAGATAAAGAGTTGCAATTGATGAGGAATTGGTCACTGTTATGTTTGAGAACAATTGGTGTGGAGACTGGTGGATCAAACGTACAATTTGCAGTTAACCCTGAAAATGGAAGATGTATTATTATAGAAATGAACCCTAGAGTGAGCCGCTCTTCTGCATTGGCCTCAAAAGCCACGGGTTTTCCCATTGCCAAGGTAGCTGCAAAATTAGCGATAGGATATACACTCGATGAATTGCCAAATGATATTACTGGCAAAACAATGGCAGCTTTTGAACCCGCTATTGATTATATAGTAACGAAAGTTCCTAGGTTTGACTTTGAAAAGTTTCCTACTGCATCTGGGCATCTAGGAGTTCAGATGCAAAGCGTAGGTGAGGTAATGTCTATTGGTAGGACCTTTAAAGAATCCTTGCAAAAAGCTTACAGGTCACTAGAAGTTGGTATAGATGGCTTGGAGGCAAAGCCGATTATTGATAGTGACCCCAACCTAGTTCGCTCCAGGTCATTGGATATGTCTACTCTGAGGTATGCAACTAGTTTCAGACTCCTTAAAATTCGTCAAGCATTTGTTGAGGGTAAATCAGTAGATGATATTTACCAATTAACAAAAATTGACCCATGGTTCTTATATCAGATAAAAGAACTCACACAATTCAATAATAAGGATACATTATTGAGATTAAAACAAAATGGCTTTTCAGATTCTCAAATAGGCCGTTTATATAATAGACCAGAGCTAGAAATTCGAGAGGCGCGGAAAAAAGAATCTATTTTACCTTCTTTTAAAGTAGTTGATACTTGTGCAGCTGAGTTTGTAGCTGAGACACCATATTGTTATTCGACATATGAAATTGAAAATGAGATTCAACCTCTTCAGGGTAAAAAGATCATGATACTAGGCGGTGGTCCAAATCGTATAGGCCAAGGTATTGAGTTTGATTATTGTTGTGTGCAGGCTGTGTTTGGTCTTAAAGATCAAGGTTATAAAACTATAATGGTTAATTGTAATCCAGAGACGGTCAGCACTGATTTTGATACGGTAGATAGGCTTTACTTTGAACCTGTAACATTTGAAGATGTTTTAAATATTATTGACTTTGAAAAGCCTGATGGTGTTTTAGTTCAGTTTGGAGGTCAAACACCGTTGAAAATTGCAAACGATCTACAATTTGCAGGTGCGCCCATTATTGGCACCTCGCCTGAAAATATTGACCTTGCAGAGGATCGCCAGAAATTTGGCTCGGTCCTTGAGCAGTTAAGTATTGTTTGCCCTAGATATGGCACTGGAAGGACATTGGAGGAGGTATTAGCTATTGCGGAAGATATAGGCTATCCTGTTTTGGCACGCCCTAGCTATGTTTTGGGTGGCCGGGCTATGGAGATTGTTTATTCAAAGAAACAGCTCATCGATTATATTGCACGTTCTGCAGATGTTACTGAAGGGCACCCAATTCTAATTGATGAATTCCTTGAGGATGCATTTGAATTTGATGTAGATGCATTATGCGATGGGGATAAGGTACATATTGGAGCTATAATGCAACATATCGAAGAAGCGGGTATACATTCAGGTGACTCTGCTTGTGTTCTTCCGCCGTATAGAATTACAACAGAAGCACTTGAGGAGATTATTCGAATTACAAAAGAATTAGCGCTCAGATTAAATGTTAAAGGTTTGATTAACTTGCAGTTTGCGTATAAAGATGGTCAAGTATATGTTTTAGAAGTAAATCCAAGAGCAAGCCGCACAGTCCCATTTGTTAGCAAAGCGACGGACACCCCTCTGGCGCGAATTGCCGCTCAACTTGCTGTTGGCGTAACTCTAGATCAGTTTAATCTAAAAGCTTGGGATAGCAGTCCATATGTAGCTGTGAAGGAAGCTGTATTGCCATTTAACAAGTTCCCTGAAGAATCTATTTTTCTAAGCCCGGAGATGAAATCAACAGGCGAGGTAATGGGAATTTCTAAAACATTGGGAGAATCATTTAGAAAAGCATCAATAAGTGCAGGGAATATTATACCAAATGATGGCACAGTTTTCATTTCAGTGAATGATGCTGATAAACTAGATGTGATACCACTGGCTAGAGATATGATTGAAATGGGGTTTAGTTTGATAGCAACGTCAGGCACGGCAAAGGAATTAGAGAAAAATGGGTTAAAAGTTGTTCCAGTATTCAAAGTTGGAGAAGGGCGTCCTAATATTGTAGATAGTATAAAAAATGGAGAAATAGGCCTAGTCATTAATACGCCTATGGGAGCTCGTGCAAGGTATGATGAAGAGGCAATTGGGCGCGCTTGTATACAGCATGAGATTCTTGCAATTACTACACTTTCTGGTGCATATGCAGCAGTAAGAGCGATTCGGCTGGCCTCAAAACCGCTACATGTAGACTCAATACAAAATTATCATGCGTAAACTTCCTATTTGCTTATTCTAAAATATTTCTATAGTATTTTCACAATCATCTGTTCAATTTAGAACAATAGAAAATAATATTAATGAATACTGAAGCCCCATTTGATCAGGACCTAGATAAAGAGGTTACATCTACAGAGCTAGATGAGGTACTTGATGCAAATAAAGACCTCTATGATAAATTAAATCAGATACCAGAAATTGAGGCAATTGAAGCAATCTCTATCGAAGAAGATATTGCTTCTGAAAGTGAGAAGGAGTCTAACCCACTATCTGATTTTATTTCTAGAGTGCGAGGTTTTTATAATGATAATGAGTTGGTGAGATATGCCTCATGGGCATTGGTTCTTATACTTATATCAACAACCGCATTGACAATCCTTGAATATGACATGTTCTATAACGATGTTATTGCTGATGTTGACGGTAGCTTCACTTTTGGAAAGACTGAGCCAAATTGGTTAGATACCTTTTTTCATACTTTCTGGTGGTCTATTGTAACATTTACAACAGTTGGATATGGGGACGTGAGTCCCGTAACGCATTTAGGGAAGTTCTTAACAATAATAATCATGTTATTAAACTTCGGGGTCGTCACATTGCTTGGCGGGGCCGTAGCATCCGTTTTGGTTGCACAAAGATTAACAGGAGATGATACCTTGGACGAGAATAAATTTGAAGGCCACTTGGTCATTGCAGGATGGAACAAAACAGTTCCATCAATTTTAAATCTAATTGACTCTAACAAAGACTCTACATCTGTAATAATACTGGTGAATGAGACTGACAAAGATATCATTCAGCGTGCTATTGCAGGATATGAGAGGTTAGACATCTCCCATATTCCAGAAAACTTTACAAATGAGTCCGTTTTGAGGAAGGCCTTTCTAGATAAAGCGGGCACATTTATGATTTTGCCAGACAACTCAGGATTGCTACCACATGAAGACCCAGATGAGGATAAAACAGTTTTAACCTGCCTTACCGCTAAGTCTATTTCAGAATCCTGTAATGTTATAGCCCATGTTCTGGATGTGGAAAATGTATCCCATCTTCAAAGAGCAAATGCTAATGAGATTGTTATCCCTGATGAACATGTACCGCACCTTTTAGCAAAGCACGTTACTGATCCAGGTGTCCCCCAGTTTTTTGATGATTTGATATTACAAGAAGAAGAAGATAAAGGACTCCAAGAAGTTAGAATACCAAAAACATTAAGTGGACAAACACACAATAAAATATCAGCCTTCTATAAGTTTAAATATGGTTGGCTTCTGGTAGGATATGCTATTCGGAAAGCAGGCTTTAGTCTAGATGAACAGATGGGAGAAAGTGGGAGTCCTTTGATTAGAAATATGATAAAAGAACAATTAGATGGCGCAGGGATAAATCTAACAAGCGATGAGCACGTCATTGTTGAGATTAATCCTGCAGATGATTATAAGGTTGATGAAAAACATAGTGCATTGGTCTTGAGGTAAGATATGAATCCAACGCCAGAGCAAATACAAAAGATCAATCATTTTAGCAAAGTCCATATTGACATGTGTGCTAAAATTGCGAGCGTGGTTGATATAGAAGAATGTGAACCAAAAGAGCAACTTCTAACTGAAGGTGATACAGGAGATACAATGGTCTTGGTTTTTCAGGGTCAAGTAGAGGTGTCAAAAAATATGATGGTAAAGACAGCTAGTGGGTTTGCAACATCAAGAAAGCCAATTATCAGGCTTGAGACCACAGACCCTCGTCCAGCAGCTGAGCCAGAGACAGAGCCTACTGTATTTGTGGTGGAGGCCCCTGCTTTTGGAATAGGAGAATTCTCTCTGGTGCTTGATAATGCTATACGAACTGCCCATGTCAATGCAACAACTCCATTAAAGTATGGGATTCTTAGTTTAGAAGATTTTACTAATATTGTAAAAGACAATCCTGAGATTGGTGGTTCGGTGTATTTCGAAGTTGCAAAATCTGCAGTTAATAACTTAGCAACTGCTAGTGGCGATATATCTAACCTGACCCAAGCTTTCTTCTTCGCACTAACAAGATAGCATACTAAATTTCTTCTATTTGCAGTTTTTCGCCTGATTTAGGTTTGTTGACTACAATATCTAATCCCCATATCTTTATTGCATGTTGTATAAGGGTGACCTCATTCTCATGAATGAAGTCATCCGCATTCGCAATATCAATATAGCAATTAATAAGAGTATCTAAATTTTTGTCATCATACTCTTCTGTATCTTTTACATTAGAAAGCGAATCATCAAATTGTTTTTGTCGTAACTCCTCAGTTTCAAGCTTAATGAACTTTTCAGTTGTCATTCCAAAATCTCTATTAAATCCTTCGTTGTTTATTTTGGGAACAAATATTTTATAACTTTCAAAAATAGCACTTTTTTCAGATTCGTCTATTTCTTGATCAGCAAAGAAAGATATACAAAGTAGGGAATAAAGGATATCATGCTTCACTGTCCAATCTATTGGTTTCTCTTCATCTGTTTTTTCCCGCGCAGATATTTTTCTCTGCAGTTCTTCCATTCTTTCATTGTCTGCATCATTTAAATACCCATCTTGGCGTTTACGTTTTTGCATCAGCTTATCCACCTCAAGAGAAAGAAATTTCACATCTCTTTCAAGAGCTTCCAATCTCTTATCCATAAGACTAAATAAAAGTTCTTTAAAGGGGTCAAGCTGTTCTTTTTCGGGAGCAAAATATATGTTTAGTGTTCCTCTATCAGTATCTTCCCAGAACTGTGGTCCAAAAATAGACAATAGAAAGCATTGTGTATTTGCATTTGACTTAAATGTTTTTTCGTCAAAA
>NHCZ02000015.1:70710-85174 GCA_002167345.2 bacterium TMED46 | reverse complement strand
TACGACGACAGAAGAAGCTGCTACACATGCAGGTGGTAACTCTCATATGGGAGGTGACCTGTTATATCGTTGGGGTAATCCGCAGGTATATGGGCAGGGGACCAGTGATGACCAGCAGTTGGATGCCCAGCATGGTGTGAACTGGATACCTGCAGGGTCTCCTGGGGAAGGGAACCTAATTCTATTTAATAATTTTGTTAATGGTGAGTGGCAGTCTGCAGTGTACGAGTTGTCTACGCCATTAAATGGAAGTAACACCTATGACCTCAATTCAAATAGCACATATGGACCAGAAGAACCAATTTGGATGTATATTGGAGACTTTTTCGCATGGATACAGTCAGGTGCTTTTAGATTGCCCAACGGAAATACAATTATTACAGTTGCTACTGCTGCACGTATTTTTGAAGTGAGTGGTGAACCTCCAAGTATAATTTGGGATTATGATTTTGATGGTGGCCAAATGATTGCACGTTGTCAGAAATATGCTAGTGATTACCTTTTCCCATACTATACATTCGGAGATGTTAACTTTGATCAGATGATAACTATTACTGATGTATTAATAATAGCTGATATGATCTATGGTTACGGTTACGAGACTACTCCTCCTGCAGATGTAAATCATGATGGATATGTTAATATATCTGATGTAGCATCACTGGTTCAAATATTATTAGGGTTATAAAATATTTTAAAAATGAAAATATTATATTTTTCAACAATAGGCTTTTTTCTTAGTCTATTCCTTTCTTGCAAAAGTGAAGAACAAGAGGTTTGGAATGTGTATTATTTTGGAGGCCAATCAAATATGGATGGATTTGGCTATAATTCTGAACTGCCAGACAGCTTAGATGGAATTATTTCAAATGCTATGATATTTGATGGGAATCGTGATAATGAAGGCAGCCCAAATAGAGGAGTTGGTAATTGGTCTCCAGTTGAACCTGGTCATGGGTATGGATTTAAAACCAATGGTAAATCCAATGATTTATCAGAACGTTTTGGTCCAGAGCTTTCATTCGCTAATTCTTTAGTTGAACAAGGTAAAAAGTAGCAATAATAAAATACAGCTTTGGTGGCACTTCACTTTTTCAAGGAGCTGGTTATGGAAACTGGGATCCTGACCAGAAGGGGATCAATCATTATGATAATGCACTAGCTACTATAAAAAATGCTTTTGATATCCATGATATAAATTATGATGGGAAGTTAGATAAACTTATACCATCTGGAATTATATGGATGCAGGGAGAATCTGATGCCGAGCACTCTCAAGAGTCAGCAGATGCATATTTAACAAATCTCAATCGATTAATGGATCTGTTTCGTGCTGCAATGAGAAAAAATGACTTACCAGTAATCATAGGAAAGATAAATGATAGTCAAATGTATGATGATGGAGCTCCAACTCAGCCTTATATTTCAACCGTGCATCTGGCTCAGGAAACGTTTACAAAAACTGACCCATGCGCAGGTTATGTCAAAGATATAGAATCCTATAACTTTTTACCAGATGCCTGGCATTATGATACAGATGGTTTTATAAAAATGGGACAAGCATTTGCTAGAGTTGCCTTAGAACTTGAGTTGCATTGTAAATAGATTAAATTCTATCAGGGCTTTATAGTTTAGTTTACATTTTAATGAAAATAGCTAAAATTTATAGCGTAATTATTTTTTCTTCTTTTATATTTTCACAGAACACATCTACTATAAATGGTTTTGTTAGAGATAACCGAAATGGAGAGCCCATCTCCTATGCAAATGTATTTTTAAGTAATACAAATCTGGGTGCAGCGACCAATAGAGATGGGTATTTTGTCATATCAAATATACCAAACGGCGAATATGAGATAAATGCGACTATGATCGGATATGGTTTATTCAAACAAGATATAAATATAATTGAGGATAAGCCAGTACGATTAGATATTCGATTGATAGAAGAGGTCATTCAAACTTCAGAGGTTTTGGTAACTGCAGAGCGTCAAAAATTCGAAAGATCGATGGAGAGTAGCCAAATATCTTTGGATATTAGGGAGATCAACTCCGCACCAGCATTTATTGAGCCAGATGTATTTAGGACCCTCCAAATGTTACCTGGTGTTCAAACAACTAGTGATTTTTCTAGCGCACTATATGTTAGAGGCAGCACCCCTGATCAGAACCTAATAATGTTAGATGGTATAGCTGTATATAATCCATATCACTTAGGGGGTATCTTCTCAACATTTAATACAGATGCCATAAAAGAAGCTGATTTCCATGCAGGGGGATTCCCGGCACGATATGGTGGGAGAATGGGCGCTATACTCAATGTCCTAAATCGTGAAGGAAACACTGGAGAAGTCAAAGGTTCTGCAAATATATCATTAATTTCTAGTAAAGGGCTTATTGAGGGTCCATTACCAAACTGGAAAGGAATGAAAGGTTCATGGATGGTTTCTGGTCGGCGAACTTATTTTGATACGGTAATTGATGCGCTTAAGATCCCCATTGGTCAAAAGAGTGATGGCTCTAACATATATTTTCAATTTCCATATCACTTTTATGATTATCAGGTTAAAGTCAATTTAGATGTAGACCAAGATCATCGTCTTACTTACTCTCGATTCTATGGTGATGATATAGTTGACTTTTCTTTTCAAGAGACCCTTGAATATTCAGGGGCAAGTGTAGATGTTGAATCAAAAACTGGCTTTGGTGTTAAATGGCCATGGGGGAACCATACAAATGGACTCACTTGGCGATGGATCATTGCTCCAGACATAGTTGCTAAGACGTTTTTATCACATAGTAGATATAGATTTGATTTTGAGCTTAACTCTCTAGATAGGAATACGTATACATTTACTGATTCTACTATAGTCTTATTCTCAGATATTACATTTAGAGCCTTTGATATAATAAAGGATAATACGCTTGAGACAGAACTTACTTGGCAAGCAGCGAAGGGTCATACGGTCACTAGTGGCTTTCAAGTAAAGGATGTGAACTTTGACCTTGGGCTTGATATTAGTTTTGCTACTCAAGATACATCGCTCGATCTTAGTTTACTTTCTATAATAAATAACACGCGTGAAATAGCTTTTTTTGCACAAGACAAGTGGGACTTTTCAGAAAAATTAAAGTTTCAATTAGGGCTTAGAGGTACCCATTACAATCTACATAGTAAACTCTATTTTGATCCAAGGTTGAGTATGAAGTATCATTATTCTCAAGACATTGCTTTTAAACTCAACTGGGGTCTTTATCATCAATTTCTTACTACAGCAAATAATCAAGATGAGAATCTTAGGTTAGTAGAGCTTTGGCTCGGTATTCCAAAAGATAAGCCAGCAAGTATTGCTCAGCATATTATCAGTGGTTTGGAGTATATGTCCCCAAGGAATATTTTTTATCGGTTAGAAGTGTATCATAAGGATTTTGATAATCTGCTAACACTAAAACAAGAAAATACAAATACCGTGGAGGGTGCAGATAGTGATTCTAGTATGAATGAATTTTGGGATACGAAAGGCAATAGTCGCGGCATAGAGTTACTTATGAAAAAATCTTCAGGAAGATTCAATGGTTGGGTGGGGTATACCTATGCAATAACTAAATATTACAATGAACCAAGTGGGTGGCACTATCCTAATTTTGATCGGACGCATACACTTAACATTGTTGCAAATTTTGAGTTGTCATCAGATCTTGAATTCAGTACGGGGCTTACTCAATCAAGTGGAAATCCATATACGAAAATATTAGGAAGAGTATATGAGTGGGAACAGGATCTCAAAAGTAATTCGACCTGGTATCCATATGATAGTTATATAGTGGGTGAAAAGAATACAGAACGTTATAATGGTTATTTTAGAGTTGATGTTGGTTTAACTCGTAAGGGTGGAAATTTATTTGGCCAGGAATATGATACCTACTGGCAGATAATGAATGTGACACAGAATCTTAATATCCTACAATACACTTATGATAACAACACAGATCCCATTTCAGGAGATCAGTTAGGTGTTCGGCGTAGGCCTGTCCCAATGTTCCCTTTAATCTTCACTTTTGGGATCAAATTTGAATTTTAAACGAATAAATCAATTTGCTTTTGGTCTAATATTGATCTGCATAACGGGATGTTTATATCCAGATCTTGAATGGGAAGATCTGGAGTCAGATTATGATCATGTTTTGAATGTTTTTGGCTTGATTAATATAGATGAAGACTCTCCAAGTTATATTGGACTATATAGAACAACCGATTTGGATGAGGCCTCACAAAATCTTTCTTATGTTGATACTCTATACTGGTGTGACTGTGATAATGATGACTGCTGGGAATGCGAAGATGATCTACAAGATGGTTACTGGGTGGTAGACTCTATTTATCAACCTGCTGCACTCATAAAAAATGCCTCAGTTGATCTAATCGATGACCAAGGTAATAATTATGAATTTTCTTATATTGATAAAATCACATTCATTGATACAATATATTTTGACACAACTTTTACTTTTTATGGGACTACAATTAATTGGGACACAACTATTTATGATACTAATAATATTCATATCAATTTTTATGTTGATACAACTGGTACATTCATCCCTCAGCCCGAGACAAATTATAGCCTAAGTATCTCTGCTCCTGGCTATAATGTGGTTTCAGGTTCCCTTACAACCCCAGCTCACCCAGTACTGGATTCTCTTTCGATGCAAGGAAGGTCTGTTGATACTGTAATTGTAAATGAGCCTTTTGATATTCATTGGACTCAAACAATGGGCATGGCAATGGTCACTGGAGAAGTTGTTTTTGGCAATTGGTGGGAAGATACATCAATAACTAATTGGTGCGGAGGGTATTTTAATCCTTTTATAATCGATTTAGGAGATGATTCTGAAGACTCAAGAAGTATTTTTAGTGAATTCTGTGAACAAGCCTTTGAGGAAGTTGAAACTAAGGATTATTTTATTCGTCTTACTGCCATGGATGACAACTATTATGAATATTTTGTTACAGGTGAAATGGGGGAATATTCTAATGCGTTATTGAATTACCCAACAACAAAAGGAAGATCTGTTGGTATTGAAGGTGGATTTGGTTTTTTTGGATCTATTGCCTCTGATAATTTACGATTAAAAATCAGGAGGTGAAGGGAATGAGATCTCTCTTTTATTTAATAATTTTTTCCATAATTTTAGGACAAAAATCAGGACAAAATAGTCCTATACCAGAAAATGAATTTGGAATGAGCTCAGGTATCTATGCCAACTTTGGGACGTCAGATTTTGAAATAGATGGATTTTTTGAGATTCAAACAAGAAGCGGATTATTCCTCGAAACATCAGGTATTACTCAGCTAGGAACAAATACTACCTTAAATACTTCATTAGGGTTTATGGAAGAGGTTTCACCAAACATGTTAATAGGTGGTGGTTACTCAAATTATTATGAACTGAATAGTAATGGGATGCTTCATGAGGTATTCCTTGGGCTCAATTCTAAATCCATCACAGGGGTTGTTTTTTTAGGTTTAGAGGATGGTCTTTCTCCTAATTATCTGGGTATTTTGAATTTGAATGCATTGTTTCCAGGACTGATCTTCGATAGTTCAATCATAGGCATCGCAAGTCAAGGATTGGAGGAGTTTGGATTTGATATTTTTTTCAATATATCAAGGACATCTAGCTATGGCCTTGCTTATGGGTATTCACTTTCAAGCGAGCGTTTTGAAGATCAGCAAACACTTACTTATAATAAACAAGGTTATTCTAAAACATTCACTATACCTGTCTCTTCCCAAGGAATCTTCAATAAAATCTTCATTGGGATAAACTTCTAAGAGCTCCATTCAGTTTATTATCTGACCATCTTTATCTAATTTTGGATAGGTCTTTCCATTTCTATTTAGTATTTCAGCTACCTCTGGATAAGAAAATTCAAAAAGTAAACGCTCATATTCATCATCGTCTATGCGTTTTTTTTTATAAAGGTTAGCCTTCTGTCTTTGTCGTTGTATCTCAAATAGTATGACCGCATTTGCGACAGACACATTAAGACTTTCAACCATCCCTTCCATGGGTATTCTTATTTCTTNATCTGCAAGGTTAATTGCCTCATTTGAAACNCCATCTAACTCAGCCCCCAANATGATAGTTGAAGCATTTGTATAGTTCNCTTTACGAAAATCAATTGCATTTANACTATTGTTTGCAGCAAAAATAGTNTGACCTTGATTTCTTAGCTTCGTAAATAACTTTTTTTTATTTTCATGAGTATGAAGTTTGACCCAATGGTTGGATCCACTTGCAGCCTTAAGATTGACACCTAATTTATTATGATTTTTTGATATATGATGTATCTGACCAATGCCAATGGCATCACATGACCGGATAATAGCTGCTAGGTTATGAGGTTTATGCACATTATCCATTATAATCGTCAGGTCGGGCTGGCGTTTATGTAAAATTTTTTTGATCTTTTGAAATCGTTCAGGAGTCATACTA
Source organism: bacterium TMED46 (assembly GCA_002167345.2). Lineage (GTDB taxonomy): Bacteria > Fidelibacterota > Marinisomatia > Marinisomatales > UBA1611 > CACEUX01. The sequence continues at coordinate 78,673 of NHCZ02000015.1, read as the reverse complement.
TCCATTAAATTCTGGTAATGAAAATTTCCTCTAAATCTATTAAGAAAAAGGCAGAAGAACTGGGCTTTCAAAAAGTTGGTATAGCGCGAGCAGAAAAAACTCCAAAAGAGAAGTCAGATTTAGATTCATGGTTAATGCAAGGCAATCATGCAACTATGGATTGGATAGCGAAAAGGAAAGATGAACGAGGTAACATTCATACCTATTTTCCTGAGGCACGTTCTGTTATTGCAGTTGGAATGAATTACTATACTGGGAATGAACAAGATGATCTTAAATCAGATTATAAATTTTCCAATTATGCTTGGGGAGATGACTATCACATAGTAATGAAAAAACGACTTTTCCAACTCTTGAATTGGATNACAGAAAANAATTCTAAAGTAAAAGGATTAGTTTGTGTTGATACATCTCCAGTGATGGACAAGGTATGGGCTCAAAGAGCAGGNATAGGTTGGCTTGGTAAACATACAAACCTAATAAGTCGTGATCATGGTAGTTGGTTATTCTTGGGTGAATTGATACTTGATTTAAAATTGGAATATGATAGACCTTTTGAANAAGACCTGTGTGGGACATGTATGGCCTGTATAGAATCATGCCCTACTCAAGCTTTAGNTGAGTATAAAATAGATGCAAGAAAATGTATTTCTTACTTAACAATAGAGCATAGGGGTGACTTACCTGAGGGCAAGTCTGATCTTCACGGATGGATATATGGATGTGATGTTTGTCAAGAAGTATGTCCTTGGAATGAGAAATTTTCTATTAAAACAGGTCTCGATGAATTCAAGCCCAGAGAAGAAATCGCTAATTTTAAAAGAGATGATTGGGATAATTTAAGCGAAGAANATTTTAAAAAAATTTTCAAAGGTTCAGCAGTAAAAAGAACAAAATATGTTGGCCTTAAAAGAAACATAGGCCAAAACTAAAAGGAGTTATAATGCCAAAAATTGGAGTCGTATTAGCAGGGTGTGGTGCAAATGATGGCTCTGAAATACACGAGTCTGTCATAACGCTTTTGGCTCTAGATCGCGCCGGAGCCGAGGCCTTAATAATGGCCCCAGATATGGATCAGTTCCATGTGATTAACCATTTCAATGGAGATACAATAGAGCCAGCAAGAAATATTTTAGTAGAAGCTTCAAGAATTGCAAGGGGTGATATTNTTCCTGTGGGGACTGTTAAAGGTGAAGAACTGGATGCATTAATATTCCCAGGTGGGACAGGCATGGCAAAAAACATATTTGACTATGCTATGACGGGCGCTAACTGTACTGTGATCAATGATGTTGAAAGATTGGTTCGTGAAATTATTGAATCAGGAAAGCCTCTTGGTGCAATATGCATTNCTCCTGTAATGGTATCTAAAATTCTTCAGAATATGGGAAGAACGGGGAAATTGACAGGAGGATTCAATAANACCATNTCAAAAGATATTCAATCCATGGGAATCCANACAGAAGAGGTGGGNGCGACAGGNATTGTAGTAGACCAAGAGAATAATATTGTNTCCACTCCNGCCTATGTTGAGGCTAGATCNATAAAGGAAANAGCTGAGGGNATTGAAAAACTTGTTGAAAAAATATTAAAAATGCTAAAATAGATACNNAGAATATNTTTTAGTCCTGNNTAATTGTTATGGAGCCATTATAAACTTCAATATTAATNGGGATNGTTCCTCCNCCGATTTTACCTCTACCTGTAATTGTTTTATCGCTTATTTTAGTTAGTAATGGGAATTCACAATTAAGATCTTTTTCTGAATCAGCCTGGTATATAGTACTATTGATATTCCCCTCAAGCCCTTCAGGAATATTTATAAAAGCATCACCAGCATGTGTCTCTAAGTGGATATTATTATCCTTTGTGGAAGAGTCATAGACCAATTCTAATGAAACATTACCAGCTGAGGTAACGCAATCAACACTTCCTGTTATATCTGTCATCTCAATATTGCCAGATGAAGCTTCACACTTTAATATTCCTTTGAGATCATCTACAACTATAGACCCTCCAGATGTAAAGAGGTTTACCTGGCCATTTATGGTTGAAGCATCAATACTGTTCCCAGAGCTATTCAGTGTTATATTGCCTGATAAATTTTCTCCTTGAATAGAACCGCCCGAGGTTCGACAGCCTATTTTTTCTCCACTTACATTAAAAAGGGTTATCGAGCCTCCAGTTGTCTGTACATCTGTTATACCAGTTATTTGATTTAAATTAATATTTCCACCTATAGATGATAAGTAAATCTCTCCACTAGCATTGGAGGCCTTTAGACTTCCTCCATAAGAGTGAGAACGAATAACACCATGCACATTAATTATCTGGATATCACCACCCTCAGTTTTAGTTTCAATACGTCCCTCACAAGACTCTATCGATATATCACCACCTTGGGTCTCTAAAATCAACTCTCCATTAATATTAGAGATATCAATATCACCGCCAAGCAGTTGAAAATTTAGATTTATATTTTTTGGGAATTCTAGTTCAAATTCATTCTCAGCGGAGCCTTTATATAGATTCTTTTCAACTCCTGAGATAAGTACGAGTTCTTCATTCTCAAAATGTGTTATAAATGCTCTAGCTAGTTTGTGAGCCTCATCTATCTCATTTTCTGGTATACCATGGGCTATCTTTGTTAAGGTCAGTTTCGCTCCTGAACCTTCATGCCCCCGTAATTTTACATTTCCTGATATATTTTCTATCGAAATGGTATATGATCCATCATCAAGTAATTTATCAAATCTATAGGTTTGTTTGACACGTGTAGATGAACTCCCACGGCTATCTATGCTTTGAGGTTTATTTTCTCCACATAAATAAGATGTAAAATAAAAAAAAAGTAGTATNAAGGATTTTAATTGATTTTNCACTNGNTNANTCAATTTACACTTGTATTGTAAACAAAAAAAGCTCCCTTNGGAGGAGCTTTTTTTGTTTTNAGATTNAANTTTTAGAGNCCTGTCTCAGCTACAGTTTTTTTCACCGCTTCAAGNGTNNTATCCAATTCAGTTTTTTCATTATCATTTAGTGTGAATTCTAGTATTTTTTCAACACCACCTGAGCCAATAACAGTCGGCACACCAATAAAATAACCATTAATACCAAATTCACCTTCACACAAAGATGCACATGGGATGACTCTTTTTTTATTTCTTATATATGATTCAGCCATCTCTATTGCAGATTGGGCTGGTGCATAAAACGCAGATCCATTACCAAATAATTTTACGATTTCGCCACCAGCCACTCGGGTTCTGTCCTCTATTTCTTTTAGCCTTTTGTCTGTAATCAAATCAGTTACAGGTACACCACCCACAGTGGCTAGTCTACTGATAGGCACCATGGTGTCACCATGTCCTCCGAGAACCATGCATGTCACATCCTGAACTGAGTAGCCAGTCTCCATCGCAATAAAGGCACGAAAACGAGCACTGTCAAGTGCTCCAGCCATACCTACTACCTGATTTTTAGAGAAGCCAGAAACCTTATGAAAAGCATATACCATAGCATCAAGAGGGTTTGAGATAACAATTACAAATGCATTGGGTGCGTTTTCTTTTATATTACTTGCAACATCTTTCATAATGCCCAAATTAATCCCAAGTAGATCTTCTCTGTTCATGCCAGGTTTTCTTGGAATACCAGCAGTTATAATGAACACATCGGAATTTTTCACATCATTCCAATCAGATGTACCCATGATATCAGAATCATAGCCATCGTGTGGGCGAAGTTGCATGAGATCTAGTGCTTTCCCTTTAACCATTCCTTCAGCCTGAGGTATATCAAAAATAACCACATCGCCTAATTCTTTTTGAGCAGCCAATAGTGCTAGATTTCCACCAATCTGGCCTCCTCCAATTAATGTGATTGTTTTACGTCCCATAATTAAATTATTTTACTTTTTTTTAAAAAAAAACCCCATCAGGGGTTTTTTAAAAGCTAGCTATTAATGACCGTTACAATTTTTCGATTTCGACCTTTTTTACCAAATCGTACTACCCCATCTGAGGTTGCAAATAGAGAATCATCATTCGCACGTTTTACGTTTGATCCAGGATGAAACTTGGTTCCACGCTGTTTTAATATAATTGTCCCAGCGAGTATTGATTGTCCATCAGCTACCTTTAACCCCAGGTAACTTGGGTTTGAATCACGACCATTTCTTGAACTACCTTGACCTTTCTTATGTGCCATATGCTATTCCTCTTCCTCTGATGATTTTTCAATAACTGGTGCTGATTTTTTTGAAACAGGGGCTGATTTAGCAGAAACAGTTCCTTCGACCTTTTTAATTTCAATATCTGTATACCATTGACGGTGCCCATTTTTTCTTTGATAGCCCTTACGTCTCTTTTTCTTGTAAACCAGGATCTTTCGATCTCTTCCGTGGTCTAGGATTACAGCGGAGACCTTGGCCCCTTGGACTGTGGGGTTACCAAACTCCATTTTTTTTCCATCATTAAGCATAAGAACTTCATCAAATGTCAAGGTCGTTCCTGCGTCTCCAGTTTGCTTAGCAACACGAACCTTAATTCCTTCCGAAGCTTTATATTGCTTACCTGATATATTTATAATTGCATACATGTTTAACCCTAAAAAAGACGGCAAATATACTAGGACGAGTTATCCTTTTCAAGGTTCATTTCTTGCGTTACGTTTACACCGTCTTTTGTACGAATGAAACTAAATTCATCTTGAGGTACATCTGGGTTTGATTTGATTTTAAGGTGTACGAAGTTTTGCCACATAAGTCCTCTTAATACATGCCTTTTTTCTCCACCAAGATAATCGGCATTTTCAGGGTGTAGCTCTAGCTCAAGCCTTAGAGAACGATGTTTGCTTTTGTATCTCCGCAGCCAGTGGTCAATTCGAGTAATAAGGGTTTCCTGCGAGATTATTCTTCCTGAGCCATGACATGTGGGACATTCTTCACTCATAGAATCCAGTAGGCTTACTCTGATTCTCTGACGTGTCATTTCTAGAAGGCCGAACTCTGTAATTGGAGCAACCGCAACCTTTGCCCGGTCTTTTCTCAATTCTCTTCTTAATTCATGATAAACTTTTTTTCGGTTTTCTTCATATTTCATATCAATAAAATCAATCACTATTAGGCCAGATAGATCTCTTAGTCTTAGTTGTCTTGCAACTTCCCTTGCCGCTTCGAGATTGATTTTTAAAGAATTCTCTTCATGTAGTTTTTTACCTACAAATCGACCACTATTAACATCCACCACGACCATGGCCTCTGTTTTTTCAATAATTAGGTAAGCACCGCTTTTAAGCCAAGCTTTGGGCCTCATTAATTTTTCAATATCAGACTCAATTCCAAAGCTTTCAAAAAGAGGTGCTTTGAGTTTATACAGCTCAAGGCGATCAAGCAGGCTTGGNGAAACATCCTCTAAGTATTTTTGTGTTTTCTTANANAGCCTTTTAGAATCAATAATGATTTTTTCTACATCTGGAGTCAAAAGATCCCGTACCACGCTAGAGGCTGTTTCTAAATCTTCATAGACAAGTACGGGTGCATCTTCNTTATTTGCTTTATTTTCAATTTTATTCCAATTATCAATTAATTGTTTATGGTCATTTTCAATATGCTCTTCTGATTTTCCCTCAGCAACAGTCCGTATGATTATACCAATATTGCCTACCCGTAGCTTTTGTGCNATCTTTTTTAATCTTCGGCGNTCAAACTTGTCCCATATTTTCTTTGAGATTCCAATATAACTGGCATTTGGGACAAGAACTAAAAGNCTACCAGGTAATGCAACTTCTGTNGTTACTCGAGGACCTTTTCCTGCAAAAGGTTCTTTGATGANCTGAACATATATTTCTTGATCTTTCTTAAGGTCAACTTCTATNTTATCGTATTTNATATTTTTATTATTACGATTTCTTTTTCCTTCATTTTCCTCAAGAAGATATTCATCAGAACCTATCTCNGAAAATGGAAGGAAAGCATTTAATTCATAGCCNACATCAACAAATGCNGCTTGCATGCCAGGTAATACATTTTCAACTTTACCTTTATAGACATTTCCTACCATACGATGGTTATCTTGTTTTTCGACATATACCTCTACAAGCTGTCCATCTTCTTGAATGGCTATTCGGGTTTCCCCCATACTCTCATTAATAAATATTTCTTTATGCATAGCTCACCTATGTTATTTGTATCGCTTTGGGCAGTAAAATATAGCGTCCAAGCACGTAACNAATAATNCGTCCNTAAGCGAAGGCTTTAATTTAAGCCTGTATAGTTTTGTGAGATAAAAGAAGGAGGGAAAATTTTGGCCCTCTAAGGGGTGATAAAAGTCGTATCAGGTGCGTCAAAAAAAATTGAAAACTTTGTCTTCCTTCAAATCCCAATNATATAAAATTACAGGATTTCTTTGATTTTTTCAAAGGTTATAAAATCATATACTCTTTTAGTATAATACCAGATATAAAATGAAATTTAAAATAATAATTCGAATTTTTGTAATGTTTCACCTATGCCAAGAAATNAGTCTTTCAAGGTCAGAAAGTATAGCTTTNTGCACTATTGCCAATGGAGANCTTGAAAGAAAAGGNCCTGTTAGAAATGGNANTATACGTAAAGGTGATTCAATATTCAATGGCGATAAGATCANNGTGGAAAAAAATGAGTCCNTAGCCTTTCTGACCATTTATGAAAAATGNTTGGTTAATGTNTATGAAAACTCTGTAATAAAGNTTGTNGATANTAAAAGTGATAAANGNATTTTCCCCGGCATGGCTCTCTTTGGCGGTAAAGTGGTTGTAAAAATGGAAGAGAATAATGATAGTGATTTTATTTTAAATGCGCCAACTGCTACGATAACTGCAAAGGGCGCCCATTTTATTGCTGAATACAGAGATGAGCTATTTTTTGATAATAACACTTATTCTATTTTGACGGTTCTGGATGGAAAGATGAAAGTTGAGAATAATACATCAGGGAAAATTATATATGTAAATGAGGGAGATACGATNATAGCNACAAGGGATGGGAAGCTCCTTGANCTTGATACATTTAAAAANAGTTCTAGAATCGTTAATCATTTAAGCGTNAATCAATANATGGAATTAGGNCATNTCATNGCTATTGGAGGNGGAGGTTTTGGCCGCAATCCTAAACACAATAAGATAGAAAAATATATTTTATCNCAAGCGAATAAAGAAAAACCAAACATTGTTTTTATACCTACAGCGAGCGCAGAGGATAAGNCCTATATAGTAAACTTCTANTCCTGTTTCTCCAAANTNAACTGCAACCCTTCTCATATAACATTTTTCCAACGAACTCCAAGGCTTGATAGCATTCTAAATAAGGCTGATATAATATATGTTGGCGGTGGTAATACNAAGAGCATGTTGGCAGTATGGCGTGANTGGAAATTGGATAAATTATTNCTGAAAGCATACAAAAGAGGCGCAGTCTTGTCAGGGGTCAGCGCGGGTGCTATTTGCTGGTTTGATCAGGGCATTACGGACTCCTGGGCAAGTAATTTAAACCCAATGGAATGCCTTGGTTTTCTTAANGGGATGGCGTGCCCTCATTACCAAGAAGAAAAAGACCGCAGACCAAGCGTCCATGAAATGTTAAAAAAAGGTAATGCCGTGCCTGGATATGCCATTGATGGTGGCGCTGCAGTTCACTTCAGAAATGGAGAGTATTATCGTTCACTTCAGTTTTATCCNAGATCTAACGTTTATAAAGTGTNGNNTGTNGATAAAGAAATTGAAGAGAATAAAATGGANATGACTTTTCTATAATTCAACNTTTTTTGCTTTGCTTAAGATNAATTTCAAATTTTCAAGATAGCTAAATTCNCATCNNTTTTTGGTTACANNCANAACTAAATNNTATTTGTTTNATAATTTNNTAAAGTTAAAACGCTCATATCGANTATATTNGTTGCTAATGNAACTNATATTANTGTANNTT